>NZ_JCAMPD010000001.1:0-767742 GCF_059511845.1 Flavobacterium sp. PLA-DH12
TAATTAATAATTAAAAGATTGCCCAAAGCAATTGTAACTTCTTAAGGTGGTTATTGCGGCGGGGCTCACCTCTTCCCATCCCGAACAGAGAAGTTAAGCCCGCCTGCGCAGATGGTACTGCATTATTGTGGGAGAGTATGTCGTCGCCTTTCTTTTGAAAAACCCTGTTTACATTAACGGGGTTTTTTATTCTAACATTTGCTTATAGAAATATAAGTAAATAAGGTACCTTAGCTCAGATGGTAGAGCAATGGACTGAAAATCCATGTGTCCCTGGTTCGATCCCTGGAGGTACCACATATTGCTCGGATGGTGAAATTGGTAGACACGCTGGACTTAAAATCCAGTGAACAGCAATGTTCGTGCGGGTTCAAGTCCCGCTCTGAGTACTAAAACTTCAATTAGCTTTTGCTAATTGAAGTTTTTTTTTGGATTAAATTGAGATCAGACTCTAAATTTTATATTTTTACTTTATTATTATAATATTTATAAACTATGCAAAATGTTTTTCTTAAAGAAGATTGTGATCAATTTATAAATAGATTGAATCAGCTTAAATCTGATTCTAGGCCACTTTGGGGTAAAATGTCTGTTGATCAGATGTTGGCTCATTGTAATGTTACATATGAAATGGTTTATGATAATATTCACCCAAAGCCGAATGTTTTAATGAAGCTTCTTCTAAAACTATTGGCTAAAAGCAAAGTAGTAAGCGAATCGCCTTATCCAAGAAACCTTAGTACGGCTCCACAATTTATTATTAAAGGAGATCGTGATTTTGAACGGGAAAAAAGCAGATTAATTTCATATATTCTAAAAACTGAAGAATTAGGGGAAAAAGAGTTTGAAGGAAAAGAATCCCTTTCATTTGGTAAATTATCATCTAAAGAGTGGAATAATATGTTTGCAAAACATTTGGAACATCATTTTTCTCAATTTGATGTTTAATATTTTAGAACTATGAGAACTATGAAAATTTACGCTATTTTCTTACTTTTTCTTTTCGGATTGTCTTGTAATGCTCAAAAACAAGAAGTTCAAAAATGTATTGAGGCTTTTTTTGAAGGATTTCACCAGAGAGATTCAGTAAAGATAAAATTAGTTTGTGCAGATAAAATGATATTACAGTCGATTAGCGAAAATGCTGTTAACGGAAATAAACTTACTAATGAAAGCGCAAAAGAATTTTACAAATCAATTGTAACAATTCCAGAAAAATTAAAGTTCCAGGAAAAAATATTGAGTTATTCTATCCAAATTGATGGAGCTATGGCGCATGTTTGGACTCCATATGAATTTTATGTAAATGATAAACTTAGTCACACTGGAGTGAATGCTTTTACATTGTTTAAAGAAAAAGATTCTTGGAAGATTATTTATTTAATTGATACTAGAAGAAAATAATTTAGACTACTTCTGTTTGGTAATAGAGACAGATATCTGCTAAAAGACATTCAATACATTTTGGTTTTGGTCGGCAAGTTTCTCTTCCTAGAAAAGAAATTGCCATTCCTATTTCTGACCATATATTTTTTGGTAAAACCTGCATTAAATCTTTTTCCACTTTATTTCCGTCTTTGCTTTCTTTTATTATTCCAATTCTTGGGGCAACGCGTATAACGTGCAAATCTGCAATAATTCCTTCAGCTGGTTTATTTGTTTCTCTTAGTATAACATTAGCAGATTTTCTTCCTACACCTTTCAACGCTGTTAATCCAGACATCGTTAACGGAATATTTGCGTCTTCTTTAATAGTTTTTGCAATATCTAGAAGCCATTGTGCTTTTGTGGTATAATTTCGAACTTTAGTAATGTGAGATGTGAAAGTTTCTATATCGGTTTGTGATATACTTTTTAATGTTGGATATTTCTCAAATAAATTTGGTGCTATTTTATTTATATTAGCATCAGAATCTTGTGCAGAGAGAATAACCATAACAAGCAATTGATAGGTGTTTTTGTATTCTAACGGATGCTTCTTGCCTTTATATTTTTCTAAAATTGGATTCAATTTAGCTTCCCAATCTTCATCTTCACTAAATAAATTCATCTCGCTTTAAATTTAAAATATTGATAATTAGTCTTTTATAGGAATAAAATTAAGCATTTTTAATAAAATCTAAGATCTTTTTAATGACATTCTGATTTCCTAAAATTTTTCTATGCCCAAGTTCCTCAGTTAAAAATAAAGAACCGTTTTCAAGATTTTCATGGATATGTATTCCTGCTTTGACAGGAACTTCAGGATCATCTTTATCGTGCATAACTAAAACAGGAATTTTGACTTTTTGCGCAGCTTTATAAGCTGAAAAATCGTCCATTTTAACTTTATAAATATCTTCGAAATAATTTCTTAGATGATAGCTAATTTCTTTTTTTAACCCAAGCTTAAAAGTAAATTCATCCAAAATATCCTGAACAATATCACCACTTCCAATAACAATTGCTTTTTTAACTTGAAGTCCATCTTTAATTGAATTCAAAACCGACATTCCTCCCAAAGAATGTCCTATAGCAATTTCAAAGGGACCAAATTGTTTTTCGATTTCTAGAATAGATGCTATAAATTCAGACATTATAGTTGTTGAACCTTCTGATTTTCCATGTGCAGGAGCATCAAAACTAACAGTTGAATAGCCATATTTTAAAAGTTCATCAGCAATTTTAAAAAGCTGAGTTCCTCTTCCTGACCAGCCATGGACTAGTAATATCTTAGGTTGACCTTCTCCGTACAAATAAGTCACTACACTCTTACCGATGGCAGGAACATAAATTAACTTTTGCTCGCTTTTGGTATCCATTTCCAATTCACGTTTTGGAACTTTATGCTTTATAGGCGTTGTGAAGATTTTTGCTGCAAATTTTGTAACCAATTTTGTGGATATAAATGCGCAAATTTTCGCAGAAACTATGATAATCGTGGGAATTTTTAATGATTTAGTAGGATTGTTTGCCTTTTTTGCCATTTCAATAAAACTTATTTAAAAGAGGGATTTTGCTTGTTTTTTTGCTAAATTTAAAAAACATAAAAGTAGTATATAAATGATTGCTTCTTATTATAATCGTAAATTAATTTCTTAAATGGAAATATTTCATATTAGTGCAGAATGCTACCCTGTGGCAAAGGTAGGTGGTTTGGGTGATGTTGTAGGTGCGTTACCAAAATATCAGCAATCTGCTGGACATGATGTTAGGGTTGTAATTCCTTGTTACAATACTAAGTTTAAGCACGAGAATAATTTTGAATGTGTTCATTGGGGCACAGTTAAATTAGGAAACTTTAATTTTCCTTTTAGCGTTCTAAAGGAAACAACAAATAAATTAGGCTATGAATTGTATCTAATAGAAATTAATGAATTATTTGATCGACCAAATGTTTATGGTTATGAAGATGATATAGAAAGATTTTTGTCTTTTCAAATTGCTACATTAGATTGGATTATAGCTCGTAACAAAGTTCCGGATATTATTAATTGTCATGACCATCATACAGGTGTTATTCCGTTTTTATTGCAATTCGCTTACAAGTATGAAGTTTTAAAAAATGTAAAGACGGTTATAACAATTCATAATGGACTTTATCAAGGATGGTTTGGTTTTGATAAACTCTATTATCTGCCTGAATTTGATTTGAAACATATAGGATTTTTAGAATGGAGTAATTCTATAAATTCTCTTGCGGTAGCGATAAAATGTGCGGATGCAGTGACTACAGTTTCTCCAAGCTACTTAAATGAAATAAATATTTCTGCAAATGGATTAGAACCGCTGTTTAATTCTGTTCGAAATAAATCAAGAGGAATTTTAAATGGAATTGATATTGAAGTTTGGAATCCGTTGAAGGATCAAATGATAGCAGAAAATTATTCGATTGAAGATTTTGAACTAGGTAAGCGAAAAAATAAAGAAAAGCTGTGTGAAGAGTTTGATTTAGATTCTTCGAAACCATTATTTAGTTTTATTGGGCGATTGTTTGAAGAAAAAGGAGGCGATCTTCTTCCGCATGCTTCGGCTTTGGCTTTATCGGAACATTTCGAAGAAATTAATATTTTGATTTTAGGTTCAGGAAATTCTGAAATAGAAGCGCAATTGACTCAGCTTCGAAATGATTACAAAGGAAATTACAATGTATTTATTGGTTATAATGAAGAATTAGCACATCTGATTTACGCAGGTTCAGATTATATTTTAATGCCTTCAAGAGTTGAACCTTGTGGTTTGAATCAGATGTACGCGATGCGTTATGGAACAATTCCGATAGTGAGAAGAACAGGTGGATTGCGAGATACGGTTATTGATTTTGGAGACGAAGGAAACGGAGTTTGTCATGATCAAGCTTCTGTGGCTGATATATGCTATTCAATAAACCGTGCGGTTAGGTTGTATGAGGATAAAATAAATTTCAATAAAGTTTTAAAAAGAGGAATGACAGCAGATCATTCCTGGGAAAGTGTTTGCCAAGAATATATCGAAATATACAACTTAATAATTCAGCAAAATGAAATTTAAAAAGAAAAATGTAGTTGCCATTATTTTAGGAGGTGGACAAGGTTCACGTTTATTTCCATTAACAGAAACTAGATCAAAACCGGCGGTTCCGATTGGAGGAAAATATCGTTTAGTTGATATTCCAATTTCGAATTGTATCAATTCTGATATTTTTAAAATATTTGTTTTGACACAATTTAATTCTGCGTCTTTGAATGCTCATATCAAAAACACTTTCAATTTTAGCATTTTTAGCCAGTCTTTTGTTGATATTTTGGCAGCTGAACAAACCCCAGACAATCCAACTTGGTTTCAGGGAACAGCTGATGCCGTAAGACAATGTATGTCACATTTTTTGAAGCACGATTTTGATCACGCTTTAATTCTGTCAGGAGATCAATTATATCAAATGGATTTTAACGAAATGCTAGAAGCGCACATTGCAGCCGATGCAGAAATTTCTATAGCAACTTTACCTGTAAATGCTAAAGATGCTCCAGAATTTGGAATCCTTAAAACGGATCACGAAAATAATATTCATGCTTTTATAGAAAAACCGAATGCTTCATTGTTGCCAGAATGGGAATCTGAGGTAAGCGAACAAATGCAGGAAAAGGGAAAAAAATACCTGGCTTCAATGGGAATTTATATTTTCAATAAATCATTATTGGAAGAATTAATGGCAGATCAGGAAACTAAAGATTTCGGTAAAGAAATTATTCCACAATCTGTTGGAAAACATAAAATCTTAAGTTATCAATATGAAGGATATTGGACAGATATCGGAAATATTGAATCTTTTTTTGAGGCAAATATTGGTTTAACTGCAGATATTCCAGAATTTAACTTGTTTGATAACGAAAATAAAATTTTCACTCGACCAAGATTACTCCCACCTTCTAAATTTAGAAATTCGATTATCAATCAATCCTTAATTTCTGAAGGCTGTATTATTAATGCCAAAGAAATTAAAAGTTCTGTAATTGGAATTCGTTCTAGAATTGGTGAAGGTACCGTCTTAGAAAATTGCTACGTTATGGGGAACGATTTTTATCAGGATCTTGACGAGTTAAATCATGAAAGCAGTATTAATAAAATTCATGTTGGAATAGGTGAAAACTGCTTTATTAAAAATGCTTTAGTTGACAAAAATGTTCGTATTGGAAATAATGTACACATTAGTGGCGGTAAACATTTAGACAATTTTACGAATGAATTATACAGTATAAAAGATGGAATTGTTGTTGTCAAAAAAGGAGTAACATTATCTGATAATTTTAGAATTGAATAAATGTTATAAGTTTTAAAAAATCAAATTCCAAATACCAAATCCCATCTCGAGGCTTCGGGAGTATTTTTAAATAATTGCCTTAAAAACCAAACATGACAAAAGTAATCGCACATTCTCTATTTACCGACTTTGATATTGATTTATTTAAGGCTGGAAAACACTTTAAATTATATGAAAAATTAGGAGCTCATTTAATTGAAGTAAACGGAGTTAAAGGTGTTTATTTTGCAGTTTGGGCTCCAACGGCTCAATCTGTTTCTGTTGTTGGAGATTTTAATTATTGGACAGAAGGAGAACATCTCTTAAATGTCCGTTGGGATTCTTCTGGAATTTGGGAAGGTTTTATTCCTGATATTTCCAAAGGCGCATTGTATAAATATAAAATTCAGTCAAATATAAATGGTGTAACTACTGAAAAAGCAGATCCATTTGCGCTTTATTGTGAAAAACCGCCTCATACTGCTTCTGTAATTTGGGATCTGGATTATACATGGAAAGACCAAAATTGGATGCAAAATCGTCAGGATTATAATGCATTGGATAAACCATATTCGGTTTACGAAGTGCATTTAGGATCTTGGAAAAGAGCAGATCATAATCGCTTTTTGACTTATCTGGAACTTGCCGAAGATTTAGTTAAGTATGTAAAAGAGACAGGTTTTACACATGTTGAATTTATGCCTATTATGGAATATCCTTATGATCCTTCTTGGGGTTATCAATTAACAGGATATTTTGCGCCGACTTCACGCTTTGGTAAACCGCAAGATTTTATGGTTTTGGTGGATAAATTACATCAGGAGGGAATTGGAGTTATCCTTGATTGGGTGCCGTCACATTTTCCTGATGATGGACATGGCTTAGGTTATTTTGATGGATCGCATTTGTACGAACATCCAGATCGCAGAAAAGGGTATCATCCAGATTGGAAGAGTTTGGTTTTTAATTATGGAAGAAATGAAGTTCGTGCTTTTCTAATAAGCAATGCTGTTTTTTGGCTTCAAAATTATCATATCGATGGACTCAGAGTTGATGCTGTAGCTTCTATGCTTTATTTGGATTATTCTCGAAAAGAGGGCGAGTGGGAAGCTAATATTTTTGGCGGAAGAGAAAATTTGGATTCTATTAGCTTTCTTAAAGAGTTTAATGAAGTAATCTATTCTAATTTTAATGGAATTCAGACTATTGCGGAAGAAAGTACTTCTTTTCCGATGGTTTCAAGACCAACTTCTGTTGGCGGTTTAGGTTTTGGAATGAAATGGATGATGGGATGGATGCATGACACTTTAAAATACTTTCAAAAAGAAACGGTTTATAGAAAATACCATCAAAATGAATTGACTTTTTCGATGACATACGCGTTTACTGAAAATTTCATGCTTCCGTTTTCACATGACGAAGTGGTTTATGGCAAAAAATCTCTTATTTATAAAATGCCTGGTGACGAATGGCAACGTTTTGCAAACTTGAGATTATTGTATGGATATATGTTTACGCACTCCGGAACAAAATTACTGTTTATGGGAGCCGAATTTGGGCAGACTAGTGAATGGAACTTTGAACAAAGTTTGGACTGGCATTTGTTGCAATATGATTTCCATTCTGGAATAAAAAGGTTGATTACAGATTTGAATCAATTGTATAAATCGCAACCCGCATTGTACGAAAAACAATTTAGAGGAGATGGTTTTGAATGGATTAATTATTCCGATCATCAAAATGCTATTTTATCCTATATCCGAAAAGGGAATAATCCGGATGAGAATCTAATTGTTGTCTGTAATTTTACTGAAGTGCTAAGAGAAAACTATAGAATTGGTATTCCTAAAAAAGGCAAGTTGCAAGAAATCTTTAACAGTGATGCCACTATATATGGTGGAAGTGGTGTTGGAAATTCTAAATCATTGAAAGCTGAATCTATTTCTTATGATGGAAGAGATTTTTCTGCAGAATTAATATTACCGCCTTTAAGTGTCACAGTATATTCTTTAATTTAATAAATTCTAGAGTCATTTTTCTCTAATGAGATTTTGTCATTTTATCGTTTCAAAATTATCATATTGTTGATTTTTTGTTTTGTAATTTGAAAGGCAATCAGAAAAAACGTTTTCGTTAATAAACCTTTTATTCATAGGGTGTTACCAACTTTTTTTGTATGTTTGATAGTAAAGAAAAGTTATAAATTAATTCATTGGAGATATGATTACAAACACATCATTAGAATACAAAGGCGATTTATATCCATCAAAAATTGTCTCTTATGAACATGAAGGAGATTCAATTTTCTTTAATACGGATAACAAAGTAATTTTAAAAGTCACAATTCTTCGTGATAGTTTAATCCGATTTCGTTTTACGACAAAAGGTTATTTTAGTAACGATTTCTCGTATGCAATTGATAAAACACAGCTTCATGGCTATAATTTTTTGGAACTTACTGAAGAAGAAACATATTTCCAGATTAGAACTAGTAAAGTAAAATGTAAAATCCAAAAATCAGATCTTCGTCTTTCTATTTATGATTTAAACGATTTTCTAATTCTAGAAGACGAACTTGGTTTTCATTGGGAAGAAAGCTATGAATATGGCGGAAATATCGTAAAAATGAGTAAATTCTCTAAAGACGGAGAATGTTATTATGGTCTTGGAGATAAAGCGACTCAAATGAATCTTAAAGGCAAAAGAGTAGAAAATTTTGCTACAGACCAATATGCTTACCAGAAAGATCAGGATCCGCTTTACAAAGTTGTTCCATTCTATATTGGTCTTCATAATAAACAATCCTATGGTGTTTTCTTTGATAACACTTTTAGAACTTTCTTCGACTTTTGTCAAGAAAGAAGAAACGTTACGAGTTTTTGGGCAGAAGGTGGAGAGATGAATTATTATTTCATTTACGGGCCTCAAATGCAGGATGTTGTAACCACTTATACAGATTTAACAGGAAAACCAGAATTACCGCCACTTTGGGTTTTAGGATATCACCAGTGTAAATGGAGCTATTATCCTGAAAGTAAAGTGAAAGAAATAACCTCAAAATTTAGAGAACTTCAAATTCCATGTGATGCTATTTATCTGGACATTGATTATATGGAAGGGTTTCGATGTTTTACTTGGAATAAAAACTATTTTCCTGACCCGAAAAAAATGGTCGCTGAATTGGCCGAGGACGGTTTCAAAACAGTCGTAATTATTGATCCGGGAATTAAAATTGATAAAGATTATTGGGTTTATAAAGAAGCTTTAGAAAAAGATTATTTCTGTAAAAGGGCAGATGGACCTTATATGAAAGGAAAAGTTTGGCCAGGAGAATGTAATTTTCCTGATTATACAAATCCCGTAGTTAGAGAATGGTGGGCAGGGTTATTTAAAGAATTAGTTGCTGATATAGGAGTAAAAGGTGTTTGGAATGATATGAATGAACCTGCCGTAATGGAGGTTCCAAATAAAACATTTCCAATGGATGTTCGTCACTTTTATGATGGAAATCCGTGCAGTCATAGAAAAGCGCATAATATTTACGGAACACAAATGGCAAGGGCAACTTATCATGGAGTAAAACGATTTGCTTATCCAAAACGTCCGTTTGTAATTACAAGATCAGCTTATTCGGGTGCACAGCGTTATACATCTTCTTGGACAGGAGATAACGTTGCAACGTGGGAACATTTGTGGCTTGCTAATATTCAGGTGCAGAGAATGTCAATTTCAGGAATGGGATTCACAGGTTCTGATATCGGTGGTTTCGCAGAACAGCCAACAGGTGAATTATATGCACGCTGGATTCAATTAGGTGTTTTTCATCCATTTTGTAGAACGCATTCTTCTGGAGATCACGGAAATCAAGAACCTTGGGCATTTGACGAAGAAGTCATTAACATTACAAGAAAATTTGTGAGCCTTCGTTATCAATTATTACCTTATTTATATACAATGTTTTGGCAATATATAGAAGAAGGAATTCCGATGCTGAAACCATTGGTTTACTTTGATCAGGATGATACGCAAACGCATTATCGCAATGATGAATTTATCTTTGGAAATCAGATTTTAGTCTGTCCGATACTTGAACCTAATGCTGTAGGTAGACGTATGTATATTCCTAGAGGAGAATGGTATAGCTATTGGACAAATGAGCTTTTTGTTGGCGGAAGAGAAATTTGGATTGATACTAAATTTGATGAAATTCCGGTTTTCGTAAAAGCGGGAGCAATTATTCCAAAATATCCAGTTCAACAGTATGTGGGTCAATTAGATTTTGATGAACTAACACTTGATGTTTACTATAAAAATGGCAAAGAGCAGTCGGCAGTTTATGAAGATGCTCAAGATGGCTACGATTATAAAAAAGGACGTTATAGCTATTTATCTTTAAGAAATATTGGAAAAGAAAAAGAACTGATTATCCAGCTTCATAAAGAAGGGAAATATGACACTCCTTACAGTAAGTACAAAATTAATCTTATCGGTTTGCCGTTTAAAGTTTCTGAAATAGAAATAGACAACGAAAAAGTAGAATTTGATAAAATTAGTTTCCAACAAAATAATTTCTTACTAATTGATAAAGAGTTTAATGAGCTGCATATTATTGGCGAGTAATCAAATTTTGATATTTTTTTGAATTATTCTGTAAAACATTATATCTTTTTTAATCGTATTTTTGTTATAAAAATAGCGTGAATTATGAAAAAATATGTGTTTTTAGGTTTTTTTGGAGCATTTATGATAGCTTGTGCAACCAATCCAATTACTGGTAAACAAAATTTGAATTTTGTTTCGAATAGCGAATTATTTCCATCTTCGTTTCAGCAATATAGCCAGTTCTTAACAGAGAACAAAGTTATTACAGGAACAGCAGATGCAAAACTGGTAGAAACTGTAGGGTTTAAGATAAAGGCAGCTGCCGAAAAATATTTGAATTATTTAGGTCAGACGCAATACTTGAAAGATTATCGCTGGGAGTATAAATTGGTTGATAATAAAGAGGTAAATGCTTGGTGCCTTCCTGGAGGAAAAATTGTTGTTTATTCAGGAATTCTTCCCGTTACTCAAAATGAATCAGGTTTGGCAACCGTAATGGGGCACGAAGTTTCGCATGCTTTGGCAAATCACGGAGCGCAAAGAATGTCTGCAGCACAATTACAACAAATTGGTGGAGCAGCTTTAGGAGCAGCAACAAGCGGAAAATCTGAAGCGACACAGCAAATATTTGCACAGGCGTACGGAATTGGTTCTGAAGTTGGAGTAATGCTTCCATTTAGCAGAAGCAACGAAAGTGAAGCTGATAAAATTGGTTTAACTTTAATGGCAATTGCTGGTTACAATCCAGATGATGCTGTTGCTTTCTGGAGCAGAATGGCTGCTAAATCTGGAGGATCAGGTACACCAGAATTCATGAGCACACACCCGTCTGATGCTACAAGGATTGCTAATATTAAAGCATTAATTCCGGAGGCAAAAGCTATTGCTCTAAAGGTTGGAACGATAAAATAATATATAAAAAATATATTGTAAAGCTATTCTTAGGAGTAGCTTTTTTTATTTTAATACACTTCATGATTTAATAATGTATCATTTGAATAAATTCTATTTGTTTATCGCAAAAAATGGATAAATTCGTAGCCTATTAACAAAACCATTTCTATGAAAAACCTACAAAAAGGAGATAAGAAGCTTTTAAACGCTTGGGCATTTTATGACTGGGCAAATTCAGTTTATACTTTGACAATTGCATCGGCCGTATTTCCAATTTTTTACGAAGCTTTATTCAGTGATCGCGACCATTACATTGATGTTTTCGGAATGCATCTTAAAAACTCTGCTTTAATTAGTTTTATTACTGCAGCTGCGTTTTTGGTAGTTTCGTTCATTTCACCATTATTGTCTGGAATTGCCGATTATGTTGGAAATAAAAAATCCTTTATGAAATTTTTCTGCTATATGGGAGCCTTGTCCTGTATGGGGTTGTATTGGTTTGATCTTGAAAATATTTATGTCGGATTAGCATTTTATTTTCTAGGATTGTTAGGATACTGGGGAAGTTTGGTTTTTTATAATTCATACTTGCCAGATATTGCTTTTGAGGAACAACAGGACAGAATTAGCGCAAAAGGATATTCTTTAGGATATATAGGGAGTGTTCTTTTGTTGGGTATCAATTTATGGATGATAATGGGAGCTGAAAATGATACTGCAAGAATGGACGCTATGCGTTATTCTTTTGTGATGGTAGGAGTTTGGTGGATTTTATTTAGCCAATATACTTATTATTATTTGCCAAAAGGAAGTAAAGAAACAGGACAGAAACTAACAAAAGCTGTTGTGTTTAATGGTTTTAAAGAATTAAAAAAGGTTTGGGCATTATTACAAGAAAATATTCCTTTAAAGCGTTATTTAGGAGGTTTCTTTGTTTCTAGTATGGCAGTTCAAACTGTAATGCTTGTAGCAACCTATTTTGGAGCACAGGAAATTCAATGGTCTTCAAAAGAAGAAAGTACAATAGGTTTAATAATTTGTATTTTATTAATTCAAATAGTAGCTGTTTTTGGTGCTCTGCTTACTTCAAGAGCTTCAGCGAAATGGGGTAATGTTCCCACTTTGATTTTTATTAATGGTATTTGGGCTGTATTTTGTGCTTTGGCTTATTTCATAACATTACCAACACATTTTTATGTGATGGCTACTGTGGCAGGATTTGTAATGGGAGGAATTCAGGCATTATCACGTTCTACGTATTCAAAACTATTACCAGAAACAGAAGACACGGCATCATTCTTTAGTTTTTATGATGTAGCTGAAAAAATCGGAATCGTAATAGGGATGTGCGTTTATGGAATTATAGACCAGATTACCGGAAGCCCACGTGCAGCGATTGTTATTTTGGCAATTTTCTTTATTACGTCTATTTTCCTTTTAAGAAGAGTGCATACAAAAGACGTTTCAAATTAATGAAACGCCTTTTGTAATAACAAATATCACGAATTGCAATTGATTGTTTGATTGATGATTATTTTTGTAATTCGTGATATTTTTTTAGAAAATTAACCTTTTGTAATAGTTCCAGATCCAGAAACTTTTACATCTCTTTTCTCAGGATTTCCTATATATTTTATATTTCCAGAACCAGCAACTCTTGCAGTTATACTTTCAGCACAAGTTACTTTGCTGTTTCCTGAACCAGAAACATTTGCTTCTACAACTTTAGATTTTAAGTTCGAAGCGTCAATGTCACCAGAACCAGAAAGTTTGGTTGTAAGTTTATCGGCAGTTCCTTTTAAATTAATATTTCCAGACCCGCTTACATGTAATTCTAAGTTATTTGTGTCAACTGGCAAATTGAAATTTCCTGAACCAGATAATTTTACTGCAAGGTTATCATTTTTAATTACGTCTTTTGACTGAATATCGCCTGAACCAGATAAACTTAATTCAGATATTTTATCAAATGGGACTGTAACTTGAATTTTACCATTACTTGTACGGATTTGAGTACCTTTTTCAACATAAACTTTTAGAGAGTTGTCTTCAACTTCAACCTTGATAACAGCTAATAAGTTTTCTTCTCCCTTTAGAGTGATTTTTCCTTCTTTTCCAGATACCAAGTCCACATCAAAAGATCCTGCTATTTTAATGCCGTCATAATCTCCAGTAGTTCTGGTTTCTGTAACTACTTTTCCGTTTCCTTGAAGTTTGTTTTGTGCATCGACAATACCATTAAAAGAAAGTACTGCAAATGCTAATAGTAAGAATGATTTTTTCATTGTTTTTGATTTTTAGATGATTAATTTTTTGTTAGCGAAATATTTCCGTAGTTGGATGTGATGTTGATTTTGTTTTGGCCTTTCTTCTTGTAGAAACCAGCAATTCTTTTGCTATTGCTTTTGATTTCAGTAACAGAAAGTTCTAAAGAATTATCATGTTTGATGTTTGTATATCTTCCTGATATATCAAAATCAAAAGCATAATTTGGCACATAACCGATTGTAATATCTGTATATCCAGAGTTTATTGCAATATTTCCGGCCTTTTCTGATACTGTTCCAATATTGATTTTACTGTAATTGGTATCGTAACTAAAGTTGCTTGAAACTTCTCCGATAATAAATGTAAGATAATTTCCTGAACCGCTTAAAGAATTGATTTTTTGAAATTTAAATGTGCCATAACTACAATCAGCTTTAATGTTTTGACCGTCATTTAGATTGATATCTGTATAGTTTGCATTAATATTTAGGTTTCCAGAATCATTAATTTTAAGATTTGAATATCTAGCATCAATATTTCCTGCTTTTATATAATCTATACTTGAATTTTGGCAATATTGAATGGAAATTTGATTGCTAGACCCGTTTAGTTTTCCTAAAGTAACTTTTCCGTATTTGCAATCTATATCAGTCGAAGATTCGGCACTTGGAATCGAAATATTACCATATTTATTAGCCAGTTTTATCGTTCCGTTTTTAGGAATTTTAACAACATAGTTAATCTCAAAACTATTATTGCTTCCTTTGCTTTTTAGGCTAGAACTTCCTAACGATGTTACAGCTGTAACCATGCTTTTAAGGGCTGTAATATTTACATCTATACTGTTCAAGCGTTCGTTTACCCAATTTTCATTTGGGCCATTAACTTTTATAGTAATGTCAAGATCAATTTTATCTTCGTCCCAAGTTGTTACAGTAATGCTTCCGTATTTGTTATCGATATCGATTCCTGCATTTGAATTTACGATATACGTTTTTTTAATGTTTTTTTGTTTAGTTATAAAAGTGTCATCATTTGAAAACCCGAGAAAAGGAATCAAAAGAAGCAAGATTAGTAAGTTATAGTGTTTTTTCATTAGAGGTGTTTTTTAGTTTTTCGTTGTCTTCAATTCTTTTTAGAACGGTTTGTAAAAAAGAAATACGCGTTTGGAGATTGCTAATCATGGCATAAATAATTTGTTTATTTTCTCCATTTTTTTGCAGTTCATTTATGATTTTCTGATAATCAGCGTCAAAAGTTTTCATCTGTTTCATTGCATCATCAATAATCTGCTGATTTTCTGGCGAGTTTTTCTCTTTCAGTTTAACCAGTTCGTTGTCAATTAGAATGTTGAAAATAGAATCGGTGCGTTTAGTTTCTTTAGAAGCAAATTTGAATTCTTTTGGTTTTTCATTTTTATAAAAAAGAGATACTCCAAGCATCAATACAATCGAGGCGGCAATAGCAGTCACAAACCAATATCTTTTCTTAGGTTCCTTTTTGTTTAGTTTTTTAAGAAAATCCATTTGATGGTCAGTATTTAATTCCTGAACATCCCATTGGTTTTCAAATCTGTTGAATAATTCGTCTAAATTGTCTTTTTCATTTTTCATAATTCCAATTCATTTTATATTTCTTCCAATTTTTTTCTCAAACTATCTTTGGCTCTACTTAAGGTTGTTCTGCAATTTGCGTATGTGATGTTTAAAATTTCGCAGATTTCTTCCTGATCATAACCTTCTATATAAAAAAGTGTCAGCACCATTCTGTAATTATCTTTCATCTGTAGAATGGTATCCAAAACCTGTTTTACTTTTAGAGAGTTTAAGTCAATATTTTCAGAAACAATTCCATCATTTTCTTCGATTTTATAAAGCTGTTTGCTTAAGTCTTCTACTTGAAAAGAGTTGTTTTTTTTGTAAAAATCGATGCTATAATTGATGATTATTTTTTTTAACCATGCTCCAAAAGCCACTTCTTGTTTATAGTCATTGATTTTTGTAAAAGCTTTTAAGAAACCTTCTTGCATGACGTCTTGTGCAAAATGTTCGTCTTTTACAATACGAAAAGCCACATTATACATCGCCTTACAATAGCGATTGTATATTTCAAATTGCGCTTTCTGATTATTGTTTTTACAAAGCGCAATCAGTTCTTCGATATTTTGGTTGTTTGTATTCAAGTAGTGGCTTTTGGTTTTTAGTAATGACTTTACTTTTTTTTATTTGTTACACTTTTATAAAATTAATTTTATTTTTTTTTAATTTCATTAGACAGAAAGTGAAAATATAATTTTTTAGAACTGACTTCTTTTGCTTTTGGCATAATGATTGTCTATTTTTATGCCCTATCTTGTAATTGAAAAACGAAACCTGTTTTCAGTAAAACCTTCAATAAGCAATACTCCTTTTACAGATAGCATAACAATTTTAATGACAAAACGACTTATATTTTATTATGTCAAACCATAAAATACTTACTATTGACAATCTGTCACTTCAAGAATTTGACTCAGAGGCAGAATTAATTCCATTATTGACGCCAGAAGACGAGGAGGAAATGAATAATGAGGAACTGCCTATTTCGCTTCCAATTTTACCTTTACGAAATACTGTATTGTTTCCAGGAGTTGTAATTCCGATTTCTGCAGGAAGAGACAAGTCGATTAAACTAATTAATGATGCTAACGCTGGAGGAAAAATTATTGGTGTAGTATCTCAAATTAATGAAGAAGATGAAGATCCGTCAAAAGATGATATTCACAAAGTAGGGACTGTAGCACGTATTTTACGTGTTTTAAAAATGCCTGATGGAAATGTAACAGTTATTCTTCAAGGAAAAAAGCGCTTCGAGATTGACGAAGTTGTTTTAGAAGATCCGTACATGACAGCAACAATTAAAGAAGTTGCAGAAGAACGCCCAGACGAAAATGATACTGAGTTTACAGCTATTTTAGATTCAGTAAAAGAATTGGCGATTCAAATTATCAAAGAAAGTCCAAACATTCCTTCGGAAGCTACATTTGCGATTAAAAACATTGAAAGCCAATCATTTTTAATCAATTTTGTGTCTTCTAACATGAATTTATCAGTAAAAGAAAAACAAGGTCTTTTATCGATAAACGGATTAAAAGAGCGCGCTTTAGAAACTTTACGTTATATGAATGTTGAACTTCAAAAATTAGAATTGAAGAATGACATTCAATCAAAAGTCCGTTTTGATTTAGACCAGCAGCAAAGAGAATATTTCCTTCATCAGCAAATGAAAACCATTCAAGAAGAATTAGGTGGTGTTTCTCAGGAAGAGGAAATGGACGAAATGGGGCAGAAGGCGAAAACTAAAAAATGGGACGAAAAAACGCAGAAACATTTTGAAAAAGAATTGTCTAAAATGCGTCGCATGAACCCACAATCGCCTGATTTTGGTATTCAGCGTAATTATTTGGAGCTGTTTTTAGAGTTGCCTTGGGGTGAATATTCTAAAGATAAGTTCGATTTAAAACACGCGCAAAAAGTTTTAGATAAAGATCATTTCGGACTTGATGAAGTAAAGAAAAGAATGATTGAGCATTTGGCAGTTTTAAAATTGCGAAATGACATGAAATCGCCAATTATATGTTTAACTGGGCCTCCAGGAGTTGGTAAAACTTCTATTGGTCGTTCTGTGGCGGAAGCTTTAGGACGCGAATATGTTCGTATTTCTTTAGGAGGTTTACGTGATGAAGCTGAAATCCGCGGACATAGAAAAACCTATATTGGAGCAATGCCTGGACGTATTATTCAGAGTTTGAAAAAGGCAGGAACTTCAAATCCTGTATTTATTTTAGATGAGATTGATAAACTGTCAAATGGTAATAGCGGCGATCCGTCCTCAGCTTTATTAGAAGTTTTAGATCCAGAACAGAACAGTTCTTTTTATGATAATTTCCTTGAAATGGGATATGATTTATCTAAAGTGATGTTTATTGCGACTTCAAATAATATGGCCGCAATTCAACCAGCTTTGCGTGACAGAATGGAAGTAATTAAAATGTCAGGCTACACTATTGAAGAAAAGGTTGAAATTGCAAAAAGACATTTATTTCCAAAACAATTAGAAGCTCACGGTTTAACAGCAAAAGATTTGACTATTGGCAAAAAGCAATTAGAAAAAATCATTGAAGGTTACACAAGAGAATCTGGTGTTCGTAATTTAGAGACTAAAATTGCTCAGGTAATTCGTAATGCAGCAAAATCTGTTGCAATGGAAGAGGAGTACAACAAAAAAGTTACAGATGAAGATATTGTAGCGATTTTAGGAGTACCAAGATTAGAGCGTGATAAATACGAAAATAATGATGTTGCTGGCGTTGTAACTGGTTTAGCTTGGACAAGTGTTGGAGGAGATATTTTATTTATCGAATCTTTAATTTCTGAAGGTAAAGGAGCTTTAACTATTACAGGAAACCTTGGAACTGTAATGAAAGAATCTGCTACAATTGCTTTAGAATATATTAAAGCAAATGCTAAGAAATTAGGTATTAGTACAGAATTGTTTCAGAAATATAATATCCATTTACATGTTCCAGAAGGGGCAACTCCAAAGGATGGGCCAAGTGCCGGTATTGCAATGCTTACTTCTTTAGTTTCGCTTTTATCTCAGAAAAAAGTAAAGAAAAGCTTGGCAATGACAGGAGAAATCACTCTACGCGGAAAAGTACTTCCGGTTGGTGGTATTAAAGAAAAAATCTTAGCAGCCAAAAGAGCCGGAATTAAAGAAATCATTCTTTGCCACGAAAACAAAAGTGATATTGATGAAATTAAAGCAGAGTACTTAGAAGGTCTTTCTTTTCATTATGTAAAAGAAATGAGTGAAGTTTTAGCAATAGCTTTGACAGATCAAAAAGTTAAAAATGCGAAAGATTTGAAATAAAAATTTTAAATCATACTATATAAAATCCAAATTCCAATTTTAATGATTGGGATTTGGATTTTTTTTATTTCACATTATTTTAAGAGTGATATAATTTTATATTTGCAGTTGCGTTATGCCCATATTACGTACGCCCAAAACAAATGCTCACAAAAGTTGTTTTATTCTTTACTGTCTTAATTTGTTCGTTTTCTTTCGGACAGGTCGGTGGGCGTTACACTTATCAATTTTTAAATCTTACTACGTCGCCAAGGCAAGCGGCATTAGGAGGAGATATAATTACGATATATGACGATGATATAAATCAGGCCATGTCAAACCCCGCGTTAATAAACGCAGATATGGATAATCATTTAGCACTAAATTACGGAAGTTATTATGGTGAGGCCTCTTATGGTACTGCGTCGTATGCTTATACTTATGATCGCCATGTTCAGACTTTTTATGCCGGCGTTACTTATGTGAATTACGGTACATTTGAAGGTTATGACGAAAATGGTCAGGCTACTTCTAATTTTACAGGAAGCGAAGGCGCATTATCACTTGGGTATGCCTACAATGTTCCTTATACCGATTTTTACATTGGCGCAAGTGCCAAATTGATTACTTCGTCACTAGAAAGCTATAATTCGATAGGTGGTGCTGTTGACTTGGGTTTCTTGTATGTAAATGAAATGAATGATCTGAATTTTGCTCTTGTGTTTAGAAATATGGGAACGCAGTTTACGACTTATTCAGGAATCAAAGAAAATCTTCCTTTTGAAATCGTAGCCGGTATTTCACAAGAATTAGAGCATGTGCCCATTCGCTGGCATCTTTCGCTAGAAAATTTACAGCAATGGAATATTTCTTTTTCTAATCCCAATCGTGGAGAAACTAATATAGATGGAACAACAAGTCCAGAAAAGGTTTCTTTTGTAAACAATGCTTTAAGACACGTTGCATTTGGAGTGGAGCTTTTTCCTAAAAAAGCATTCAATTTTCGTATCGGGTATAACTTTAGAAGGGGAGAAGAATTAAGGGTAGAAGAACAACGTAATTTTTCTGGAGTTTCGTTGGGATTTGGTTTAAGAATGAATAAACTAAAATTTAACTATTCGTATTCTAGATATACTCTCGCGGCAAATACAAGTCTTTTTGGTTTAACCTTAAATTTTCAATAATTGCATAAAACTATTCTTTTTGGTTTTATGTATTGTAATTAGTTTTTTTTACAGAATCAAAAACTTTTTTTAATTAAGAGGAAAATAACTATATAGTAATCATTCAATGAAAAAAGTAATTATCATATCCCTTCTTGTTTTTACGATTCTATTTGTTTATTTTATAGTTTCTGATAAAAATAAAGTTGATTTATCGTCTTCTGAGTATAAAAGAATTGAAGCTCATGTTGCTGATATTAAAGAGCTAATTCGTAAGAATCCAAAATGCAATGATAAAATTGTTTTCTTGATAGATATGAAGATTCCTTCAGGGAAGAATCGTTTTTTTGTTTATAATTTAAATACAAATAAAATTATAGACAAAGGTTTGGTTGCGCATGGATCTGGTTCTGAAACAGGGAAAGAAGGAAAACTTCTCTTTAGCAATGTTCCAAATTCATTAAGCACTTCATTAGGAAGGTATTCTATCGGAAATCATTATTATGGAAAGTTTGGAAAGGCTTATAGATTGTATGGGTTAGACGAGACAAATAATAATGCTTTCAAACGGGATATTGTTTTTCATTATTATTATGATGTTCCGTATGAAGAGAAAGATGGCTACATTTGCAATAGTTATGGCTGCCCTATGGTTAATAAAAAATACTTTGAAAGAATAGCAAGATTAATTGATGGTTCTAAATCAGATATTTTAATGAGTATTTATTATTAAAAACATAAAGGTTTTAAAAGAATAAAAATTTAAAAATAAGAAATTGAAAAAAATTACCATTGCAATCGACGGATTTTCATCTACAGGAAAAAGCACTTTAGCAAAACAATTAGCAAAAGAACTGGAATATGTGTATGTAGATACAGGGGCAATGTACCGTGCGGTTGCCTTTTTTGCTATGCAGCATAATCTTATAGGAGCCGATTTCTTTAAAAAAGAAGCTTTGGTTGAAGCCTTGTCTGATATTACATTAGAATTTAAGTTTAATGCTGATTTGGGCTTTGCAGAAATGTATTTGAATGGTGAAAATGTCGAAAAGCAAATTAGAACTATCGAAGTTTCTAATTTTGTTAGCACTGTAGCGGCAGTTTCAGAAGTTCGTGCCAAGTTGGTAGAACAGCAGCAGGCAATGGGAACTAATAAATCTATTGTTATGGATGGTCGTGATATTGGCACCGTGGTTTTTCCTAATGCTGAACTTAAAATCTTTATGACTGCCAGCGCAGAAACACGTGCACAAAGACGTTTTGATGAATTACAGCAAAAAGGTGATAACGTTTCTTATGAAGAAGTCTTAAAAAATGTTGTAGATAGAGATTATATAGATACTCACCGTGCAGATTCTCCTTTAATAATTGCTGATGATGCAATTGAAATTGATAATTCTTACTTAAATAAAGAGGAACAATTTGCCGCTGTTTTAGAATTGGTAAATGATGTTGTTAAAACAATATAATTTTTTGTAGATATTATTTTTAATGGTAGTTTTACCGCTTCATTTTTTACTTTAAAGACAATTTCACTATATGGGAATTAAAAACAGGTTAATCTTTATGAGCTTTCTTCAATTTTTTGTTTGGGGAGCTTGGCTGATAACAATTGGAAATTATTGGTTTGGAACCAAAAATTGGGAAGGAACACAATTTGGTTTAGTATTTGGAACCATGGGAATTGCTTCTTTATTTATGCCTACATTAACCGGAATTATTGCCGACAGATGGGTAAACGCTGAAAAATTGTATGGAATCCTTCATATTTTATATGCAGCTGTTTTATTTGGAATTGCACAAGTTACAACGCCAGATACTTTTATTATTGTAATGCTTTTGGCAATGTGCTGTTATATGCCAACAATCGCATTAAGTAACTCAATATCTTATACTTCACTTAAATTAAATAACAAGAACATTGTAAAAGATTTTCCGCCAATACGTGTTTGGGGAACAATCGGTTTTATTGTAGCGATGTGGATTACAAATTTGAGTGGAAGTAAAGCTACAGAATATCAATTTTATATTGCTGGAGTTGGAGCTTTAATCTTAGGCTTTTACGCTTTTACATTGCCAAAATGTGAGCCTCAGCGTTTGATTAAAGAAAATGCAACATGGATTGAAACTTTCGGACTAGAATCTTTCAAATTGTTTGCCAACTACAAAATGGCTTTGTTTTTTGTTTTTTCTATGTTTTTAGGAGGAGCGCTTCAATTGACAAATGCTTATGGAGATGTATTTTTAGATGAATTTAAACATTTTCCAAAATACGCGGATTCTTTTGTAATTAGATATTCGACTATTATTATGTCGATTTCGCAGGTTTCTGAGACTTTGTTTATTCTAGCGATTCCGTTTTTCTTAAGACGTTTCGGAATCAAACAAGTGATGCTTATTAGTATGTTGGCGTGGGTTTTACGTTTCGGATTGTTTGCTTTTGGAGATCCTGTAAATGGTTTATGGATGATTATCCTTTCTTGTATCGTTTACGGAATGGCATTTGATTTCTTTAATATTTCGGGTTCTTTATTCGTAGAAAGCAATACCGATTCTAAAATTCGTTCTTCTGCGCAAGGTTTATTTATGATGATGACCAATGGAGTAGGAGCGGTTTTAGGAAGTTTGACTTCTGGTTGGGCAATTGATCGTTTTTTTACAAAATCATTTGCTAATACAGCAGAATTAGCTGGATTTTTACAAACAGATGCTTCAAACGAAAAGATGGTAGAATTTGTAAAAAGTCAAGGAAATTCAATTTCTGCAGACGGAATTTTTGCAAATCCAGTTTTAATGAAAGACTGGCATACGATCTGGTTGTCGTTTGCGGCTTATGCATTGGTTATTGCAATAGCATTTGCCATTTTGTTTAAACACAAACATGATCCGAAAGAAATTGAAAATTTGAGTCATTAAGATTGAAAAATAATCTTTGATAATTTTTTCGAATTTTGACAAAGATAGTTACACATAGTAAACCCGACAGGTTTTTAAAGCCTGTCGGGTTTCGCTTTTCAAGGTTCTAATGAAAACGAGACTTCCTAATCTAGCCCCGATAGAAGTGGAAATCCTTTTATAGCGGTCCCGATAGCTATCGGGAGGCATAAAAGATTGTAGCGGATAGCGGGACTAAACGTGATGAAAAAGCTAAATTGTTCTGCTTCTTAAACAATTGGCTGATAATCATATCGGTTTTGTTTTGTTAATTCAGAAAAATGTATTAATTTTGCAGTCCTTTTGGCAGAGAAGAGTTTCCATTAGGAATCAACCATTTATGTAAAACAACTTCTGTATTTTCTATCGCATAGAGAAACTCGAGAAAAACAGAATACAAATTTTTTTATCAGCATGTCTGAACAAACAAAATCACAAGAAGAGTTTTTAGCAAATTTTAACTGGCACAACTTCCAAGAAGGAATCGATGCAGTAGATGAAAAAAACTTACAAGAGTTTGAAGAACTAGTATCAAAAACTTTCATCGCTACAGATCAAGAAGAAGTAGTTGAAGGAGTTGTAGTTAGAATTACAGATAGAGACGTTATCGTTGATATCAATGCTAAATCTGAAGGTGTTATTTCTTTAAACGAATTTCGTTACAACCCAAACTTAAAAGTAGGTGACAAAGTAGAAGTATTAATCGACATCCGTGAGGATAAAACAGGTCAATTAGTATTATCTCACAGAAAAGCACGTACTATCAAATCTTGGGATAGAGTTATTGCAGCTAATGAAACTGGAGAAATCGTTAACGGTTTTGTTAAATGTAGAACTAAAGGAGGTATGATTGTTGACGTATTCGGTATCGAAGCGTTCTTACCTGGATCTCAAATTGACGTTAAGCCAATTAGAGACTATGATGTATATGTAAACAAAATGATGGAATTCAAAGTGGTAAAAATCAACCACGAATTCAAAAATGTTGTTGTATCTCATAAAGCACTTATCGAGGCTGATATTGAAGTACAGAAAAAAGAAATCATCGGTCAATTACAAAAAGGACAAGTATTAGAAGGTGTTGTTAAAAACATTACTTCTTATGGTGTGTTCATTGACTTAGGTGGTGTTGACGGATTAATTCACATTACTGACCTTTCTTGGAGCAGAATCAACCACCCAAGTGAAGTTCTTGAATTAGACCAAAAATTAAACGTTGTAATCCTTGATTTCGATGATGAGAAAACAAGAATTCAATTAGGATTGAAACAATTAAACGCTCACCCATGGGATGCTTTAGATGCTAACTTAACTGTTGGTGATAAAGTTAAAGGTAAAGTAGTTGTAATCGCTGATTACGGTGCTTTCATCGAAGTTGCTGAAGGTGTTGAAGGTTTAATCCACGTTTCTGAAATGTCATGGTCAACTCACTTACGTTCTGCTCAGGACTTCGTGAAAGTTGGAGATGTTGTTGAAGCAGTTATCTTAACTCTTGACAGAGAAGATCGTAAGATGTCATTAGGTATCAAACAATTGACTCAAGATCCATGGACTGACATTACTTCTAAATACCCAGTAGGTTCTAAACATACAGGTATCGTTAGAAACTTCACAAACTTTGGTATTTTCGTAGAATTAGAAGAAGGAATTGATGGATTAATCTACATTTCTGATCTTTCTTGGACTAAGAAAATTAAACACCCATCTGAGTTTGTAAATGTTGGAGAAAAACTTGATGTTGTAGTATTAGAATTAGATGTTGAAGGACGTAAATTATCTTTAGGTCACAAACAAACTACTGCTAATCCTTGGGATCAATACGAAGATTCTTTCGCTGTAGGAACTATCCACAACGGTGAGATTTCTGAAATCGTTGACAAAGGAGCTACTGTAGAATTCGGAGATGATATCGTTGCTTTCATTCCTACTCGTCACCTTGAAAAAGAAGACGGAAAGAAATTGAAAAAAGGTGATACTGCTGATTTCAAAGTAATCGAGTTCAACAAAGAATTCAAAAGAGTAGTTGCTTCTCACACTGCTATCTTCCGTGAAGAAGAAGAGAAAAACGTGAAAGCTGCTGCTGAAACTACTACATCTGCATCTACAAACGCACCAGCTGCGACTTTAGGTGACAACAATGATGTATTAGCTGCTTTAAAAGCTAAAATGGAAAAAACTGAGAAAAAATAATTCTTAGTTTCCTCTAAATAGAAAGTCCCACAGTAATGTGGGACTTTTTTTGTATAAAAGTTTTTGATTTACGACATCTTAGTAAAAAAAATTGTGTTATTCCTTCAAAAAGTTATTTTTGTATGAAAATATCACATATGAAGAAACTTTACTTTTTGCTTATAGCTTTATGCTTTTTTAATCATTTACAATCTCAAATAATTAATTTTCCTGATCCTAAATTTAAATCGTGGTTATTACTTACAAGTTATGGAGCTACTATAGCAAGTGATGATAATGGTAATTATATTAAAATTGATGCGAATAATGATGGAGAAATTGAAATGAGTGAAATTTCAAATATTACTTCTTTGTATTTAGCATCTACTGATTTTTTATCTATTGAAGGTATTTCAAATTTCAAATCATTGAAAAATTTGACAATAAAAGAAAGTAAAATGACCAGTATAAATCTAAGAGATCTTCCAAATCTTATTAAATTTACCTGCGACAAGAACAAAGAACTACTTTCACTGGAAATACATGGATTATCTAATCTTGAAAATTTAGCTTTCACAAATAATCTGAACCTTTCATCCTTTAATTATAGTGGATTATCTAAACTAAAAGAAATAAATGGTGCATATAATAAATTTACTTCATATGATTTTACAAATTTAACAGAACTTGAAAGAATTATTTGTACTAATAATGAATTAAAATCACTTAAAGTTTCTAATTTATCAAAATTAAAACATCTATATTTTGATGATAATCAGATAGAAAATATAGATCTTTCTGGACTTAAAAATCTTGAAATTCTTACTTTTGACAGAAATTTGATCAGAACGCTTAATCTACAAGATTTATCAAATCTGGACGGACTTTTCTGTCTCGAGAATAAAATTGAAAGCTTAGACTTAAGCAAACTAAAAAAGTTGTCTACTTTAAATTGTAGAAATAATCAGTTGCTTACATTAGATATTTCTTCAAATACTAAACTTAATATAGTTGATTGTACATATAACAAGTTGACTTCATTGTTTTTCAAGAATGGACTGGAAATGGGCTGGAATGTTAATTTAGATCACAATCCAAACTTAAAATACGTTTGTATTGAAGAAGGAAAGAGAAATTTTGATGTTTTTACGGGTAACGCTATAGATCGCGCAGTAGATATTGGAGATAAAAGTAAGATTGTAATCAATTCTTATTGTTCATTTTCGCGTGGTGGTGATAATTATGAAATGAAAGGTAATGCAAAATTTGATAGTGATAACAATGGATGCGATTTGTCTGATTTTGATTATCCTAACTTTCAGTTAAAAGTTGTATCTACAAAAAATGTTACAGAAAAATTCATTTCAAATCTTTTTGGAAATTATTCTATTTCTCTATCTCCAGGTGATTATTCTGTAGTCCCTGTAATTGAAAATCCAAGTTACTTTTTAGTTTCTCCTAGCCAGTTTAATGTTAGTTTTCCTAATCAAACAACTCCATTTATACAAAACTTTTGCCTTACACCTGTGGGTAATCATTCTGACTTAGAAATTACATTGTTGCCAATTTCAAATGCTGTACCTGGTTTTGACTCCACTTATAAAATTGTATTTAAAAATAAAGGTAATAAAGTAAAATCAGGATCTGTTAGTTTTAATTTTAATAGTAAAATCTTAAATTATGTATTTTCTAATACAACTACAAGTAATCAGAATGGTGATCAGATTACTTGGAATTTTATTAATTTAAGGCCTTTTGAAAGCAAAGAAATTACTTTAACGCTAAAATTAAACAAACCAACAGAAATCCCAGCCGTTAATAATGGAGATGTTTTAAAATTTACGGCCATAATTTCATCACCAGATATAGATGAAACGCCTTTTGATAATACTTTTACGTTAAATCAGACTGTGGTTGGTTCTTATGATCCAAACGATAAAACTTGTTTAGAAGGCTCTGTAATTACATCAAGTTTAATAGGCGAGTATATTCATTATATGATTCGTTTTGAAAATACAGGTACGTATTCAGCACAAAACATCGTAGTGAAGGATATGATTGATTTGAGCAAATTTGATATTTCTACTTTAATTCCAACAAGCTCAAGTCATCCTTTTGTTGCTAAAATTTCAGAAGGAAATAAAGTGGAGTTTGTATTTGAAAATATTAATCTTCCTTTTGATGATGCTAATAACGATGGATATATCTCTTTTAAAATAAAAACAAAGCCGACATTGAAAGTTGGAGATTCGTTTATTAATGATGCGAATATTTATTTCGATTATAATTTTCCAATTTTAACCAACAAAGCAACTTCTACATTTAAAAATACTTTGACGACCCAAGATTTTGATTTTTCTAAATACTTTGTTTTGTATCCAAATCCGAGTAATCAGATTTTAAATATTTCAAAAACTGAAAATATAGATATACAGTCATTTGAAATTTATGATGTTTTAGGACAACTAGTAATTGCAATTCCAAACGCAAAAACAATTTCTAATATTGATATTTCAAAGCTTAGAGTTGGTAATTACTTTATAAGAGTAAAATCAGATAAAGGAAGCTCAAGTATGAAGTTTATTAAGAATTAAAAAAAGTCCCATATTTCTGTGGGACTTTTTTTTGTTTCAAGTTGTTTTTCGGTTGTCAATTCAAATAGAGTCGCGAACCTTTTTGAAAATGATTTCTTTTATTTTGATGCTAATAATTTAGCTTCTTCTGGTGTAAAGTCATTTACAATTACATATGCACTTATATCTGCAATTGCCATTTCATCTAAAATGTCAACTAAATTCTTAAAATTGCTTTTTTGGCTAGGTTTAATAATAACTACCATTCCTTGTCCTGGTCTTCCTAATTGAGCAGAATAATTAAGCATTTTTTTATTTTGTTTTAATAGCTCTTGTCTTATTCCGCTCTTTCCATATCCAAATTTTTTTGGAGCAATTTTAGGGACTTCTAGCAATCCCATATAAGATACTAATTTATCATCATCCCCTAGTAAAATTGTATAGGATCGGTTTTCTCCGCAGCCACCTGTCCACACACATGTATATGCATCATAATCTGGTAGACTTAAATACATAGCTTTGTTTTTTCGCAACTCTATTGTGACCATAAAAAATATAATCAGTAAAAAAGAGACGCTAACCATTGCAGTTAAATCAACTCTTGAACTTAACTTTCTGCTTCTGACTTTTTGAGGTAGGTTTTTCATAAGACTTAGTTATTAATTTGAGGCTAGTAATTTTGATTCTTCTGGCGTAAACTGAGGGACAATTGCATAAGAAGTTATATTAGCCATTTTTATCTCATCTAATATATCTACAAGATTTCCATAATTAGATTTTTCTGTTGGTTTTATAATGACTGTAACTCCTCTTCCTGGTTTGCCAAGTCTTGCTGAATATTCTAAAACCATTTTATTTTTCTCAATTAGTTCTTTTCGTATTCCATTTTTCTCATAGTTAACTTCTTTTGGGGCTTGTATAGGAAATGCTAGTGATCCATGGTAAGTTATTATTTTGTCGTTTTTATCAAGCAATAAAGTTAAAACAATATTTTCGTCAGATTTATTACATTCAGGCTCAGGACCGCAACCTCCTCTTCCAGAATATAGTTCCATAAGTTTTGGCTTAGATAATTCCCCAACAACCATAAAAAATATAATCAGCAAAAAAGAAACGCTGACCATTGCCGTTAAATCAACTCTTGAATTTAACTTTCTGCTTCTGACTTTTTTAGGTAGGTTTTTCATAAGACTTAGTTATTAATTTGAAGCTAATAATTTTGATTCTGCTGCACTAAATTCATCAACTATTGAATACGTTTCAATATTAGCAACTTTCATTAGATCGAGTATATTTACTAAATTACCATAGTTTGATTTTTTACTCGGCTTTATTATTACAATTACTCCATTCATTGGTTTTCCTACTGAAACCATATAAATATGAACTTCTTTCTTTTTACGAAACAGTTCTTGGTGGATTTCATTTTTTCCAGATTTAAATTCCTTTGGCGCCTCCATTGGAAATTCTAACATTCCAGAATAAGTTATTATTTTATCGTTTTTGTCTAATAATATGGTATAGACCCGATCAGCTTTGATGCATGCATGGCTCCATCTACATGTATCTTTTTCAGGCAAAGCGAGATCCATTCCTTTAGATTTTGATAATTCACCAACAAGCATAAAAAATATAATCAGCAAAAAAGAGACACTAACCATTGCTGTTAAATCTACCCTTGAATTTAGCTTTTTACTTCGAACTTTTTTTGGAAGATTATTCATGATGATGTTGTTTTGATTTTAAATTTAATAATAAAATCTAAATAATATTAGTGTATTCTTGTAATTTTCTGAAAAAATCTTGATCTGTAAAGGCTTGTTTTCAGGAATGTTTTAGAGGTAATTTACCATTTTTCGGTTAAAAGTGTTTTTTCAAAGAAAACCAAAACAACTTTATCCCCGTAAATGACCTTATAACTTAAAAATCATTTAACATGAAAACTAGAAAATTTTTAGCTCTTGCAGTTTTAGCTTTAGGATTTGCATTTACATCAAATGCGCAAAAATCGGTGATGGTTGGTGGTGCGGCGATGTATCCAAATAAAAACATAATTGAAAATGCCGTTAATTCAAAAGATCACACGACTTTGGTTGCTGCAGTAAAAGCGGCCGATTTAGTTACGACTTTAGAAGGAAAAGGTCCTTTTACCGTTTTTGCTCCAACAAATCAAGCTTTTAATAAATTGCCAAAAGGAACCGTTGAAACACTACTTAAACCAGAGAATAAAAAAATGCTTCAAAACATCTTGACTTATCATGTTGTTTCTGGAAAGTGGAATGCTTCAGATATTGCAAAAGCAATAAAAGAAGGTAAAGGAAAAGCAACTATCAAAGCAGTAAATGGAGGAACATTCACAGCTTGGATGAAAGGAAAAGACTTATATATTACTGACGAGAATGGTAATAAAGCAAAAGTTACCATTGCAGATGTGAATCAGTCAAATGGTGTTATTCATGTTGTAGATGCTGTTTTGCTTCCTAAAAAATAAATAAGTCCAAATCTCAAAAACTAAAATTCCAAATCCCAATGTAAAACGTGGAATTTGGAATTTGGAATTTTAGTTTTGAGATTTTTTTTAAACTATTTTTTTGCGGTTAAAGTGCTTCCTGCAGAAGCGATAACAACACAGACTACAGCTAGAATTTCGTAGAAATTTAAACTCTCTTTAAGAAAAATAAAAGCGCAGATAGAAGCTGCCGCTGGTTCTAAGCTCATTAAAATACTAAAAGTTCGAGGTGGAAGTTTACCCAATGCTTTCATTTCTAAAGTAAACGGAATTGCACTTGATAAAAGGGCAAGAGCAATGCCCATTCCGAAAAGTTTTGGTGTTAGATTATTTAATCCGTTTTCTAGTAAACCAAAAGGCAAAACTAAAAGTGCGGCAAACAACATTCCTATAGTTACAGCGTCTCCATCATTCATAATTTTAGAGACTTTGCCTCCTAAAACAATATACGCACTCCAGAAAGCTCCTGCTAAAAGAGCACATAAAATTCCAATAGGATCTAAACGGTTATTTGTCCATGGAGCAATTAACAAAATACCGATTGCAGCAAGTAATACCCAGCAATAATCAACCAAACGTTTAGAACCTGCTATCGCAAGTATTAATGGCCCAACAAATTCTAGGGTTACTGCTAATCCAATTGGAATTCTTTCTATGGCCAAATAATAGATCAAATTCATAGCTCCTAATGATAAACCATAAGGAATTACAAGTTTCCATTGTTTTGCTGTTATAGTTCTTAAATTAGTTCGATAAGCAAATAATAAAATTATTGCCGAAATGCCAATACGCATGGATGCTGTGCCTGCTGCTCCGATTGTTGGGAAAAGTGTCTTTGCAATCGCGGCTCCGAATTGTACACTGATAATTGCTAATAATACTGCTGGAACAGGAGATAAGCTTATGTCTCTGTTTTTCATAAAAAGTATGGCAGAATCCTAAAAAGATATGCCTCTGCCGGATAAATAAAATGTATTCTAAATTAATTGCCTAAAGCTTTTTTTGTAACATAGGCTCGATAACCAATAATTGCCATTTGCCATTTCTTAGCTTTCGAAATATCTAGACCTTGTTTGGTAAAGCTTGGCAAAAGTAGTTTATTTAGTTTGGCTAATAATTTATACATAGTGGATTTGTTTCTGCAAAGATACAAAAAAGACCTTGTTGCTGAAACAAAGTCTTTTGGGAGTAAAATATAAAGTATTTAAATTTTGAGAATCAGGTTTTCGTTAGCATCTGTTTCCTTGGTACATAGCTTTTTTGGGAGCTTCTATCCATCTTGCTTTATTGATGACAAATTTAAAAAGAAAAACCAGTGTTTGAGCACTGGTTTTTTTATGTTTTAAAATGATACGGTTATGCTTTTTTATTTTGTTTTTCCATTTCTTTCATATCTTTTTCATGCTGTTTCATGTCTTTCTCGTGTTGTTTCATGTCTTTTGCATGTTGTTTCATGTCCTTCGCATGTTGTTGCATATCAAGCTCATACTGTTTCATGTCTTGTTCGTATTGCTTCATATTACTTTCGTAGTCCTTAGAATCATCTCCAAAGCTAAATTTAAAATCATAGTTGAATTTTTCCATTTTAGCATTGAATTTTTCCATTGCAATCTCATACTTCGCCATTTCTTTCTCATAAATAGCTTCACGCTTAGACATAATTTCGCTAACAGCATCTCCGTAAGCAGTCATAGCATCAATGTTTGGCTGAAATTTTTCCATTTTCTTTTCAAATTCCTCCATTTCTTTTTCAAACTTCTGCATTGCTACTTTATCCTTTGGATTTTTTGGAGCAGCAGGAGGCTTAGGCATTTTTGACATATCTACTGTCGGTGCTACTGGCAGTGGTCCAGTAGGAAATACTGGTGGTGTTGGAGGTACTGGAGCAACAACATCAGATTCTCCGTGATTTCTAACAATAACCCTTTCGTTTCTAATTATTAATGGTGCTTTAAAATTTCTGTCACTATTAATGTTGATAGATTTTGCTCCATTTTCATCGGTTCCAATGGCTAATTCACAATCTTTGATAGCTTCGTCTCCGTCGATTTTTATAGTCTGTTTTTTGCCAGAGTCTGATTTTACATTGATCTGAATCGCGGTTAATTCTTCTTTGGTATTTCTTTTTACATCAGAAATTACAACATCAAGATTATGGTTGGTTTTTAATTTCCCAGGAAGTTCGTTTAGTTCCTTGTCAGTAGTGTTTTTTGTTATTTTGATGGTTTCCTCAGAATCTTTGATGGTATCTCTTTGCGTAACTGCAGCTTCATTTTGTTTTTTTTCTTGCGCAATAGTCCTTATTTGGAATAAAAGAACAAATGCACCAAGAGCAGGAATTACTGCCGAATATTTCCAGTAATTTCTTTTGTTTGATTGATTTTTGTTTAACATGACAATTCGTTTTTTGATTAATGATTGATAAAAATGATTGGTGATTGCAACGCAAGTTTCATGCGTTGTGATTTTTAAAAGTGTGTACTGATAGGCTTTCTTGTCTGCAATTTTCTTAGAAGCCTCACTGTCGGCGATAAATTCGAGGTTTTGCAAAATAGCTTTTTTATAAAGCCACACAATTGGGTTAAACCAAAATAGGATACAAAAGATTCTCGAAATCAAAACATCGACAGTGTGCTTTTGATTACTATGCACTTTTTCATGTTCTAAAATATTCTCTAATTCTGCTGCTGTATATAGTGATGAGTTATATACAATGTAGTCAAAGTAGGAGAAAGGAGCAATGTTTTCTTTGATGTCAATAAATTTGAAATCATCTTGCTGTTCAATTTTCTTTCCTTTTAAAACAGTATTTAAGCTGTAAAAATCAAGAGCAAATTTGATCATAAAAGCCAGAAAGCCAATTCCGTAAACAGCAGTTAAAACCAAACTCCAATTAATTTCAAAATTTTCTTTCTCAACAACGGCTAGGGTTGTCGGTCTATATTGAGGCTTATAAGCAACTATATCATGATTTGAAGTCGGAATGCTTTCTATAACATTTGCCGTAGTTGTAATTACCGGAGCAGGAGAGGGCACAGGAGGTGCTTCAATCCATATTACTTTAGTATAAACTACAAAAGGCAGTATAACAGAAGTAATTAATCCGGCAATTAAAAACCATCGGCTGCTGTTGAAAAAAGTCTCTTTACGAAGTAAAAAAATGTAAGCAAAATAAAACATTGCTAATAACCCGCTTGATTTTAAGATAAAAATGAAAAGTGCTTCCATAGTATTCTGATTATTTACCTTCTTTTGGATTTTCGATCATATCTAAGATTTCGCGTAGTTCATCCGCTGAAATTTTCTCTTCTTTAGCAAAAAAAGAAACCATGCTTTTGTATGAACTATTAAAATAATTATCTATTGCAGTACTCATGAAGCCATTTCGATAATCTTCAATGCTTACCGCTGGATAATATTGATGTGTATTTCCAAAAGCATTGTGCGCAACATAACCTTTCTCTTCCAGATTACGAACAATGGTAGACAAAGTGTTGTAATGCGGCTGATCTTCTAAAATCTCTGCTTGAATTTCTTTTACAAAAGCCTTTTTCAGCTTCCATAAAATATGCATGATTTCTTCTTCTTTATTGGTTAGTTTTTGCATTTCTTTTCTGTTTAAAATTAGAAATGTATTATTTCTTGGTTACAATTTCGATTACTCCATTTGAAGCTTTCTCGCCATATTGGCCAGTTGCGTTCACTCCAGTTAATACATTTACAGATGCAATATCCGTTGGTTTAATACTATTATAATCAAAACCAGAAGGCATTTCTTCACCGTCTACAATTACGAGAGGGCTAGATGCTTTAGCATTCGTTTTCGTGCCATTTGAAACAGCAACCGTTGTACCTCCAGTTGTAATAACTTTAGTGTTATTGTCTTTATTTATAACTACAGTAGTGCTAATATTTGCATTAGTATCACTGTCAGTTTTTGTACTAGTAATAGAATTAGTGTTAACATTGGTTTCTGTATTAGTAATTGTATTTTTAACTTCTGAATTGTTTGGCTTTTCATTTAAAGCAACTTTTTGACTTACAGCGCTTTTTTCATCATCGGTTTTTATGCCAGCTCTAATAGCGCCATTTTTCCCTGTAACAACAATTATCCCGAAATCTTTAATGGCTACTTTTCCACCTGTTTGAATAGATTGAGATTTTTGGTTTTGATAGCTTACTTCAACTTTAAGAGACGTTAATTGATTTTCTGAGTTTCTTTTGATTCTTGAAGCTTCAAATTCGACGTTATGCAATGATTTTAATTTCTCTTTGATTCTTTTTAATTCCAAATCTGTGGTATTCTTTTGTATTTTGTAAATATCAACAGATTCAATTTCGTTTGAGACTGCTTTTACAGTCTGATGTCTTTCTTTTGCAACTACTTCAACTTGAAATAATAATACAAATGCAGCAAGAGCTGGGATTACAACATAATACTTCCAAGAATTTCTCTTTTTTGATTGGTTTTTGTTTAACATGACGATTCGTTTTTTGATTAATGATTGATAAAAATGATTAGTGATTGCAACACAATTTTCGTGTGTTGTTATTTTTAAAAGCGTGTATTGATAGGCTTTTTTGTCTTGCAGTTTCTTAGCGGCTTCATTATCGGCAATAAATTCTAAATTTTGCATTATTGCTTTTTTGTAAAACCAGATAATCGGATTGAACCAGAAAATAATACTGAATGCTCGTGAAACCAATACATCTATGGTATGATTCTGATCACTATGTACTTTTTCGTGTTCAATAATGTTTTCTAATTCTGAAGGCGTATACAGTGATGAATTGTAAACGATATATTCAAAATAGGAGAAAGGCGCGATATTCTCGTTTGTATCTATGAATTTAAAATCGGCTTGCTGTTGGATCTTTTTTCCTTTAATTACTGTATTTAGACTATAAAAATCGATTGCTAATTTTATAAGGAAAATTAAAAAACCAATAGAATAAAGACCTAAAATCAGATATGTCCAGTTAAAGTCTGCTGATTCTTCTTGTGAAATGTTTTGTATATTGTTTTGAAAATTAATATTGATATCGGGAGCAGCTTCAATCCATACTTCTTTTGTATAAGTCAAGAAAGGCAAAATTGCCGACACGATTAATCCAGACAAAAGAAACCATCTGTTACTGTTAAAGAATGTTTCTTTGCGCAATAAGAAAAAGTAAGCGCAATAGAACAAAAGCATTAAACTGCTTGATTTGATGATATAGATAAAAAGTGCTTCCATAACCCGATTATTTATTTTCTTCTTTATTTTCGATCATTGATAAAATTTCACGCAATTCATCTGCTGAAATTTTTTCTTCTTTAGCAAAAAAGGAAACCATACTCTTATATGAACTATTAAAGTAATTATCGATTGCGGTTTTCATAAATCCTTTTCTGTAATCTTCAATTGGTACAATCGGAAAGTATTGATGTGTATTTCCAAAAGCATTGTGTCCAACGTATCCTTTTTCTTCCAAATTACGCACTATAGTCGATAAGGTGTTGTAATGTGGCTGATCTTCTGTGATTTCAGCTTGAATTTCTTTCACGAAAGCTTTCTTTAGCTTCCATAAAATCATCATAATTTCTTCTTCTTTGTTTGTTAACTTCTGCATCTTCTCTAATTTTAATTCAAACGTACAACTATTTTTTTAGTTACGCAACTATAAAAATAGTTATTTAACTAAAAATTAAGTTTGAATTCGTTTTAAAGCATGAAAAAGCTATTCAAATTTAATTGTAATAAATTGAATAATAATGTATTAAGAAGTTAAAATTTGTTTAGAAAGTTTTCTCTGTTAGAAGAGCGTTTTTGATCCAAATGCAGCATCCTGTTGCAAGCACACCAATGCAGGCCATAAAAAGCCAGTTGGTTTGGTAACCAAATCGGGTAATAATTTCAAAGCCGAGTTTAGAACTCACAATATGGGCAAGGCTAAAACTCATGGTATAAAGTGCCATGTAGCGTCCTTCTTGTCCACGTGGTGCTCGACTGAGGGCAAATGCGTTGGAAAACGGAAAAGTAAGAACTTCACCAATAGAAATGCAGACCATGCTTACAACCAATATTCCTGCCCAAAAATTAATGAGGAGCAAAAAGAAACTAGATGCCATTACAAAAGATCCGACTATTATAATTCTAATTTTAGGAAAAGCTTTTCGTTCCAAAAATCCAACTGTAGGCATTTCTAGAGAGAAGATTAAGAGACCATTTAAAGTCATTAAAAGACCTGTTTGAAATTCGCTTAAGCCAAATTTTTCGTTATGATATAAAGGAAGGGTGGTAAAAAGCTGAAAGAAAATCATAGCCGTAATAAAACTTACGAATAAGAAAACCCAGAAAATTCTATCATGAAAAACCGATTTTACATCGGTAGCACTTTCTGTTTTATCGTCGTGTGTGGCTTTTTTCTTTTCTTTTACCAATAAAGCGAAAATAGAGATTGAAATAATACAAGAAGCACCGTCAACCCAGAAAAGGCCAGAATATCCCATTCCCATAATAATTAAACCTCCAAGGGCTGGTCCAGCAGCAAAACCTAAATTTACAGCAAGACGAACCAACGTAAGGGCTCGTGTTCTGTTTTCTGGTTTAGCATAAGCTCCTAGAGATACAAACATAGCCGGTCTAAACATGTCGGCAATTGTCATAAGAACAAACATGGCAACACAAAGTGCCCAAAAAGTAGTAATGTACTGTACAAAGAAAAGCGAAACTCCACTCGTAAATAAACTGAAAATCATTATTTTATAAAATCCAATTTTATCAGATAATTTTCCTCCCAGCCAAGAACCCAACATTGAACCCAAACCAAAAGCAACCATAATCCATCCCACCTGATTGTACGAAAAGTGAAGATCTTCCTTTAGATATTTAGATAAGAAAGGAAGAACCATTGTCCCAGCGCGGTTGATAAAAGTAATAATGGCAAGAATCCAAACTTCTCTAGTGAAACCTCTAAAGTTGTTAATGTAGTGAGTTAAGGCGTTTTTAAGCATTTTGTGTGATAGATTATCGTCACAAAGTTAGGAAACTTTGTCTCGTTAAGTGGTTGTTGTTTTGTTACTTTTGAACTATTTTTGCAGAAAATTTCTAAGATGAAAACTATAAACGCCCTAGCCTTATTGTTGGTATTTAATTTTGCTTTTGCACAAAAAAAGTTTAGTAAGACTGATGTTCAGAAGTTTCAAAAGAAAATTAACTCCGAATATGCTGATCCTAAGACAAGTCCGCTGATGGCTGAAGATTTAAAAACTTTTAAAAGCTTAGAGTTTTTTCCTATTTCTGAAACTTATTTTGTGAATGCAACTTTGGTAAAAGCTAAAGGAGGCAAAGCTTTCGAAATGAAAACTTCAGGAACTCGTACACCAAAATATATAAAATATGGAACTTTAAATTTCAAAATAAACGGAAAAGCTTTTCAGCTTGCTGTTTATCAGAGTTTAGATCTTATAGTTCAGGAAAAATATAAAAACCATCTTTTCCTTCCTTTTTCAGATTTGACAACTGGTAAAGAGAGTTATATTGGTGGCCGTTATATTGATTTAGAAATTCCAAAAGGAAATACGATAGCAGTCGATTTCAATCAAGCATACAACCCGTATTGCGCTTATAGCTATAAGTATTCTTGTCCGCTTGTGCCACAGGAAAACGATTTAAAAATCGAAATTAAAGCTGGTGTAAAGACTTTTCATTAATGGAATATTTTAATTTTCATACACATCAATTTACCAATCAATCAGATGTTTTAGAATTGGTTAATCAGTATCCAAAAGATTTTGATGCATCGATTCCATTTTATTCCATCGGAATTCATCCATGGTATATTGATGAAAGTCGTATTGATGAAGATTTGAAAATTATTGAAGAGAAAATGCAAACCAAAAACTGTCTAGCAATAGGAGAATGTGGTTTGGACAAAAGAATTGGAGTTCCGTTTGATCTGCAAATTTCAGTTTTTGAGAAGCAATTAGAATTAGCAGAAAAATATAAGAAACCTGTAGTTATTCATTGCGTTGCCTCTTTCCAAGAAGTCATGGAAATAAAGAAAAAAATGAAGATAAATGTTCCAATGATTATTCATGGTTTTTCAAAAAATAAGCAGTTGGCGGAACAGTTAATTGCGACTGGATTTTATCTTTCATTTGGAAAATACTTACTGAAAAATCCAGATTTAAAATCGGTTTTTCAAAATGTTCCAAACGATCTTTTTTTCTTAGAGACGGATACTATTGAAGAATCGATTAAGCAAGTATACGAATTGGCTTCTGAGTATAAAGGTTTAAATTTAATAGAATTAGAAGAGGTTATTTTAAGTAATTATCGAACTGTGTTTGGATTGTAAAATGTAATTTATCAAGAAGAGTTTAAAACTTGAAACAAAAAATAATAATAAGAATATATGGCAGAATGGACAGAAAGAGCTGAGCTTTTATTTACAAAAGAAGGATTAGAAAATTTACAAAAGTCTAATGTTTTAGTCGTTGGACTAGGAGGAGTTGGATCTTTTGCAGCTGAATTTTTAGCGAGAGCTGGAGTAGGAAACATGACAATTGTAGACGGAGATGTTGTAGATATTACTAACATTAACCGTCAATTGCCAGCTTTGCATTCAACGGTTGGTCAGCCAAAAATCAAAATTGTAGGTGATCGTTTAATGGATATTAATCCAGAATTAAATCTAACTCGTGTTCAGGAATTTCTTTCTCCAGAACGTGCTTTCGAGATTGTTTCTCCAGAATTTGACTATGTTTTGGATTGCATTGATAGTATTACTCCAAAATTAAATCTGATTATTGCCGCGAAACGCAAAAGAGTAAAAATTATTAGCAGTATGGGAGCTGGCGGAAAAATGTTGGCTTCAAAAGTAAAAGTAGCAGATATTTCAAAAACAATTAATTGCTATTTCTCTAAAACAATTCGCAAGCGTTTAAAAGAAGTAAAAATCAACAAACTGAAAGTGGTATTTTCTTCTGAGATTCAAGACGAAAAAAGCTTAAAATTAACAGATGGTAAAAACTTCAAAAAGTCATTCTACGGAACAAACAGCTACATGCCAGGATTATTTGGTTTGCATGCTGCCGAAACGGTGATTAGATATTTACTTAAAAAATAAAGGTTCTAAGATACTAAGATTCTAAGGTGCTAAGGTTTTTATAGCTGAAGCATTGAATCTTATTTTCTTGAACTTAAAAAAAGAGAATTCAAAAGAACTTTGTCAAAGTTTAAAACTTTGACAAAGTTAAACAGACAAAAGAGAAACCTTAGAGCCTTTGACTCTTAGAACCTTAGCACCTTAAAAAAAAATGATTAAAACAGTAATTTTTGATATGGATGGGGTAATCGTAGACACGGAACCCGTTCATCGTTATGCCTATTATTTACAATTTTCTGAATTGAATATTGAAGTTCCTGAAGAAATGTATACCACATTTACAGGATTTTCGACTCGAAATACATTTCAGACTTTAAAGAGTTATTTTCCGACGGTAGAACAGGAAGTTGAAGATTTGATTCAGAGAAAAAGAACAATTTTTAATGATGCTTTTGACACTAAGGAAGATTTATACCTTTTAGATGGTGTAGAAGATTTAATTAAAGATTTGTACAGCAACGGAATACAGTTAATTTTAGCTTCTTCGGCTTCAAAAGTCACTATCGATCGCGTTTTTACTAGATTTAACCTTCATCAGTATTTTACCGATATTGTAAGCGGAGAAGATTTTCCGCAGTCAAAGCCTAATCCAGCGATATTTATTCATGCAGCTTCTTTGTCAATCGCACCAAAAGAAGAATGCATAATTATTGAAGATAGTACAAATGGAGTTAAAGCAGCAAAAGGAGCTGGGATTTATTGTGTAGGATATAAGAGCGAGCATTCTCATCTTCAAGATTTGTCTGAAGCTGATTTAGTTATAGAACATTTTAACGAGCTAAATGCTGAAAAAATATCACAGCTAAAGGGTTGAATTATAGAAAATTTAACATTTGTTCCCTGATTGAATTTGTAAATTTGAATAAAAATAAAACTTAAAATAATGAAGAAACTACTTATTGCTTTAGCCCTGATCTTAGGACCATTAGCATCAGAAGCACAAGTAAAAACGCCACAAGCAAGTCCAAAAGGATATATTAAACAAACTGTTGGTTTAACCGACGTTGAAGTTACCTATTCAAGACCAGGAGCAAGAGGAAGAGCTGTGTTCGGAAATTTAGTTCCGTTTGGAAAATTATGGAGAACTGGAGCTAATGAAAATACTATCATTAACTTTAGTGATGATGTAATCATTGACGGAAAGACGCTAAAGAAAGGAAAATATGCAATTTATACAGTGCCTAGAATCGAAAGCTGGGATATCATTTTTTATCTTTCTACCGACAACTGGGGATTACCAGAAAATTGGAGCGATTCTTACGTAGCTTTAAAAACGACAGTAAAAGAAGAAGCGTTGCCAACTCCTGTTGAGACATTCACAATTGGTATTAATGGTTTAGATCCAAATTTTGGTTATTTAGATATTGCTTGGGAAAATTCTCATGTAGCTTTAAAATTTGAAGTTCCAACTGCTAAAATTGCTGTAGCAAGTATCGATAAAGCATTGGCTGGTCCAACATGGAATGACTATTTCGCAGCTTCTCAATATTTATTCCAATCAAACGGAAATATAGAAACTGCAAGAAATTATGTAGACAAAGCTCTTGATATGAGCTCAGACAAACCGTATTATGTATCAAGATTAAAAGCATTAATTCAAGCAAAACAAGGTGACAAAAAAGGAGCGATCGAAACAGCAAAAGCTTCTTTGGCATCTGCCGAAGCTGCAAACAATGCAGATTACGTAAAATTGAATAAAGATAGTATCGCTGAGTGGAGCAGATAATAATTCTTTGAATTATCAAATTCCAATTTTATAAAAATTTTAAAATTCCAAAGCTTTCGGGTTTTGGAATTTTTTTTGTTCTTTTTTAACCGCAAAGAGCGCAAGATTTTTTTGACTTGTTATGTTTTAACGCAAAGTTCGCAAAGCTGTATTAAATAAACTTTGTGAACTTTGCGTAATCTCTTGCGTCCTTTGCGGTTAAATGAGTTTTAATTCAAACTTGGAGGTTCAGGAATTTTTACTGTTTTTTTGATTTTCTTTATTAAAAGATAAAAAGTTATTCCGCCCAAAATAATAAGTAAGGCAATCTGAAGCTGGCCAAGTATATTGTTTCTGCTATACATAGCGTTCGCAATGGCAAGTTTAGCTTTTCCTTCTTCAATCTGAATGTTAGAAAGAGATTCAAGTGTTTTTAAAGCTTCAGCACTAGAATTGGCTATTTTGTCCCAATTTTTGTTTTCAACCTGTTTGTTTATTTCTTTACAGGAAAGTAAAAATGCATCAAAGTATTGTTTCTCCTTATTTGTTAAAACTGTTTTAGCATACAAATCATCAATATTATGAATAATGTTTAGCGTATGAATAATTTCATCTTTTTTAATAACATCGCTTAAATTTAGTTTTTCAGCTTCTGCCTTTATAAAATGAAGTTCTTTTGAATATTGAAAAATATAATGCGCCACAACCAATCTATCTTTATAGATCGCATTGATGTTATCATTTACGTTTTTGGAATTTCGGAGTGTATTAAAGTTGCCAAGTAAAATAATCAGCATCACGATTAGCAGAATAAAAGCAGCTTTGGTTTTGCTGCTGTATTTTTTGTGGTCTTTCATAATGATGATTAATTTGAAGTTAAAAAAGTAAAAATCTTATTTTAGTAATTAGAATTTACTAAAATAAGATTTTTGCTTAGAATAATTTCAGACTCAGAGAATATTCTTAGTCTAAAACTAACTCATTATCATCTGGTTTTCCTCTAAAAAATAAAAACTGCAATAAAAGCGCTAATACAATTGTCAAGATTGCACCAATAAAATTCAGCCATAGATAACCTAGTTTTTCTTGACTGTAAATCATAAAATAATAGATTACAAAAATGGTAAGCTGACTTATAATCGCACTAATAAACATTGGTTTTGCTTGAACTTTCTTAGTATAGAAAGCTACAAGAAATATTCCTAAAACAGTTCCGTAGAAGATAGAACCAATAATATTTACGAGCTGAATTAAATTTTCAAATAATGTTCCAACACAAGCAAAAAGTATGGCTACAATTCCCCAGAAAAGAGTAAAAAACTTAGTAACATGCAGATAATGTTTCTCTGATTTTTCTTCTTTTTGATTTCGTTTGTAAATATCAATTGCAGTTGTAGAAGCCAAGGCAGTTAATCCGGAAGCAGTAGAAGACATGGCTGCTGATAGGATTACGGCCAATAGCAATCCGATTAGACCTTTAGGCAAATAATGCAGAATGAAATGAAAGAATACATAATCTTTATCATTTGTTTCCGAATTACTATCGGCTCTCGAAATAATTTCTTTTGCTTTATCTCGAAGATCTTTTTCTTTATTTGATAATGCTACTAATTCTTTACGTAAAATGGGATTGTCATAATCCTGATTTAACTGGTCGATGTATAATAAATTGATAACCTTTTTATCTTCTGAAAGTTTTACCAATTTTTCTTCTAAAACATGGTATTCCTGCTTGTAAGGAGACTTTTCAATGGCTATTTTATTGTTGGGATTGAAATTTAGCGGAACAGGATTGAATTGAAAAAAAACAAAAACCATAACTCCTGTTAAAAGAATAAAGAACTGCATCGGTACTTTCAATAATCCATTCATGATTAATCCCATTTGACTTTCACGAACTGATTTTCCAGACAAATAACGTCCCACTTGAGATTGATCTGTACCAAAATAGGCTAGGGCCAAAAAGAAACCTCCAGTAATACCACTCCAAAAAGTATATTTTTCTTCGGGGTCAAAAGAAAAATCTACAATATTCATTTTATCATTTGCTCCAGCGATATGCAAAGCACTATTGAAAGTCATATCGTTTGGAAGATAGTGCAGAATTAGGAAAAAAGTAATGAACATTCCAGACATAATGACAAACATCTGTTGTTTCTGAGTTACGTTTACTGCTTTTGTACCACCAGAAAAAGTATAGATAATTACCATAACTCCAATAATGATGTTCATAATAGTTAAATTCCATCCTAGAAGTGCAGACAAAATAATAGCTGGAGCGTAAATGGTTAAACCAGTTCCTAAACCTCTTTGAACTAGAAATAAAATTGCAGCAAGCGAACGCGTTTTAACATCAAATCGTCGCTCTAAAAATTCGTATGCCGTAAAAACTTTACTTTTATGATATAGCGGAATAAAAGTCAAACAAATGACAATCATGGCAATTGGTAGACCAAAATAAAACTGAACAAAACCCATTCCGTCATGATAGGCTTGTCCAGGTGTAGATAAAAACGTAATTGCACTGGCTTGTGTTGCCATTACAGAAAGTCCAACAGTATACCAAGGTGTTTCGTTGTTTCCTAAAATGAAATCTTCTACGTTTTTACTTCCTCGGGTTTTCCAAGATCCGTATCCAACAATAAATAATAAAGTGACAATAAGTACGATCCAGTCAAATAGCTGCATAGGTTATGAGTATAATTGCATGATTAAGAAAAAGATAGCAATATAGATTGCATTAGCTACTAAAACGTAAGTATAGCTTTTTTTCCATTTTTTTGTTTTTTTGGCTTCCATATTTATTGCTTTATATCTTGTTTAGGAGCTTCAATTGGCTGTTTTAGAGAAATAATATTCGATAATAATCGATACGCTCCAGAAACACCTTCTGGCAATTCTCTAAAGAAACTCAAACCGGTGTAAATGTAGTATCCTTTCCCATACGGAGCAACTAATAAAGCGCCATCTTTAGCAGATTCTCCCTTGTCGTGAGACGAAATAATAGGAGTGAAGGCAGGATCATATTCGTTTGGATAATATAAACCTTGCTCTTGTGTCCATCCTTGAAAATCTTTTTCAGAGATTTTATTAGGAGTATTTAAAACAGGATGATTTGGCGCTAAGAAAGTAATCTTGGCATTTTCTTCTGTTACACGATCATTAGATAATTTTAACGGATATGGTGCAATTTTATCAGTAACTAGTTTTCCGTTTGTATTATATTGCACAATCATATTTTTACCGCTTTTTACAAAATTGAAAAGTATATTTTGCTTGTTTGCCAAAGCATTTACGGTATTATAAGCACGAATTCCAGTAATAACGGTGCTGAACGAATCTAGTTTTTGAGGCGTAATTTCTTCTGGTTTTAAAATAGAAACTTTGTATCCCATTTGCGTTAAACTTTCTGGAACTTCGTCTCCAGCACCCATAATATAGGCAATCGCATCTCCAGAAGTTTTCAAATCAATTCTAATACATTTTGATTCTGCAGGTTTTAAAACCATTTGTTTGGTAATATGAGGAAACTCAATAATTGTTTGGTCTTTGTCAAATCGTTTTCCGTCTACAATTGCAACACTTTTTGCAGTAACTTCTTCTGGATTTACAGGAGGCGTTACTTCAAAATAAAAGATTTGTTCAGTGCCCTTTGTGTCTAAAGCAAAAGGAATTTCTTTTGGTGAAACAGTCCAGCTTTTTGGTAATTCTAATTGCAGATTTCCTTTAACATTGTCTTTTCCAGCGCGAACTTTCACCGGAATCATTTTACTTTTGGTATCTCTAAAAATCAAAACTCTTTCTAAGATTGAAGTGGTAACTTCTGGAACAATATCAAGAAAGTTATACATTTCGCCTTTTACGCCGTCATTGTATTTATAGACAACGGTGCGCTCAAACGGAATTTCGATATCGTTGATTTTTACATTAAAAATCACTTTCGTATCTCTTATAATATCGGGAATGCCAATATTTTCTTGATTAGAAACGGTATACATTCCAACAGTAGCCTTCTCTTTTAGCCAATATGGCTGTGTGTATTCAATGTTGCTAGGAAGCTGTAATTGCAGATTAATTTTGTTATAGTTATTGTTTTTTAAAACAATGTTTTGAGTTGTAGTTTTAAGATCTGGAAGTGTAGTTACACTCATTAATTCCATTTCTACAGAACATCTGTTAATAGCTTCTAAACTTAATTTAATTGTACTTCCCGGAGTTGCTTCTTGTTCATTGGCAACAGCTTCAAGATACAAACCAGAACAAGATGCGATGATGTTTTTTATAGATGCTGATTTAATCTCTTTCCAGTGTGCATCATCTAGAGCTTGAATCATTGAATAAGCTTTTACTAAATCTGGAATACTTGCAGAAGGATGACTGAAATCGTATTTTGAGATAATCGAAGAAATTAAATCGCCAACTGGTTTTCCGTTTTTAACGCGGTTCCAGCTTGTATCGATTCCGTCAAATAAATTGTCACGTTCTTTTGGAGTTTCACCATTGATTAATTCTAAATATTCGGTTTCTTCACCACGAACACCTGTACTTCCGAAACCTTGTGATTGATGACGGCTTCGGCTTAAAGCTGCAATTTCTTGATTCGATTTTCCAATTCCTGTGTAGTAAACACCAGTTTCCAGCTTTGTAAATTTAGATTTATTGGCTGCGTCAAATTTTTCTTGGCTTCCATAAAACCACCAAGACGGATTAAAAAACTGACGTTTTACCTGCCAAGGCGAAACGAATTTTAATTGTTCTGGATAAACTTTCGGGTCATTTGTTAATTTGAAACTTTCAACACTTAACATTGCAGAAGAAGTATGATGTCCATGTGTTGTACCTGGAGATCGGTGATCAAAACGATTGATGATAATATCTGGTTGGAATTTTCTGATTGTCCAAACTACATCGGCAAGGACTTTATCTTTGTCCCAAATATCTAGAGTTTCGTCTGGATTCTTAGAAAAACCAAAGTCGTTTGCTCTTGAGAAAAACTGTTCTCCGCCATCTATTTTTCGTGCTTCGATTAATTCCTGGGTTCTTATAACACCAAGTAATTCTCGTAATTGTGGACCAATTAAGTTTTGCCCTCCATCTCCACGAGTCAATGACAAGTAGCCTGTTCTAGCATTCATATCATTGGCTAAATAAGAAATCATTCTGGTATTTTCATCATCAGGATGTGCGGCAATATACAAGACAGAACCTAAAAAGTTTAACTTTTTGATTTGATTGTAAATTTCAACTGAATTTGGTTTTTGTGGCTGCTGTGCAAATGAAACCTGAAAACCGATAAAAAATAAAAGAAAGATTTGAATCTGTATTTTTCGCATGGTAAATGTTAGGTGTTTTTTGAAATCATTTCAAAAATAGTAATTATTTTATGTAAGATTATTTAAATGAATTGTTAACGCTCAATAATTATACCTTTCTTTAAAACGATCAAACAAAAAAAGCTGTTAGAATTAAATCTAACAGCTTTTATATAAATGTTTTGAATGATTTATTTTAATTTATTCTCGGTGTCTTTATAAGTACCTGTAATCGTTACATTACTTCCTTTGGTAACTTTTCCGTAAATAGTGATAGAAGAATTGCTTCCAATAAAATTAATTTTTGCACCACTATTTAATCTTAAATCCCCCCAAATTACAACAGAACCTTCAACTTGTAAAAGTGCATTACTATTAATAACTAACTCTGTTGGATTAGATTGCTGATATTTACCTTGAGACAAACTTCCAGTCATGTTGAAAGTACCGCCACTGTTTAAAGTCAGATTATTTTGAACCGTAATTGAACCACAATGTGTTAAAACAGCACCAGAATTAATAATTGCCGAATTAATAGCAGTTGCTCCTTGGTATGATTTTATGTCGTTAGAATTTAAAATTAAATCTTTACCTTGATTGTATACAATGTAAGAGGTGCAATTTGCAAAAGTTCCATTTGGTTTTTCCATTTTAATAATTTTCAAACCACCTGTTCCGCTTGCAACATAGATATAATTTCCGCTTGATTTTACATAGTTTGATGAACCTGCAATTCCTACAGAACCTAATAAATTAAGTTGTGTTGAAGATTGGTAAACATTTAAGCCAAGAGCTCCGTTTGCTACAAAAGCATAACCATCATTAAAAGATACAGCATTTGTTACATTATCTTCTCCAGCTGTTGCAATTGCAATGCTTTGCAATTTAGAACCGCTGTTGATATCGTATACGCCAAGACCGTTTGGACCTTCAGAAACAAAAAGTTTTGTACCGTCGATATCCATTGTTCGTTTCGCACCACTTACATCAGTTGAAGTTGTAAAGCTTTTTTGTAAAGCAAGAGTAGATTGATTGTAAATATTAACGCCTTTCGTTCCGCTTAAAGTGACTACTTTGTCGCTTGTTAAGGCAATAGAGCGTAAATCGGCTACAGTAGCTTTTCCAGTAATTTCTTTAGTAGAGTTGCTTAGTTTGAATAAACTTCCGTTATCTCCAGTTACAGCAAAATAATTAGAGGTATTAGCGGCAACATCTGTTGTAACTCTATTTTCTAAATAATTTGTTTTGAATTTATCAGTAAGCATTCCAGAACTTAACTCCATGTTAAGAACAATAGCTGGATTTGTAGTAAGAAGCGGATCTTTGTCTACATCTTTTGCTGCCCCAATAATTAAATTTGATCCAGAGAAAGTTAGAGATGTAATGTCTGTATTAGGAATTAAAGCCGATGTAACTAATTTTGGTTTATAAGGATCTGAAACATCAATTACGTCAATTGCTCCAGAATAAGCATCGCCTCTCATAATATAAGAAACATAAGCATAATTTCCGTTTACCGTAACATGGCTGGCTTGTAGTGTTCTTCCGTTAGCATCAACTGGCGGTTTAACTTCGGCAATTTGAACTAGAGGAAAAGAAGTGTTGGCTGTCTCTGCAGATTTCCCTGTCAACGAACCATTTTCGATCGAAATTACTCCTGAATTAGTCAAGTCTAACCTTTGATTTAAAGTAGATTGATCAGAAGTAATAGTAATGTTATTTGACGACTGTCCGTCATTTTTGTTGTCATTATTATCGTCACATCCTATTAATAGTGACATTGCTAAAAATGAAAGCAAATAAACATTCTTTCTCATAAAATTTTAATTTGGGTTTTGAAAATTCGGTGCAAATATATATCATAATCACATTAAACAAAGGTTAATTTTGTTAAAACTCCCTGTTTTACAATGATTTATATACAAATTACAAATTTTTAACAAAACTTCAAAGTTAAATTATCAAAAAAAAAGAGAGCATCAATTAATTGATACTCTCTTGAGCTGATTACTAATAATTTAGCAATTATCTTCTTCCATGTCCGTGATCGTGGTGATCATCATGATCGTGGCGATCGTGTTTGTCATGGTGTTTATCATGTTTGTCATAATGTTTGTAGTCTCTACGATCGTTATATCCATATACTGGTCTCGGTCTGTATGGTCTTTGTGCAACTCCATGGTATCCTTTATAGTATTTTACTCTATGACGATCAAAGTATGTATAAGGAGTTCTTCCGTGATAGTCTGTCAAAACTACTTTATAACCACCATATAGATCATAGTTTCTATATTGTCTTGGTAAGTAAGTTGTTCTTACCCATCTTCCACCTCCGAAATAGATAAATTGAGAAGCACGAACATCGTAATAAGCTTCAATATCTGGAAGATAATAATATTCCATATCTGTATATCCTGCAGGTCCCCAAGCTGGTGGGTTTCCTATATTCACGTTTATCGATACTTGGGCTTGCGTGGCGTTTGCAACCATTAGAAATAATCCGGCGATTGCTAATTTTATCGTTTTCATCTTTTTTGTTTTTTTTAAATGTTAATCTTGAATAGGGATATTCATATACTGTGCCAAAAAAATAAAAGAGATGTATTTTGTCGAATAAAAATGCATTTCATCGAGTAAAATAAAAGTGTATATTGCTTAAGTATTTGATTTATAGTGTTTTTTTTATGCTTGAAAGTTTCGTAAAAAAAAATAAAAAAATTACTTGTAATTGACTACCCTTGGTTTTGCCAACTCAAAAGTTTGGAGTCCGTAATCGGTAGTTTCAAAAGTATTAGTTTTGAAAACATTGTCTCCCTGCTGCGGAATACTTGGATAATAGGACAACGAAAGCTGGAATGAACTGAAAACCAAATAGTCATTGCTAATTAATAATCCCACAGTAAGTTTAGAATAGGGTTTACTCTTAGTCATCGCCATTTCCGGACTTCCTAATACTGCAATGGAATAATTGAAAAATGGATTTAAACGAAACCCAAGTAATGCATGTGGAGAATACGTTTGTGTTTGTAAGGATAAAACAGCCTTGCTGGTTCCGTACAAATAACTATTAAATCCAGGAATTCCATTATCTTCATTTATGTTTAATTGATCTCCAATTATATCATCTCGATTTATTCCAATTACAAGTTTTGGATTTACGAATTGTCTAATTTTCCAATTTCCGATACTGTATAACTTTGTAAAATAGTTAGACTCAAACAAAAATGAGGTTTGATAGGTTTTGGATTGATGAAAGAAAGTGCCAGCTTCAAAATTCATACTTAAAAAGCCTAAACGATAATAATTTCCAAAAGAGAATTGAGCCCCGACATAAGGCCGCCAAAAAGTGTTTTTATATTGATATCCAAAAGTAACACCATATATTCGCCCAATTGGGACGTCTTCTGTCTGCCCGTTCCTAAAAATATAGCTGTCTTTGATAAATTTTCTTGTGTTTAGACCAATTCCGCTGAGAATGAGCTTTTCAGAAGAATAAAAATGATTCGGATCATAAAGTTCAGAAGGCGATTCGCTATAATTTACATTCAAAAAACGTGCTGTTGTAATCAAATTAGTTATGGCATGATTGCTATCTTCATACATTTTAAAAGCATGTCCCGCCCAAACATCTTGCGAAGTATATTTTTTTGGCTGATAAGCAAATGTCGAATCTGGAGCTTGAAGCGTGTCTTTTCTAAAGCTTTCGTCAATATAAAATCCGCCCGCCCATTTAGTCAAAGGAGAGTAGAAGTCTCGTTCAATATCTATACTTTTAATATAGTTATTATCCAAATCCATATTGTAATGAAAGACTGTACCGATATAAGTATTTTTAATATTTGGAACTGTATAAGTTGCTTCATTACCATTTCGGCCATCGTCAAAGCGATTAGTGAAACGATATTCCAATTGTTGTCCAGTTCCAAAAAAGTCTTTTTCCTTAAAACCAATTGACATTTGATTGCTAGAAATCGAAAATCTTGGAATAGTGCTCCATGAATCTAAAACACGAATCGTAACGTCTACAGAATCTGAAGCTTGCCCAACTGACTGATTCGAAATTCTAACCGCTGTAACATAACGTTGAGCACGAATTAAACGCTCAGACTCTAGAACTTTATAAGTATTGTAAGGAGTATTTTTCTTAAAGAGCAATAAATTATAAATAGCTATTTTCTTTGTTTTTAAGTGAAGTCTATTACCCATTCTTTCTCCCCAATTTTTAGGAATTTGAGTAGTATCGGCAACAGAATATCCAAAAGGATCTAAAGTGATAATATTGATTTTTCGAATAATCTTTCCATCATAATTTGTAGAATCAATGGGAACAAGCAATTCGTCTTTTTTCTTCGATTTTTTAGACCTAAAGAATAATTTATGCATAGCCTGCGTAAATTTATTTTTCTTAGAATAATTTCTGATTTTAGTGTAAATCTCCGTTGTGTCTTTCTCTTTTTTAGGTTCTTTTTTATTTTGATCTACCTGCGCATATCCGCTTTGCAAACAGAAGCAAAGTAAAATAAAAAACAGTATTTTTTTAGTTAGAGACATTCGGTAGTTTTCTTCTAATAATTTTAAACTTTATGAATTTAAGGAATAAATAAATGCTATGCTAGCATAACGCTTTTTTTAATTTTCTGTTGTAATTTTTCTCTTTCTCCAGACAAATTTTCTCGGAACATGGTTTCCCATCAAGTAACCCCAAGCTGAAAGCGAGTCAATTCGATCAAAAATAATTTTCAAAATAGCCAAAAGAGGGATGGCTAAAAACATTCCAGCAATTCCGGCAGCAGCTCCTCCAACAATAATTCCCATGATCGACACAAAGGCATTAATTTCTACTTTAGAATTAATAATTAATGGCACAAGCAGATTATTATCGATAAACTGAACAATTATATTCACAATAAGAATTCCGAGAATTACTGAAATTTCTCCAGACCCTGTCAGTGAAGCTAAAACGGTAATAACGCCGGCAATAAAAATTCCAATATAAGGAATCAGGTTCAAAATTCCTGTAATTAATCCGAGCAGGATAAAATACTTTACACCAATAATCCATAAACCTAGACTAGTCAATACCGAAACAACAATCATTTCCATAATTAAGCTTACAATATAATTGTTGATGGAAACTTTTATCTGTGACAAAATATCCTGCAGTACAGCGTGGTTTTCCTGTTTTATTAATTTGGCAAAAAACAATTTGAAATGCTCTTTATAAATCAAAAACAAAAAGGTATAAATAATCATAATGGTACTGTCTAAAAGAACATCACTTATCGAAATTATAAAAGATCCTAATTGAGCCTGACCTGTTTTTACAGAATCTTTTGTAACAGAATCCAGATATTTTTTCTGTTCTCCAATACTTACCTGAAAATTTTCTCTTATAAATTTATGAATTTCGATTATAAACGAGTTTGCATTTTTCTTTATTGTTTCAAAATCATTTGCCATGTAAGTGACTTGGTACGAGATAAAAACCAAAATTCCGACCACAATAGAAATAAAAATTGCAAGACAGACTATAGCGGCGAGATGTCTCGGAAATTTAAGTTTGGTCTTTAGAAAAGTAAAAATCGGAAGCAGTAGAACAGCAAATAAAAATGCCATTAAAATGGGGGTAAGAATATCTTTTCCGATGCAAAAAATGAATGCAAAACAAATTAAAGTAACAAGAATAAAAGATAGTTTTGCATAAAATGGTAATGTTATAGGCCGAGTCATTTTGTATTTTATTTAGCTGAATTTATAAAACAAATATTACACTTTATTTGTTTTTTTCTGTTCTAGCTTTTTTGCTGCCCGTTATAAAATTCCCATTAGAATTTTAGTCGAAAAACTCGCGCTCCTCGTACTTTGCAGGAATGATGGAAATTCCTTTTTGAAGTAATAGATTGTTTGGAAAAACTATTTTTTCTCCTTCTTTTGTTTTTAAACTGACATGAAAGGTATTAATGTCTTCGATTTCAGCTTCAATAGGAAAATCTTTATCATGAATTTTAATGGTGTCTCCAATCCTAAAAGGAAAAGAGAAAAACAGAACCATTCCTGAAGTAATATTGCTCAAAATAGACCATTGTGCAAACATGGCAACTCCAATTACAGTTGCAATAGAAGAAATAGTAATAAATATATCTTCTGTTTGAACTCCCCAGATTATGATCAAAATGGTTACAAGAAGTATATTCATTAAAATATTAATATACTTGATCACTAGATTGGTACGATGTTCAAATAATTGGCTTGTAGCCGCAAAACGCCTTATTAGTTTAGCAATTATTATACGTAATACAATTAAAACCCCAATAAGAATGATTGTTGCGATTATTTCTCGGCTATACTCTTTAAAAGAAAACATAAATAAATTTTTACACTAAAGTAGTCAAAAATTCGTAAACTTTGGCTGTCGGAAGCCCCATTACATTGGTATAAGAGCCTTCTACTTTTGCAACTGCCATAAAACCAAACCATTCCTGAATTCCGTATGCACCAGCTTTATCATAAGGTTTGTAGTTTTCAATATAATATAGAATAGCTTCGTCTGATAAATCATTAAAAGTTACTTTGGTAATATCATGTAGAAGAGTAGAGGAGTCAGCTGTTTTAAAACAAACAGAAGTAATTACTTCATGCGTTGCATTAGACATTGATTTTATCATTGCAAAAGCCTCTTCAGCATTTTTTGGCTTTCCTAAAGCTTTATTTTGGTACCAAACAATGGTGTCGCTTGTAACCAAGATTTCATTTTCTTTCAATTCTCCTTCAAAAGCATTTGCCTTTAATTCAGCAAGATAATCGGTAATTTCTGCGGCTTTTAGTTCTGGCGGATAAATTTCTTCAACGTCTTTTAAACGAATTTCAAAATGAAGATCTAAATCCTTAAAAAATTGCTGTCTGCGAGGCGAACCCGAAGCTAAAATGATTTTATATTTTTTTAATTTTTCTTTAAGCATTGTATTTGATATTTAAGGCAATAACCAAGATTGATAAAATTCCGAAGAACAAAATAAGTTTCAGGATAGTGCTTAAATGATGAAAATCTTTTTGAGATTTTGCACTAAATATTTTGACAATAAAATAAAGCAAAGGCGCTAAAACAGTTGCAAAAGCATAAAATACAGCTATATATAGCTTGTTTTGCATGAAGTAAGTATTGCAGTAAAGTCCTGATAAAATAAAAGAAATTATAGCAAAACCTAATGCTATTTTTGCAGCTCTGTTAACCCCAATTGCAACTGGTAATGTATTCAGTCCCATATTATAATCGCCATTTACATCTTCAATGTCTTTTACAATTTCACGAATAAAATTAATCATAAAAGCAAAAAGGGCATAATCTGTTAAAATAGAAAAAAGACTAGCCATTTGTGCCTGATTTTCGCTCGTCGTAGCCGGAAAAAGATCAAAAACTCCTATAATCAAAACGCTTACAGCCAAAAGCAATGCTACAACAAAATTGCCTAAAATCATGATTTGTTTTAGAGTTGTCGCATAAAAATATAAAAGCGATGCGATTAAAATAAAAAGCGATGCAAAAGTCGGTCTCATGATAATATTTGACAGAATAAAACCAATTGCTACCCCAGATATATTTAAACCTATATAAATATTATAAGCTGCAGTTTCTGTAATTCCTTTGCCTACAACAACGTCATTTGGTTTGTTGATGGTATCTGTTCCTACGTCATAAATATTATTAATAACATAACCTGCCGCGGCAAGCAATACAGTGCTTAAAACTAGTAATCCGTATTGCCAGTCAGCTAATGCCAAAGGAACTTGCTGCTGTTTTAGAAAAGCATAGCGAAAAAGCAGCTGCATGAAAGCAAGCATTAAAAGGTTTTTATAACGAATGAGTTTGAGGAATTTCATTTTTTCTAAGGTTCTGAGATACTAAGGTACTAAGGGGCTAAGTTTTTGTTGAACTGAATATTATGAGAAAAAAACATTCACAATTCACAATTAATAATTTACAATTAAATTAATCGTGTTGTCCGTTAAAGTATTCCATCCATTTCCCTTGCACTTTCATCACTTGCTCTATAACGTCTCTTGCGGCGCCACGTCCGCCTTTTACGTGCGAAATGTATCGACAGATATTTTTAATTTCTGGACTCGCATCTTGAGGGCAGGTAGGAAGTCCGACCAGTTTCATGACATGAAAATCAGGAATATCGTCTCCCATGTATAATACATTTTCAGGCTTAATATTGTTGCTTTCGCAGTAAGCATTAAAAGTTTTTACTTTATCAGGAGCTGCTAAATGAATGTCAGAGATACCTAGATTGCGAAGGCGAATGCGTACACCTTCATTGCTTCCGCCAGAAATAATGCACACATGATAACCGCTTTCGATAGCTGCTTTCATCGCAAAACCATCACGAATATTCATTGTTCTTAACATTTCGCCTTCATTGGTTACAAAAACAGAACTGTCTGTAAGTACGCCGTCTACATCAAAAACAAAGGTTGTGATGTCATTCATTATTTCTTTATAACTTTTTGCCATTATGCTGTATAGATTGTGTTAGGATTTTATAGATATTTTTTTTGTTTTCGTCTTGTAAAAAAGCCAGATGCGTGTTAATTGTATTTGAATCATGGCGAATTGCCGGTCCAGTTTGGGCATCAATTGGATCGAGTGTGTTGATTTTATCAGCAGTTTCCTGAATTAGAGGCCTTAAAACTGCAAAAGGGACTTGATTTTCTTCACAGACTTCTTGTCCGATTTGGTACAAGTGGTTTGTAAAATTGCTCACAAAAACGGCTGCTACATGAAGCGCTTTACGCTGTTCCGAACTAATAGAATAAACTGCTGTAGAAATGCTTTTTGCAACGGTTTCCAAAAGCTTAAAATCGGCTGTGTTTTCTGCTTCTAGACAAAAAGGGATAATAGAATAATTTAATTCTTTATTTTTAGAAAATGTCTGAAGTGGATAAAAAACACCGCGTCGGTTTTTCGGATTTAAGAGTTCAATTGAGGATGTTCCTGAGGTATGAACCACCAGCTGATTATTAAATGGCAGTTGTTCTGAAACTTCTGTTATAGCATTGTCTGAAACTGAAATTATATGTAAATCAGCTGATTGTAATTGACTGTAATCCGTAACTATTTTTTCAGAATCAATTAAGTGAAGTAAACTCTCTTTCTTTCTTGAAAAAACCTGTTTAATTTCAACAATTTTGCTGGCAGAAAAAGCCTTTATCAAATGCTGTGCAACATTGCCGGAACCGATTATTGTTATCTGAATCATGAAAGCAAAATTAGTATTATTTTTTTAATGCAGGAGACTATTGAATATTGATAATGCTTTTTTGAGGTTTTTATTGTCTTGTGGTTTTTGTTAGAATTCTAACACTTTTTAGCTAAAAACAATTATTCAAAAAAAGCATATCTGTTTTGTAGGTTTAAACTTTCTATATTATCAATTCGTTTAAAAAATAGTCCTTATTTTTGGTTTTTATTAACAAAAGGCAAAGCCTGCTAATCAACATTTTTAAGTACTTTTGTCGCACTTTTATACAATGTAATTCCTAAGAAATGGATAAAAAAATATTCTCTTTTTTGTTTTCTACACGTTTAATGGCCGTTCTTTTTTTAACATTCGCAATTGCAATGGGTGTTGGAACTTTTATCGAAAGTAAATACAATACCGATACAGCCAGAATACTAATTTACAATACTTGGTGGTTTGAAGCGATTATGGCCATCTTTGTGATCAATTTCTTCGGAAACATCAAACAATATCAATTGCATAAAAAAGAAAAATGGGCAAGCCTTTTATTGCACCTTTCTTTTATTTTTATTCTTTTAGGAGCTTTTATTACTAGATATATTAGTTACGAAGGAATGATGCCAATTCGCGAAGGCGCGGCAGAAAACCAAGTGTATTCAGATAAAACTTTTCTAACCATTTTTGCTGATGGTGAATATAAAGGAGAAATGAAAAGAAGGGTTTTTGAAAAAAGTCTTTTGCTTTCTCCTGTTACCAATAATGATTTTAGTATTTCAGGAAAATTCGACGAAACTCCTTTTGAAGTTACCTATTCAAACTATATCATGGGAGCTAAAGAAGTGGTTAAGCCAGATCCAAACGGAACTTTATACCTTAAACTAGTTGAAGCCGGAGCGGGTGGAAGAGAAGAACATTACTTGAAAGAAGGTGAAGTTCAGAACATTCACAATGTTTTATTTGCTTTAAATAAGCAGACAGACGGTGCAATTAACATCAATACAACTGGAAAAGAATATACAATCCAAACTCCTTTTGAAGGTGAGTTTATGCGAATGGCAGATCAATTTAAAGGAAAAGTTACAAAAGATAATGTACAGCCTTTAATGATGCGTTCTTTATACAGCATTGGAGATATTAGAATTGTATTTCCAGAGCCTCCAATGAAAGGGAAAGTAGATTACGAATCGAATAATGATTTTAAAGCAAAATCTCATTCTGACGCTTTAGTAGTTAAAGTAAAAGCTGAAGGACAAGAAAAAGAAGTAATGGTTTTTGGTTCTAAAGGTCAAGTGGGAGAAGCTAAAACGGTTAAAATCGGTAATATTGAATATTCTATTTTCTTTGGAAGTAAAGCATATATTTTACCATTTAAAATTCGTTTAAATGATTTTATTGCCGACAAATATCCTGGAACAGAAAAAAGCTATTCTGCTTTTAAAAGTAAAGTTACCGTTCAGGATTCTACAGAAACTTTTGATGCAGATATTTTCATGAATCACGTTTTGGATTATAAAGGATATCGTTTCTTCCAGTCTTCATTTGATCCAGATGAAAAGGGAACAGTTTTATCTGTAAACCATGATTTCTGGGGAACTAACATTACTTATTTGGGATACTTTTTATTATATATCGGTTTAATGGCAATTATGTTTACAAAGAACTCTCGTTTTGGCGATTTGAAACGTAAGCTTGAAGCTGTTAAAAAGAAAAAAGAAAAACTAATTACGATTTTAGTTTTAATGTTGAGTTTGAGCGGTTTTGCACAGCAGTCACCGCATGTTCACTCACATGATCATGATCACGAGCATTCCGCAGATCCTAATGATCACGCGAATCACGTTACTGCGCCACCAAGCAAAAAGCAATTAGATTCTTTATTGAATATCTATAAAGCTCCGGAAGCGCACGCAGCAAAATTTGGACGTTTGATTATTCAGGACGCTGGAGGTAGAATGAAGCCGATTAATACGTTTTCATCTGAATTACTTCGTAAAGTAAGCCATGATGACAAATACAACGAAATGAATTCTGATCAGGTATTTTTGTCTATGACGCAATATGCTCAGGTTTGGATTCAGGTTCCTATTATTTACATCAACACAAAAAATGACAGTATACGTAAAATTATTGGTATTGATTCTAAAGATAAGTATGCTCCGTTTGTAAAATTCTTTGATGAGCAGGGAAATTATAAACTATCACCATATTTAGATGCGGCTTATAAAGCAGCAAATCCAAATAGTTTTGAGAAAGATTTTATTGAAACCGATAAAAAGGTAAATTTAATGGAGTCTGCTTTAAGCGGAAGTATTCTAAAGATTTTCCCTATTCCAAATGATCCAAACCACAAATGGGTTTCTTATTTAGAGCGTGAAGGAGCTGGATTTAAAGGAATGGATTCCACTTACGTGAAACAAATTCTGCCTTTATATTTTAGTGCTCTGAATAACGGTTCTATTTCGAAAAACTTTGATACAGCTGATAATTTAGTAGAAAGCATCAATGGTTTTCAAAAGAAATTTGGAGCCAAAGTAAGACCAAGCGAGAAGAAAATTGATGCTGAAATTGCCTATAACAAATACGACGTCTTTCAGAAATTACCGTATTGGTATATTACAGCAGCAAGTTTTATGTTCATTTTTATTATTGTCAATATTTTCTTTGAGAAAAAATGGCTTCGCATTACAATAAATGCATTCCACATAATAATTGGATTATTATTTGCGCTTCATACATTAGGATTAATAGCACGTTGGTATATTTCTGGTCACGCTCCTTGGAGTAATGCTTACGAATCTATTGTATATGTGGCTTGGTCAACTATGTTCTTCGGATTGGCTTTCGACAGAAAATCAAAATTAACTGTTGCTTCATCGGCTTTTGTTACTGCTATGATTTTAATGGCAGCGTACTTGAACTGGATTGATCCTGAAATTGCAAACTTACAGCCAGTTCTTAATTCATATTGGTTAATGATTCACGTTGCAGTTATTGTAGGTAGTTATGGCCCAACTGCATTAGGAATGATCTTAGGTTTTGTATCATTATTATTGATTTTGTTTACAACTGAGAAAAACAAAGCCAAAATGGAACTTAACATTAAAGAGATTACCTATATCAACGAAATGTCTTTAACAATTGGTCTTATCATGCTAACGATTGGAAACTTCTTAGGAGGACAATGGGCAAATGAAAGTTGGGGACGCTACTGGGGATGGGATCCGAAAGAAACTTGGGCTTTAATCTCGATTATGATTTATGCTTTTGTAATTCACGCTCGTTTTGTTCCTGCTTTAAGAGGAAAATGGTTCTTTAATTTAATGAGTATGTATGCTTTTGTTTCGATCTTATTTACTTATTATGGAGTAAACTTCCACTTAGTTGGTTTACACTCTTACGCAAGTGGAGAAGCACATTCATTAAACTGGATTTATTACTGCTTGATTACAATTTCTATAATTGGAGCGGTAACCTATCCAAAGTACCGTAAATACTATAAAACTAAAAAAGTAAAGAAATAGATAATTTGCAATAATTATTAATTCATAAAAAAGGCTCAACACGATGTTGAGCCTTTTTTTATATCAAATTTTAAAGTTTACCAAAGAGGAGAAGTACAATAGCAGTTATTAGGAAAAAGCAAATTAGAAAAATAAGATGACTCAAAAGCGTTAAGAAAAATGCTTTGATTTTAGACATTTTATTAAAAAACTGAATGTTCGTCCAAAAGATTAAAATCACACCAATAATATACATTGTATAGGTATACTGTTGCATATGTGATGTGTGATTTAGAAAAATCATAGCAGGAATTGTCAGCAACTGTACAGAAATTCTTTGAGCAGCTTTAAAAGTATTAAGAACAAAAAGTTCTACAAAATTGTAGCCTTGATTTCTAAAAACGAGAAAAGTACCAATAGTATATATTGGAATAGAAGTTATTGTGACCCATGAAAAGTGCGTAGCAAACCATTCATTTAGAAAATCTGAATCTAAATTGGGAGCCTGTACATGATTAAAGGTATCAATATGAAAATAATGATATAAAAGCCCATAAAGTGTAGCAAGAACCACAACTAGAGATAAAGGCTTAAAATGACGAGCTCTTTTTCCTTCAATAAATTCACGGATTGAATGTCCTGGCCTTGTAAATAATTGTTTTAAAGAATACAAAATTCCTTTATCAAAATGCAATAAACCATGCTGAATATCATGCCATAAAAAATGAGCATTTATTTTGTGCGTTTCTGCGGGCTGACCGCAGTTGTTGCAATAATGACCTTTAAAAATCTGATGACAATTTTTGCAAATGATTTCCATTTTTTATGTTTTTTTGGTTCTAAAATTATTAGCAAATACCCTTTTCTCTAGAAATAAAATTGAATAGACTAATAATAGTCATAAGTATACTTATACACTTGTTTTGAATGATTAGAAGAGCTTATTGTTTCGGTTACTCTTTTATTAGAATCATAAACATAATTAGTAATAAATTTTCCTCCATTCTGAAAATCTTCATATATATATTGTTCTAATAGACCATCTTTATATGTACAAGAAGTTATGTTCGCAAGCATATCACCCTCAAACTCTTTTTTTTCAACACATAAACCTTTATCATATTTATACTTTATAGTTTTTTGTTTTTCAACTTCAGTTAATATATTATTAGAGGAGTCTAAAGTCTGTACTATTTTGCCTTTTCCAATCATATCAGTATTAGAGACAATAGTTACAGTATTGCCAGAATAATAAAACTTTCTGTCCGAAGTGATTTTATTTCTTGAATTAAAGTATTTTTCATTTAATGGCCTTAACTTGTTGTCATATTCAGCTGAAAATGAAATATATTTAGGTTCTTTTATTAAATTTTTGAAAGCAAAAGAATTAAACATGCTTATGGTGTCATGAATAGAGGCAACCTCTTTAGCGTATTTATAATATTCTTCATCAGACCCAACTACTGCATAAGCATCATCAATGCTAATAGTATCTTTTCCAACAATAGTATATTCAACTCCGTTCGCTTTATTTTTTAAATATTGATCATGCTCAAGTTGATACTTTTTTTCATCTTCAGTAAGATAAGAGTAAACTTTTGTTTTGTTTTTGAAATATTTTACCTCCTCACAACTAAAACCTCTGACTGGGTCAACTTGAATTTTTTTTATAATTCTGTTCTTATTGTCATATTTATAATACTTTATAAAATAGGAACGTTCTATTGAAAAATAAGGCATCCCATTTAGATCGAAGTAATACTCTTCTGAAATTGTATCATTTAATTTTACAGTCAGTTTCTTTATTCCCTTGTCGCTTTTATTCAGAGATTTGTACTCATCAACAGGAATATGCTGCGAGAAAATGAGTCCACTAAATAATAAAGTGATAAAAAGAACTGTTTTTCGAAAGTGATATTTTTTATTTTTTTTCATTACTTACTTGAAAACCGTTAGGATACATAATTGCCATTAGAACTATTATCAGTAGAAAATTATACTCAACACCATTTCTTCCGCCGCCAACAACAAACCAACCTTCTTTAAAGTGAACTAAAATAATTCCCATTATAAGAACGAAAATGGTAACAAAGCCAGCAAGTTTAATATATCTATTGGCTAATAAAAGTATTGCGGCAACAACATGAGATAATTTGATACTCCAAGCGAGGAATACACCATACGGGGCAAAACCAATTTGGTTGAGGAAAAGATTTCCAAAATCATTAATGCCGTTATTAAACATTCCGGAAATAGAATGGGTGAGGAGAATAATCGCCATAGCGATTCTCAAGAGTAAGTTTGCATTCATAAATTGGTTTTTGGTAAATTAAATATAATAAAAAAACGCATATTACAGAGAATATGCGTTTTAGCTTTTTATAAAAGATTAATTTTAAACTTTTCCTAAAGTATAAAGCTGTTCCATTGTTGGAGTTGGACTACCGCCGGCTGGCTCCAAAGTAATTCCGAAAGCTTCTGCAGAATCCGTTTGTTCTACAGCAAAGATTTTTTGTTTATTTCCTTCAAAATTATCCAATAAACCAATACTTGTTGGCGTAAGAACAGGACTTAACTTCAAAGACCAAACCTGATAAACCATTCCTTTTGGAGGAGTTGGTAAACCTGCCGCATCAATATAAGTGGTTTTAGTCTGTTTATTCCAATATACTTTTGCAAAAGAAGCAGGAGAAACAGCCTGTCCGCCAAGAGTTACACCTGTATTTTTAATATCTCTTACGATACTCAAGTTTTTCTCGGTTTGCTTGTTCTGCTGATCTAAGAAGGCATATTCGCGCTGAATTTTGTTCTTTTCATTTCCAACAGTAGAAATCGCTTCTTTTGTTTTTGTCAATTCTAAAGTCTGATATCCTAAACCTAAAAGCAACAGCACTGCTGCGGCCCAACCAACATATTGTGACCAGTTTGATGCTGGTTTCATGTCGACTACTTTTCCGTGTTTAAGTTCAAGACGAGCTTTAATTTTTTCGAAATTCTCTACAGAATGGAAAGGAGAGAAGCTAGAAGAAAGCGCAATGACAGCCTTTTCTATCGAGATAATTTCCTGATCCATTTCTGGGTTCTTTTTTGCCATTTCGGCAATTTCGAGATTTTCTTTTTCACTTAATAGACCGTAAACATACAGCTCTAAAATTCCTGATTCTATATATTCTTGTGCTTCCATTATATCTTCAAATAATTACGTAAATCGTTAATACAGTTTCTGTTTTGAGTTTTGATAGTCCCCAGTGGCATTGCCAATTCTTCTGAAGCTTCTTGCTGGGTATATCCTTTAAAGAATAATAAATTGATTATTTCGATACATTTCGGTTTTAGTTTTTTTACAAACTCTTGAATTCCAATTGCATCAAGTTTATGGCTCAATTTATTACTCTCGTCTAAGAGATTTACGAAATTATCTGATGAAAGGTTTTTTTGACCGTTGTTGTAGTCTTTAGAACGAAGTTTATCGATTGAAGTGTTTCGGGCGATATTAAGTATCCAAGTATAAAATCGTCCTTTACTTTCGTTGTAAGTGTCGATGTTTTTCCAGATTTTGACAAAAACATCCTGAAGGACATCTTCAGCTTCTTCTCGATTTTTGATTAAGACATGAATGACAGAAAATAAACTTTTTGAGTACATATCGTACAAATGCGTAAAAGCTTTTTCGTCTTTTTTGTAAATTAAAACTAACAGTTCTTCTTGACTCATAGATTTGGATTTTTAAGTTTAAACATTAAAAGTTAAGGCGTTATATGCTAACCTGTCATAAAGTTAATTTATTTTTTCTTCATTTTTTCATTTTTTTTTTAATAGTCCAAAACCTAAGAAAATATAGGGTTCCGAAAAAAAATGCATTTTTTTTTCATTTTTTTAAAACCAAAAACAATCCAATTACGTAAATTTTTTTAATAAGGTCAGAAAGATCTTAGACAAAGTGACCAAAAACATAAAAAGCTGTTGTTATAATATTATTAAAGACCTATGGATAGCAAAATAATAGTCAAAATATTAATAGTGGGATTAACAACAGTTTTGGCATTATCTGTTTTTACTAAAAAGGATTTTTTAGAAGATACTTTGTCACGATGCACAAAAGAATGCCGTGCTTATTAATAATTCGTTAGAAATAAGAAAAGAGAAAATATTATATAGTTGATGTACTCGGACTTCCAGGTCGAAGATTTTTTTAATATGTCTTTCGGATATTTTAGGATTTAAATTTACATCAATACAAGCCATTAAAAGATTTTTTGAAAGCCATTTGACATATTGGGGGGAAAGAAATTTTCGAACACAACCGAGTCATCAACTATAATTTATAAAAGATTGCATAATAATTAATTCATGGTTTGATTTGTTTGTATGGGGGGAAGCCTAACGTCTGATTAACGTTAGGCTTCATTTTTTATTTAACTTTTGATTGGCAAAAATTAAAGATCCAAAATAGTTTTGTGAAACGGATTTTAGCTAATTTTATAAAAAATTATAAGATGAAAAAAGTACTATTTATACTATTTGGAGCCGCTCTTTTATCTGTAACAGGATTAAATGCTCAAACTAGTTCAAACAAATTATCTAAAAAAGATAAAACCATGGCAAAAGAAACAATTTATCAATTTAAAGTAGAAGATCTATCTGGAGATACTTTTGACTTTGCTTCTTTAAAAGGCAAAAAAATCATGATTGTCAACACTGCTTCAAAATGCGGTTTAACACCTCAGTATAAAGACTTAGAAGCGGTTTATAAAGAGTATAAAGATAAAGGTTTCGTAATTGTTGGATTCCCTGCAAACAACTTTGCATCTCAAGAACCTGGAACAGCTAAGGAAATTGAAACTTTCTGCCAACAGAATTATGGTGTGACTTTTCCTATGATGAACAAGGTTTCTGTTAAAGGAAGTGATATGTGCGAAGTTTATAAATTCTTAACGGAGAAATCGAGAAACGGTTTACAGGATTCTGAAGTAGAATGGAATTTTCAAAAGTACCTAATCAACGAAAAAGGGGAATTAGTTAAAGTAATTAAACCAAAAACTTTAGTAACAGAACCTGAAGTGATCAATTGGATTAAAAGCTAAAAAGCATAAAAAAAGCTCAAATTTGAAATTTCAAATTTGAGCTTTTTTTAGTTTCAAAGGTACAAAGAGGCAAAGGAACAGAGTTTTAAATACTTTGCGAACTTTGCGGTTAAACTAAAATAAGCTGCATGAAAACCAAATCCAGCCAGTGGTCAAATTTATAGCCTACTTCGCGAATTGTTCCTGTAGCGACAAATCCGAATTTTTCATGAAAAGCGATACTTCCTGCGTTATCAGCATCAATCGCACCGATCATTACGTGATATCCTTGTTCTTTTGCTAAACGAATTAATTCTGTTAAAAGCTTTGAGCCAATTCCTTTTCCTATAATATTGTCAACAACATATACAGAATGCTCCACAGTATATTGATAGCCAATTTTTTCTCTAAACTGTCCATAACTTCCAAAACCAACCACTTCACCATCTAAATCAGCGACAATTACAGGAAGATTTTTGGTTTTTTTATCTTCAAACCATTTGGTTTGAACTTCTAAAGTTTGGGTTTCGTAACTGTAATTTGCAGTGGTATGTAAAATCGAATGATTTACAATTTCTAGAATCTTTTGTAAATCGTTTGCCGTTGCAGGTCGTAAAATAATGCTCATTGGTTATTATTACAGGTTATTTGGTGTTTAATTCAGCTAATAGAGTATCTGCTTCTTTAGAATTCCAGTCCATTTCTTTTGCAATGGCTTTGGCATTTTTGGCATATTCTAAAGCTTTCTTTTTATCTTTTATTTTATTATAAAGTTTGGCCTCAAGCAAATTTCCATCGTAAGAATCGCTTAATTCTAAAGAGCGATCAACCCAGAAAATGGCTTTTTTTAAACTCTCCTTATCTTTGATATGCTTAAAATAAGTGTTTCCAATATCTTTCAAAAAGCTTGCATCGTTCCAAACTAATTTCTGAGTATCTTCAAGCGTAACTTTTTTATAAAAATCCCATTTTTCAGTTCTTTCTGCCAAAGTTAAATCATATTTAAAAACTAGAGAATCTGTTTTTTGCAATCGAATAGATTTAGCAATTTCTCTTTGTTTGTAATAATTTATAGTGTCTAAATTATCAACCAAAGGGCGAAGCAATTCATTTACAATACTTTCGATTTTTCTGTCAACACGACTTTGAGAAGCTACAGCAGCAAATTCTTTCTGATGATTTATAACATACTGAAATTCTCTAGATTTAATATCGGTTACACCATTTGCAATAACACGCCAGTTTAATTCGCTTACCAATTGTTTGTCAGTTTGCGTATTTAGATAAATATGTGTTGGTATTGATAATTCTGTTCTGTCTTTTCCTTTTTTTAAAGTGTTCAGATAAGCAAAGAATTTATCAGAATTACTAGGGTCAGCAAGAAACTGTTTCTCTAAATGAGGCAACTGCATTTGAGGTTTTAAAGCATTATTTAATTCATTTAGAAATTCTGGCTTTTTCATTTCGCCTTTCAGCGCATAAATCAGCGTTTCATTGTTGTCAAGAAATAAGAATGTAGGAAGCGATTTTGTATTAAATTGATTCTTTAAAGCGATTCCTTCCTCTTTTTCTATATTTTTATAAGTGCAGATGAAATTTTTATTTAAAAATTCCATAATAGCTGGATCACTTAAAACTTCTGTTTTCATTAAATTACAATGCGGACACCAATCTGCATATAACATTACAAAAACTGGTTTTCCTTCTTTTTTTGCATTTTCTAAAGCTGTTTTATAAGGAACATCAAGAGGCACAAACTTATTTTGTGCTGCAATAGTTTGAAAAGTAACAGATAAAAAAAGTATAAATAAGAAACGCATATAAGGCAAGGCTTTTATTAATCATTCGATTTTACAAATATATTCGCTTTTTCTAGAAAGAACCTTAATATATTCCTAATTATAATATAAATCAAATGTGAAGTTTGTAACTTTGTAAACAAGATAAAGAAAAATCAGACTAAAAGATTTTCTTTAAAAAAGTAATACGCGACCGTAATGATTTACCCCAAAATAGCGCTTGCACAAAGCATTATCGAAATTTTATCTGCCAAAGGCATTGTTAATATCATAATTTCTCCAGGATCTAGAAATGCACCGTTAACTATCGGATTTGCTCAAAATCCAAACTTTACTTGTTACAGTATTGCAGACGAACGTTGTGCTGCTTTCTTTGCTTTAGGAATTGCACAGCAGACCAAACAGCCGACAGCTATTGTTTGTACTTCAGGATCTGCTTTATTAAACTATTATCCTGCTCTTGCTGAAGCATTTTACAGCCAGATTCCATTAATAGTAATTTCTGCCGATCGTCCGCAAAGTAAAATCGATATTGGTGACGGACAAACCATTCGTCAAGAAAATGTGTTTGCTAATCATTCTGTTTTTAATGCGAATTTAACTGAAGAAGCATCAGAAGAAAATGATTTAAAAATCAATCTAGCAATTGAAACAGCAATTCTTAAAAAAGGTCCAGTACATATTAATGCACCTTTCGAAGAACCATTATATGAAACCACAGAAGAACTTTCTGTAAAACCAAAAATCACAGTTCCAAATCCAGAAAATTTTCCTCGCACTATACAAAACAGCGATGAATTTGTTTCTGTTTGGAATAATGCCAAACGAAAATTGGTTTTGGTTGGAGTTAATGAAGCTAATAGTATTGATCAGGAAATTATTGAAAATTTAGCTTCAGATCTGTCAGTGGTAGTGCTTACAGAAACGACTTCAAATCTTCATCATGAGAGTTTTATTAATTCAATTGATACTTTAATTACGCCTTTTGATGATTTTGATTTTAAGAAATTTAACCCTGAAGTTTTAATAACTTTTGGAGGAATGGTTGTCTCAAAAAGAATTAAAGGCTTTTTGCGAAAATACAAACCAAAAGAGCATTGGCATATTGATACTTTACGAGCTTATGATACATTTGGAGCATTGACAAAACATTTTGAAATGAAACCAAATGATTTCTTTAAAGACCTGCTTTCAAAAACATCTTTTGTAAAAAGTAATTATTTTAATAATGTAGATACGGTTTACCAAACGAGATTAGAGAGAAGAAAAGAATATTTGAGTAAAATAGAGTTTTCGGATTTTAAAGTTTTTGAAAAAGTAATCGAATCATTGCCTACAAATAGCATGTTACAGATCAGTAACAGTTCTGCTATTCGTTACGCACAATTGATTGATATTGATAATTCTATTGAAGTTTTCTGTAATAGAGGAACAAGTGGAATCGACGGAAGTACTTCTACTGCAATTGGTGCAGCTGTTGGAAACCAAAAGCAAATTGTTTTTGTAACGGGAGACATTAGTTTTTTATATGACAGTAATGCTTTATGGAATTCCTATATTCCTAAAAACTTCAAAATTATTCTAATTAATAATGGTGGAGGAGGAATCTTTAGAATTTTACCAGGGCATCAGGAAAAGCCTGTTTTTAATACTTATTTTGAAACATCGCATAAACTGACAGCAGAACATTTGGCAAAGATGTATCAATTGAATTATTTCACGGCAAATGATAACGATTCATTAGAAAATGCTTTGCGAGAATTATATAATTCAGATGATACACCCGGAATTCTGGAAATTTTTACTCCGACTGCCCAGAACGATGTGATTTTAAAGCAGTATTTCAAGCATTTAATCTAAAAACTACAATCCTTTTTGATATTCTATTGAAAAGGATTTTTTTGTTTTCTCTATAAAGCAAGATTTGTTAAATTAAATTCTTAGTAGCACGCCAAACTTCGTACCTTTGCGCCTCAGAAACTTAGCAGTCCAACTGCTTAGAAATTTTTTAAAATGCTAGAAATAGGAAAATACAATACTCTAACTATATTACGTGATACCAAAGTAGGTTTGTTTTTAGGAGATCCTGAGAACGACCCAGAAGGAGTTCACGATGTTTTACTTCCCAACAAATATGTACCAAAAGTATTTGAAATTGGAGAAGAATTAATCGTTTTTGTTTATCTTGATCATGAACAGAGACCTGTGGCAACAACATTAGTGCCTTATATTTTATTGAATGAATTTGCTCTTTTAAGAGTAAATTATATCAATAATGTGGGTGCTTTTATGGATTGGGGAATGGAGAAAGATATTCTGGTTCCATTCAAAGAACAAGCGCGTCCAATGGAAAAAGGAAAACGCTACTTGGTTTACTTGTACATGGATAAACAAACCAATCGTCTTGTGGCTTCAAGTAAAACGAATCAATTTTTGAGCAACGACAATTTAACAGTTGAAAAAGGCGAAGAAGTTGACTTAATTGTTTCTCATATTACCGATATGGGAATCAATGTTATTATAAACGAGCAGCATAAAGGACTTTTGTATAAAGATGAAGTTTACGACGATTCAATAAGAACTGGCGATAGAATGCGCGGTTATATCAAAACCATTCGTCCTGATAACAAAATTGATGTTGCGCTTCAGCCGCAAGGCGTTGAAAGTATCGAACCAAATGCCGAGAAAATTCTTAATGAGCTAAGAGCCAGCAGAGGCTTTCTTAGATTAAATGACAACTCTCATCCAGAAGATATTAAGACAGTTTTAAAAATGAGTAAAAAATCATTTAAAAAAGCGATTGGATCTCTGTATAAAGAAAAATTGATCGAAATAAAAGACGATGGAATTTATCTGGTAAAAGAATAAAAACCTAAAAATCCTAATATTTTAAAATCCAAACTCCAAGACTGATTCAACGAAATGCATTGGAATTTTTATTTTTTGGAACTTATTTTGCGTCAGCAAAATTATTATAACACAAAAGGCTGCTCATTACAAGCAGCCTTTCGCTTTTTATTCAGTTTTAAAAAAAATTGTAATTAAAAAAAAACAGAAATAAAATAATTCGAGTCCATCTCAGAACAATAACTTTACGAATTTTAGAAATTATCCCATTGATGGTATGTCTTTTAAATGATTTGAAGTACCTATCTTAACAGCAAAAAAAGAATTTCACGGCTAATCCATTGGTTTTATAAAATAACTTTTAGAAAGTATGAATTAGTACTTTTTTCTTCTTTTATCGTTATCATTCCTATACTAACTATAGATACAATTCTAACATTTAACCTTAGGTGTTACTTTTTTCTTTTTGAAGTTTCGACAAACACATAAATCATTTGCTCTTTTAATTGAGGTTTGTTACTTAAAACCCTAAAAAAATGAGCGACAAATTTTTTAAATTTTCTCAAAAAAATCATTTTTTAGGTTAATAAATCAGTGAAAGAAAATCAATCTGAAATCTTTGAAATTTTTGTATCTCATTGATTTCTAGGTTGTAAAATTAATTATTATTTTTCTAAACTAATGTTAAAAAATGTTATTTTTTGTAAGTAAATACCAATTGTTAACATTGCGCGTCAATTTAGTAAAGACTTAAGACGGATTGAGTAGGTAAAATAGTAAAAATGCTTTATTTTTACCGTATAATTATTTAAACAAAAAATCAAAATGGATTGGATTACAGCCAGAGAATTTGAAGATATAACTTATAAAAAATGCAATGGAGTAGCAAGAATAGCATTTAACAGACCAAATGTTAGAAATGCTTTCCGACCTAAAACTACTTCAGAATTATACCAAGCTTTTTATGATGCTCAAGAAGACACTTCAATTGGTGTAGTTTTACTTTCAGCTGAAGGACCTTCTACAAAAGATGGAGTTTATTCTTTTTGCAGTGGCGGTGATCAAAATGCACGTGGACACCAAGGATATGTTGGAGATGATGGACAGCACCGTTTAAACATTTTAGAAGTGCAGCGTTTAATTCGTTTTATGCCAAAAGTTGTTATTGCAGTAGTTCCTGGATGGGCTGTAGGTGGTGGACATAGCTTACACGTAGTGTGTGATATGACACTTGCAAGTAAAGAACATGCTATTTTTAAACAAACAGATGCCGATGTAACTAGTTTTGATGGCGGTTACGGATCTGCTTATTTGGCCAAAATGGTCGGACAAAAAAAAGCACGTGAAATCTTCTTTTTAGGTAGAAATTACTCTGCACAAGAAGCTTTTGAAATGGGAATGGTAAATGCTGTAATTCCGCATGACGAACTAGAAGCAACTGCTTATGAATGGGCTCAAGAAATTCTTCAAAAATCACCAACTTCTATAAAAATGCTAAAATTTGCAATGAACTTAACAGATGACGGAATGGTCGGACAGCAAGTTTTTGCAGGAGAAGCAACTCGTTTGGCTTATATGACCGAAGAGGCAAAAGAAGGAAGAAACGCTTTCTTAGAAAAAAGAAAACCAAACTTTGGCGAAAATAAGTGGTTACCGTAAATAAGTTATAAAATAGTTTCAAGTTTCAGGTTTCAAGATAGGAACCTAAAACTTGAAAGCTGAAACTAAACAAACAAAACAAATAATGAAACATTGGATTGAAGCCGCGAGATTACGCACATTACCTTTATCAGTTTCCGGAATTATAGTTGGAAGCATTTATGCTTTGTCAAATCCAACAGAAACTATTAACACTCCAACAGAAGTATTCAGCTGGAAAGTTTTTGGTTTTGCCTTATTGACAACATTAGGATTACAGGTTTTATCCAATTTTGCAAACGATTATGGAGACGGAGTAAAAGGTACTGATAATGCAGATCGAGTTGGGCCGCAACGCGCTATTCAGAGTGGGGTTATTACGCCTCAGGCAATGAAAAAAGCCATTATTATTACTTCTTTTTTGACTTTGCTGTCTGCTATAATCTTGATTTATTTTGCCTTTGGAAAGGATAATTTCGGTTATTCTATCTTTTTTCTACTGTTAGGAATCGCAGCTATTATTTCTGCAATTCGTTACACAGTAGGTAATTCTGCTTACGGTTATAGAGGATTAGGAGATTTATTCGTTTTTATTTTCTTCGGACTAGTGAGCACTTTAGGAGTGAACTTTTTATACGCAAAAGAAGTAGATCCGCTTTTAATTCTTCCAGCTGTTGCCATCGGATTGTTGAGCGTTGGAGTTTTAAACCTAAACAATATGCGCGATCAAGAATCTGATAAAAAATCTGGAAAAAACACAATCGTGGTACAGATTGGAGCTCAAAATGCCAAAAAATATCACTTTTTCTTAATTATTACTGCAATGATTTTGGTTGTTGCATTTGCTGTCTTAAGCGATTATAACTTTGACCAATATTTGTTTTTATTGGCTTATATTCCATTAACAAAACATTTAATCACAGTTTACAAAAATCAAGATCCAAAATTATTAGATCCAGAATTAAAAAAACTAGCATTAAGCACATTCTTACTTTCTATATTACTTACAGTATGCATGATTTCTTTGATTTCAGACATTATTGTAAACCTCTTTTTAGGAGGAAGATAAAACAATGTTTAACTTAAAAAGTGACAAAATGAAAATTACATACTACGGACACGCTTCATTAGGAATTGAAGTAGGAGGAAAATACATTATTGTAGACCCATTTATTACCGGAAATCCACAAGCTGCTGCAATCAATCTAAGTACGATCAAAGCAGATTATATTTTATTGACACATGCGCATGCTGATCACGTTTTGGATGTTGAAGCTATTGCAAAAAACACCAATGCAGTTATTGTTTCTAATGCAGAAATTGCAAGCCATTATGCAAAAAAAGGATTCAATTCGCATCCAATGAATCACGGAGGAAGCTGGAAATTTGATTTCGGAAAAGTAAAATATGTAAATGCAATTCACTCAAGCAGTTTTCCTGACGGTTCTTACGGAGGAAATCCTGGAGGTTTTGTAATTGAAGGCGAACATAAAAATATCTATATCGCTGGAGACACAGCTTTGACTTACGATATGAAATTGATTCCGCTTCGCACAAAACTAGATTTAGTTATTCTTCCAATCGGAAACAATTTTACAATGGATGTTGAAGACGCTATTATTGCTTCAGATTTTGTAGAATGCGACAAAGTTTTAGGATATCACTATGACACTTTTGGCTATATCGAGATCAATCATGAAGAAGCAATTCGTAAATTCTTCGATAAAGGAAAAGATTTAATGCTTTTACCAATAGGAGATTCTATTGAATTATAAGAAGCTAATCCCGCTTTTGGCTAAATTCCCGATTAACAAAAACTACGGCTGAAAAAGCCTTGTTTTTCTAAATCGGGAGATACCGCCTCTATCGGGGCTAGGGCACTCAATTCCATAAGAAAGTTATTTGGCATAATCTATGTTAATTGAATTAAAGTTTTTTAAAATAAAAATCATTTTAATCTGTGAAATCTGTGGCAATTAAAGCATCATCACAAAATACAACTTTCAAACAAATCCTTTTATTACTATTTATCGCAACTTCCTATAACGCTTTTGCACAAAAATATGGTTATTGGGATAAAGAACGTGCAACAACCAAAGAAATCATGGTTCCCGCACGCGATAGAATTTCTATACCAACAGAAGATTTACCAGTTGGAACTACAGAAATTGTATATAGAATCACACTTTTAGATAAAAATCAGGAAATGGCCAATAGTTTGGTTTCCTTATTAAAAGCAATTCCAGATCCAACGGGAGTTAGTCAAGGTTCAGCAGGTGCTGTTTTCTTGATGTCCAAAATTTCCGGTGATGACGAATGTACTTATTCGATTTTTACATCCAATGAAAATGCAAAAAAATACGTTGCAGACGGTAAAATTGACAAAGCTTGCTATTCTCAAGCAGAACCTGTCAGCAAAGACGCCAAAAGATTATCTGTCAATAAATCGTCTTGTTTAAAAGAAAACATTGGTACAATCTGGTTCGGTTTTGAAAGCAAGAACTGGCTTCTAAGTCAGAAAGTAGTTCTAGAAGTAGTGCCTTGGGTTGACACAAAATTAAATCGCGGTTGGAATCAAGACAATAAAAATGAAATTATAAGCTTATGCAAAACTTCTACAATGGCACAAAAAATGGCCAATTCAGATGATTTTTGCGTTTGTATCTTAAATAAAATCATGAAACAATATCGTTATGATGAGTTTCAAAAATTATTGGCTGTCGAAAAAACAAAAGTCTACAAAGATTTTGGAAACAGCTGTTATAAAGATGCTGATATTTCTAAGAATGTATTTAATGATTTAAGAGCGCAAACAGCTTCTTTAATCAAAGCCCAAAAATATAACGAAGCAATTCCGAAATTAAATACAATTGTAAACGAAGGAAAAGCAACTGCATTAGATTACAGCTGGTTGGGCTATTGTTACATTTTGACCAAACAATATGCAAAAGCATTAAAAGTGCTTCAAGAAGGCGAAAAATTGGATGATACAGAATTATTAGTCAAATTGAATCTGGCACATACTTATTTAGTAAGCGATGACTATAGCGCTGCCAAAGCGATTTACAAAAAATATCAGACTCAAAATGTAACAGACAGTTTAAGCTGGATTGCAAAAACAAAACTTGATTTTCAAGCTTTTGAAAAAGCTGGTTTACCGTCAAAAGATTTTGAAAGAATCTTAAAATTATTTAATTAAGTTTTTAGATATGAAGCGCTTCTTAGAATCTTCTTTTAAGCTTAGCAACTCAGTATCTTAGCATCTTTAAAAAAATGAAAGCATCGTACAGTAAATATTTACTAGATTTTAAACGTCCATCAGGAACTTCGAGAGGAGTTATGACCGAAAAAGAAACTTGGTTTATAATCTTGGAAGAAAACGGAAAAAAAGGAATAGGAGAGTGCGGTATACTTCGCGGTTTAAGCGCTGACGATCGCAAAGATTATGAAGAAAAGCTAAAATGGGCTTGTGATAATATTCATTTAGGTGAAACAGTACTTTGGAATGCTTTACTAGAATTTCCTTCTATACAGTTTGGAGTAGAAATGGCTTTTTTGTCTCTTAAAAGTGAAAATCCATTTGTTCTATTCCCTTCTGATTTTACAAAAAATACAGCTTCAATTCCTATTAATGGATTAGTTTGGATGGGTGAAGCCGCTTTCATGAAACAGCAAATTGAAGAAAAATTAGCTGATGGTTTTGATTGCATAAAACTTAAAATTGGCGCTATTGATTTCAATAAAGAATTAGAATTATTGCAATTTATAAGACGCCATTTTTCGGCAGAAGAAATAGAAATCAGAGTCGATGCTAACGGAGCTTTTTCTTTAACAGAAGCTTTAGATAAGTTAAATCAATTAAGTCAATTTCAGCTTCATAGTATAGAACAGCCAATTAAAAAAGGGAATGTATTAGAAATGGCTAAACTGTGTGAGCAGACGCCTTTTCCAATTGCTTTAGACGAAGAGCTAATTGGTGTATTTTCATTAGAAGAAAAAGAAAAATTGCTTCAGGAAATTAAGCCTCAATACATCATTTTAAAACCAAGTTTTATTGGTGGTTTCCGTGGCACTCAAGAATGGATTACGCTTGCTGAAAAATATAATATTGGCTGGTGGATCACTTCTGCATTAGAAAGTAATATTGGACTAAATGCTATTGCGCAATGGACATATACTTTGCATTCAGATATGCCACAAGGTTTAGGAACTGGAGCATTATATACTAATAATATAGATTGTCCTCTCGAAGTTAAAAATGGAAAACTTTGGTACAATTCTAACCTAGAATGGCAATCTGATTTTTTCTAAGAAAACATACAAACTGATAAAATAAAAAAAGACGTAAAGTATGAAAACTTTACGTCTTTTTTGTTCGTTCATATAAACAGAGATTGAAAAACCTCTGTTCCTTTGCAACTATGCACCTTTGAACCTTTTTTTACTCTTTTCCGCCTAAAAGACTGTCTTGCCACTCTTTTAAATCCTGCCATTTGCCTTGGTAAGCCATAAGAGCCTGTCTTGCCCAAGTGCTAGGATTGTGTATAGCGTAATTTTCTCCCCCAGCGTCTAGAATAGATTGTAATTTTTCCGTAGCTGTTTGCGAAAGCTCATACCAAGTATTGATTCCAGCAGCATTAAATAAAGCTTCTATTTTAGGGCCAATTCCCTCCACAATTTTCAAGTCATTCTCTTTAATTTTCTTGCCTAAAACATTTGCAGCCAAAGCAGCATCAAAAGGAATCGTTACAGGAGCGGAAGCAACAAAAGATTGTACAGAAGCTTTAGCTTTCGCGGCCAAATCAGCTTCTAGAGTAGCGATTCTTGCATTCAAGTTTCGTGTATTGGCCTTGCAGGCATCTAAATCGGCTTGAAGTGAAGCAGAAAGTGAATCATCATTTTTCGAATTCATTTTTCCTAGTAAATAACCTAAGATTCCACAGATTAAACCTACTAGAATAGGTATTAAGACACAAGGTATATTCATGATCGTATATTTTTAATTATTTAATGGTAATTACAGTTCTTCTATTTGCAGCCTTTCCGTCCGCCGTATTGTTATCGCCAATAGGTTCGTCTGGACCTTTAGATTGCGTTTCAATTCTTGTATTATCAATTCCGTTTTTAGAAAGATAATCTTTTGAAAAATCGGCTCTTTTTTGTGCTAAAACAATGTTTGAGTCACGGTTTCCAACATTGTCAGAATGTCCAATTACCACAATCACAGCATCTTTTACATTCTCTGCATATTTAGCAATATCAGTAACTTTTTGTTTCTCCGCAGCACTTAATTTCTCACTAGATTTGTTTGTATTAAAATGGAGAATTAACGGATCTGCGTTTATTTTTGCTTTCAATGCACTCCATTCATCATTTGGAGTAGCCGTTGAATCTATAGCTTCAAATAAATATTCAGCAGGCCCTAGAAGGGTATCTCCACTCATTTTCCATTTATCTATAATGGTACCTTTCGTAGAAAACTGATTCTCTAATAATCCCTTTGAAACAAAGTAATTCTTGACATCATTTGCCCTTGCGAGACCTAGATTTTCAAAAGTTGTTGAATTTGTCTCGTCTGAAGTCGCATAACCGGTTATTGTAATTTTCTGTTTCGGATTTGCTTCTAAGAATTTCTTTAAGTTATCAAGACCAGTTGTGACCGAATCACTGACAGGCATAATAAGCTTTGCACTGTTTTTAAGGAACTTTAAATTATCATTTGTCTGATAATTTATTCCGGGACCATTTAATACAAACGGAACAAAATTAGGCTCTGCAACAGTAGAGGTCACTGTTTTTGGAGCAATGTCCGTTGTGGTTTTCTCACAGCAATTGCAACAAAATTTCAGATATAAAAAAGTACCCAAAATGATGGTTATTGCAATGCCTAACAAATAAAGTGCTTTTTTAGACATATATTTCGTATTAAGATTCTATCAAATTTAATTAAAATAAAAGTTATAACATGTTAATAATCAATTATTTTGATGTTATTACTTTGAAATAAAACAGAATAAATTAACTTATTTTTCATTTTTTATACTTCCAAAGGCTTGATTAAAATGAGTAACTTGCATAAAAAAATAATCTGCATTTAAGATGATCGAAATAGAAAGAAAGTTTCTTGTGAAATCTGAAGACTTCAAGAAGCAAGCTTTTACTCAGAATAAAATTGCTCAGGGCTATTTGAGTTCTGCGCCAGAGCGTACCGTTAGGGTTAGAATTAAAGGAGAAAAGGGCTTTATAACCATAAAAGGAATAAGCCACAGCAGTGGTATGTCGCGTTTTGAATGGGAAAATGAAATTCCGTTAGATGAAGCGCAAGAATTATTAAAATTGTGCGAAAAGGGTAAGATTGAAAAAACGCGCTATGAAATAAAATCTGGAGAGCATGTATTTGAAGTTGATGAATTTTATGGCGAAAACGAAGGTCTAGTAATGGCCGAAATTGAATTGAATTCTGAAGATGAAGCGTTTGAAAAACCGGATTGGCTTGGTGAAGAAGTAACTAACGACGAGAGATATTATAATGCTTATTTGAGTAAAAATCCTTTTAAAGACTGGCAGAAATAAAAATGACGGAATCAATATATGACCTTGTAATTGTAGGTGGTGGACCAATTGGTCTGGCTTGTGCAATAGAAGCTGAAAAGAAAAAATTAAAATACGTAATTATAGAAAAGGGAGCGATTGTTAATAGTATTTTTAATTATCCGCTCTATATGACCTTTTTCTCTACCGCAGAAAGATTAGAAATTGGCGAAATTCCATTTAACTGCCTGGCACCAAAACCAGGACGTCAGGAAGCTTTGGAGTATTATCGAAATATTCACCGTTACTTTAAATTCAATATCAATTTATTTGAAAAAGTACTTGATGTACAGAAAAACCAAGGCATTTTTAAGATTACAACTAATAAGCAAAACTACGAGTCTAAGAATGTCATAATCGCAACTGGTTTCTATGATATTCCTATTCAAATGAATGTTTTAGGCGAAAACCTTGCAAAAGTTCGCCATTATTACAAAGAAGCACATGAATATGCTTTTAGAAAAGTTTTGGTTGTAGGCGCTAATAATTCGTCTGTAGACGCTGCTTTGGAATGCTGGAGAAAAGGAGCAGAGGTGACTATGGTAATTCGTAAAAACGAAATTAATAGTCGTGTAAAATATTGGGTAAAACCAGATATTGAAAATCGTATTGCCGAAGGAAGTATTAAGGCTTATTTTGAGTCAAATATTACCGAAATTAAGGAAGATGAAGTAGAGATTCTAACACCAAATGGTAAAATTACAATTGAAAATGATTTTGTTCTAGCACTAACAGGCTACAAACCGGATTTGAATTTTCTGGAAAAAATTGGAATTCAGCTTTCTAATGACGAACTGAAAATCCCGGTTTACAATCCAGAAACGATGGAAACTAATGTAGAAGGTTTATTTCTTGCTGGAGTAGTTTGTGGCGGAATGCAGACCCATAAATGGTTTATAGAAAACTCTAGAATTCATGCTAATTTGATTGTAGATCACATTACTACGAAATAAAAAAATGTCACAGATTAAAAAGATTCCAATGATTAATCCTAAAAATCCTTTTAATCTGTGGCAAAAAAAACTTTTAAGAACTACAAGATAACATTGAACAGCCAACTTTTGTTCTTGCCCAATCAGGACGTTTTGCAAACCATTTTTCAGATTCTGACTGTTCGTCATATGGATTTTTCAGAAGCTGGAATAATTCGTCAACTAGTGCATAATCCTCTTTATCTGCTGCATCAATGGCTAATTGTGCCATATAGTTTCGAAGTACATATTTTGGATTAATCTGATTCATTTTTTCTGAACGTTCATTATCCGAAAGCTCTTCAGAGTTTAATCTTTTCAAATAAACAGTAAACCATTTTTGCCAAGCATCTAGAATATTTTCTTTTATTTCTTCTGGAATGTAAAATGCGTATTCTATTTTTTCGAATGCTTGTTCTACAGAATCCTCTCTTTTAATTTTACTAAGATTTCTAAAAAAGATAGTCATATCGGTTTCTGATAACTGCAGAATTTCTTCCAAACCTTTAATAATTTTATCATCAGTTTCACTTGAAGTAAATATTCCTAATTTGCTTAAAAACATTGTTTTGTAGTTACTTTCAAAATCAGTTATAAACGTATCTAATATTTTTTCTAAAGGCACTGCTTCATTGATTAATGGATAAAGAGCATTTGCCAATTGAAACAAATTCCACTGTGCCACTTGAGGCTGATTTCCGAAACGGTATCTTCTATTTTGACTGTCGGTTGTGTTTGGCGTCCAGTCCGGATCATAATTTTCGAGCCAGCCATATGGGCCGTAATCAATCGTGATTCCGTGAATAGACATATTATCGGTATTCATTACACCATGAACAAATCCGACGCGTTGCCAATGCAAAATCATTTCACGAGTTGTGTCAGCAACTTTCTGGAAAAACTGCAAATATTGCTCTTTTGGTTCTCCAGTAATTTCAGGGAAATAATGCTTAATTGTAAATTCGACAAATTGTTTAAGATTTTTCAGTTCGTTTCTGGCAGTAAGCATTTCATAACTTCCAAAGCGAATGAAAGATGGGGCTACACGACAGACAATGGCACCTTTTTCATAAGCAGGATTTCCGTTATATAAAATATCTCGTAAAACTTGATCTCCAGATAGAATAAGCGAAAGCGATCGGGTAGTAGGAACGCCTAAATTATACATGGCTTCAGCACATAAGTATTCTCTTATCGAAGAACGCAAAACAGCCAAACCATCTGCAGTTCTAGAATAGGGAGTTTTTCCTGCTCCTTTCAATTGTAATGTATAAAACTCACCATTATTTTCAACTTCTGTTAAGTTAATGGCACGCCCATCTCCTAATTGTCCAGCCCAATTGCCGAATTGGTGCCCCGCATAACACATGGCAAACGGTTTTGTTTCTGGAAGAATTTCTTTCCCAGAAAATGCATTTAGAAATTCTTCTGATTGAATTTCATCTTTAGAAATGCCAACTAATGCAGCGACTTCTTCAGAGGCATGAATCAATTTTGGATTTGAGGGTTTTGTCGGATTTACGTATGAAAACAACGTATTTTTAACCTGACGAATTTCATTGGTCAAATCTGGATCTGCTGGTAGTTCTGCAGTAAACCGATTATTTATTTTTAAATTTTTCATTTTGTGTCTTTCTTATTTTTGCCACAGATTAAAAGGATTGTTTTAGATTTCTCTTTATAAAAATCATTTTAATCTGTGTAATCTGTGGCAAAAAACTTTTATCTAATCAATCGGTCAGCATACATTTTTTTAAGTTTCTGAATTTTCGGATCAATTACAACTTGGCAATATCCAGCTTCTTGATTTTCGTTATAATAATTCTGATGATAATCTTCGGCTTCGTAAAAAACTTCAAAAGGTTTTAATTGCGTTACAATTGGATCTGCGTAAGCCGGCTGCACTTCTTCAAAAACCTTTTCTGCAATCTCTTTTTGAGTGTCATCGTGGTATAAGATTATAGAACGATATTGTGTTCCGCTATCGCCACCCTGACGATTTAAAGTTGTCGGATCATGACTTGTCATGAATATGAAAATTAAGTCATGATATGAAATTATGTCAGGATTAAAAGTCACTTGTATTACTTCGGCATGTCCTGTTCTTCCTGTACATACTTCGCGATAAGCTGGATTTTTGATAAATCCGTCCGAATATCCCGATTTTATTAATTCTACACCTTTTAAACGCTGAATTACAGCTTCTATACACCAAAAACATCCGCCACCAATGGTAGCTACTGATAAATTTCCCATAAATATTACTTTCTTTAAATTTAATGCCTATTAATTCGATAGGATATTATGATAATTTATTAAAAAAAAGTTGTTTTAACTAAAAATACCAAACGGTAATATAGTGTTTGAAGTTTACTATTGATAAATTCGCAATTTTATAAAAAACTATATATATTTGCAGTCAAACACAAGGCACAACTAATGAATAGCAAAAATAGTACCATGACACTGGAAAGTTATTTTCAGGAATTTAGAAAGAATATTGTCGGTATAAATCAAGAATTTACTTCGCCTTATGGCAGAAAATCAATAATTTACACAGATTGGACTGCCAGCGGAAGGTTATATCGTCCGATTGAGGAAAAACTATTAAATCAGTTTGGACCTTTTGTAGCCAATACTCACACTGAAACTACTGTATCAGGTACTGCTATGACAAAAGCATACCATCATGCAAGACATATTATTAAACGTCATGCAAATGCTAACAATGATGATGTTTTAATTACAGATGGAACTGGAATGACTGGAGTCATCAATAAATTCCAGCGTATTTTAGGATTAAAGATTCCTGAAAACTTAAAGAGTTTTACAAATGTTCCAGCTGAGAAAAAGCCAATTGTTTTTATTTCACACATGGAGCACCATTCTAATCAAACTTCTTGGTTAGAGACTATTGCCGATGTGGAAATTATTCCATCTTGTGAAAAAGGTCTTTTTAATTTAGAAAACCTTGAGACTTTATTGGAAAAATATAAAGATAGAACCATAAAAATTGCTTCTATCACAGCATGTTCGAATGTTACTGGCTTGAGAACTCCTTTTCACGAAGCAGCAAAATTAATGCACCAATATAATGGTGTTTGTTTTGTTGATTTTGCTTGTTCAGGCCCTTATGTAGAAATTGATATGCATCCATCAGATCCAGAAACTTATTTGGATGCTGTTTTTATGTCACCTCACAAATTCTTAGGTGGTCCTGGAACTTCTGGAGTTTTAATTTTCAATAAAAAATTATACAAAAATATGATTCCTGATTGTCCTGGCGGAGGAACTGTAAGCTGGACAAATCCGTGGGGAGAACATAAATACATTGATAACATTGAAGATCGTGAAGATGGTGGAACTCCTGGATTTCTACAAGTTATCAAAACTGCTTTGGCAATTGAGCTAAAAGAAGAAATGGGAATTGAAAACATAATGGAGCGTGAGCATGAAATCGTTGATTATGTTTTCTCTGAATTAGAACCAATTTCGAATATTAAAATTTTAGCAGGACAGCACAAAGAACGTCTTGGCGTAGTTTCGTTTTTTATTGATGATCTTCACTTTAATTTAGGAGTTAAAATCTTAAATGATCGTTTTGGAATCCAGACTAGAGGAGGATGCAGTTGTGCAGGAACTTATGGTCATTACTTATTGCATGTTGATCAAGAAACTTCTAATAAATTGGTTAATGAAATTACGATTGGTGATTTAATCAAAAAACCGGGATGGATTAGAATGTCAATTCACCCAACAACAACTGATGAAGAAATTGCTTTTGTTTGTAATAGTATCAAAGAATTGGCTGCAAACCATAAAACTTGGGCTTTAGATTATTCTTACGATAAAAATCGAAATGAGTTTATTCATAAAGATGCAACTTCGTTTGAAGATGAATTAGTCGAAAGCTGGTTTAAATCATAACTTTTGATTGTTTTTTAACGCAGAGTTCGCAAAGGATTTACGCAGAGTTTTGGAAGTTTTTTATCTGGTTGCTGTCAAGACCGCAAAGCTAGCTTTTAAAAGTTTTTTTTCAATGTTTAAAATTTTGACAGAGATAAATTGATCATATTAAACCCGACAGGTTTTCAAAACCTGTCGGGTTTGTTTTTATATTATTCGGTTTTATGTTCTTATGAAAAATATACTTCTAATTTAGCCCCGATAGAAGTGAAAATCCTTTTGTGGTCTCGTTTTTTTTTACGAGACCACAAAAGATTGCAACGGATAGCGGGACTGGGCGTCTTGAAAACACGAATTCTTCTGCTTCTAAAAAATCACATAATCAATCGAACACCACCTAAGTCGGCAACTCGATAAGAAAATTTATTTCCAGGAGAACCAATGAACATAAAGTTTTTTGGAATGTTCCATTTTTGAGAAAGCTCGTCAATTATTTCTGGACCAAATACGCCTTCAATTTCTATAAATTCGATATCGAGTCCGTCGTAAGCACGATCTAAAACTTCCAAATCTTTTTTAAGCGCTTCGTTATCTACAGTGTCTTTTTTGACATGAACAATTTTCAATTTCTTTGTAGTTTCGTTGTCTTCAACATATTGCAAAACTTTATTCAAAATGGTAATGTCGTCACCTTTTGTAAAAAACACAAATTCTTGAGAATTAATCTTGGAGCTTAATTTCTCTAAATAACGATTACTCAATACGACCATTTTGCGAAGAGGCTGATAAAAATATTCTAACGCTTCGATTAATAAACGTATTAAAATAACACGATTTAGCATAATCCAGACAAAGATTAATGCTGGAACCATATACTGCAAGAAAGTATAAAACGAATTGATATTCAGAAGCATATTTCCAAAAAAAGCAGCAATCACAAAAACTACAGCAGTTACAACCGCAATGCCACGCGCACGTTCTGGTCTCGGGAGTTTGTTGCGTTTATACTTTAAAAGCAAATTTCCAATTCCGAAAAGCGCCATTACTGCCAGAAAAGAAAACGTATAAACTCCTGCCAAAGATTCTAAGTGTCCATTTGTAGCAAAAAGAACTGACAAACAAAGAATTAAAAAACTTAAAACGATTCGGTAATGAGATCCTCTTTTGTTTTGCTTTAGAAAGTAGTTAGGTAAAATTCGATCTAACGTCATTCGGTTTAAAAGTCCCGAAACACCAACAAATGAAGTCAGGACAGCTCCACAAAGTACAAGAACAGCATCTATAGAAATTAGCCAAGCTAGCCAAGATCCGCCTGTTGTTTCTCCCAAATGAGCGAGGAGCGATTCTTTGTTTTCGCCTACTTCTGTAAGCGGGATCACACTTATCAATAATATTGCGATTACAGGATTGAAGAAACTTACTATTCCCCACATGTTTCGTAATGTTTTAGGAAAAACACCTTGCTCTTGTTCTTCCACAAAATTGGCAGAACTTTCAAATCCAGAGATTCCAAGCATTGCAGCAGAAAAACCCAGAAAAAGAGCTGTTTTTATACTTCCTGAAGCAATCGGAGTTTGCCAATTGATATGAAATGTGTCTAAGCCATGCATTAAAACAAACCAAACAGATGCCAAAACCAGCAAGGTCAAAGTCCCAATATGAGTCATAAAAATGATAACGGCCACAAATGCAGATTCTCCGATTCCTAAAATGGCTAATCCTGTAAATAAAACCAAAACCACTACTGTGGCCGTGGTAACATTAAGACCTTCAAAAATTCCGTGTAGATAGTGCATACCTTCAGATGCTGAAATTACGGCAGTTGCCATATAAGACAGAACAGTCAAAGTTGCTGCAATAGAAGCCAAACGTTTTGTTGAAGTATTTAATAAAACGTTGTAAGCACCTCCATTTAGAGGAATCGCACCAACTACTTCGGCATAAATTTTTCTAAACAAAAATAAAACTACAGCAACAATCAGAAGAGAAATCCAAGCATATTGTCCTGCATACAAAATGGTTAAGGCCGAAACATAAAGACAAGAAGAACTAATATCGTTTCCGCAGATTGCAGTTGCCTGTAGTTGATTTAATTTTTTGTGTACAATTTCTTTCATCAGCATTTAGAATTAATACTTTTAGTAAAATAATAAGCAACAAAATAATTATAATCGGAGTGAGGCAGATACTCAGGTTTAAATCTAATAAACTTTTTAAGGTATGTAGTTTTATTTATTTTTCTGAAATTGTTGTAATGACGATAAAGCTTGTGCCTGTACTTTTTTCTGGAAAAAACCAGTCCAGCCTAATAAATAACCTGTTAAGCCAAAAGCTTGTTTTGACCATTTCCAAACATCAAAATTATCAGTATGTTTGATGATTAATCCGTCTTGAAAAACAAATTCGGCTGTAATTTTATTGATGACTTTTCTATTGGTTTTACTGAAATTATAGGTTGCTGTCCAATTTGCAGAGCCTGTGAAATCATCAGCTTTTACATTTGAAAATTCAATTTTTAAATTCCCTTTACTCTTTAAAAGCAACATTTCCCACATTTTAGAAACCTGTTCTTCTTTCAACAAACCAAAAGCTGGATCGATAAAATGAACTTTTGGATGATAACATTCGCTCATTGTTTTGGCGTCTGCATTCGCGAAAGCAGTATAGAATTTTGTAATCAAAGCTTCATTTGAATTCATAAAAAAATATTTATGTTAAATATAAGATTTATTATATTAAAAAATCATTACAAAACATTAATTTCTTTAGCTGTATCAAATGTTTTTTTTGACTTATCAAATGCTGTTGAGAAATACTTTACTTTACTATATGCTGTAAAATGTCCAGTTAGATTCCCTGAAATATCTGGTCCACCAGCAATTATAAATCTAATTGCATAAATATCAGTCTTTTTAAGCTTCAACCATTCTGCAGGCGTAAAATAATAGTAGGCAGTTGTTTTACCCTCTGAAGATTCTTTTACATTTTTGTCTGTACATGCAATTACATCGGCATTTGTCAAATCGACGTAGACACCACCAGCAATCTTTGCTTTGTCATTTGCTGTAGAAACAGTTAGTTTTAAAACACCTCCTTTTTCTGTTTTAGCTATTTGAACATTTATTTCGCCAGAATAAGCATATTTTTCGCAGATGAAAGTATATTCTTGTGTTGCAGGATAAGGTGCAGATCCTTTTACACTTATAGTTTGCTGTGCTGAAGCAAGTATTGAAACAAATAATAAAAGAAAAAGTGGCAGTTTAAAATTCATAGGTATCTTAATTTATTGATCGGCTAATTTGGCATCAAATTTCTCATCCCAATCCATAGATTTTATGGCAGAAACAAGATTGTCTTCATTTACAAAAATGCGTAATTCTTTATTGGCAACTTTTTTTGTATACAAAGCATGATAACGGTAAATGACTTCATTTTTGGTTCTGTAAACTCCATCTAATTTTAAATCTATAAAACTTCCGTAGTATTGTCTAAATCTTTGGCAGGTTTTGGTTAAACGTTCTTCCGTTGTATTTTCCATAACCGATTTAGTAACTTCAGTTTCATTAAAAGGCTTAAATTTTGAAGTATTACAAGTTTCTAAAACTCTTTTTCCTAAATCATAAGCTTTACGCTGCTGATTTGCATTTACATCTGCTCCAGAAACTTTTTTTATTTTTAAATCTTCTGTATCTCTGCTTACGGTTTTAGATTTACATCCGATTAATAACAACAAACATATAATCAATCCTGCTTTCTTCATAACTATTTAAGTAATTTTTAATAATAAGTTAGGATCGGGACAATTTTCGATATAAAAGTTAAGGTCGCCTGTATTGCAGACACCAGGATAGTCTCCTTGATAATCACCAATATTGTGAATAATTTGAAAATGGACATGAGGGGCGTAATCTCCATTTACTGAGGCGTTTCCTAAGTTGGCAATCTTTTCACCTTTCTTAAAATAGTCTCCGATCTTTAGATTCTCTATACTTTCTAACGATAAATGTCCGTATAAAGTATAAAATTTTTCATTTTCAACTTTGTGTTCTAGTATAATAGTAGGACCATAATCGCCCAAGCCGACGTTGTTTTTGAAACTATGCACTTTTCCATCTAAAGCTGCAAGTACTGCGGTTCCAGCTTCTGCCCATAAATCTAGTCCGATATGAATATTACGTTCTGGTTTTGAAGCATCCAAAAAAATGGGGCTTCTTTGATATAAAAATCTACCTTCGATATAACCTCCAAAGGCAACTTTGGCATTGTTCTTTTTTAGATAATTTGAAATATACTTTTCAAAATCCTCTGAAGTGTCCAGTTTTTTATCGACCAACTCCTGATTTGAAACGGACAAATTTAGTGGTACATATTCAGAAAGATTAATTGAGGCATCAATAACTTTAGTAGGTGGCAGGGCGTTTAAGATTGAAGAAAGGGGTTTCATAAAATTTAAGCAACTTTGTTTATAATTATTAATTCGTTATGAACTTCAATGCGGGGCAGCATCTTTGTTTTAAACATTTTTGGATTTACTTCGGCAACATATTTTCTATTTCTAACATTGTGCGCTTCGTCTAAAATCATGGTATTGAACAAAACAAAACCTTCGTCTTTTAAAAGTGTGCAAACTCTATCAACGAAAAATTTTTCAAACAAAAAGTTTGGCATATGCGTGTCTTCAAAAATGTCTATTATAATAAGGTTATATTTGTCTTTTGTTTTCAGCACAAATTCAAAAGCATCGTCAATAACAACTTCTAATTGTTTAATTTGATTAAGATTAAAATACTGATTGGCTATTTGAATCATGTCTGGATCAATTTCAACTCCAGTTATTTTTTCCTTGTATGCTATTTCGTCTACTAACGTTTTAACGACACTTCCGCCCGCAACTCCTAATAATAGAATGTGATCCATTTCTACTATTTTATTGTAACCTATATTTCGAAGCCCATACCTTAATATACGCTGTAAGCTTCCATATGAATAATTTGTGTTTTCAGTGTCCAGTACTAATTCCCCGTTTGCCCAAGTAACTTCGATCATTTTACTTCTGGCCGATTTTTTTTTAAATATTTTTATTGGAATTATATAACTGAAAAATTTTCGAATCATTTCTTATGCTTTTACTCAAATTTACCATTAAATCTTTTATTTTGCACCAAATAATAAACCTTTAATGAAAAAACTATTGTACAAATTCATATTTTTCAAGCTAATGGGCTGGAAAATAGTAGGAATCGAAAATGCCGAAGTAAAAAAATGTGTATTGGTGGTGATGCCTCATACGAGTAATCATGACTTTTACATTGGTCTTTTTACTCGCGGTATATCTGGATTGCAGATGAATTTTGTAGCAAAGAAGGAATTATTTAGATTTCCTTTTGGATTTTATTTTCGAAATGTAGGGGGAGAACCGCTAGACCGATCAGGCGGATTGAACAAAGTTGATGCAATTGCCGCAATTTTTGAACGAAAAGAAGTCTTTCGTTTGGCTGTGGCTCCAGAAGGAACTAGAAAAAAAGTGAATGAGCTAAAAACAGGATTTTATTTTATTGCGCTTAAAGCGAAAGTGCCAATTGTTCCTGTTGCTTTTGATTGGGGGAAAAAAGAAGTAAATCTTGGTAAGCCACTTTTGCCAACCGGAAATTATGAAGCCGATTTCGAAATTTTGAAAGAACATTATAAAGGTGTTTTAGGGAAAATCCCTGAAAACGGAATTAAATTGTAATTTCTGAGAATTTTTCCAAATGCGTGAGAATCGCATATTTGAAATTTTTCTGGACAAAGAGTCAAATACGCGCTAATTTTTGAATTATGGAGAATAGGCCTTAAAAGTACCATTTTTATAGAATAAGACTATTTTTTCAATTTCTTTATCTTCCAAACTAAATTTTTCATTTTTTAGAACATGAGATTTTTTGGTTTCTATTTTTTCTTCTTCCGGATTTATTTCTATAGCCGAAAATAAATCATTTCCCATATTCTGATTCGATACGATAGGAGAGGAAGTTTTTTCAATTTCTGTCGTTTCCTCGTTATTGCTTTTAGGAAAAGTTCCTTTTCCTACCAGAATCCAATATAAATCTACATCTGGAAAAACTTCTAGAATTTTCATTACAAAATCTAAGCTTGGCTTATTTCTTCCTGATAAAAGGTGAGACATACTAGAACGTTGCACACCAATTTTATCAGCAAATGCAGATGCGTTTAAACCATAATATTCTAATACAGATTCAAGTCTTTTTACAAAATCATCTATGTTTACCATTGTAAATTCTTGCTTTAAATTTTATCATTTACAAATGTAAACAAAAAGAAGCGGTATTCGAATATTATTGTTTCAATTTTAAATAGAGTTCATTTTTATGTTAAATTTAAAATTGAAATAAATATTTATAATTAACTGAAATTAATGAATTTAGATGCAATATAAAAATTTAAAAAGCTCAATTAAAACAAGTTATCTATAGTAACATCAAATCTCCCTTAAAACTGTTTACAATTCTAAATTTTTAATTTTTCATACTGTTTACAATTGTAAAAATAAAGATGTTTACTTTTGTAAACTAATCGAAACACAATGAATTTAGAACAGCTTTTTACTCAATACAAGGAACAATCTATCTCTGGCAGATATCTCACTTTAGACCATATTAAACCGCTTTTAGATAAACTAAATACAAATGGTCAAGTGCAGATTATTGGCACATCTGTTCTCGGCGAACCTATATATAGTTATCAAGTCGGAACTGGAAAAACTCGTGCTTATCTTTGGTCACAAATGCATGGAAACGAAAGCACAACGACAAAAGCTCTATTTGATTTCATTAACTTATTGAATGATAATACCGATTTTGCAAAGCAAATGCTCGATACTTTTACGTTTTACTGTATACCAATGCTTAATCCAGATGGAGCAAGACTTTATACAAGAGCAAATGCTAATGAAATAGATCTAAATCGTGATTCACAAGATCTTACACAACCAGAAAGTAGAGTGTTACGTGAGGTATTTGAAAAATTTAAACCAGATTTCTGTTTTAATCTACACGATCAGCGTACAATATTTGGAGCAGGCTCAACTGGAAAACCTGCAACAGTATCTTTTTTGGCTCCTTCTTATAATGAAGAAAGAGAAGTAAATGACAATAGATTAAAAGCTATAAATGTAATTGCTGGAATCAATGAAGAACTTCAAAAATATATTCCAGGTCAAGTTGGACGTTTTGATGACTCCTTCAATATTAATTGTATAGGAGACACTTTTCAATTTTTAGGTGTGCCAACTATACTATTTGAGGCAGGACACTTTCCTGGGGATTATGAGCGCGAAATTACTAGAAAATTCATATTTTTCGCGTTAATTCAGAGCTTCAAACTGATATCCGAAAACGATTTAGTTGATAATAGATTTGGTGAATATTTGAATATTTCACAAAATAATGTCGTTTTTTATGATTTTATGTATAAAAATGTCAAAATAAATTATGATGGTATCGAAATTATTACGAATTTTGTCGCACAATACAAAGAAGAATTAATCGAAAATAAGATTCATTTTAACGCTTACATTGTTGAAGTAGGCGAGTTGGAAAATTATTTTGGTCACTACGAATACGACGCAAAAGGCGCAGAATATTCGGACGATTTCCAAAACTTTCCTAAAACGGGTCAAAAAGCAAATTTTTATTTAAATAAAAATGTTAAATTTGTTAACGGATTAATAAAAAGTTAATTTTTATGTGAATTTGTTGTTTTTTATATATAATTTTATACTTTGTAATAGCAATTAGTAATATTAATTAAACAATTATGAGTAAATTTCGTTTAGATGAAGTAGATCACCAGATTTTAGATATGTTAATAGACAATACGAGAGTTCCGTTTACTGACATTGCAAAAAAACTATTGATATCTGCTGGTACAGTACACGTTAGAGTTAAAAAGATGGAAGATGCCGGTATCATCATGGGATCTTCATTAGCCTTAGATTACGATAAATTAGGTTATTCATTTATTGCTTATGTTGGGGTTTTCCTTAATAATACATCTCAGACTAAATTTGTATTAGAGCGAATCAATCAAATTCCATTCGTAACTGTAGCTTCTGTAACTACAGGGAAATTCAACATCTTTTGCAAAATTAGAGCAAAAGACACTAAACACGCGAAAGAAGTTATCTTTATGATTGACGATATTGATGGTGTTTACAGAACAGAAACTATGATTTCATTAGAGGAAAGTATAAACGATAAGAAGCGTTTGATGCATACTATTTTCAAAAATATGTAATAACTTTTCTTGAATGCTATATTAAAATATACCTCAAGTTTATTCTTGGGGTTTTTTTATGACTAATTAACCAACCAACTATAACACGATTATGTATACGTTGCCGAAAATTGAACGTTTTAATCAAGACGTTCTCTCAAAATACCACATTTATAATAGTGTTTTTATAACATTACCTTTTGATTCTATAGATAATACGGGAGTTTTACTTCCTTTATTTACAGAAACTTGCGAAACGGGCTTTAAAAAACAGGAAACACCAAAAGAAATTGTAGATTTCTTCTCAAATAAATTCTTAAACAACGTTTCTGAAGATGAAAAAATCGATTTAATGTTTCGATTTATTCAATATATAGAGCGCCAAATTGTATTGTTTGACGCCATTGAAGACGCTGCTTTCCCAGAGGTTAACAACATGGAAGGACGCGGATCTCTTCGTGACATTAAAGAGAAATCTGATGCAAAAGAGAAAGATGATGAATTGATCGAATTTCTTGAAAGCTTTAATGTTCGTACAGTTTTAACAGCACACCCAACTCAATTTTATCCTGGACCAGTTTTAGGAATTATCAATGACTTGACAGAAGCGATTCGTAAAAATGATCTTTTAGAGATTAAACAATTACTAGCTCAGTTAGGAAAAACACCTTTTATTCAGAAAGAAAAGCCAAATCCTTACGACGAAGCTGTAAGTTTAATTTGGTATCTAGAGAATGTGTTTTATGCTACAGCTGGAGAAATTGTTCATTATTTACAGAAAAATATTTTACAAGGAAATCCAATTGAGAACCAATTAATCAAACTAGGATTTTGGCCAGGAGGTGATCGTGATGGAAATCCTTTTGTTACTACAGATATAACACTTAAAGTTGCAGATCGTTTGCGTACTTCAATTTTAAAGTGCTATTATGTAGAAATGAGAAATTTAAAACGTAAACTAACTTTCTCAGGTGTAGATGATTTGGTTGCAGAACTTGAACATAAACTTTATCGTTCAGTATTTTATTCTAAAGGAGATATTTTTATCACATTAGAGGAATTATTAACACAACTGAACAAAATTCGAAGTATAATTATTGAGAAACATCAATCTTTATATTTGGATGAATTGGACGCGCTTCTAGTAAAAATTAATTTATTCGGATTCCATTTTGCAACTTTAGATATTCGTCAGAATAGTAAAATCCACAATGCAGTTTTCAAAGATGTTGTAAACTATTATTTGAATTCTGGTTCTGATGTTTTTCCGAAAAATTATTTCGAATTGACAGAAGATCAAAAAATTGATGTTTTATCGAAAGTTAAAGGCAATCTGAATCCTGCAGATTTTGAAAGTGAAATTACAAGATACACTTTAGAGTCTGTACAAGCAATTAAAACCATTCAGCAAAATAATGGCGAAGAAGGAGCAAATCGTTATATCATTAGTAATAACGAAAGTGCCTTGAATGTAATGGAAACTTTCGCTATGATTCGTTTGAATAATTGGGAAAAACCAACTGTAGATATTATTCCGCTTTTTGAATCTGTAGATGATTTGCAAAATGCGCATTCTATAATGGAGCAGTTGTATACCAATCCAGAATATGCTAAACATTTGAAATCTAGAGGAAACAAACAAACAATTATGCTTGGATTCTCTGACGGAACTAAAGATGGTGGTTATTTAATGGCGAACTGGAGTATTTATCAAGCTAAAATTTCATTGACAAAAATCTCTAGAGAATACGGAATTAAAGCTATTTTCTTTGATGGACGTGGCGGGCCTCCTGCTCGTGGCGGTGGAAAAACACATAAATTCTATGCTTCTCTTGGGCCAAAAATTGAAAACAACGAAATTCAGATTACAGTGCAAGGACAAACAATCAGTTCTAATTTTGGAACTTTAGATTCTTGCCGTTATAATATCGAGAACTTATTAAGTGCAGGTGTTACCAATCAAGTTTTTAGCAAAGAGAAAAATGAACTGACTGCAGATGAAACTCAAATCTTGACAGATTTAGCTAATTTGGGGTATGATAAATATTTAAGTTTCAAAAATCACCCGAAATTTATTCCGTACTTAGAAAAAATGAGTACGCTGAAATATTATTCAAAAACTAACATTGGAAGCCGCCCTTCTAAAAGAAGTAAATCTGAATCATTAGATTTTGCTGATTTAAGAGCAATTCCGTTTGTAGGTTCATGGAGCCAGTTGAAACAAAATGTACCAGGATTCTTTGGAGTTGGTTCAGCTTTAAAACATTTTGAGGAATCTGGACAATGGGATAAAGTAAGTGATTTGTATCATAATTCATTATTTTTCAAAACATTGCTTGAAAACAGTATGATGTCATTAGCAAAATCTTTCTTGCCATTGACAGCTTATATGAAAAATGATCCTGAGTTTGGTGAATTCTGGCAGATTATCTATGATGAGTTCTCAGAAACAAAACGTCTTTTATTGAAAATTGCTGGGCACAAAACGTTGATGGAAAATTATCCTGATGGTATTGCATCGATTCAGATTAGGGAGCGTATTGTTTTACCGTTATTGACTATTCAGCAATATGCTTTATTGAGAATTAACGAATTAAACAAAGCTGAAGTTCCTAATGAAGAATTAGTTAAAGTTTACGAAAAAATCGTAACAAGATCATTATTTGGAAATACAAACGCAAGTAGAAATTCAGCTTAAAATATAAAAAATGAAAGCAACAGAATTATTAGATAATGAATATTCAGGTCATTTTGGAACCTATGTACAAGCAGCTGGAGATGGAATTTTGATTGAAGAATTAGAAATTTCGCTTCACGAGTTTATCCGATTTGTGCAAAATATTCCAATGGATAAATTTGATTATCGCTATGCGGAAGGGAAGTGGACGATCAAAGATATCATTCAGCATGTTATCGATACTGAAAGAATTTTTGCATATCGCGCTTTGCGTTTTTCAAGAAATGATAAAACGCCTTTGCCAAGTTTTGAAGAAAATGATTATGCAGATAACACAAACTCAAACAGCAGAAGTATTCAAGATTTATTAACTGAATTTTCAGCTGTAAGACATTCAACTTTATTGTTTTACAAAAGTTTATCTGAAGAACAACTAAAAAGAATTGGAACAGCATCTAATAATCCGATTTCTGTTCGTGCTTTAGGTTTTGTCATGATTGGACATCAGAAACATCATCAGAAAGTTTTTGAAGAAAGATATTTGTAAAAATTAATATTTGAAAATTTAAAATCCCAAATTCCAATTTCGTTGGAGTTTGGGATTTCTTATTGATTTTGGTTTGTTGTTGACTCAATCTTGTCATTCCGAGGAATGAGGAATCTCACTAGTGATTCCACAAAGATTGAAGACTAACTTTGTCAAATTTGTAGTGTGATCCTTCCTTCGTCAAGATGACAAACTTATTTAAGTTTTTTCTCCAAAAAAGCCAATCCAAATCTAATTTTATCATAAGACATTTTTTCCTCAAAATACTCAAAGTAAGGTCTTAATGCATTTGGATTTTCTAGTTCTATCTGAGCTTTTTCAATTTTTAAGATTTCGTCTTCAGAAACAAACTGGCTTAAATCTAAATCATGACCATCAACATACAATTTTGCTAAATGCGAAATAATCGTAGTTGAGCTCAAATCCCGCTGTTCTGCTATTTCTTCTACCGAAACTCCATTTTGAAATAATTCCAGAGTCTTTTTATAAGTATTGTCTTTTTTCTCTTTTTTTACAACAGATTTATTTCTTTCAAATTCAATAATTGCTTTAATGAAATCTGCTCCATATTTTTCCAGTTTTGCTTTCCCAACACCTTCAACAGCAAGGAACTCTTCATCGCTCATAGGTCTTAAGATTTCCATTTGACGAAGAGAAGCATCACTAAAAATAACATAAGCAGGAACTTCTTCTTCCTGCGCAATTTCATAACGCAATTTTCGAAGCGTTTCAAATAAAGAATTTTTAGCTGCTTTTGGTTTTGTCTCTTTGGTTTCGCTTTTATCAATTGTTTTCTTAACAACTGTTGTCAGTTTTACTTTTTCACCTTCAAATAAAACTTTCTTTGCAAAAGGGGTAAGCAAAATTTTATTATGCTGATGAAAGGCAATTTCACAATAGCCTAAATTAATTAACTGAATAAGATATTGATTCCAGTCGTACCAAGAAACATCAGCTCCAATTCCGTACGTTTTTAGCTCTTGATAATTTTTTTCATAAATATACGCGTTTCTCGAGCCTCTCAAAAAATCGACAATTACAGCCAAAGGCTCAGATTCTTTTAAACGCACAATAGCAGACAAAGCTTTTTGTGCGAGAATCGTTCCATCGAAAAAAGTTGGCGGATTTTTGCAAATATCGCAGTTTCCGCAGTTCTCAGTGACCAATTCCCCAAAATAAGACAAAAGAATTTTTCTGCGACAGCTTACAGCATCTGCGTATTGTTTCATGCGATCCAATTTTGCCAGCTGAATATCGGAGTTCAATCCTTCAGAAGCAAATTTCTGCAATTGAATTACATCAGCATAACTTTCAAATAGAACAGTTTCAGCAGGAAGTCCATCACGTCCGGCACGTCCTATTTCCTGATAATAACCTTCAATATTTTTTGGTAAATTGTAATGGATAACCCATCTAACATTTGATTTGTCAATTCCCATTCCGAAAGCAATGGTGGCACAAACTACCTGACAATCGTCGTTTATAAATTGATCTTGTGTTTTAGCACGCGTTTCATTATCAAGACCAGCATGATACGCTTTAGCTTCTACACCGTTTTTTTTCAATTTTTCTGCTAACTCTTCTGTCGTTTTACGGCTTAAACAATAAATTATTCCCGATTCGCTGGGTTTGTTTTCAATAAAATCAATTATTTGTTTAACCCGATCCAAAGCAGGACGAACTTCCAAACTTAGATTTGCCCGATCAAAAGAAGCAATAAATGTTTTCGGATTTTTCAGATTTAATTGCTTGGTTATATCGGTACGCGTTGCTTTATCAGCTGTAGCAGTTAGCGCCAATATTGGAGTAGAAGGGAAACGGCTCTTTAGATAACCTAAATTAGTGTAGGCAGGTCTAAAATCATGCCCCCAAGATGAAATACAATGCGCTTCGTCAATTGCTATTAAGCTAATATTTAACTCATTGAAAGCCATATCTAAATAAGAAAGACTTTCGGGAGCTATGTAAACTAATTTAAAATGATTTGATTTTAAGTTATCAATATAATATTGCTGTTCTTGTGATGATTGAGAACTATTTATATAACAAGCTGATATTCCGTTGGTTTTTAGACTATCTACTTGATCCTTCATTAAAGCAATCAGAGGTGAAATTACAACTGTAATTCCAGGCAAGATTAAAGCTGGAAGCTGAAAACATATTGATTTTCCTCCACCAGTAGGCATAATTGCCAGAGTATCTTGTCCAGATAGTATCGTATTAATTATAGTTTCTTGATTAGGTCTAAATTTCTCGAAACCAAAATTTTCTTTTAATGTAGTGTGTAAAATTTCTGAAGTCATAGGCGTATATTTTTTGTTTAAGATTTAAATGTAAAAATAATCCTATAAAAATAAAAATATAATTTGTTGAATTTGTATTGCATTATTATAAAAAAAGGAACTCAAAATAGAGTTCCTTTTATTTATTGAAAAGAAAATGTATTAATCTTCATCCTCTTCATCTTCTTCATCATAATCAGTGTCAGCTTTGTCATCATCATCTTCATCATCAGCATCAGGTTTGTCTTGATTATCATCATCTTCATCATCGTCATTGCTAATATCATCATCAAGGTCCATTCCTTTTACTGGTGCAATTGCATCTACATCAACATCTAAATCATCATCTTCATCGTAGTTTTCAATTCTGTCAGCAAGTTTAGTACTAATTTTTACCAAATAAATTGTGTCCTCAGTACGAACTTCAACAGCTTCAACCAATTCGTTTTTAGCATTTCTAAAACGGATTACATCCGAATCATCGTAACCATCAGGAAATTTTTCTACCAAAAGGTTTAAAATTTCGTTGGTAAGTTTGGCGTAGTCTACTATAACTCTTTTCATAAATTATTCTATAAATCTAATAAATATGCAAAAATTAACGGAGCAACAATTGTAGCATCCGACTCAATAATAAATTTTGGGGTTTTGATGTCTAATTTACCCCAAGTGATTTTTTCATTAGGAACTGCCCCAGAATAAGAACCATAACTAGTTGTTGAATCTGAAATTTGGCAGAAATAACTCCAAAATGGAACATCATGCATTTCCATATCTTGATACAACATTGGTACTACGCAGATAGGAAAATCACCAGCGATACCACCACCGATTTGGAAGAATCCAATTCCGTTTGAACTGTTTTTAGAATACCAATCCGCAAGGAAAGTCATGTATTCAATTCCAGATTTCATGGTAGATGCTTTTAAATCTCCTTTAATTACGTATGAAGCAAAGATGTTACCCATTGTACTATCTTCCCATCCTGGAACGATAATTGGTAAATTTTTCTCTGCCGCTGCATACATCCAGCTATCTTTTAGATCAATTTCATAATATTCTTCTAAAACGCCAGATAACAGCATTTTATACATAAATTCGTGTGGGAAGTAACGCTCTCCTTTGTCGTCTGCATCTTTCCAAATTTTGTAAATGTGTTTTTGTAAACGACGGAAAGCTTCATGCTCAGGAATACACGTATCTGTAACACGGTTTAATCCTCTTTCTAACAAGGCCCATTCGTCTTCTGGTGTCAAATCACGGTAATTAGGAACTCTCTCGTAGTGAGAATGGGCTACTAAATTCATGATGTCTTCTTCTAAGTTTGCTCCAGTACATGAAATAATATGCACTTTGTCTTGTCTGATTACTTCGGCAAAAATTTTTCCAATTTCTGCTGTACTCATTGCGCCAGCCATACTTACCAGCATCTTAGCACCATCAGCTAATTGCTGCTCGTATGCTTTTGCTGCATCTACTAATGAAGCAGAATTAAAATGCAAATAGTGTTTTTGAATAAACTGACTGATTGGTCCTTTCATTTTTTTGTTTTTTTTGAATTAAAAAGTTTAACCTTTTAGGATGTTAATGCAAATTAAGAATTTTTTAAGAAAAATTATTACTTAATCTGCCGTTTTTTTACACCTTTTTTTTGTATCCTAAAATCTTTAAAACATCGTCTGAAGTCTGTTGTTCAGAGAAAACCTCGGTTGCCAGAATTCCATTTTCATCACGATCAATTAAAATGTGTTTAGGTTGCGGAATCAGACAGTGGTGCAGACCTCCGTATCCTCCAATTGTTTCTTGATAAGCGCCAGTATTAAAGAATCCGATATATAAAGGTTTCTCTTTGTTGTATTTAGGCAAATAAATGGCGTTCATGTTTTGTTCAGAATTGTAATAATCGTCACTATCACAAGTAAGACCTCCTAACAGAACCCGTTCGTAAGTATCATTCCAGCGGTTTACTGCCAGCATAATAAAACGTTTGTTTATAGCCCAAGTATCTGGTAAAGTGGTAATGAAAGATGAATCGATCATATTCCATTTTTCTCTATCATTTTGTTGTTTTTGATACAAAATCTGATAGATTGCACCACCGCTTTCACCTACAGTAAACGATCCAAATTCCGTAAAAATATTTGGAACATCCACTTCGGCTTCATCACAAGCAATTTTAATCTGATTGATAATTTCATCAATCATGTATTGATAATCATACTCAAAGGCAAGTGAGTTTTTAATTGGAAAACCACCTCCAATGTTTAAACCGTCTAGAGTAGGGCACTCTTTCTTAAGAGCAATGTATACTTTTATACATTTTACTAGCTCATTCCAGTAATATGAAGTATCGTTTATACCAGTATTGATGAAAAAGTGAAGCATTTTCAGCTCTAATTTATCATTCTCCTGGATTTGTTTTTTATAGAAAGAAACTATGTTTTTGTATCCAATACCTAATCTAGAAGTATAAAACTCAAATTTAGGTTCTTCTTCGGCAGCAATACGGATTCCGATTTTGAATTTTCCTTTAATTTCTGCTTGAAGCAAATCTAACTCTTCGTAGTTATCAATAATCGGAATAGTGTTTTTATGTCCGTTGTTGATTAATCTACCAATATTAGTAATGTATTCGTCTCTTTTAAAACCATTACAAATTACATACGTACTTTTGTTGATTTTACCGTTTTCTAATAAATTCTCCACAATATTTACATCAAAAGCAGATGATGTTTCGATGTGAATGTTATTCTTGAAAGCTTCATTCATAATGTATTCAAAATGAGAGCTTTTGGTGCAATAACAATAATAGTATTTTGCTTCGTATTTATTTTTTTCCATTGATTTTCTGAACCATGCTTTTGCTTTGTTGATGTTTTCAGAAATCTGAGGTAAATAAGTAAACTTTAATGGCGTACCATATTGTTCAACCAATTTCATCAAATCTATGTTGTGAAATAATAGGTTGTCTTTGTTTAGTTTAAATTCCTCTTGTGGAAAGTAGTATGTTTGGTTTATTAGATCAGAATATTTTGTATTCATTTATTTATCAATGTTTAGAGATTGTAATTATAATTTAATTTAGGTTTTTGGGGACTTAATCTTAAATTCAAACTCTAATATTGGCAAATATAATAGGCAGTTTTTCATGCTCTGCTTTTGTACATTGGAATACATCAAAACAAAAAGGACTTTTGCTATTATAGAAACGATTCAACATTCTTAATAAAGAACTGTTGAGTCTGTTTCGGTAAGAGCTGAAGTGCCTTTGCTGATTCTTTGTTTTCATGGGGCAAATGTAAAAAATAATATATACCAAATGCAACGCTTTTGATTAAAAAAAGTTTAAGATTTATAATCCTGAAACGCTTCTAGAATCAATTTATTTTCAACGGATTGGTTAATTTTTATTTTTCCGATTCCTTCAATCAATGCAAATTGAATTAAACCGTATTCATTTTTTTTGTCGTGAATTAACAATTCTAAGATCGGATCGATGTCATTTTCTTCAAAAATTACATCATCATATATGTCTTTAATTACCGCTTTTATTTCTCTGTATTCTTGTTCAGAAATCAATCCTTTTTGAAGCGAAATATAACTTTCTAATATCATTCCGACCGCGATCGCTTCTCCATGCAATAAAGTAGTTTTTTCTTCGCTTTCTAAGAAGTAGCCTTCAATAGCGTGACCTAACGTATGTCCGAAGTTTAGAGCTTTACGAATATTTTTCTCTGTTGGGTCTTGAATAACGATTTCATTCTTAATTTCTACAGAACGATAAATCAATTGATCCAATTCATCAAAAACAATCGATTTTAAATCCGAAAATTGTCTCCAATAAGGCGCGTCATATATTAAACCATGTTTTAGCATTTCTGCTAAACCAGAACGCATTTCGCTTTGTGGCAAAGTTTCCAAATATTGCGTGTCAATCAAAACCATTTGCGGCACATTGATAACGCCGATTTGATTTTTAAGATTTCCTAAATCAACTCCTGTTTTTCCTCCAACAGAAGCATCAACCATAGATAATAAAGTAGTAGGGATATTAATGAAATCTACACCTCTTTTAAAAGTAGAGGCAACAAAACCGCCTAAGTCTGTAACAACACCGCCTCCTAAATTAATAATAAGCGATTTTCTGTCAGCTCCAAGTTCTGTCAAAATATTCCAGATCTCAATACAAGTTTCTATATTTTTATTTGCTTCTCCAGCTTCAAACTCGATGATTTCGATTGCCAAATCTGTTTCCAAAACTGGAATAAATTTAGATAAACAATACTCATTGGTTTGATCATCAACAATTATAAATATATTAGAATATTTACTTTCTTTTAAATGTTTATTTAAAGCTTCGTAAGCATTCTCATTAAAATGTACGAGATAATTATTGGCTTGAATAGATTGCATAATTCTTTTGTTGTTTTGAAAGCGCAAAATAAGGCATTTTAAACGTAATAATATTCAAACTTTCGGGCTAATTTGTTTAAAATGCGGGTTTGCATCTTTAAAATTAAGATAAAATTATTCAAGAAATAAACATTTACTTCACAAATTAACATTTGAGATGTTCTTGTTAAGAATATTGAAAAATATGATGCTGTTTAGTGAAAAATATTCAAAACACTCTCTATATTTGCATAAAAAATAAATTTTAATGGAAAAGATATTCGATAACACGCAAGTTGCATTTTCACTAAAGAGTGACACGGAACTTGATAGAGCTTATTTTCTTTTCAAAATGATTGACAGCGAGCCTTTAGTAAGAATTGGGACTGCTGTAACTAATTTTGCAATTAAAGCTCATTTACCAGTAGAAGGATTAATTAGAGCAACTGTTTTTGACCATTTTTGTGGTGGTGTAAACGAAAATGACTGCCTTACTGTGGTAGACAAAATGTTTACAAAAGGAGTTTCTTCAGTTTTAGACTATTCCGTTGAAGGAAAAGAAGAAGAAGAACAATTTGATGCTGCCTTAGAAATGACTTTAAGAACAGTAGATTTTGCTAAAGAACGTTTAGCTATTCCGTTTGCTGTTTTCAAACCAACGGGTTTAGGACGTTTTGAACTGTATGAAAAATTAGGTGAGAAAGAAACTTTAAACCCTGCTGAGCAAGCAGAATGGGATAGAGTAGTAGCTCGTTTTGATAAAATATGCAGTGAAGCTCACAAAAAGGATGTTGCATTATTAATTGATGGTGAAGAAAGCTGGATGCAGGATGCTGCTGATGATTTGGTTACTGATATGATGCGTAAATACAATAAAGAAAAAGCTATAGTATTTAACACATTGCAAATGTACCGTTGGGATCGTTTAGATTACCTTAAAAAACTTCATGATGTTGCAAAAACGGAAGGTTTTTATATCGGAATGAAGTTGGTTCGTGGCGCTTATATGGAAAAAGAAAACAAAAGAGCCGAAGAAAAAGGGTATGTTTCTCCAATCTGTGTTTCTAAAGAAGCTACCGATGTAAATTATGATAATGCCGTACAATATATGTTAGAGCATATTGATAAAATGGCCATTTTTGCTGGAACTCATAACGAATCAAGTTCATACAAGTTAATGGAAATGATGACTCAGAAAGGAATCGCTAAAAATGATTCTAGAATCTGGTTCGGTCAATTATACGGAATGAGTGATAATATTAGCTACAACTTAGCTGAAAATGGTTATAATGTTGCAAAATATTTACCATTCGGACCTGTAAAAGATGTTATGCCGTACTTGATTCGTCGTGCAGAAGAAAATACTTCTGTAGCAGGACAAACAAGCCGTGAATTATCTATGATTAAGGCAGAACGTAAACGCAGAAAAGGGAAATAATTTTTAGTTTTCAGTCTCAGTTTATAGTCTACAGTTTATATAAAAAAAGCTTCAATTTCCATTGAAGCTTTTTTATTTAAAACCTCTCGGGTTTGCTATTTGAGGTTAAAAAAAACTCCATTTGAAAATCAAATGGAGTTTTTTTTATTGGAATATGGATTTTATAAAATTGAAATTTCCTTTTAAGAGTTACTAAACTGCAAGTTGCTTAAATTCTTATAGATTCCGTTTTCTAAGTTTATTAATTCTTGATGTGTTCCTTCTTCAGAAATTTTTCCGTTATCTAAAACTAAGATTTTATCTGCGTTTCTGATTGTCGAAAGACGATGGGCAATGATAATACTCGTTCTTCCTTCCATTAATACTTCTAAAGCTTCTTGAACTAATTTTTCGCTTTCACTATCTAAAGATGATGTAGCTTCATCTAAAATCAAAATACTTGGGTTTTTAAGCAAGGCTCTTGCAATCGCAATACGTTGACGCTGACCTCCTGAAAGTTTAACACCGCGTTCTCCAACCAAAGTTTCGAATTTCTCAGGGAAACCATCAACAAAATTAAATGCGTTGGCTTGTTTTGCAGCTTGCATAATTTCTTCATCTGTTGCGTCTGGTTTTCCGTATGCGATGTTTTCTCTAATGGTTCCTCCAAATAAAATTACGTCTTGAGGAACAATACTCATATTTCCGCGAAGGTTTTCTAAATCGTAGTCATAAATATTTTTTCCGTCAACAGTAATTTCTCCAGAAGTAATATCGTAGAAACGAAGCAGAAGAGAAGAGATAGTTGATTTACCGGCGCCACTAGGACCAACAATTGCGATTTTCTGACCAAATTCTGCTGAGAAGTTTACATCCTTCAAAACTTGTACTTCTTGGCGTGTAGGATAGCTAAATGCTACATTTTTAAAAGTTACATTTCCTTTTATTTTTTCCTGATTTTGACTTGAATCTGAATTGATTTTTTCTGGATTTTCGTCTAGCAATTCAAAGACACGTTCTGTTGCACCAATTGCTTTTTGGATTTGGGCATATAATTCGGCAATTCCCCCAAATGAAGCGCCAACAAAAGTAGAATATAATACGAATGAAATTAATTGTCCAACGCTCATTTCACCTGCAATACTCAAACGTACTCCGTACCAAACTACTGCTACAATTGCGCCAAATAAACAGAAAATGATAAACGAAGCAAAATAGCCGCGGTATTTACCGCCTTTAATAGCCAATTTAACCACTTCGCTAATTTTTCCTTTATATCTTGCAATTTCATACCATTCGTTGGCAAAAGCTTTCACGATACTAATTCCTTGCATGGTTTCTTCTACAATTACCTGGCTTTCGGCAACCTGATCTTGTACTTTTTTAGAATATTTTCTAATAAATCGACCAAATACAACCGCTGCAATTGCTACTAAAGGGACTACTGAAAGCATTAATAGCGTCAATTTGAAGCTTTCAGTTGCTAAAAGAATAACTCCACCAATGATTAAGATGAACTGACGTAAAAACTCCGCAATTGTTGTTGTTAGAGTATCTTGAATCTGTGTAATATCGGCACTGATTCTGCTGTTTAATTCACCAACTCTTTTTTGAGAAAAGAAAGTCATGGGCAATTTTACCAGATTGGTATACAAAGCCAAACGCAAGTTTGCCAGTGTGTTTTCGGTAAAATTTACAAATAATGATAATCTGAAAAATGAGAAAAAAGACTGTAGAAACAGAATTACAACTAACCCCAAAGCAATTGTATTTGCTTCGTCGTTGTTCTTGTTTTTTACGCAATCTACCAGCATTCCCATTAGTTTTGGAAAGGCTAGGGCAGTGGCACCCGTTAAAAGGAGAAAAATCAAACCAATGAAAAATTTCCATTTGTGATGTCCTGAGTATGTAAAAATTGTTTTTGCTTTGTTAAGTGAAGTAGCCGTTATTTTTGATTTAGGTAAATCATTTTCTTTAAATCGTGCCATTAGAGTATACTATTTTTAGGTATGCAAATGTATAACTAAGTCGAATCACTACAAAGGAATATTAAGAATTACAGCTCTCAATTTGGCTTTTTAACGAAATTATAAGAAAAGAGTAAAAAAACTTTATTTTTTAAAGGTTTGAAAAATAGCCTTCTAAATAAAAACGTAAAAAAATATTTCATTTTTTTTCAAAAAAGGCTTGCAAATACAAAATCTAGCTGTACATTTGCACTCGCAATCACAAAATGATAGTAGCCTAGTAAAATAGGGCGATTAGCTCAGCTGGTTCAGAGCACCTCGTTTACACCGAGGGGGTCGGGGGTTCGAACCCCTCATCGCCCACAAATTTTTTTAATAAAAAAGGCTTGCAAATATAAATTCTAAATGTATATTTGCACTCGCAATCAGAAATGATAGCAATCCTAATGAAATAGGGCGATTAGCTCAGCTGGTTCAGAGCACCTCGTTTACACCGAGGGGGTCGGGGGTTCGAACCCCTCATCGCCCACAAAAACTCCTTAAGAAATTAAGGATTTTTTTTTTTTGACTTTCCTGAATGTAATGAATCATCATTTGCACTCAGATTTGGGGAGATACTCAAGCGGCCAACGAGGGCAGACTGTAAATCTGCTGTGTGAACTTCGCAGGTTCGAATCCTGCTCTCCCCACAAAAAAGCAAAAAGCCTGTAAATCTTTTGATTTATAGGCTTTTTGCTTTTACAAACTAATTTAACTGCACTTTATAATCAAGATCATCATCAATTCCATAGCGTAAATCTTATTTTAAATAGATTGTAATTTTAATGTATTGCTTTATTATTATGTAACAAATTAAGTAAAATGATACATATACTAAATCAATTATAGATTTAGATTTAAAAACAATTAGATAACAAAACGTTAGAAAGTATGAATTTATCACAATGGCTCATCTTTATTTTAATCTTGCAAATCATTCATGGATTATCAACTTGGAAACTTTATATAAAAGCAGGCAGAAAATCACTAGAGTCATTTATACCCCTTTACAATTTAGTAGTATTGATGGTAATTATAAAACGTCCTCGCTGGTGGGTTTTTCTTGTTTTTACACCAATTATCAATCTCTTGATGATTCCTGTTGTTTGGATAGAGATTATTAGAAGCTTTGGAAAAAATTCCACAAAAGATACTGTGCTTGTTTTGCTAACATTCGGTTTCTATATTACCTTTTTAAATTATAACTCAAAACTCACCTATATTGAGAATAGAGATTTACAACCTAAATCTAAAACAGAAGATACGATTGGCTCTCTTGTGTTTGCTATTATTGTCGCTACGCTTGTCCATACTTATATTATTCAGCCATTTACAATTCCATCTTCTTCATTAGAAAAGACTTTATATACAGGAGATTTTTTGTTTGTAAGCAAGATAAATTATGGAGCAAGAGTGCCAATGACTTCGGTCGCATTACCTATGGTACATGATTCAGTTCCTTTTCTAGGCTTAAAATCTTATTTGTTTAATGATGATTTTACAAAAAAGGAAACGTCATTATTAAATAAATTTCAATTACCATATTTTCGGCTTCCAGCGATAGAAAAAATTAAGCGCAATGAAATCGTCGTTTTTAATCAGCCTGCAGACACTTTGCGAAATATGGATGATTTCAAACCAGATCGAAATTATTACAAACCTATTGATAAAAAAACAAACTTAGTTAAGAGATGTGTTGGAATAGCAGGAGACTCTCTAGAAATTCGCGATGGAAATATTTATATTAACGGTAAATTATCTGTGCTGCCAAAAAGTGCAAAAGCTCAATATAACTTTTTAATTGATACTAAAGGACAGGCTATAAGCCAAGACGAACTTAGGTCTATATATGGGGCCAGAGAAGGGTTAAAATATGATGATGGCTATTTTGCACTAACTAATTCAGGAGAATATTTTTTAACATTAACAGATGAGGAAGCGAAATTATTAGCTAGCAATCCTGTTGTAAAAAGTGTTAAAAAACAATTGACACCAAAAGGCGAAGATGGAAATGTATTTCCACACATTTCATCATTAGGCTGGAATATTGATAATTTTGGACCTATCTACATTCCTAAAAAGGGGGCAACCATTAAACTAGATTTGAAATCACTTCCTTTTTATAAACGAATTATCGAAGAATACGAAAATAATACTTTAAAAATCAACGATAATAATATTCTAATAAATGGTAAAATAAGCAATACTTATACTTTTAAGCAAGATTATTATTGGATGATGGGAGACAACCGTCATAATTCGTTAGACGCAAGATTCTGGGGATATGTTCCTTTTGATCATGTAGTTGGCAAGCCCGTTTTTATATGGTTGAGCTTGGAGAAGGATGGTAAAGGTCTTAATAAAGTAAGATGGAATCGAGTTTTTTCTTTTGTTAATGGCGATGATAAACCTAAATCATATTTAATCCATTTTTTAGTCGTTCTAGGCCTTATTGTTATAGCAAACAAATTGATAAAAAATAGAAAAAAACAACAGGTTTAAACATATAAAAAAGAAACTCTTTAATTTCTTAAGGAGTTTTTTTTATGCTAAATCTTTCTTCCGCTATTAATAAATTTAAGAGTAATTAAAAATCAATCATTCGGCTGTGCCCAATCAGAATTCCTAATCAATAGTAAACCTTGAGCATAATCTGTAGTAGGGCAAGTTTCATCTACTATATTCATTCCCGAAATCATACTCAACAATCCAAAACTCCTAACCAATCTATTTGACTGTTTGTAAGGAGAGTTTTCTTCATTTAAATCAAAAAAAGTATTAGTATTAGGAATAGTTACTTCTTCTAACTCACTGATACCTAGATGATAAATAAGAAAGGTATTATTGCAAGTAACTTCTAATTTTGTATGCTCTTTTCCGCTCTTTAGAAAGAAAGGTAAAAATTTAGAAGGTGCAGACATATTACTGTCTAAATACCTTGAAATTATAGTAAATGTTTTATTTCCTAAATTCTCATCTTCTTTTATTAAAACACCAAAATCTTTATTTTTACCTAATTGTTTTTGCAAAACGTGAGCTTCTCCAAAATAGCCATAAACTTTCTCATTTTTAAGATTATATCTTTTGTATAAACTCTTAAAATTAGAATACATAATATTTTCTCTAGAAACGGAATTATAATCGGTTAAGTTTTGCTGAATAAATAAAATATCTCTAACAGTATTATCATCTGCTTCTTGGGAATCTAAAAGCAATTTTGGCAATTGTTCTTTCGCCCAATTAATAAACAACAAATCTTCCTTTGGAAAATCAACCGAAAGATTTACTTTTTTCAATAAAATTTTTAAATGTTCTTGAGTTAGTTTTAGGTTCTGGATTTTATCAATTCCATAAACATGAATTTTTAAATTTGGTAAATTAGATTGATTTAGCTTGTATATTTCTATCCATTTCCTTTTGTAGTCTTTATTATTGTTACCGTGATAAATTATCCATGTATCTAAAACATGATCTATTAATTTTTCATCTCCAGATTCTAAATATTGGTTTAGAAAATACGCTTGACTAAAATCAATTTCAGCGAAATGTGCTTTCATGCCAACTTTTCGATTTAAATATTTAATAAGATTTACATCGTTTTTTATTGTCTCTTTTATACCATGAAATTCTCCAAGCAAAAAAAGATCGTTTTGTAGCAAATAAGGATCTAAATTTTTAAATGATAAACTCTGATTTTGATTAACCGACTCAAATAGTTGTACGTTTTTCTTCCAATATTGTAAAGTTTCTTTTCCAGAATAGGTATCATAACTCTTTACAGAAAAACTATAGATAAGACATAAGATTAAAATACCTGCAAAAAAAACAATTCCTTTTTTAATGACTTTTTTCAATACTAATAAGTTAAAGATTATATAATTACTAAATATAAAAGACTTTATACTTTTATAAGTTCTGAAAAGAAATCATGCATCGATACTTTATATTTTGGCAAAGCATAATCAATTACTTTTTCTCTCATTTTATTATATTTTTCAATATGATTTCTCAATATTTCCTCGTCATCATACATTTTTGGATACTTCTCTTTTGCCATTTGGGTAATTTTAGAAATATCGTTTAGCTTTAAATAAATTATTTCAGAAAGTTTAAAGTTATTAGCCTCTAGAAATTTTTCAAATTCTTTAAACTGATTGAGATCTCCTATTCCTGCTGTAAAAACATTCATTTGCTCTCTATGAATCATAGATAACCAAAATGGTTGCCATAATGCTGTCGGAATCAATTCTCCATTGTCTATATAGCTATTAATTTTATTGGCTATAACATGATCACTCTTTAAAAAATCATTTCTAATTCGGTCTTCTGAAATAATGTTTAATTCATTTTCAGAATATAGGATTTCCTCAACTGAAGGATATACAACTTCAGATATATTAAAACGAAAAACTATTGTTATTTCAGTCATTTTATTTTTACTTTCATCTTAGCGAAAATAGGAATTTAAACGTTGATTTTCACAAATCGTCGATTATAGAATAGCTCTTGTTCAAGCACATAAAATGAGCCTTGTATTATTTTTTTTAAGTTTTAAATATTCTCTGAATTCCGTTATTCAAAAAACTTATCAAAACTTTCTTTTTTAGATTTTTGATATTTTTCAATACAAACATCTAGAAAACCGCTTTGTTGCAAGAATTGCAAAGGATCTTTTATATTCAGGATTTCGTCAATTGCTTTTTGCTTGTCTTTTTGTTTATTGAAATAAGATTCTATTATTTTATAGCCCATCCAATATCCTAAATCATTTGGTCTGTCATCTTTTTTAGAAGTTGCGTACAACCAATCTATATATTCAGTATTTTTTAACTTTGATACAAATTCCTCACATAATTTATCTTTATGTTGCGCTCCGTATTTGTATGAAAACGAATCAATTGATTCTCCTGAAATAAGTTCACCAATAAAATCGGCACCACCTTCCATCAGGCACCATTTCAAGAGCATATCCTTACCGGTTATATTTTGCTGATAATGTATGAGTTCGTGTGCAATTAAACCCGAAACTCCATCTAGATTTTGAAGCATTTCGGTCCCAACGATAATCCCTTCTGGAGCAGAAGTTCCGCCTGAATTAAATCTTCCGTACACAAAATAAATAGGAGGAAATTTTGCCTTTGGATACCAATATTTCAATGCGCTATAAATCGCTCTAACTCTTTTTTCTTTTGTAGAAATACTATTTAAAACATTTCTTGAAAGTTCATAATCTGCTTTTCTTTTCTTTACAACAGCAAAAAGGGAATCAGCATTTATTATTCTATTTTCAGTAAATGCTTTAACACCTTGCGAACCTTTCTCCATATATTCGATGAAAGGATTTCCTTTGGATTTTTCTATTTTATCATAAGCATTCCAGAAGTTTTTTGAATCTTTTGTTTCAAAAACTGCATCTAACGGATTCTCCGAGAAATTGCTTTGTGCAAAATTAGAATTAGAGACAATAATAAAAAGCGTTGCAAAAATGAGGTTTAACTTCATGCTTTTTTTATATAAGGTTTGAGTAAAAAATCGAGTTTTTGTCAAATGTAAGGATATCGACACAAAGTAGGCAAGTCTATATAAAATAAACTAATGTAATTTCTCAGGAGATATCATAATTTATATTGGCAGGAGTGTATCAACACCACTTTCCAACCACAAAAATGTCTCTTTTATTTCAGATTTTTCAATCTCGTTTTTTAATGATTTTACAGATTGCTTAAAGTGCCACCAGCCTTCGTAATGTATCGGAATTACGACACTCGGTTTTAAAAGTTGAGCTGTTGCAATGGCTTCTTCACCATTCATTGTAACTCTTAAATTCTTTTTTAAGTAAGGAAATGCTCCAGCCCCTAAATGCAAAATAGCAATCTCTACTTTTTTCTTTTGCTCCAGTTCATGCAAACCTTCAAAAAGAACTGTATCTCCCGAAATATACAAACAGCCGTTTTGCTGACCTTCCCATTCTAAAGTAAAACCAATCACCTTTCCCATAACTTTGTTCAATCTTTTGATATTAGTATGCTGAGCCGGTATCGCAGTAATTTTTAGTTTTTTTACCTTTTCAGTTTCAACTTCATATTCCTGCCAGTTGTCAAGTCCTATTGTATTGGTATTTTTTAAGCGTTTTACAGCGTCTTTTGTGGAGAGGACAGTTGGAACTGTTTGAATAAAAAGACGCCCTTTTTTGTCTAAATTATCACTGTGATGATCATGACTTAACAAAACCAAATCTATTTTTCCAATTTCTTCAATAGATAGGGAAGGACTGCAATATTTTTTTGAAAATGCCATCGGACTGCTGACATATTGAGGAAAAAATCCATCTTTTTTATCTAAAGTAGGATCAGTCAAAATTTTAAATCCATTTATGTTTATCAGCACGCATGCCGTGTCGATATGTGTAATTGTAACTTTCATTTGCACTTGATTTTAAATTGTTAAAATGTTCGTACAAATCTGAGTTTAATAAATGGTTTGCAAATTGACTTTGGTCAAGAAATGCGTTTTCTTATTCGGCTTAAAGTTTCTGGTACAACGCCAATATAAGAAGCAAGATATTTTAGCGGAATCTGCTGAATGTATTTTGGTTGTTCAAATAGCAATCTTTCATACCTTTCTTGCGGTGTTTTGGTTAAAAGGTCTAATTCTCTTTTTACTTTTTTATCAAGCAAATATTCAGTTGCGATGCGTCCAAGTTTCTTTGCTGTTTCGCATTTTTCGTAAAGACGCTGTAAACTTTCGTATGATATAGAATATAATTGGCAATCTGTTAATGCCTGAACGTAAATTTCGGTTTTAGCTCTATTGTAGAATGAGTCGTATGCGCAATAAAAGGAATCTTTAAACGCAAAATCAAAAGTAATTTCCTTGTCGTTTGCAACTACATAATATCTAATAACTCCAGAATCTACAAATGATAAATAATTTTCTGACTGTCCTTGAACTAAAATCAACTCATTTGCCGAAAATTGTCTTGTTTTTATACAACTTAAAAATTCAGCTAAAGTATGTTCTGGAAAGCCTAGCTTTTCAAAATATTCTATTAATGATGTCATAAAAGCTTTTGTTTATTTTTAATCAGACTTTCTTTTGTGTGTAAAAGACTTATACTTTAAATCTTGCTCTTTAAAAATTAATGCTTTTATAGAAGTATTGTCTGTAAAATAGGTAATTCCAAGAAAATCTCCAACTTCGATTTTATCATAGTCTTTTCTATAAATTGAAATATTTCTGTGTTTTTGTTCAATTTCAGAATAAAACGTTATTTCATAAGATTGCGTATCCGATTCATAACCTTCATTCGTTACAATTTCTTTTTCCAAAACTTTCAGATTACCTTCTATCTTTTTCTGCAATAATAAATTCTGTTTTTCTTCTCTAGTAGTTATCATTGCTTTGATAGCAGCATAAGTCCAAAAGCCAAAAATTACTATTATCATTAATAATGGAAATCCTTTGTCTTCAAGATCACTATTAGTAAGAGTCAGATAAATTAAGTAAATCGGCAATACAATACCTAAGAGAGATAGAAAAAATGAAAGCGCATATGTTTGCTTTAATTCTTTTTTAAGAAATTTTATATCCTCAGTATTTAGTTCTTTTATTTCTAAAATTTCGTGCATCGTAATTTAACTTAATGTTTAATCGTCTCTATGTCCACTGAAAAAATTGATAGGCTTCATCATTTTTTTTATCCCAAAAAAGATATATTTCTGCTGATCCATTTGTAAAATCTCCTTCATAAACACTTCCTATAAAAATTAAATTTAGTTTTTCCGGAATTTCTTCAGGCGACTGCAGCCATTCTGGCGTTCCTAGCAGATTATTAATGATTTCATCTTTAGATTTTCCCTCTTCATTAAATTCTGCTATAACTTCTTCTTTGGTCGTTGTTATTCCGATAAAAGTTTCAGAATAAGTAAACTGTGGATTTATTTTGTCAAAAAGTTTGTATTTTTCTTTGGTATATAAATATTGCGTTATCCTTTCATAATAATAACTAGATTCAAATTTATCGATGCCGTTTAAGGAATTAAAGACAAATTCTCGTCCTTGGCTGAAAATACTTTTTTCAGAGGAAAATTCATGATAGCTTTTAGGTTCTAAATAGTAATCTAAATTCTGCTGGAAATTTTGCTGAGTTAGATCATATGCGTGAGATAATAAATTAATAAAAGGAAAATTCAATTTTTCTGGATAAGAATATTTGTTGTTTTCTATTTTGAATTTGATACATCTAATGTTTTTTCTAAACTCATTAAAAAAAACTTTCCTCATAATCTCCTGTATCCCAAATCGAAACAAAATGAAAACTCTTATTCTCAAATTCTGAATGCTTCTTAAATTGAAGTGTAGCAAGAGGCAAAAAAACAAATTTTTCATTTGAATTTATACTATTAAAAGTATTCTCAAATTCTGAAAAAGGTATTATTTCTATTAGCTCTTGAGTATTATTCATTCGGATTAAAGATTTAGTTTTAGTTGAAGCTAATATACAATCATATCATAAAAGAAAAGCAGAACGTTGATTGAATGTTTTCAATATTCAAAAAAAAGCAATAAATTACATCCAATCAAAATTAAAATTATGAAACAGCAAAAAGACTGGTCAATAGACGAAATACAAAATATTTGGCAATTGGTTTCTAAACTTCATGACGGACAAAAATATGGAGGCAGTAATGAAGGTGAAAGGGTAGAATATATCAATCATATTGGAAGCGTCGTTTTTGAAGTTTTAAATGCTGTACGATTTACAGAAAATATGAATGCCGATTTGGCTGTAAAATGTGCAATGCTTCATGATACTATTGAAGACACTGCATTTAGTTATGAAAAAGTTATTGATTTATTTGGAACTCAGGTCGCATTGGGAGTTTTGGCATTAACTAAAAATGAGGAAATTGAGGATTCGTTTGAAAAAATGCGCGATAGCTTAAACAGAATTAAAGAACAGCCAATAGAAGTTTGGGCTGTAAAAATGGCGGATAGAATATGCAATTTATACCAACCTCCTTATTATTGGAATGATGAAAAAAAGTTAAAATATATTGAAGAAGCCGAAATTATACATAACGAACTTAAAGATGGAAACGTTTATTTAGCAGAAAGGTTAAAGAACAAGATTCTAGAGTATAATCGTTTTCTTAGCACTGCTGAGCAACTTTAATAACAAAACTCCTCAAATAAATTGAGGAGTTTTTATTTTAATTTATTCTAAAACAGAATCATAGATCGTATTTAGTAAATTTTGTCTCATTTTTGAATTTCGCTGATCTAATAATATGATGATTCCCCAATTTTTGTCTCTATTGTAGCATATAATGGAAGATTGCCCCATAGAATCTCCAGATTTAGAATAAATGGTATTTTTATCATCTGTCATGATTCCTAAACCTAATCCCATTTCTCTTTTTTGATCTTTATAGTAGATTTTTTCTGTAATCAATTCAGCTTTACCGATAGCGCTTTTTTCGTTTAAAACAGCTTTTAAATACAGAATCATATCTGAAGCGTTTGATTTTATTAATCCAGCTGGAGCTGTAATATTCCATTTGAAAAATTCTTGAATTCCGCCATCTGGATTATGGCTCGTAGTGATGTTTTTTACATTAAAATCTTTTGTAAATGTTCTTTTCATTTTTAATGGCTGAATCATCTTTTCTCTGATAATTTGATCATAGCTTTTATTATAGATCTTTTCTAATATTTGACCAAGCAAAGTATAACCTATTGTTGAATAACGATATTTGCCGTAATCTGCTAATTCTGTACAATTATTAATTAATGATGATAATGTTTCTTGCGTTACGCTACTTACAGGCTGTTGCGGATTAAGCTCAATCAGTTTCCCAAAATCAATATCAGGCAAACCAGATTGGTGAGAGGCCAAATCTGAAATTCTTATTTTCTTTTGAAGATTTGGGTGCAGTACATATGCTGTAGGAAGGTAAGCGTCTATAAAATCATCGGTTTTAATTTTATTCTCATTCACTGCTTGTGCAATTAAATTAGAAGTCAAAATTTTAGTGATCGAAGCGATTTCGAATATCGAGTTTTTATCAATTTTGGCATCACTTTTAGAATCTAGATTACCATACGAAGTGTAATATTCTTTGTTGTCTTTGATAAAACCAACACTGATACCAACATTGGGATTCTTTCGATAATTGTCTTTTATTATAGAATCAATTTTTCTGTTGATATCTTGTCCAAAAGAAAAGTTACTTACTAAAAGAACTGCTAAAAATTTTACTGAAGTTTTCATTGTATCGTTTTTTGATGTTAGAATTTTATTTCGATACAAAATTGAAAAAGAAACCAGACTCAGGCGACCGAATAAAAAAAGTCGAACGCATTTTCTTTAAAAAAAATGGTTCGACTTTTTTTGAATAGGAGTATGAGTAATTGCAACACATTTATAATAAGCGTATTGCAATTGAACAACTTCTTATTTTTCTATTTCTAAATTTTCCTTTGTCAATCTATCCAATTCTTTTAATAAAGTCGGCATTCTAAATTCTCCATGCATGCTTTCGACTTTTTTATAGGCTTCATCCAAATCAATTCCGACAGAAGTAATGTATAACGGTTTCTTACTATCTCCTCTAAACAAAGCTTTTTTATTCTTTTCTATAGAGGCAAAATTCGTTTTGGCAACACCAATAATTGGAATTTCTTTGTTTAATTTCTCGTATAGATAACCTCCTAAACCATATTTCTGTTCGTCATTTAAGTACACAAAACCATCAACAACAATAACTTCAATCTTAGACAAATCTATTTGGTTTAACAAACTCAAAATACATGGCAATTCTCTTTTATAAAATTCGCCAGGAATATATTCAGCAACATTGTCTATTGTTTCAGAATGAATTTTAAAGTCTTTATCTTCATTCCAATTCGCAAATTCAAGACAGATTGTTTTTGCTTTTTGGCCAAAGTAATAAGTATCAAAAGCTAGGATCATATATTGTTTAATAAAGTATTAAAGCCTAAAAATAGAAAAATCGTAGATAAGCATCTCATTACAGCAGACATTTAATTTTAGAACTTTCTTTGGCTTTAGTTTATTATCATTCAAAAAAATCACAAAACTTTAAAATTCAAGCTTTTGAATAAATCATAAATAGATGTAGTTTAGCTAAAGTTTTAAAAGATAAAAGTATTTCGAAATGAAATGGATAACCAGAGAAAGGCCCAAAATAGATCGAATTGCCTGTCCGTGGTTGATTCGAAAATTTGTTGATCCTGAATCTGAATTCATTTATGTTCCTTTTGATGATGTTATCACGAAAGCAAAAGAGCTGAATGCTATTCCGTTTGACATCCCAAACGTTGAATTTACGCATTATAATGAAGAATGTACTTTTGATTATATCGTAAAGAAATATGATATAAAAGATCCAGCAGTTAAAATTGTTGCGGGAATTGTGCGTGGCGCAGATACCGACAGGCACGAAATCGCAAAAGAATCGGCTGGTCTTTGGGCTATTTCTGCTGGAATGGCTTATAATATCAAAGATGATCAGGAATTGCTAGAAAAAGGAATGATTTTGTATGATGCCTTATACAGCTGGGCTACACATTTATATCAGCAGAATCATTTACAAAATAGTCCGTTCGAAAAATTGCTGCATGAAGTTTATAACAAGTTTCTAAAAGACAAAAAAATATCAGGCAAAACACCTTTGTGGGTAAAAGATTTGAAAAACATAATTCAAGATCAGATTGACGCTCAATTTACTTTTGATTTAAAGAAGATTTCGAGCGAATTAGATTTAAATCCTTCCTACTTGTCACGAGAATTTTCAAAACATTTTGAAGATTTAAATTTTGGAGAATATGTTAGAAAACTCCGTATCGAAAAGGCAATTAATCTTATTGAAAATTCAACTCATACCTTAACTGAAATTGCTTATATAACAGGCTTTTCAGACCAAAGTCATTTTACTAGAATTTTTAAACTTCATACCGGAAAAAATCCTTCGGCTTATAGAAAAAAGTCAAAAAAGTAAACCAGATACAAAAGGTAAACTGAGTTCTATTTTTTGATAACAGATGCTTCTAGCTTTGTTTTTATAACCAAAATTAAAAACAATGTCTTTCAAGCTAACTTTTATTATTGTATTATTTGCTGGTTTTACAGCTTTCTCGCAAACTACTTATCCAAAAATTACGGGATATTTTGGCATCATGCATCCCATTGTCACCATAAACGCAGATGAGACTACTGTAAACTTTAGAGATTATTATGCGGTTGGTTTTCCAACGGGAATAAATATCTGGAAAAATGAGAAAATCGGATTTTCTTTTGAGATGGTTCCTAATATAAAAGACGATAAAGGAACAAGCAAAGTAACCAATTTATTATTTCATCCTGGCGTTTTGGTTGCTTTAGGAAAAGGCTACACATTTGCAGGAAGAGCAGCTTTTGAATCCAGCGGACGATACGGTTTTACTCCTGTATTTAATAAAACCATTATGAAAAGTAGCAGTTGCAGTTATTATATTGCCGTACCGTTGCCTGTTCGTTTTGGAAATGATCATCCCGCCAGTTTTACTGTTGGATTTCAGTTTGGAATTGCTTTTTAAGGCACACAAAAAATAAGAATTCTGAAAATCTTTGCCATTATTTTAAAACTCTTTAAATAATAAAATCAGTAACTTAGTCTCAATCAATTAAAACTTAAGTTTATGAAAACGAAAATGATATGGGCTAACTTGGTTACTCACGATTTACAGCAGACAATTCAATTTTATACCAATTTAGGCTTCAAGCAAAACGGACAAAACACAGAGGAAATCGTGAGTTTTTCTATTGCGGAGAATAATTTCATCATCAACTTTTTTACAAACGATAGGTTCAAAACTGCCTTAAAGGGTGATTTAGTAAATGCTAAAAAAGAAAATGAAATTATATTTTCGCTTTCTGCAGAAAGTAGGGAAGAAGTAGACCTTTGGTACAAAAAAGTGAAAGAAATTGGCGGAACTATTTTTTCTGAGCCTGAGAATTTTGAGCAAGGTTATACTTTTGGTTTTGCAGATCCAGATGGACATAAATTCAATTTCTTGTATTGGCCAGGAATGTGATTAGTTCCTTTGATTAAAATCGGCTACTAGTTTTTTATTTGCTGCTATTATTTTCTGAGAATCAATCATATTGGAGTTGAAGATCAAATCGTAATTTTCATCCTTAGGCTTAAACTGATTTACACCATAAGCAACACTGTTTGCGGGAATATTTTTTGTTATAATAGCCCCAGCACCAATAACCGAATTTTCTCCAATCAAGATTGGGCCTAAAATTTTGGCACCGTCAGCAATAATTACATTTTTAGCAATAATAGGATTTCCGACGTTTTCCCATTCTTTACTTGTTTTATTGTATTTTAAATTGGCTCCAATTGATACGTTCTGAAAAATGACCACATTTTCACAGATTTTAGAAGCCACAATAGTGCATCCGCGCGCATGATGTGCAAACAAGACGCTTTTATCCATTTCTGCACAGTTTATCTCGCAACAATATAATTTCTCTAATAAATTGCCCGCGATCAGTTTTAAAAACTTATTTTTTGAATGACAATTGATCTTAATTAATGTATTAAACATAGTATTTTTTCAATAATTCCTAACTCATAATTCCTAACTCATAATTCCTAACTCATAATTCCTAACTCAAAACTAAATTAAGGTTCCCAAAGCTCAATTTTATTGCCTTCTGTGTCCATAATATGTACAAACTTACCATACTCGTAGGTTTCGATATCGTCAAGAATTGTAACGCCATTTGCTTTTAATTTTTCTAAAAGACCTTCAATATTTTGAACACGATAATTCACCATAAATTCCTTTTTTGATGGAGAGAAATATTCGTCACCTTTCTTAAATGGACACCATTGTGTAGATTCAATTTGGTTAGGATTTTCGAGGTTTCTAGATTCAAAACTTGAAGAACCCCATTCGTTAATTTCTAAGCCCAAATTTTTGGTGTACCATTCTTTGGTTTCTTTTGGATTATCCATAAAAAAGAAAATTCCGCCAAGTCCTGTCACTTTTGGTGTCTCGTCATTTGAATTATTTTTCATCACTTTAATTTTTTAAAATATTTTTGAAGAATCTAAGTTATAAATAATTCTTGTATCCGAGTTTTTTAAGTTTTGAATTATATTTACATAACCAAATAACAGTTAAAAAAAGAGCCTTATGAAAAACGAAAGAGTATATAAATTACTATTCTCCAGTGTTTATCCTTTATATATTCAAAAGGTTGAAAAGAAGGGGAGAACCAAAGAAGAATTGGATATCGTAATAAAATGGTTGACAGGATATAATGATGAGCAACTTCAAGAACAAATTGAAAGGAAAGTTGACTTTGAAACTTTCTTTGCAGAAGCTCCTGAATTGAACCCAAATGTATCTAAAATCACTGGTGTTATCTGCGGTTATCGCGTAGAAGAAATAGAAGATCCATTGATGCAGAAAATACGTTATCTTGATAAACTAGTAGACGAAATAGCCAAAGGCAAAAAAATGGAGAAGATTTTAAGAGAATAAAAAACCTCCATTTTTGGAGGTTTTCAATCTTCTTTAAACTCTTAACAAACCGCGAAATCCTCTCGCAGCATAATAAGATTCTGCCCCATTGTGATACACAAAAACCGTATTGTATCTGAAATCTGAGAAAATAGCACCTCCAAGTTTTCTTATTTCTGGCGGAGTTAAAATCCAGCTTGATGTTTTAGCATCAAATTTCCCCAATTTTTGCAATTCTTTATATTGCTCTTCATTTAAGATTTCAATTCCCATTTCTTGAGCCATATTAATAGCACTATCAGCAGGTTTATGTTCTTTTCTTTTTTCCAGCGCTTCATGATCGTAACAAATACTTCTACGCCCTTTAGGACTTTCAGTAGAGCAATCTACAAAAAGATATTCGTCAGTTTTAGCGTCATATCCAATTACGTCTGGCTCGCCTTCAGTTCTTTCCATTTCCTCAAGAGACCATAATTTTGATAGGTTAGCTTTTAGTTTGGCTTCAATTTTTGACCAATCTAAACCTTTATGGCGGTTTGTATTCTTCTCAAAACGTTTTTCTAGAATGCTTAATAATTCTTCTTGTTCGTTTATTGTCAGTTGCTTTTTCATCTTCTTATATTTTTTAATTAGAATTGCATCTTCTAGTTTCTGGTCTGAAATACCAAGAAACGACTGTTAGAACAATTAATAATACTGGTCCAAAAAGTGCCGATGCATCATCTCTGACAGCTAAATGCGAAACAACGGCTCCTGACATTGCAAAAAAGAAACCTGCATAAGCCCATTCTTTTAATAAACCGAATTTAGGGATTAAGATTGCTATAACTCCCAATAATTTCCAAACACCCAAAAGGGTTAAAAAGTAAAGCGGATATCCTAAATGTTGGATCATTTCTGCTTCTTCTTTTAAAGGTATCAGTTGTACAATTCCTGTTGATGTCATTCCTAAAGCCAGCCATAAAGTGGCAATCCAATAAATAATTTTATTCTTTTTGCTCATGATTTTTATTTTAGTTGAGTTACAATTTCTTCCAATCGGTTGTGTGCCATATTTAAACCTTGTGCAAATGGCAATTTTAACTGATTCATTCTATGTTCAATAGATTTGTAGATAATCTGCATAGTCAATTTACTAGTTTCATCTGTTAGCTTTTCAAATGCTAAAAACTCCAATTGAGGTGCAAAATTGATATTATCCATTTCAAAAGTGCGCACTATTTTTTCATTCGGAACAAAATCATGAAAAACACCATTGGCCTTAAAAACTACATTTCCATTAGGATCACTGGTTTCAAATTCCCAACCGCCATATTTCTTACTCTCCAATTTCAAAACTTTTGTGCCCATCCATTGTGCAACAATTTCGGGTTCGGTATGAGCCTTAAATAATAGTTCAACCGGAAGATTAAATTCTCTTGTAATTACGAGATCTTGTCTGTCATCTTCCGCGTGAATTTTTGTTTTCTTTTCCATGATTTATTTTTTATAGTTTTTCATAATTGATTCTAACTTATTAAAACGATCATCCCACATTTTTCTAAATGGCTCGATGAATTTGTCAATTTCTTTCATTTTTTCTGGATTTAAATGATAATAAATTTCTCTTCCGTTTTGTGTTTGATGTAACAGTTCACATTCGTTTAAAATCTGAATATGTTTTGAAATCGTCTGTCTAGACGAGTTAAAATTCTCTGCAATCGCCCCAGGAGTCATAGCCTGAATGGCAACTAAACTTAAAATAGCTCTTCGAGTAGGATCGGCTATTGCTTGAAAAACGTCTCTTCTAATTTCCATTATGCAGTTATTTGACTGCAAATATAACGAAGTCATTTGACTGCGCAATATTTTTCTTCATTTTTTTTCCAAAAACAAAACCTTCAAACATTTCAATTTGAAGGTTTTAAGTGTATTTATAGCAGTTAGAGGAGATTGATTAATCTAATCCAGCAAACTGAAAAGGCTTTGTTTCCTTGAAATTAATCAAAGATTCACCTGAATAATTTTCATTATTGGCCAAGCTTAGTTTTTTAATTTTTCCTTTTTCACTAAAATCAATTTTACTGAATTCAACCCAAATTACATTGGGATTCAAAACATTATCAAAATAATAAACCAGATTCTTTTGGTCAGCGACAGTTCTCCAGCGGGTAGAGGAGATGTTGGGTTCTGTTTCTGAGGAAATACCTAAAGGAACAGAACAGTTTCTAATAACCCCAAAAACACTTGCCAAAGCCGTTCTACTGTTATCTGTTTTCGGAATAGCATCAATATAATAGGAAGCTCTTACAAAGCGATCTGCTGCGCGATTGGTTCCAGGAAGCATAATTGTGCCCGGAATGCCTTTCCAGTACGCATTAATAGCCAATTGCTGGTCAAAAATAGGAGAATTGGTCATGGCAACATATTTTCTGTCATGGTGAATAACCAATTTTCCATTTATATATTCAAAAATTGCGTTATCACCAGTAGAATCTGATATTGACAAATGTACGGTCGCAAAAATATTGGTTCCCGGAATGTGTGACGAAGTAATAACAAAATCATTCTTTTCTAAGGCTGCGACTGCTTCAGAAACCGTTGAAAAATTATCCAAAACGTATTGAAGCCATAATGAAACTGCCAGACCTTTTACTTTTCCGTTTTTCTCAAATGCAGGATATTGTGATTCTACAAGCCATAAAAGATTACCTACAAGACCTTTTTCATTCATTCCGTCAGAAGAAGCGATGTCCCATGAACTCGTAATAACGCTTCCATATTTTGATTTCCATTTTATTGAACTTGTACCAACTTCTCCAGATCTTGCAATGCCACGCGGAAAAATCCACAGATTAGCCGGAATTTCTCCTCGCCAATCCATTGAACGGGCGGTAATAATTGTTCCGTTTAAACCTTCGTAAACTATTCTTGTACATGGCAATACAGTTTCGGTTATCAATAAAGTAAAAGCAAGTAGGGCAGGAAGAATTCTGTTTTTGGATTTCATAATTTAAGACATTTAATTAAACGTTAAGTTCTGATTTTCAAAAGTATACTTGCAGAATAAAAGCTTACAAATAAGCTTATCTGCAATTTACAGATTATTTCGTAAAAAATTAGCTATAAAATAATAGTTTTTTTACCCTTAAAAAGTATTCATTGCTTGATGTTTTAAGAGTTGGATTTGCAATTAAAAAAAGCGCCAGAATTATTCTGACGCCTTTTTTGCTTTTAAAGTGAGATTGTTTTTTCAATATTAATTTGTTCCAAAAACGTTTGATCGTGCGAGATTACAAGCAACGTTCCCTGGTATTCATTAATTGCTGCAATAAGAATTTCAATATTCTGAATATCTAAATTATTGGTCGGCTCATCTAGAATTATAATTTCAGGCGATTCGTTGCTAATCGTTAAACAGCATAACATTAAGCGCATTCTTTCGCCACCGCTCAGCGCATTGCAAGGTTTGTCCCAATCATTTCTAGAAAACAAGAAGCGATTCAATCTCATTTTGATTTCATGTTCTTCTAAACCGCAGTCGTTAAAAGTCAGAGCCTGATCATAAATTTTTAAATCTTGATTCAATAATGAATAATCCTGATCGATATAAATTGCTTTTTTGGCTAAAGAAGTACTATTTCCCTTTGTTGGCTTTAGTTCACCGAGAATAATCTTAATCAAAGTCGTTTTTCCAGAACCATTGGCACCTTTTATAACAAAACGATCACCAGAAAGAATTTCAAAATTGAGATTCTCATTCCAGAGATCTTTTTGTCCATAAGTATAATTAAGATCAGACGCCTTAAAAAGTGTTTTCCCTTTAATAAAAGATGCCGTATTAAAACCAAATTTCATTTGATCTATAGCAGGAAGTGATGAACGCAGCTGTCTCAAATCTTCGGAAATATTGCCAATTTTTTCGGCATGAACATCCTTAAGTTTTGAACTGCTGTTTTCGGCTTTATTTCGAAGCGTATTCATCATAATTCTGGCAACGCCCGATTTTTCTTGTTTCTTTTTTCCTTTAGAATCTAATTTGTTCTGACGTTCAATTGTTTCTCGTTCTTTTTCTTTTGCTTTTTTCAGTGCCTTTTCCTTGCCCTGAACATCTTGTTCTAAGGCATTGTTTTCAATTTTTTTCTGTTCGCTATAAAAATGATAATTCCCTCCATAGACAGAAATCTCATTTTTGGTCATTTCCAAAGTCTTATTCAAAAGATTGAGCAATGTTCTGTCGTGACTAACGATAAGCAATGTACTAGAGGTAGATTTTATAAAATCATATAATAACGTTCTGCTTACAAAATCCAAATGATTACTAGGCTCATCCAACAAAACTAGATCGGGCTCGTGAATCATGATTCCGGCCAAAAACACTTTTGTTTTCTGTCCGCCACTTAAAGTTTCCATTTTCTGATTTAAATCTAAATCATAAAGTTGCCAATAGGAGAGCGCTTCGTTACAACGTTCTTCAATCGTCCAATCGTCATTTAGAAGCTGAAGATTTTCTTCGGTTACAACACCTTCAAGTATTTCTTTAAGTGAAGTTATTTTTTCCTTTATCTGTAAAGCTTCAGCAATAGTCAAATCATTAAACTGGCCAAATAACTGCGGAACAAAATAGGGTTTTGATTGCTGTATGATTTGTCCTGAAAACGGCATTAATTCGCCAGCAATAATTTTTAGTAGTGTAGATTTTCCAACACCATTATTTCCGACTAAAGCGGTTTTATCGTGATTGTTGAGTGTAAAACTAATGTTTTGAAACAGCATATCTTTATTCTCATGCTGATAGGAGATATTTTGAAGAATAAGCATAATTCCTTTCTTTTATAGATAAATAATTTAACAGCCACAAAAAAGTGGTTGATTACTAAATTTTACTGAAAGAAATTATTTTTCACATAGAGCGTACTTATTTTAAGAGTTGCAAAGATATTTATTTTAGACTTAAAAATCAAAAAACCATTCTTTACAATTGTAGTGAATGGTTTTTTGTATCTAATTAAGAGATAATTCTCTGTTTAAATTTTATCAAATGTTAGTTTGGCTTCTTTGGTATCTAGAATTAATTTATCGTCTGTTATAGTGCTTTCGCAAACATAAGGCGTACCAACTTCATCTTTAATAACAAGTTTTTTTCCTTTTTGTGTTAGCGCATAAGTTCCGTCCGTGATTTCACGAAGCAAATATCCTGTTACATGCCCATCTTCAGTAAACGTAAGCATTCCATTGGTTAAAATCGCGTTTTTAGTAGAATCAGAAACAGCTTCTTTAGGTTCTACTGCAGTAACTTTCCATGAATTCACAAGCTTGTCTCTTTTACGATGGCATGAAACAATTAATACGACGACAGCAATGGCAATTACGAGGGTAAATAATTTAGAGTTTTTCATGATTTTGTGATTAAAAGTTAAACAGGAAAAGTTACAAAAAAAAATGACATTAAAATATTCGAAATCAAATATTTATAAAGATTTTTTTTACTTATAAAAATGAATTGCTTTTAATGCAGAAAGTCTTTGTTTCCCGAACCTTTACTGATAACCAATTGTTTACAAATTATCTCTAACCGAAGTCAAAACTAGTGTGATTGGCTTCTTGAGATGTATTAATTTAAAGTTAAAGCCCCTAAAATTTCCTCATACATAAACGGCCCTCCAGGGTAAGTTGCCGTATAATCTAAGTTCATCCAAACCTGACCTCGTTCGTCTATATGATAGTGCAGTTTTTTGCCATAACTTTCTTTTGCAAAAAGAACATTTTTAATTAGGTAATTGATTTTTTCCAAATCAATCATAGAACCAATTAAAATTTCGGGATAAATATGTCCTTTTGTATGAATAAGGCGCGGAGTTCCGCCAATGGAGCGCACAGCAGCAGCCATCAAAATAGAGTGATCATCGCAATCGCCAGAAAAATATTCTAAAGATTCGCTGGCGGTTGCAATATAATCACCGTCTTTTGGATCGTTTACATAATTCCATCTGCCGTTTATTTCTTTAAAAACAGCAAAACATTGAATTATGGTTCGATAATCTGAATATCCTCTAACGCTTTTAAAATGCTTTGAGGTTGCCATAATAGCAAAATTTCGCACTTTAGGATTTTGGTATTCTATAGCATTGATAATCTTTGTTTTATTTGGAAACGGAAGCAGCTTTGCAACAATAATATCCTGCGGATATGGATTATCAGACATGGTGTAAATCATAGAATTATAATCTTCTGAGATTTCGTTAAAGCCATAATTTCCAATTACAGATCCGTAAAACAGAATTAGTAAATAAACTGCCACACACAGAATAATAATCGTTCTGAGATACATCAGAAGAAAAAATATGGCTGCAAAAACAAAAATAAAGATGAAGATACGATCTAAATTGAATGCCCATTCCAAATCAATTAAGTTCTGATGCAGTATGATGAAAATCGGAATTGTAATTAAAAGACTTAAAATCGAGATAATAATCCTGTCCCACGGTGATTTCACCTGTAGTTTAGATTTTAATCGCGGTAAGTCAATTTTAGGGAATTTCATCATACGAATCAAAAAGCAAGTATTACAATGCTTTTACTGTTTCTACAAAAATACTTTTTTTATCAATAATTCCCAGATCAAATAACTGATTTTGAATTTTATTAAAAGATTTTTCTGTCAAGTTTTTTTGCGACCACTGGGTCAATTTCAGCCATTCTTTAATATCTTCAGATTTTTGATTGAACAGTTTAGATAATTTCTTATCTATCTCTGGAATCTCTTTAAAATCAACAGTTGTTTTGTTGATTATTTTAAGAATCGTTTCAACTGTCTTGCCGTTCTTTTTTAAGAACTCATCGCGAACCACAATGATAAATGAAGGCCAAGGAGTAGGGCAGTCGTCAATACGTCTAAAAACACCTTTATCAACAAGAGGCTTAGTCATAAAACGTTCCCACATAAAATAATCTGCTTTTTTGTTGGTCAAGGCGTCTACGGCACCATCAATTGTATTTACAATTTCAAATTCGAGATCATCCATTTCCCAGCCTTGCTCATTTGCATTTACATAAGCCATCAATTGTGATCCTGAACCCAATCTCGAAATCGCAGCTTTTTTATTTTTTAGATCTTTTAGCGTTTGAAAATCAGATTTTGCATCAACGTGAATTCCCCAAATTAATGGTGACTGCACGTAAATCTGAACAATTTTGCTCGGATTTCCCGCTGCTATATCCTTTAAAATTCCTTCGGTTAGAATAACAGCCAAATCTGTTTCTCCATCGCGAAGCATTTGACACATTTTCCCAGTTCCTTCGGGAACATTTGTCCATTGTAAGTCGATGTTCTCTTCTTCAAACTCGCCGTTTTCAATGCATAGATGCCACGGCAAATTGAAGTGTTCCGGAACACCCGCAATTTTGACAGTTTTCATTTATTTTAAGTTTAAGTTAAGTTGCTTGGTATGCGTAATCTTATGGTTGAGTTGAGTTTAGTTTTTTAATAAATCTGCCCTATGTTTCTCTGAAAGGCAAGGTTCTGCAAATTCTATGATTTCTTTAGATTCGTATTCATTCAAAAGACTTCTTACCAAAGAGTAATCTATATCTTTAGTAATTTCTGCTGCGAAAAAGGTTTCATTCAATCCTTCAGACAAACAATTAATTGCTTTCAGTTTTTCTCGGATGATTTCCTTGTCAAATCCTTTTTCTAAAACCGCCACCTGAATAATCGAATTTCCAGAATTCTGAATCGTTTTTCTATGCATAAAACGTTCTTCTGTTTCATCATATTCGGCATAGAAAATATCGTCTGTAGCAATTAAAGGACCGAAAAACGGAATATTATCCAGTTTGAAAAGACCTTTCTCCAGATCAATAATTTCTGCCCACATTGTTTCAGACACTACTTCGTCTAGATAATCACTATAATATTTAAATAATATTTTTTTATGAGTTTCTTGTTCCATTATTCAATTTCGCTAATTACAGCTTTTAAAGGAGATATTACGATTCTATAACCATCTGGATCCTGAATCATCTTTCCGTTTTCATTCCAAAAAGGGTTCAGCGATGGAATAACTGCAATATTGTGCTGCGTTAATTTATGTACTAATTTATCGTAATCTGCAATAGTTTTTGGATATAACACCATAACATCATCTTCATCAAAAGTATGTTTGGCTTTAATATCAGATTGAGTAAATTCAAAATGCCAGTCTAAACCAGGTTTTCCGATAAAAACACCATCATAATTATTATGATGTTCAAATCCGCCCAATCGTTCAAACCCGAGCACATCAACATAAAAATTTTCTATTTTTTCTAAATCATTTGTATGTCTGGCTACTCTCAAAAACATAATTTATGCTCTTATTTGATTAATATGATGTTCTAAATGTTCAACATAATCAGTCATTAAAAACCTCAAATCAATTACAGATTCATCGGCCAAAATGATTTCATAATCCAAAGCTTTCTCATTTACCGTCTTCATGATTCTCACAATCTGCTTGTTTATTGAAAACCACAACTGAGTTAGCTCCTTAATATCTGTTTTCTGATACTGATTTAAATTTACTAAATCCATCTGATTATACGGTCTATGACGATATGGTTTTTCCGAATAATTAATTTCTGTAAAGCGTACCAAATTATGAATTGCAGAATCCACCAAATGACCTAAAATCTCTTTTTTAGACCATTTACCAAGATTTTTTGCTTCTAAAATTTCATTCTGTATTGTCGGAATGTAATTGACATTCTCGCTCAATAACTGTTCGAATTTAAGAATAGAATTTTGCATAAAATCTCTAATTAATTACTGGCTAATTTATTTAATGTATAAGCAATCAATTCATCGACAGCCTTGTACGGATCTGCGCTAAAAGTTCCAGAAGCACGATTGGCAATAATAGCGTTTAACGATAAAGCATTATGGCCTAAAAGAGCCGAAAGCCCGTAAATTGCAGCCGTTTCCATTTCTAAATTAGTGATTTTAGTTCCATTAAAACTAAAATTATCCATTTTATTATTTAATTCTTCGTCTTGAATATTTAAACGTAAAACTCTTCCTTGTGGGCCATAGAATCCTCCTGCAGTTGCCGTAATACCTTTAAAAATTCGATCTGATTCTATTAGTTTTTCTAATTTTTCAGAACATTGCGTTACGTAAGGTTTTCCTTTTTTTGGATCCCAGTTTGTATGCTCTACAAATGCATCTTCCATTTCTATAATAGAAACATCGTCAATCAAATAGGAGCGAAGCATATTGTCTAATCCTAAGCCAAATTTCGACATTACGAAACTGTCAACCGGAATATCTTCTTGCAAAGAACCCGAAGTTCCAATTCTGATAATGTTTAAAGAAGTTAATTTTTCTTTTGGCTGACGCGTTTTAAGATCGATATTTACTAAAGCATCTAATTCGTTTAGTACAATATCAATATTATCAGGTCCAATTCCTGTAGAAACTACCGAAATTCTTTTGCCTTTATAAATACCTGTTTGGGTTTTAAATTCTCTTTTTTGAGCAGAATGTTCGATTGAATCGAAAAACTGAGTGATTTTTTCTACTCTGTTTTGGTCACCGACAAAAATAATGTCGTGTGCTATATGTTCCGGACGAAGGTTTAAGTGATAAACGCTTCCGTCAGGGTTTAGTATTAATTCTGATGATTGAATCATTTTTTTTAAAGTTGCTAAGTTTCTGAGATGCTAAGGTTCTGAGTTTTTTTGTTTCAGGTTTCAAGTTTCAGGTTAGTCAAATAACTTGAAACTTTTAACTTTAAACTTGAAACTTTTTATCCACCTACACGTTTGGTTTTAAATCCTTTTTCTTTTAAGATTGCCATAATTTTGTCACGGTAATCGCCTTGAATTATGATCGAATCGTCTTTAAAAGTGCCGCCAACGCTTAATTTTGTTTTGATTTCTTTGGCTAAGACTTTAAAATCTTCATCTGAGCCTTCGTAACCTTCTATTATCGTAGTTGGTTTTCCTTTTCTTTTTTCAAATTTACAGATCATAGGTTCTTTCTGTACATACAGAACGTGCTCTTGTTCTTCAACTTGCTCAGGTTCATTTGATTCAACGTGATCTGGAAATAAGTTTTTTAATTGATCTTTAAAGTCCATATTTTCTTATTCTAAAAATAAATTCCAAGCATAAAGATATTTAAAAATTAAATTCCAAACCCCAAGAAAAACTTGGAATTTGGAATTTTTATATTTGGAAGTTATTTAAGTTTATTTTTTAATTAAACCTAACTCTACTAAACGCTCGTGTAAAAACTCTCCAGCCGAAATATCTTCGTATTTCTTTGGATTTTCTTCATCAATACAGTTTTCAAGACAATCCAAACGCATATCGCTTACTGGATGCATGAAAAATGGAATAGAATAACGTGAAGTTCCCCATAGTTCTCTTGGCGGATTTACCACTTGGTGAATTGTAGATTTTAATTTATTGTTGGTATGTCTAGACAACATATCTCCAACATTGATTACCAATTCGTCATCTTCTGCAATAGCATCAATCCAGTCGCCATTATGGTTTTGAACTTGTAATCCTCTTCCTTGAGCGCCCATCAATAAAGTAATTAAATTGATGTCTCCGTGAGCTGCCGCACGAATTGCATTTTCTGGCTCAGAAGTGATTGGCGGGTAGTGGATTGGTCTCAAAATTGAGTTTCCTTCTTTTGCATAATTATCAAAATAAAACTCATCTAGTCCTAAATGTAAAGCCAAAGCTCTTAATACATAAACCCCAGTTTTTTCAAGTTTTTGATAAGCATCTTTACCAACTGCATTAAAACGAGGCAGTTCAGTAACTTCTACATTATCTGGGTATTCTGAAGCCCATCTTGAAGCTGCGTCAACGTACTGGCCAAAATGCCAAAACTCTTTTAAATCTCCCTCTTTGCGTCCTTTAGCATGTTCTTTTCCAAAAGAAACATAGCCTCTTTGTCCACCAATTCCAGGAATTTCATATTTATGCTTAGTTTCTATTGGCAAGGCGAAAAAGTTTCTTATTTCACCATAAAGTTCGTCTACCAATTGATCATCAAGAAAATGACCTTTTAAGGCTACGAAGCCAATGTTTTCAAATGCACTGCCGATTTCATTTACAAATTTTTGTTTACGTTTCGGGTCGTCCGAAAGGAAATCACGTAAGTCTACACTAGGAATGTTTTGCATACTTTACATTTTTATTTTAAAAGAAAAAAGGTGTCATAAGCACCTTTCGCTGACAAAGGTAGATAATATTTTAGAAAATAATCTTAAGCTCAGGCATTAAAAGCTTGTTTTTGGTCAAAATTTTATTCTAGAATCTAATAAAACAGCAACAATTTGTTATATTTGAAACACCAAAAACAAAAAAATTCATGATCTTTTACCGCCAAAACCTGACTGACGCGCAATTATTAGATTTATACAAAAAAATACTAAAACCACGATTGATTGAAGAAAAGATGCTCATCTTGATTCGACAAGGAAAAGTTTCCAAATGGTTTTCTGGAATAGGCCAAGAAGCCATTTCTGTTGGTGTAACCGCTGTTTTAGACGAATCCGAATATGTCTTGCCAATGCACCGAAATCTTGGTGTTTTTACTACTCGAGAAATTCCGCTTCACCGTCTGTTTTCTCAATGGCAGGGAAAAGCAAATGGTTTTACAAAAGGTCGTGATAGAAGTTTCCATTTTGGAACGCAACAATATCATATTATAGGAATGATTTCGCATCTAGGTCCGCAGTTAGGAATTGCTGACGGAATCGCTCTTGCAAATAAACTTCAAGACAATAAAAAAATTACGGCCGTTTTTACGGGAGAAGGCGCAACTAGTGAAGGCGATTTTCATGAAGCGCTGAATATTGCTGCGGTTTGGAAACTCCCTGTAATGTTTATCATTGAAAACAACGGTTACGGACTTTCTACGCCAACCAATGAACAATATGCCTGTGAGAATCTTGCTGACAAAGGAATTGGTTACGGAATTGAAAGCTGGATTATTGACGGAAATAATATTGTAGAAATTTACAATAAACTATCGCAATTAAAGAAAGAAATGCAGGAAGATCCACGTCCTGTTTTATTGGAATTTAAAACTTTCAGAATGCGCGGGCACGAAGAGGCGAGCGGTACAAAATATGTTCCTCAAGATTTAATGGATCAATGGGAATTGAGAGATCCTGTTACGAATTTCAGAAAATATTTGACTGAAAACGGAATTCTAACCGCTGAATTAGACGAACAATTTCATACCGAAATCAAACATGAAATTGATGAAAATTGGGCAATTGCGAATGCCGAACCAGAGATCGAACCAACTTATAGCGGAGAGTTAAATGATGTTTATAAAGAACATCAATATGAGGAATATAGCCCTAATTCAGATTCAGAAAATATTCGTTTTATAGACGCTATTAGAAATAGCCTAGAACAGTCCATGTGGCGTCATAAAAACCTTGTAATTATGGGACAGGATATCGCTGAATATGGCGGAGCTTTTAAAATTACAGAAGGCTTTGTTGATGCTTTTGGAAAAGACAGAATACGTAATACGCCAATATGCGAAAGCGCTGTAATTTCAGCGGCAATGGGACTTTCTATAAACGGTTATAAAGCGATTGTAGAAATGCAATTTGCTGATTTCGTTTCAACTGGATTTAATCCGATTGTGAACCTTTTGGCGAAATCTCATTATCGCTGGGGTGAAAAAGCCGATGTTGTCGTTCGCATGCCTTGTGGCGGAGGAACTCAGGCTGGACCTTTTCACTCGCAAACGAATGAGGCTTGGTTTACAAAAACTCCAGGTTTAAAAGTAGTTTATCCAGCATTTCCATACGATGCAAAAGGGCTTTTGAATACTGCAATTAACGACCCAAATCCTGTTTTATTCTTCGAACATAAATTATTATACCGCAGTATTTATCAAGATGTTCCGAAAGACTATTATACCATTCCTTTAGGTAAAGCCACTTTGGTTAAAGAAGGAAAATCAGTAACCATTATCGCATTTGGTGCTACTGTTCATTGGGCTTTAGAAACTTTATCTCAACATCCAGAAATCGATGCCGATTTAATCGATTTAAGAACTTTACAGCCTTTGGACACTGAAACTATTTTTGCTTCGGTTAAGAAAACAGGAAAAGCCATAATCTACCAAGAAGACACCCTATTTGGCGGAATTGCAAGTGATATTTCGGCTTTAATTATGGAAAACTGCTTCGAATATCTAGACGCTCCAGTAAAACGCGTAGCAAGTTTAGATTCACCAATTCCTTTTACTAAAGCGCTAGAAGATCAGTTTTTACCAAGAAATAGATTTGAGCAAGCTTTGAAAGAATTATTAGAATATTAAAACACTAAAATTTAAACACATAGAAACATAGAATTTAGGAATCCTAAAAGGCGTTTCACTTAGCAGAAATACACATAGCTATGTGTGATAAACTAGTTTCTTTCTAATTCTCTTTTAAAAAAATAAGAATCCTATGTTTCTATGTGTTTGAAATCTTTTTTAAGTCAAAACCACAAGCCTTTTGCCGTCAGGAACTTCCGCATTCCACATTCTCTCAATATCTGATAAATGAACGGTTTCAATATTTACTTTTAGTATATTTTTAGATGCCAAAAGAAACATTTCGGGAAGTATTTCAGAAAATAACAATTTCACTTCTTCTTTTGTCCAGCTTCCCAAACCTGAACCAGACAATTGAAGATCTACACTTCGTAAAATCTGTGCCGATAATTGAATTAAGTCTCCAGACATAGAACCAACAGAAACATATCGGGTTTTATGCGTAAAGTTTCCATTTCCTTTTAAAACTGAAAAAATAAGTTCTGCTGAATGTCCCCATAAATAATCAATTACAATATCTATTGGAGTATTTTTATGGATTTCTTTTAACTGAGAAACAAAAGATTCATCATCTTGTTTTAAAGAAACAATTTCATCGACTCCTAATTCTAAAAGGCTTTCAAGCGTTTTTTCATTTCTTCCTGTAACAATAATCTTTTTAGCTCCATAATGTTTTGCAATTTGAACTGCCATTTGTCCAGTAAAACCAGTTGCTCCATTTATCAAAACCGTTTCACCTGATTTGATGCCAGCTCTAAAACGAAGTGCCATCGCCGAACCTGCAACTGCATTTGGCATCGCTGCGGCTGTTGCATCATCAATTCCGTGTGGTAAAACAACCATTCGATTTTTCTCTACTAAAGCTTTTTCTGCGATTGTTCCTGAAATTCCACGGGCGTAAACTCTCGTTCCGTTTTCTAGAACTCCAATTCCGTCGCTTCCAACTACAAACCCGTTTTGGTTTTCTTTTTCCGAAGAATAATGATCTCCGCTTGCAATTCCTTTATCCAGATTTGTAATGGTTACGGCTTTTACCGAAACTAAAACTTCATTTTCATTTAAAGCAATTGGCTCTTCAAATTCTGCATATTTTGGCAATTCGCCTTTTTCATAAACTACTGCTGCTTTCATAATTATTAAATTTTATGAAGCAAAATTACAGAGCCGTTTATGGGCAGACGATAACATTTGTTATCAAATTTTTCTTTAAACTATATAGGTTATATAAGTTAGTTTAAGTTTGGCTTATATTAAAATGTCAATTATTTTTATTTACTAATTTGCTTTTTAATCTGCTTAAATGTACCGTAGTTATGCCTAAATAAGAAGCGATATAATGTTGCGGAACACGCAATATAATCTGAGGTCTTTGTTGAATTAAATTAACATAACGCTCTGCGGGGGAATCTTTTATAAACGAAACAAAATATTTCATATAATCAAAAGTACGCTCAAAAAGCTTATTAATGAGACTATCCCTCAATGCTGGTATTTCTTTGATTTCTTCGAGAATTTTATCCAGATCATTTTTATGAATCCACCACAAAACCGAAGGCTCAATCGTTTCTATATTTGTTGGACTCGGAAGTTTCTTCATAAAACTTTCGATAGAAGCAACGCTCTCATTTTCAAAAAAGAATTGCGTAGTAAGATCTTTTCCATTATTGTTAAACCAAACCCGAATACAGCCTTTTTCTATGATATAAAGCTTTTTTGAAACTTCACCTTCTTCTAAAAGGGTAGTTTTCGCAGGAACTTCAATTCTATTGAAATAACCGATGTATTCGTTCCACTTTTGATCGGTTAAAGGGAATTTATTTCGGAATTGGCTGAACATTTATCTTAAATATAAATTTATTGCATTAGAATTTATTTTCAAATCTCTTTAAAACATGTCTATCTGAAAAAACATCTTTCCACATTTCAATTCTATAACAATCCTTAGCGTCTTCAGAATATGCGGATTCTAAATTACTATAATAGACACGAACTCTATAATTCCCAGTTTCAATTTTTTCTTCTAAAATAAGGGTCGTTAACGGACAATCATTTATTTGTACGAAACCAGTTTTTATTTCTAAACTAGCTTCTACAACATGATCAAAAGCACTGAAATCGGAAATTAAACTTTTAGAATCTAAAAATTCAAGTTCACATTTTACAATTCCTTCACTATTTTCAATAGAAATCCCTAAAATTCCTTTCTCTACGGCAAGTTTATCATTAAAGGCTTCAATAGACCAAAAATCTTCGCTTTCAGTATCTCCTTGTTCATCTTTTTCATTTAAATAAAATTGACCATAATCTGTTGTAAAATCTAAACTAAATTTCATCTTAACTAAAATTGCATACTTTTTTTATTGTTAATTTGATTCCACTTCAAACAACTGCACCTGATTTTTCAATCGGTCAATAAGTAAATTCATCATTCGCTTATTCAAATCAGAAGAATTTTGAATGTAAGTATTGTATTCGTCTACTGTAAAAAGCGCCATTACGATTCCTTTTAAGGAATTTCTAAATTTAATGTCTTTTTGAATGGAATTTTCGATGGTCTGAAGCTTCTTTTCGACCGAGTAAGAATAGAAATCGGGTTTGTTTTTATTTACATAATTGATAAAAACAGCAATGAACAAGTCGTTTTGAAGTTTTAAAATAGGCCTGATGGTCTGGTTTTGAAAGATCTCATCTGCTGAAGATTGAGCACTTACAGTTCCTAAAGTTTCGCCTCTGAATTCTTTTAAAAAAGTGTCTCTATCTTCCATGGGGTTTTGTTTTAAGTTTTCCTTAAAGTTAAAGAAATAATCCCATTGTAAAAACCTATTTTTGTTTTTCTAAAAATAAATTATGCGATTATTTCTGTTTCTCTGCTTATTATTAGCTTCTTGCAATTCTAAAGAAGATAAAGAAAAATACAATCATCAATTATACCGCGCTGTAAACAACAAAGACACGGCTGTTTTTGATATTCATATAAATGACAAACGTTTTTATGGCCGTTATGAAATTTTGCATTATGGAACCGGAAAAGATTCTGGCGATGTAAGAGGAGATTTAAGAGGTGATACGCTTAGAGGCGATTATCACTATATTTCTTTTGGAGGCGCTTGGAAAAGAGTTCCTTTAGCTCTTTTAAAGAAAGACGATAAACTTTATTTAGGAAAAGGGGTAATCGGGACTTATTTTAATCTTCCGTGTTACGTTCCAGAAGTTCCTATTGAATATAATAATCCTGAGTTTCTTTTTGAAAGGATAGAGGAGAAGTAGTTTTTTTGTTTCAGGTTTCAAGTTGAATGGCTTGTGCGTTTTACCGCAAAGCACGCAAAGTTTAATATAAGCAAAACACCAATATAAACGCAAAGTTCGCAAAGCTTTGTGTAAAAACTTTGCGAACTTTGCGTATTCTTTGCGCTCTTTGCGGTTAAAATTTAGCCAATACTCGACGGCAATTCAAAAATTTCAAGATCAAAATATCTAACTGATGCCATTACGTGGTCGAAAATATCAGCCATAATGTATTCGTAATTTGCCCAGCGTTTGTCGCTTGAAAACACATAAATTTCCAACGGAACTCCATGCGCGGTAGATTGTAACTGTCGGCACATGATATGCATATTTTTATTCAATCCCGGATGGTCATTTAAATATTGCATAATATATTTTCTAAACAATCCTAAATTGGTCATGTTTCGGCCATTTAGCGAAAGCGTTTTATCAATTCCCCTAAGATCATTGTATTTATCGATTTCTGCTTGACGGCTGTCTATGTAAGAAGTTATCAACTGGACTTTTTTTAGCTGATGCAAATCTTCATCATTCAAAAAACGAATTGTACTGCTTTTTATTAAAACATGTCTTTTGATACGTCTTCCATCAGATTTCTGCATTCCGCGCCAGTTCTGAAACGAATCAGAACTTAAAGCGTATGTTGGAATAGTTGTGATTGTATTATCGAAGTTTCGAACTTTTACTGTTGTCAAATTGATTTCGATAACATCTCCATCGGCACCAAATTTATCCATCGTAATCCAATCGCCAATACGAACCATATCGTTTATGGCAACTTGAACACTAGAAACAAATCCAAGAATTGTATCTCTAAAAATTAAGATGATAATTGCCGAAAGTGTCCCTAGAATGGTTAATAGTTCGCCCTTCTTAATTCCGAATAAAGTCGAAATAATCATGGCAACTCCAAAAATCCAAAGTACAATCATGATAACCTGAACAAAACTGTCAATTGGCTTGTCGCTGTATTCAGGCTTTTGTTTTAAATAATCGCGTAAGGAATTAAAAACAGTTCGAACAATCCATAATCCAAGCAATACAATATAGATTCCGACAATTTTTCCAAAAATCGATTCCCAATACTCATATTTGTCCAGAATTACTGGAACGGCTTTATAAATAAAGAAAAACGGAATTAAATAAGCGGTATATCTTGTTGTTTTGTTTTGAATTAAATAATCATCAAATTTTGTTTTGGTACGCTGCGCAAAAACGGCTGTTAGCGTAACCAAAAGAAATTTAGCAGCATAATAAATAACATATGCCAGCGCTATTAGAATAAGAATATTAAAAATTAGACTGGTATAAGACGCAACGTTGCGGCTCATTCCCCAGTCTCTGAAAACAGGATATAAAAAGTTAAATATTTTCTCCAAAAGCTTATGCATTTGCTTTAGTTTCTAAATATTTTTTCTCGATATAAAAAGTTCCAAACGGAATAAGAGAGGCAACCAAAATGATTCCGAAAGTTTTTAAGTCCCAATTCATTGATTTTTTCAATAAAAAAGCTAAAAGAATATATCCGATAAATAAAACACCATGTGTCATTCCTAACGGACGTAATAATGTATGGTAAAGTTCAGGATTATTGTTTTTGATAATAAGCATATTAGCAAATAATACTAAATAAGAGATTCCCTCTAAAATGGCAGTAACTTTGAAAATCTTGAGCATGTATGTATTTTTTAAGTTTAATATCGGCAAAATTAAGTATTATCGTTGGTTTTTGAGGTATTTATAAAGAAAGTAATTTACTTTTGTAATCTTAAGTTTTGAGAATGAGTAAAAGAGATTTAAAAAAATATTTAGGGGAATTAAGCAAAGAGCAATTAGAAGAACAATTGATCGAATTGTACGAGAAATTTGCCCCTGTAAAGGTGTATTATGACTTTGTTTTTAATCCGAAAGAAGATAAATTGCTTCAGGAGGCAAAGATTAAAATCTCGCACGAATATTTCCCAATTAAAAAACCTGGAGCAAAATGGCGTCCGAAAGCTAAAATGCGAAGATCGGTTGCTCAAAAACTCATAAAACATTTTATCATGCTAGGAGTAGATCCATACATTATAGCCGATATTATGCTTTACAATATCGAAATTGCGCAAACGTTTTCTTCGCAAAATTTAATCAAGCAGGAATTATTTTACAAAAGCATCTTAAATTCTTTTGAGCAAGCAGTAAATTTTATTGTTACAAATGGAATTTTTAACGATTTTAAATTGCGAATTAATGCAATTCAGAACGAAACTTCGGAGCAAAAATGGAGAAATAAGTACGATTTTGAGGCGATTTTGGAAAAAATCGACTATTAAAACCCTTTCTCATAAAAAATCTTTATTTAAAAAAAACATTTATTTTAAGTTAAAAGAAGATGAATAACTGTTTTTTCGGTGTATTTTTGCAAAAATCCAAAAATAAACAATGTCTCAAAACACTTTAGAAATACAAAGAGAAGAGAAAAAAGAACTGTATGCATACCAAAAAGGCGATATTGACGCTATTTTTGACCGTTTAGACAATGCTCCTCCCAAGCATCATTTACTGTATCAGCTTCCGACAGGTGGAGGTAAAACAGTGATATTTTCTGAAATCGTTCGCCGCTATTTATCTCATAACGATAAAAAAGTGGTGGTTTTAACGCACCGTATCGAACTTTGCAAGCAAACCTCAAAAATGCTTACAGGTTTTGGTGTAACAAACAAAATAATCAATAGTAAAGTAAAAGAATTGCCAGATCAGAATGATTTTTCTTGTTTCGTGGCAATGGTTGAAACTTTAAAAAACCGTATTAATGATGAAAAACTTCATTTGGATAATATTGGTTTGGTGATTATTGATGAGGCACATTACAACTCGTTTAGAAAACTATTAAACTCATTTAAAAATGCTTTTATTCTTGGAGTAACAGCAACACCTTTGAGTTCTAACATAAAATTACCAATGCACCAAAGTTACCACGAACTTATCGTTGGTGATACAATTGGTTCATTGATTGAGAAAGGCTTCTTGGCAAAAGCAACAACTTATAGCTACGATGTTGGTTTAACTTCGCTTAAAGTAGGTATTAATGGTGATTATACCGTAAAATCATCAGACGATTTGTATACCAATACTTTGATGCAAGAAAAACTGCTTCACGCATATACAGAACGTTCTTTAGGAAAGAAAACCTTGATTTTCAATAACGGTATTCATACATCTTTATATGTATACGAAACGTTTAGAGAAGCAGGTTACGATATTCGCCACTTAGACAACACAAGCAGTTCTGAAGAGCGTAAAGACATTTTGCAATGGTTTAAAAAGACTCCAGATGCAATTTTGACTTCTGTTGGAATCTTAACAACTGGTTTTGATGAGCCAACAGTAGAAACGATTATCTTGAACAGAGCAACAAAATCTCTGACTTTGTATTTCCAGATGATTGGTCGTGGTTCTCGTAAATTGCCTGGAAAAGATGAATTTACAGTTATCGATTTAGGAAACAATGCCGCTCGTTTTGGTTTATGGAGTGATCCTGTAAACTGGCAGCATATTTTTAAGTCGCCAGAGTTTTATTTGGAGAATCTTCGTGATGACCACGAAATCGAGATGTTCTTTAAATACAGCATGCCACCAGAATTGCGTGCAAAATTCAGTAAAACGGCCGATGTTAGTTTTGATGTTGATGAAGAACATAAATTAATCATCAAACAAAACCTTCGTTCTAAAGTAGTTTTAGATAAATCTCTAGATCAGCATGCTGGAATGTGCGTAGATAACACAGAAACGCTTCAGGAAGCAAAAATGCTGGCTAAAGAATTAGAAGATGATATCGAAGATCGTATTAAACGTTATTCTAAATGTTTGAGCCAATGCAGTAAAAACTACCGCGAATGGCTGGTTGACGATTACAAACAAAGATTAACTTTATTAATTGGTAAAAAGTATCGTGAGAAAATCATGAACGAACCAGATTGATATTTTTTTTAGTTAAAAGTTTCAGGTTTCATGTTTCAAGTTATTGGAATCTAAAATAGTATTATAATTGATAAAAGGAGAAATAGCATTTCAAAGTAAATGTGATTTCTCCTTTCAACTTATTAAGTTTTTGGTGTAACTTGAAACCTGAAACTTTAAACAAATTAAAGAACATGTCTAAACCATTCTCAACATTAGGAATCTCGGCTCCAATTTTAAAAGCTTTAAGCGAATTAAACATTGTTGAACCAACAGAAATTCAACAAAAAATAATTCCGCTATTTTTGGGCGAAACTCACGATATTGTAGGTTTAGCAAAAACAGGAACGGGAAAAACTGCCGCATTCGGTTTGCCTTTATTGCAATTGGTAAATACAGAATCGATAACCGTTCAAGCTGTAATTTTAGTTCCAACTAGAGAATTGGGTCAGCAGATTTCTAGAAACTTAGAAGATTTTTCAAAATATATTCCTAATATATCTATTGCTTCAATTTGCGGAGGAACTCCAATAAAACCACAAATCGAAAGGTTAAAAGAAGGCGCTCAAATCGTTGTGGCAACTCCTGGACGTTTAATCGATTTGATTCAGCGAAAAGCAATTAATTTAAAACAAACAGAATACTTAGTTTTGGATGAAGCCGACGAAATGGTGGCTATTCTAAAAGAAAGCTTAGATGAAATTGTTGCAGAATTGCCTAAAAAACATCGTACTTTACTATTTTCAGCAACACTTCCTGGAACCATAAAACAGCTGATTCAGAATTATTTGAATAAAAATGTAGTTCAGATAAGCGCCAATATGGAAACTGTTGGAAATGAAGGAATAGACCATGAGTATATTGTGGTTGATCCTATTGAAAAATTGGAAGTTTTAATGCATTTCTTAAATTCTAAAGATGGCGAAAGAGGAATTATTTTCTGTAAAACGAAAGCTGCCGTTAATAAATTAGCCAAAAATCTAGCAATCAATAAATTCTCTTCGGGAGCGCTTCATGGAAGTTTGACGCAAGGAATTCGTGATAGAATTATGGAACAGTTTCGTGAGGGGCATATTAATATCTTGGTTGCAACCGATTTGGCTGCGAGAGGAATTGATGTAAAAGAAATCTCGTACGTAATTAATTATCATTTACCTGATACTTACGAAAATTATGTTCACCGAAGTGGAAGAACTGCAAGGGCAGGAGCAAAAGGACTTTCTTTGACTGTTTTACAGCAAGAAGAAGTTTTTGAAATTGCTGATTTCGAAAGAGAATTAGGAATTAAATTTTCTGAATTTAAAAAACCTTCTGCAGCAAGTCTTGAAGAAAATAATATGCTTTTATGGGCCAAACAAATCTTCAAAACAAAACCAAATCATGAGCTTTCACAGGATTTAAAAACAAAAGTAAAAACCGTTTTTCATCATCTTACAAAAGACGAACTAATCGAGAAATTAATGGCGAGTTATGTCCTACAGAACAAAATCGATATAGTTGAAAAACCTGTTAAAAAATTCAAAAAGTAATAAATGTGACAATTGTCATTGTATATTAAAGTTGTATATTTATAAGGAATTATTTTATAATCCTACTTAATTACAACAATATGAAAATAGTCATTATTGGAGGTGGATTTGCAGGAATCAATCTAGCGAAAGAACTTGTAAATCAGCCTCAAATACAAGTAACACTTGTAGACAAGAATAATTATAACTTTTTCCCACCACTTATATATCAGGTTGCAACTGCATTTTTAGAACCTTCGAGCATTAGTTATCCGTTTAGGAAATTTTTTGCAGGCAAAAAAAACCTGCAGTTTCGTTTAGGCGAATTGTTATCTGTTTCACCAGCTGAAAAGAAAATTACTTTAAGCAACGGAGAATTAGATTATGATTATCTCGTTTTTGCCACTGGAGCAGAAACCAGCTATTTCGGAATGGAAAATGTGATGAAAAACGCTATTCCGATGAAGACATTAAACGATGCCATCGAAATGCGAAATGCATTGCTTAAAAACCTTGAAAAAGCAGCAATCTGCAAAGATATTCGCAAACGCCGTAAATTATTAACGATTGTTGTTGCCGGCGGTGGACCAACTGGAGTTGAAGTTTCGGGAATGTTTGCCGAAATGAGAAAAAATATTCTATTAAAAGAATACCCAGAATTAGAAACATCTGCAAGTAATGTTTATTTGGTTGATGGAGGAGATGCTCTATTGGCTCCAATGAGCAAAGAATCCCAAAAAGATACTCTCGATGCACTTACCAAACTTGGTGTTGTAGTTAAGCTTCATACTCGTGTTGTCGATTATGTTGATGATACGGTACATTTTGAAAACGGAGAAACCATTAAAACCAAAAACTTAATTTGGGCCGCGGGAGTTTCTGCCAAAATTTTCGAGGGAATGCCAAAAGAAAGTTATGGTCGCGGACGTCGAATGGCTACAGATGTTTATAATAAAGTGAACGCTGTAGATAATATTTACGCCATTGGCGATACTGCAATTTTAGCCGGAGACGTCAATTTTCCTGACGGACATCCGCAAGTCGCGCAAGTTGCAATTCAGCAGGGATTAAATCTGGCTAAGAATTTTAAAGCTATGGTGGCCAACAAACCGTTAAAACCGTTTGCTTATAAAGACAAAGGCTCTATGGCAATTATCGGAAAAAACAAAGCTGTGGTAGATTTACCAAGTCCGAAATGGCATTTTAAAGGATTTTTCGCTTGGTTTATCTGGTTGTTTGTTCACTTGATTTCTTTAATCACTTATAGAAACAGATTAAACACATTCTGGAACTGGATGGTTGCTTATTTTGCAAAAGATCAATCGCTTAGAATGATTATTAGACCTGAAAAAAGGCAACAAAGTTAAGTAAAATTCTAAAACTAAAACTTCAATAGTTTAAATATAGAAAAGCCAAAATCAAAAGATTTTGGCTTTTTGTTTAGTTTGAAATTTAAATCTTTTAGTGTCCAACAATAATATCGTCACTTTCAGATAATTCTACCTTATTTTTAACAAAGCGTTTTCCGATATTTAAAATAATAAATGCTGTAATTGTTGTAGTAGTCATAATGGCAACCATTGGTGTTACCGAATCTTTTACAAAAACACCAATTGCAAAAGAAGCTAAAGCGCCAATTCCTAACTGAATAGCTCCCATTAACGCAGAAGCACTTCCGGTATTTTTAGCAAAAGGAGCAAGCGTTAATCCAGCTGTATTTGGATTTGAAATTCCTAAACAAGCTAAAAATAAGAACAACATTCCGATTGTCTGATACAGTCCGAGAAGATTATTTAAAGCCAAAATCAAGAATATAATGCTTATAACAGACTGCGAAATTAAAGCACCAAAATCATCTGTTCGCTTGAAAATCGCTTTAATAAAATAGAATTCAACTGACTAGATCCGATAAAACTAACAGACATTAGTGCAAAAATCCATCCATAAGTTTTAGCATCAACCTTATAAATATCCATAAAAACAAGTGGAGAAGCGGCTACGTAAGAAAACAATCCAGAAAATGCAACTGCCCCCGTAAACGCGTAAGTGTAAAATTGAGGCTCTTTTAAAACAGAAATAAAGTTAGTTATAATTGGTTTTGGTTTCAGCGAAATTGACGCATCTGGCTGATAGGTATTTGGAAGCCCGAATTGTGAAGCGGCTAAAATCACGATTCCCATACACATCAAAATGAAAAATACGGCATGCCAACCTAAATCTTCTGTAACATACCCACCAATAGTTGGCGCAAGCATTGGCGAAAGACCAACAACAAGCATTAAGAGTGAAAATACTTTTGGTATATCTTTTACAGGAAATAAATCACGAACCATTGCCACAGAAGCAACTGTCGCGGCACAGCTTCCAATAGCCTGAACAAAGCGAAGAAATATAAAAGAATCTATATCGGCTACATAAATACAGCCTAGAGAAGCTAGAATATACACTAGGAGCCCAACAAATAAAGGTTTTTTACGTCCAAAACGATCCAATAAAGGTCCGTAAAGCAATTGTCCGGCAGAAATTCCGATAAAGTAACTAGATAAACTCATAGAAACTTTAGCGACAGTGGTATTTAAATCTTTTGCAATTCCTGAGAAACCAGGCAGATACATATCGATCGAAAATGGTCCAAGAGCGGTTAAAGAACCTAAGATCAGGATAAGCTGGATATATTTTTTTGTTGTCATTATCTTAAAAAAGGGCTTATAATTTTTTGCAAAGGTAAAGATTTCATACCTTGTTATAGAACTTGAAGAAGTTTATAACAATAAATTAAAGTAATCGCGAAAATTATTTAGCGTAACTATCTATTAATCTTTAAATTAAGACAGTATGAAAAAGTACCTTTTGTTATTAGCAGTTTTATTTACATCAATTTCATTTGCTCAAACTATTACCTCAAAACTAGAAGATGCTAGTGTTGAGCAATATGAGCTTCTAAAAAAAGTTAATCAGTATTATCCAGACATTACATTAAGCAAATCGGTTACCAATTTTTATGCTGACGGAAAAATTATCGATTCGCAGCAAGATTTTGATTTAAGAGGAACAAAATTTTCAAGTTACAAATTAGGCATTGAGCCAGGAAACAAAAAAGTAAAATTTGATTATACTTCAACTGAAACTGGCCATGTGTACGGCGACGTTACCATTTTTAACGGAAATGCCTTGCGAACATCATTTAACGAAAAAACGAATCAAGTTGATGTATCGTTAAATGGTAAATCGGTTTATTTGAAAAAATTATAGATTTTTAAGCAATTTGGAAAAAGCATCACAAATTTGTGATGCTTTTTTGATTTATATTTGGCTCAGATTTTAATACAACAAACTACAATGAAAAAATTTCTTTTCCTGGCATTTTTAATTTCCTTGCAAGCATTCTCACAGCAAAACAAATTCTCAGGAACTTGGGGAAACGAGAAATGTAAAAACTGCAAGAAAGAATACATTTTTAGAATTACGATTGCACAATCAAATTATAAGATTTTTGGAACCGCCGAAGTTACGAGCGAACATAAAGATTTAAATTCAGGAATTTTGGAAGTTACCGGACATGTTTATCCGCATGGCGATAAGGCTCAAATAAAATTAAAAGATAAAGACGGAATTTCGTCCAGCGCAGTTTTATTTGTAAAAGATGATGTCATTCAGTTTACAAAAAATGGCGGAGGCGATGTTGTGCCAAAAGAGATGATTTTGAATAAATTATACGAATAAGCTCCCTCTTAGAGCTATTTCATTTTGACCTATAATTTATATTATGTAAAATAAAATATTTTAGAAAGCTACCTACAACGCGCTCTATAACTTTTAGTTTGCAATGTTTTCGTTTTATGGCAAATTTATCATCCTTGCTTCTAGTTCTTTTTAGAGGAAAAGTTTTGCATTTTCTTCAAACCTGAAATCTCTCAAAATTGCCCTATTTGATTTTCATTCTTAAAAAATCTCGAATATTGAAAATTTGATCTGCTAGATTATACAGTTTGCTATTCTAAATTCAAAACGCTATAAATGCGCTATATGATTTTTATTTTAAAAAATTCTCAAATATTAAAAATTGAGCATGCTGTATTATTAAGTCGATTTTTCAATTCAAACTTTTTCCTTAAATTCAAATCGCCATAAATACGCTGTATGATTTTTATTTTAAAAAATTCTCAAATATTAGAAATTTCATTTACTGGATTTATCTATAGTTGATTTTAAGTAAAACATTTTTCGTATATTGAAATCGTCTACAATTACAGTATATGATTTTAAAACTAAAATATTTTCAAATATTTAAAAATCATCAAACGTACTTTAGGCAGTTCATATTTCATTAAATAAAATATCTTTTTTTGAATTAGAAATATTTAAAATTTTAAAACATTAAAACTTTTTCAAGTCTTATTACCATTATCTTTTAACATTTCTTTAAAATAATTAGTTTCTGCTAAAGAACCTTTCATTGTAAGACTTTATTTTACTATTTTTACATTCGATACTTTAAAAAATAAATTATCACATATATGAATACAGTTGCTGAACATATTGCAGATTTTTTAAAAGAATACAAACCATTTGATAATTTAACCTTTCAGGAATTATCAGATATTGCTACGAATATTCGTGTCATCAATTTAGAAAAGCATGCCGTATTATTTCAAAATAACGATCCTCTTCATGATAGCTTTTATGTTGTAGCTTCTGGTGTCATTAATCTTACGACAATTGCAGACGCTGAAGAAACCATTATAAACAAATGTCACGAAGGAGATATTTTTGGTTTACGCCCTTTTTTTGCAAAAAACAACTACATGATGACAGCTAAAGCACGTGAAGAAAGTATTATTTATGCTATTCCGATCGCTGTTTTTAGACCTTTTGTTGCCAATAATTCAGACGTTTTAAACTTTCTCCTGGAAAGTTTTGCTGTAAATTCACGTCACACAAAGGACAGTATGAGCTCTAATGGTAAATTAGTTTCTGATAGTGACTACATTGACCAGCAGACAGAAATGCAATATATTCAGTCTCTTAACTATAATAATTCGCCGTTAACAACAAAAGCAGATTCTATAATTAAAGATGTCGCAAATTTGATGACAGATTCAATGTTAGATAATATTATTATTTGTGGCGAGAAAAATCATCCAATTGGTATTGTAACCAATGCCGATTTATCATCTAAAATTGCAACTGGACGTTACCCTATTACTGCAACTATCGATAAAATTATGTCTTCGCCAGTTGTTACCGTTTTAGAAAATGTGTCTTTAGCAGAAGCGCAATTATTGATGCTGAAACACAATGTGACACATTTATGTGTAACCAAAGATGGAACAAGCAAATCTGTAGTAAAGGGAATTATTTCGGAACACGATCTTATTGTAGCACAAGCTAGTAACCCTGGTGTATTAATTAAAGAAATTAAACGTTCACAGCTTCCAAAAGATTTAAAACAAATACGTGATCGTCTATCTGATTTGATTCAGAATTCAATTCAAAAAAATATTCCAATTTCGCATGTGAGTAATATTGCAAGTGAGATTAATTTAGCGATTATAAAGCGAGCTGTCGAACTAGCAATTTTAGATTTGGGCTCCCCTCCTGCACGTTTTGCTTGGTTAAGCATTGGAAGTCAAGGGCGTAAGGAGCAATTATTACTTACAGATCAGGACAGCATCTTAATTTTTGAAGATGTAACTCCTGAGAAATACAGAGAAGTAAAAGATTACTTCTTAAGGTTAGCCAAACGAGCTACTTCTATATTAGAAAAAGTAGGATATGATTATTGTCCAAACGGACATATGGCAAGCAACATGCTTTGGTGTAAATCATTGAGTGACTGGACAAAACAATACAATAGCTGGATGAATACTCCAGGTGAAAACAGTAATGATTTGAGCAGTATTTTCTTTGATTATGAAATTGTTTTTGGCGAACCAAAAATTGAAGAAGCAATTGAAAACGTAATTTTCAAAAATGCCGTTAACAACACTTTATTCTTCGACTTCTTAGGAAATGATGCTTTAAAGAGAAATTCTCCATTGAGTTTCTTCAAGAAATTTATTACGGAAGAAGATGGTCCAAATAAAGATAAATTTGATATCAAAACAAGAGCTTTGATGCCATTAATTGACGGAGCTCGTCTATTGATACTAAATGCTAATATAAAAGGAATTCAAAATACTTATCTTAGATTCAAACAATTAGCCATTACAGATTCTAAAAATGCTGAGATTTATTTAAGCTGCGCAGAAGCTTTCTTAACGCTTTCTAAATTTAGAACTGTTGAAGGATTAAAAAATGACGACTCTGGCCAATATATTAATTTAAGAGAAATGTCAAAATCTGACAAAGAGAAATTAAAAAATGCATTAGCCCCAATGAAAGATCTGGAGGAACTGATTAAGAGTAAATTTCAATTGACACAATTCTCATAAAATATGCTAGACTGGCTGAAAAATATCAATAAAGACTATCCAGATTTCTGGAAAGACTATTTAACTAAATTCGAAACTAAACCTAATAAGTTTGTTGTGATATCAACTGAAACTTCTGGCTTAAATCCGGATAAGGATGTTATATTATCTCTTGGAGCCTTTTCAGTTATTGACGACAGCATTGTTATTAAAGAAAATTTCGAAACAGTTTTATTACAGTATAAATATCTTCAGGACAACGGACTTTCGAATGAATTTATCATTGAAAGCAAAATGATGAAAATGCCTGAACCTGATGCTCTCGAAGCTTTGGTTAATTTTATAGGAAACTCAATTTTGGTAGGGCATCATATCAATTTTGATATTGAGATGCTGAATGCTGCATTAGAACGTTTAAATTGTGGACGTCTTAAAAATGAAGCTCTAGATGTTGATGTCATGTACAGAAAATTGACCGATATAAACGACAAACAATTTTCGCTAGATGATTTATGTGGCATTTATAAAATTCCAAAAAGCGACAGAAATTCTTCTGCCGAAGATGCATACAGAATTGGACTCTTGTTCTTGAAATTAAAATCTAGACTAGGAATTAAATAAATCCTTAAAATTTAATCAATACTATACAAAAACGCCTCTTAATTTTAAGAGGCGTTTTTTATTAACAGAAATTTACAAACTCACTTATTTTTCAAATTAAGTAAAATTGTATTTTTATAGTACATTATATCTCTAAAATATAAAACTTTTTTTATCATTGAAAATCTATGAAAAAACTACTATTTATAGTGCCATTGCTGTTTTTTGCTTCAGCAATTCTTGCACAAAATCAAGATCCTTCGTCTAAACGTATTCTAGGAAATTGGTACTCTAATACCAACCGGAATATAAAATGGATTTTTACCCCTGACGGAAAAGTGTATAATTACAACAACGACAGAATGAGTGTGATGTACAAATACACGATCTCGAACAGTTGTCAGAACTTTTCTGATGATACTACCGAATTTATAACTTTAAGAGATAAAGATGGCAATGAGTTTTGTTTTAGAATAAATGCAGCAAACGAAAATAAAAAAGGTGTTCTATCGCTTACTAACTTGAGCAACATGCAGCCTCTCGTTTTTGTAAACGATTTAAATTTAAAAATTGCACCATAGGCGAAATAAAAATATCAAATTTAAAGCACTAAATTCCAATTAATAATAAACAAAAAAAGCCTCTTAATTTTAAGAGACTTCTTTAGATTTATATATTTTAATTAAGAAATTCTTTCTTTCATAATTTCTTCTATTATTTCTGGATTTAGTAAAGTCGACGTATCCCCAAAATTAGAAGAATCTCCCTCGGCTATTTTACGTAAAATTCTACGCATAATTTTTCCAGAACGAGTTTTTGGCAAACCAGAAACGAATTGAATTTTATCTAATTTCGCAATTGGTCCAATGTGATCAGAAATATATTGGTTAATCTCTTTTGTTAAATTATTTCTATCTCTCACTTCTCCAGTTTCTTTTAGAATAACAAAACCATACAAAGCATTTCCTTTAATATCATGAGGGAATCCAACGATTGCAGATTCAGCAACAGCTGGGTGTTCGTTGATCGCATCTTCAATTGGTGCAGTTCCTAAATTATGTCCAGAAACAATAACCACATCATCTACCCTACCGGTAATTCTATAATATCCAACTTCGTCTCTTAAAGCACCGTCTCCTGTAAAATACTTTCCAGGGAAAGCAGAGAAATATGTTTCTTTGTAACGATCGTGATTACCCCAAATAGTTCTAGCAATTCCTGGCCATGGGAATTTAATACATAAACTTCCAACCACTTGGTTTCCTTCAATTTCATTACGTTTTTCATCCATTAAAACAGGCTGAATTCCAGGTAATGGCAAAGTTGCGTAAGTAGGTTTTGTTGGTGTTACAAAAGCAATTGGCGAAATCATGATCCCTCCTGTTTCTGTCTGCCACCAAGTATCTACAACCGGACACCTCTTATCTCCTACGTGGTCATTAAACCAGTGCCAAGCCTCTTCGTTAATTGGTTCTCCAACAGATCCGATAACTTTAAGTGATTTAAGAGGGTATTTTTGAATGTAATCTAAACTTTCTTTTGCCAATGAACGGATTGCAGTTGGTGCAGTATAGAATTGTGTAATTTTATGTTTTTCGATAATATCCCAAAAACGGCTAAAATCTGGATAAGAAGGAACTCCTTCAAAAATTACAGTTGTAGCACCATTCAGTAATGGTCCGTATAATATATAAGAGTGACCTGTGATCCATCCGATATCTGCTGTACACCAGAAAATATCATTATCCTCGTAGTTGAATACATTTTTGAAAGTATACGCTGTGTATACCATATAACCAGCAGTAGTATGAACCATTCCTTTTGGTTTTCCTGTTGATCCTGAAGTATATAAAATAAACAAAGGATCTTCGGCATCCATAATTTCAGCAACACTATTATCTAAAGCTGCATCTAATAATGGCTGTAACCAAACATCACGACCATCTTTCATCTTAACATTAGTATTAGTTCTTTTAGCAACTAAAACTTTTGTAACAGAAGGGCAAGTTTCTAGAGCTTCGTCTACAATTCCTTTTAAATCTATTGTTTTGTTTCCTCTGTAACCTCCATCAGATGTGATTACCATTTTACATTCGCAATCGTTGATTCTTGCAGAAACCGCCGAAGCAGAAAATCCAGCGAAAATAACAGAGTGAATAGCTCCAATTCTAGCACAAGCTAAAACAGAAACAGCCAATTCTGGAATCATTGGCAAGTAAATACAAACTCTATCTCCTTTACGAACACCTTGCTCGCGAAGGACGTTTGCCATTTTTGAAACTCTTTCGTATAATTCATTATACGTTATATGTAAAGCTTCTTCAGAAGGATCGTTCGGTTCAAAAATAATTGCTGTCTTCTCTCCTCTTTTGCTTAAATGTCTATCAATACAATTTTTGGTAATGTTAACTTTAGCATCTGTAAACCATTTTACTTCTGCTTCCGCCATATTAAAATCAACAACCTTTTCCCATTGCTGGTACCATGTGAAATTTTCCTCAGCTATTTTTCCCCAAAATTTTCTTGGCTCTCTTATTGACTTATTGTAATGTTTAAAATATTGTTCTAAATTTTCAATTTTGTAATAGCTCATCGTTTGTTGAATTTTTTTATAAATGTATTAAATCTGAACGTATCCGTGAAATAATTTAATTCATAAATTTTATCAAATAAAAACATTTATTTAATAAAATATGATAATTATTTGTGTTTGATTTAAAATTTTACTTTTTAAATCAAAAATAGAAGGCAAAAAAGGCATAATAAATAGATATTATGCCTTTTTTAATTTAACAAATTTCAATAACAATTAATTTTGTAATGCGCACTGCGTGATTTTTCTCTACTTTGAAAATAGAAGCATCTTTATTAATTAAAACAGAAATTCAAACAAGTATATTTTTGTAAAATATACCCCATTTTAGGGATCCGCTTCACTTAACTTACTCACTCTCTGAAGTTAAGTGAATGCAATATGCATCTATATCTTTTTTCTTAATAAGTGCTTACTAATTCAAAATATTACAAATCATTGATACAGTGCAAATTCCGCAGAATCGGATCCTGCGGAAGTTCCCAAATTTTTATTATCCAATTTTTTTCATAGCTGTCATAGACTCTCTCAACCAAGCTCCTACTTCTTCAATAGGATGTTGACGAATTTCTTTGTTAACAGCGATCAATACTGCATTATCTACTCCATTTGAAGTTGAAAATGGTTTACCAATAATATTAGTTTCCACTTTTTTCATGAATTCAGTCAATAATGGCTTACATGCATGATCAAATAAGTAGCATCCGTACTCTGCAGTATCAGAAATTACACGGTTCATTTCGAATAATTTCTTTCTTGCAATTGTATTTGCAATTAATGGCAATTCGTGTAATGACTCATAGTAAGCAGATTCTTCAATGATTCCAGCTTCAGTCATTGTTTCGAAAGCTAATTCAACACCAGCTTTTACCATTGCAATCATCAATACTCCATTGTCAAAATATTCTTGTTCTGAGATTGGAGCGTCTTGCGGAGCTGTTTTTTCGAAGTTAGTTTCTCCTGTTGCAGCTCTCCATTTTAATAAATTAACATCGTCATTAGCCCAGTCAATCATCATAGTTCTAGAAAATTCTCCAGAAATGATATCGTCTTGGTGTTTTTGGAACAACGGACGCATGATATCTTTCAATTCTTCAGCTAATTCGTAAGCTTCAATTTTTGAAGGATTGTTTAAACGATCCATCATATTTGTAATACCACCGTGTTTCAAAGCCTCAGTGATAGTTTCCCATCCGTATTGGATTAATTTAGAAGCGTAAGCAGCATCGATTCCTTTTTCAACCATTTTATCGAAACATAAAATAGATCCTGTTTGAAGTAAACCACAAAGAATAGTTTGCTCACCCATTAAATCTGATTTTACTTCAGCTACGAAAGATGATCTTAAAACTCCTGCTCTGTGTCCTCCAGTTGCTACAGCGTAAGCTTTTGCTTGATCTAAACCAAATCCATTTGGATCATTTTCTGGGTGAACTGCGATAAGAGTTGGAACACCAAATCCTCTTTTGTATTCTTCACGAACCTCAGAACCAGGACATTTAGGAGCGCACATAATAACAGTGATGTCTTTACGAATCTGCATTCCTTCTTCTACGATGTTGAATCCGTGAGAGTAAGATAAAGTAGAACCCTGTTTCATTAATGGCATAATAGCAGTTACCACAGCTGTATGTTGTTTGTCTGGTGTAAGGTTACAAACTAAATCTGCAGTTGGAATCAATTCTTCATAAGTTCCTACAGTGAAACCATTTTCAGTTGCATTTTTATAAGAAGCTCTTTTTTCTGCAATTGCATCGGCACGCAATGCATAAGAAATGTCTAAACCAGAATCTCTCATGTTTAAACCTTGATTCAAACCTTGTGCTCCACAACCAACAATTACAACTTTTTTTCCAGCTAATGCTGCAATTCCGTCTGCAAATTCTGATTGCTCCATAAATTCGCAAACTCCTAATTGTTCTAATTGTAATCTAAGTGGTAATGTATTGAAATAATTTGCCATTTTTGTTTTAATATTTAATGAAATGAAATTTAATATTGATTATATATAACTAAGATTTTATTATTTAAAGGTTTCTAATAAAGAAGAAATCTCCATTTTTTGTTTAGAAACTGATATTCTTCCCGAACGTACAAACTGCATAATTCCGTATGGTTTGAACTTTTGGTATAATTCTTCAATTTCAGAACGTCTTCCTGATTTTGAAATCACGAAGAAATCACGAGAAACTGTCACAATTGTAGACTGGCTTTCTTTGATGATATTCTGAATTTGTTTCTCGTCAAACAACAAACTTGAAGCGATTTTGAATAAAGCATTTTCTAAGAAAATCGTTTCTTCATCTGTGTGATAAAATGCTTTTATAACTTCAATCTGTTTTTCAATCTGTCCCACAATATTCTGAACCCATTTCTCTGTCGTATTCACTACGATGATAAATCTTGAAACATTCTCTATTTCTGATTCTGAAACATTTAGACTTAATATATTAATGTGGCGCTTTAAGAATATTCCAGATATTCTATTTAATAAACCCACATTGTTTTCTGAGTATACCGATATGGTAAATGTTTTATCTTCCATTTGTTTTTTAGTTTTATTTGTTTCAAGTTTCATGTCTCAACCCCGATAGCCATCGGGAGTAAAACTTGAAACTTGAAACCTGAAACTTTTTCTTAACTTAATCTAATTTCTGATACACAAGCTCCTGTTGGAATCATTGGGAAAACATTGTTTTCTTTTTCGACTACAACTTCTAAGAAATACGAATCTTTTGAAGCCAGCATCTCAGCGACCGCTGCATCTAAATCTTCACGCTGTGTAACTTTTTTAGATTTGATATGATAACCTTCAGCAATTGCAATGAAGTTTGGATTAATCATTTTTGTTGAAGCATATCTATTATCAAAGAATAATTCCTGCCATTGGCGAACCATTCCTAAGAATTCATTGTTTAGAATAACAATCTTCACTGGAACCTGAGTCTGGAAAATTGTTCCAAGTTCCTGAATTGTCATCTGGAAGCCTCCATCACCAATAATCGCCACTACTTCACGCTCTGGTTTTCCCATTTTTGCTCCAATCGCAGCAGGCAATGCAAATCCCATAGTTCCTAAACCTCCTGAAGTAATGTTACTTTTAGTCGAATTGAATTTAGCATAACGGCAAGCAAACATTTGGTGCTGACCAACATCTGAAACAATGATTGCGTCTCCTTTTGAGTGTTTGTTGATCATTTCGATAGTTTCTCCCATCGAAATTCCTTTACCATTTGTTGGATTTAATTCTTCTTTTATTACAGAGTCGTATTCAACTTTGCTTAATTCTTTGAATTCATTATGCCAAGCATCATGAGATTTTGCATCTAACAATGGTAATAAAGCAGCTAAAGATTCTTTTACATCTCCTAAAACAGCAATTTCTGTTTTTACGTTTTTATCAACCTCTGCTGGATCAATTTCAAAGTGAACTACTTTTGCCTGTTTTGCATAAGTGCTTAATTTACCTGTAACACGGTCGTCAAAACGCATTCCGAAAGCAATTAAAACATCACATTCGTTTGTTAGTAAATTTGGCGCATAATTTCCGTGCATTCCAAGCATACCAACATTTAAAGGATGATCTGTTGGTAAAGCTGATAATCCTAAAATTGTCCAAGCCGCAGGAATTCCAGATTTTTCAACTACTGCTTTAAATTCTGCTTCTGCCTCGCCAAGAATAATTCCTTGTCCAAAAACAATAAACGGTTTTTTAGCGCTATTGATCAAAGCTGCTGCTTCGGCAACTTTATCTAAGTTTAATTTTGGTACTGGAATATAACTTCTAATTCCAGTACATTTCTCATAGCTAAAATCAAACTCATCAAACTGAGCATTTTTAGTAATATCAACCAATACAGGTCCTGGACGTCCAGAACGCGCAATATAAAAAGCTTTTGCCATAATTTCAGGAATCTGAGAAGCTTCAGTTACCTGAAAATTCCATTTTGTAACCGGAGTTGAAATTCCGATAATATCTGTTTCCTGAAACGCATCAGATCCTAATAAATGTCTTCCAACTTGCCCTGTAATACATACTAACGGAGTTGAGTCGATTTGAGCATCTGCAATACCTGTAACTAAATTTGTAGCTCCTGGACCAGAAGTAGCAATTGCCACTCCTACTTTTCCTGTTGCTCTCGCATAACCTTGCGCTGCATGTGTCGCACCTTGTTCGTGACGTACTAAAACATGGTGCAATTGATCTTGAAATTTATATAATTCGTCGTAAACTGGCATTATAGCACCGCCTGGGTAACCATAAATTAAATCTACTCCTTCTGCTAATAAACATCTTATAACGGCTTCTGCCCCTGATATTCTCATTTTTTTTTATTTTTTGGCACTTAATATAGTATGAGATACTATTTTAAATACTTATTAATATAATACGGGATTATGTTTTGACTTGTAGGTTGATTTTTTAAAATTTTCCAAGTCATAGTTTGCATCCTCTATAATTTTTTTTCCATCTTTTTTATCATAATCATTAGCAATTAATCCTTCTCCTTCTTTAATTGCTTTTTCAGGCTGATCTAAATGAATATAAATTCGTCCTAGATTATAATAAGCTGAGTATCTGATTTTTTTACTTGATTTGTCACTTCCTGTATACTTTGTTTTTAAAGAGTCAAAATATTCAATTAATGGATTCATATCTGATACAATTTCATCAATTGGAGCAGTTGCAGACATTTTTGCAAAAATTACTTTTACTGCCTCTAAAGCTTCTTTCTGAATTCCTCCTTCTTCATCTTTAGAATCTATAATCCATAAATTCTCTCTATAAGTTGTAGGCTCCAATCCGTAGACTTTATTGAGTTTATAATTTGTATCGCTAAAAACTCCATCAACATAATTTTTAATGCTTTCATTATAAAAATCTGTTTTTTCTTTCTTAAAAGCCTCTTTTACAACTTCAGAATTAGCGTTGTCATTAAGCGATTTATAGACAAAATCTTTGTTAAAATCATAAACAATCTCTTCATCGCTTCCAGATTCAGTTAATGCTCCTTTGATCTTGACGACTGCAACTCCTTTTGCTTCAATTACTGCAGTTACAAAATAGTTTGTGGTCTTGACGACTACTCCATTTTTATCTTTCGATTCATCAACTTTGGACTCCAGTTTAGGCTCTCCCATTTTAAAGCTTTTCAGCTTTACCTCGATATCAACGTTTGAATATCTGACGCTTCTTTTCCATCCGTATAGATTTAATTTGTTATTCAGCGTTTCTTTATTTGAATAAAAAGGCGTAAAATCTGGGCCAATGACGGTTTCTGTACTAAAAGTTCTTTTTTCTAATGCAACAAACTTTGCAGGCAGAATTTGATAATTTACTGTGAATGAGAATTTATCTAAATCGACTTTTTCAGGTTTTAATTGCGAAAAAGCATTGATTGAAATAAAAATTAATGGCAAATACTTTATGGTATTTTTTATTTTCATAAAAATTATTTTTTTAAGAATCTATTGTTTTTCTGAGACTCGACTTGTTCTTTTGTGTATTCGGTTTTTATTACTTCTTTTTTAGCTGGATCACTTAAATACATGTAACGCTCTCCGATAATATTTCCACTTACATCAAAAGCAGTTTTGCCATAGACAGAAGTTTTTTCTATAACTTCATTAAGAACCAACGTATTCTCTTTTGTAAGCAGAGCATATTCTTTTTGATTATCCTCTATTCTAAAATTTTCTAGTTTTAACTTTCCGTCATTGTCGTAAAGGTTAAAATTCAAAGTAAAATCTGCAGGTCTTTTATGCGTTAAAAAAAGAAATTTATCTTGTGTTTTATCTAGCTTCACAACTATATAACTAACATCTTGTAAAAAATCTGTTCTTAACTTTCCATTAAAATCGCAAAGAGCTCCTTTACTTGAATTACTTGTCTGACAACCTGGACCTTTGCATGGAATACTTACATTAAAAAAAGTATCTCTTGCATCATACATATACTCTTTTTTAAAAACCATTGATCTTGGCATTTCATAATCGTATACAGTTATTAAATTCTCGGGAAATGTTGCAATAAAACTTGATTTTTGTAAATCATAAATCATTGACCCTCCATTATATAACTGAAGCACAAACAAACGATCCTTATAAATCTTAATGTCTTCTATTTCTAGTTTAGCATCAAAAAGTACTTTTCCATCATAATAGACATTCTTGCAATACTTTGATTCGTCGTTACTTACGGTTTGACTTACTTGTCTAATTATTTTTTTTGTTTTATAGAAAATAGTCACATATTTATTGCCTAATTCAGTTATAGAAGAAATACCATTGGCTCCTACCGAAATAGGAAGAATATTTTTGAAATTTGAATAATCAATAACCTCAATTATATCATTCTTTTTTGCTAAATAAGCAAAGGCATCCTTCTCTTCTTTAACTCTATAATACATTTTATCTATAGGTGAAATCTCATCATAGCTGTTTGGTATTAACTGTTTGTTTTCTTTAAAATCAAATATTCCAAACTGTTTACCATCTAAACTTGATCTCACACGATTGTCTTTTACATAAACGTTATAATCATGTTTAAAGACTCTTTCCAATCCATGCTTAAATGGCTGTTTCAGCAAAGATTTACCTAATGTATCCAAAACTGTAAAATCTGTATCAGTATATGCTAATGCTTGTCCAGCCTTGTTGAAATTTCCAATACGTTTATATGTAGCCGGTACTATTATTTCTCCACATGAATTAATTATACCAACCTTATCCATACTGTCAAAAAAGCTATAAAACTCAAAAGGCTGATTCCATACTCCATTTGTGAAATTAAAATTGGTTTTGGTTCCAACATCTGGATTTTTAGCATCATGTATTTCAACATTCATACCTTCAAAAATCATATAACCACCACCATCATTACCGCTTCCTTTCACTGTTGATGTGAAAAATTTCCCGCAGTTTAATCCGCTTACAAATCCAGTTTTATTATTCTTCTTGTAAGAATAAACAATATCTCCGTTAGCATTTGCAATTTTAATATTTTCGGAATTATTCTTATCTTCCAAAAGAATGAAACCACTTTTTTTGACTTGCAGATTATACTCTTTTTTTAGATTCTCAATTTTTGCATTTTGAGAAAATGAAACTAAAGGCAATAGAAACAAAAATGATTTGTAAATTGTTTTTATCATTTTATTGAATAAGTTGGTTTTGGATTAGATTTTGGCTATTTGGTATTTTACTGTTTAATTTTAATTCTAAATTAATTATCGGTAACGCAACCTGTAGAAGCGCTTGATACTGATCTTGCATATTTAAGCAAAACCCCTCTGTCAACTTTCAGCGCTGGTTGAACCCAAGCCGCTTTACGAGCTGCAAATTCTTCGTTAGAAATTTTTAAGTCGATTGTGTTTTTTACAGCATCAATAGCGATTAAATCTCCATCTTTTACTAACGCAATACCACCACCGTCATATGCTTCTGGTGTAACGTGACCTACCACGAAACCGTGCGAACCGCCCGAGAATCTACCGTCTGTGATTAGTGCACAACTGCTTCCTAATCCAGCTCCAATAATCGCAGATGTAGGCTTCAGCATTTCAGGCATTCCCGGACCACCTTTTGGCCCACAACCCCTGATGACGACTACATTACCTGGTTTAATTTTTCCGGCTTGAAGACCTGGAATTACTTCAAATTCACCTTCAAATACAACAGCTGGTCCTTCGAAATATTCTCCTTCTTTTCCGCTGATTTTTGCTACAGCACCTTCAGAAGCTAGATTTCCGTACAATACCTGAATATTTCCTGTTGGTTTTAATGCTTTTTGAATTTCATGAATAACTTCTTGTCCATCTTGTAAATCTGGAGTTGAAGCTAAATTTTCAGCCACTGTTTTTCCTGTTACTGTTAAACAGTCTCCGTGAATAAGTCCTACTTTCAATAAGTATTTCATAACTGCTGGAATACCTCCAACTTCGTGAATGTCTTCCATCATGTACTTACCACTTGGCTTCATGTCTGCCAATACTGGTGTTCTGTCATTAATCGCTTGAAAATCATCTAAAGTGATTGTAATTCCAACTGAGTGAGCCATTGCAATTAAGTGCATAACCGCATTTGTAGAACCTCCTAAAACAGCTACAATTGTAATAGCATTTTCAAAAGCCTTACGAGTCATAATGTCTCTTGGCTTGATATCTTTTTCTAATAATATTTTGATTGCTTTTCCAGCTTCAAGACATTCGTCTCTTTTTTCTTGGCTCAAAGCAGGGTTTGAAGAACTATAAGGCAGACTCATACCTAATGCTTCAATTGCAGAAGACATTGTATTTGCAGTATACATACCACCGCAAGCACCAGCTCCAGGACAAGCATTCTGAATAACACCTTTAAAATCTTCTGGAGTAATTTCGCCTTTTACTTTTTTTCCTAAAGCTTCAAAAGCAGAAACAATGTTTAAAGATTCTCCTTTCCATTTTCCAGAGTGAATAGAACCACCGTAGATCATCATTGATGGACGGTTTAATCTTCCCATTGCAATTAATGCTCCAGGCATATTTTTATCACAACCAGGAATTGCAATAATACTGTCATACCATTGTGCTCCGGCAACAGTTTCAATAGAATCTGCAATTACATCTCTAGAAACCAGCGAGTAACGCATACCTTCAGTACCGTTAGAAATACCGTCACTGACACCAATGGTATTAAAAATAAGTCCGACAAGATCTGCATCCCAAACACCTTTTTTAACATCTTTTGCTAAATCGTTCAAGTGCATATTGCAAGTGTTACCATCGTAACCCATGCTCACAATACCAACTTGTGCTTTCTTTAAATCTTCTTCAGTTAAACCAATTCCGTACAACATCGCTTGCGCCGCAGGCTGTGTTTGATCTTGTGTGATGGTCTTGCTGTACTTATTTAATTCCATTATTATTTTTATTAATTTTTAGTTTTATTCAAAAAAAAACCTTCCAGTATTTGGAAGGTTTGTAATATAGTCTTTCAATTATATTTATAACATTCCCGATGCAGATGTGTGAATCACATTGACAACAACGACAGAAGTAATAATAATTGAGATTTGCATCTTTTCTTTTTTAGTGTCACAAAAGTAAACAAACTTCTGGAAGTAAAAAAATAAAATCTCAACATTTACAATACTTCTTGTGATTATCTTCACATTTTAACAAAAAATATTAAACAATTGTAGATTGCCCAATACTTACATTGTCATTATTGAAATACAGCAAATCATCTTTGCTGAAAATAAAATTAGAAACGAACTCTCCTACTTCGTTTGTTCCAAATTTTGAATCTGGTTTCAAATCAACTGTAACTACTTTGTATTCAATTGCTTTTTCTACCGCTTTATAAATTACATGAGCTTCTTTAGTTAATCCAAAATGTTCTAACAAAAGCGCTGCCGCTAAAATTGAAGCAATCGGATTTGCAATATTTTTTCCTTTTGCCTGCGGATATGATCCGTGAATTGGCTCAAACAAAGCATTTTTCTCTCCTAAAGATACTGATGGCAATAAACCTATTGAACCTGTAATTACACTAGCTTCATCAGATAAAATATCTCCAAATAAGTTCTCAGTCAAAATCACATCAAACTGTTTCGGATTTAAGATTAACTGCATTGCAGCATTATCCACAAATAAGAAATCAAGCTTGACATCTGAATACTCTTCGCTCACTTTCTGAACTACTTTTCTCCATAATCTTGAAGTCTCCAAAACATTTGCTTTATCCACCATTGTTAGCTTTTTGCGTCGCTTTTGTGCCGATTGAAAAGCTAAATGTGCTATTCGTGTAATTTCTTCTTCTGAATATTCACATAAATCTGAAGCATGTGTTCCTTCTTCATTAAGTGTTTTTGTACCAAAGTAAGCTCCACCTGTCAATTCTCTAAAAATGGTAAAATCAGCTCCTTCAATAATTTCTCTTTTTAAAGGAGAAGATTCAATTAAGGCTTTATAAGGTTTTATAGGACGAATATTAGCAAACAATCCTAATTCTTTTCGCAGTTTCAATAATCCTTGTTCCGGACGAACCTTTGCATTTGGGTTGTTATCGTATTTAGGATCTCCTATCGCACCAAGTAAAACTGCATCTGTATTTAAACACAGATTTAAAGTTTGTTCCGGCAAAGGATTTCCTGTTTTATCGATAGCAACCGCTCCCATCAGCGCTTCTTCAAAAACAAATTCATGATTATACACTTCGCCAATGGCGTACAAAGCTTTCTTAGCTTGTAATATTACTTCAGGTCCAATTCCATCTCCTGGTAAAACTGCAATTTTTAAATTCATAATCTCTCGCTATTTATGTCTTTAAATCCTTATTGTTCCTTAAAATTCTTATTTTGAAATATTTAGTTTCTGATTAAATCTCCTTCTATTTTAGAAGCTTCAATAATTTGGTGAATATCTGCGTCTACAACTTCTTTTTTAATATCAGCGAATTTCAAGAATTCGATGTAAACGATATCCAACTGTACTTTTGTTAATTCGTAACCTACTTTTTTAGCACGGTAAGCCAAAGCAGCTCTTCCGCTTCTTGCTGTCAAAATGATTGAAGATTCATTTACTCCGACGTCTAACGGATCCATGATTTCGTAAGTTGCTCTGTTTTTGATTACACCATCTTGATGAATTCCAGAACTGTGGGCAAAAGCATTTGCTCCAACAATCGCCTTATTTGGCTGTACAATCATTCCCATACTTTCAGAAACCAAACGGCTCATTTCGTTTAATTCTCTCGTATTGATGTTTGTATCTAAATTTAAGTAAGGATGTTGTTTAAAAATCATAACCACTTCTTCAAGTGCAGTGTTTCCAGCTCTTTCACCAATACCATTAATAGTACACTCTATTTGTCTTGCTCCATTTATAGCCCCTGCGATTGAGTTTGCAGTTGCCATTCCTAAATCATTATGACAGTGGCATGAAAGAATTACGTTTTCGATTCCTTTAACGTTTTCTTTTAAATATTTAATTTTTGCTCCGTATTCTTCTGGAAGACAATATCCAGTAGTATCAGGAATATTTAATACAGTTGCTCCAGATTTAATAACTTCTTCACAAACTTTAGCTAAGAACGCATTATCTGTTCTACCCGCATCTTCTGCGTAGAATTCAACATCTTCTACATAAGATTTAGCATGTGATACAGCAAATTTTGCTCTTGCAATAATATCTTCAGGCGTAGTTTGTAATTTGTGGAGTATATGAGATTCTGAAGTTCCGATTCCAGTATGGATTCTAGGTTTCTTAGCATGCTTTAAGGCAGCTGCCGCAACATCAATGTCATTTTTTACGGCTCTTGTTAGTCCGCAGACGGTTGCATTTTCTACAATTTTACAAATCTCAGAGACCGATAAAAAATCGCCTGGACTTGACACAGGAAAGCCTGCTTCGATAATGTCAACTCCCATTTTGTCTAGTCGTTCTGCGATAACTAATTTCTGTTTAGTATCTAACTTGCATCCTGGAACTTGTTCACCATCTCGCAATGTGGTGTCAAAAATTTGAACTTTCTCTCTATTCATATTCATTTATTTAATGTAATTTCACATCTTGATAACAAATATATATTGTACTATTACAGTATGAAATTCATTTTAATGAAATTATACTGTTTATAAAACGTTTTATACCTTATTAACTAACTTATAATCAATAAGTTATATTATTATTTTTTACAATGGCTAACCATCAAAAAGATTTCTTATTTGTTCTAATCAAATCACTTTCGAAATCAGAAAAAAGGCAGTTTAAAATTTTTGCAAGCCGATTAGAAACGAGTTCAAACACAAAATTTATCGAACTATTCAATATTTTAGATAAATCTGAAGTTTACGATGAAAAACTCATTCTTAAAAGTGGCACTATCCAAAAAGTGCAGTTATCTAACTTAAAATCATACTTATACAAACAAATTCTTGTCAGTATAAGATTAAATATTCCTAGCCAGAATATTCGTTATCAGCTTCGCGAACAAATGGATTTTGCTGTTATTCTTTATAATAAGGGATTATACAAGCAGAGTTTGAAAATTCTAGACAAAACAAAACAGCAAGCTTTAGAGAATGACGAAAAATATATGGCGTATGAGATTGTTGAATTCGAAAAACTTATTGAATCGCAATACATCACACGAAGTATTCAAGGACGCGCTGACGAATTGGTTGTTCAGGCCAAAGAATTAAACTATAGAAATACGATTTCAAGCAAACTGTCTAATTTATCACTTCAGCTATACGGAATCATGTTAAAAACTGGTTACGTTAAAAGTGATGATGAGTACAAATATATAGACGACTATTTTAACAGGCATATTTCAAAACTTGACGAAAGCAAATTTGGTTTCCGCGAGAAATACTGGTTTTATAACGCTAATCTTTGGCGAAGCTTCTTAGTGCAAGATTTCTTGGCTAGTTATAAATTTGCTTACAAATGGGTTCAGCTTTTTTATGATAATCCAAATATGATTTATCTGAATCCTGTGTTTTTCTTAAAAGGGAATCATTATTTCTTAGAATCGCTTTATATGCTTAAATATAAATCGAACTTCAAAAAGTACTTGAATCTTTTAGAAGAAACCATTGCAGATCCTAAATTTCCTGTGAATGATAATCTAGCATCACTTTCTTTCTTATATGTATATAACAACAAATTAAATCTGCATATCTTAGAAGGAACTTTTGCAGAAAGCGAATATTTGATTCCTGAAATTTTAAGCAAACTTAAATTGCACAGCGAACATCTTGATGAGCATCACGAAATGTTGTTCTTCTATAAAATTGCTTCTATTTATTTTGGTAACGAAAAATACAACGAATGCATCAATTATTTAGATAAGATCATCAACAATAAAAACTTGACAATGCGTGAAGATTTAATGTGCTTTGCAAGATTATTATCTCTGATTGCACATTATGAAATTGGAAAAGATTATTATTTAGAAAATCATCTGAAGAGTACCTATAAGTTTTTATTGAAAATGAACGACTTGCACGAGGTTCAAAAGGAGATTATTAAGTTTTTAAGAAATCTAAACAACTTCTACCCTGCCGATATTAAAAAGGAATTTAAGAAAATGCATGCTCGTTTTGTAGAACTTGAAAAAAACACTTACGAAAAAAGGGCTTTCTTGTATCTTGACATTATTTCGTGGCTCGAAAGCAAAATTGAAAACAGAAAAATTGCTGATATTATAAAGGAAAAGGCAAAGTTGAATAATCGATAGGCTTTAAAGTTTTAATAAAAAAGGTCTGAAAGCAATAGTTTTCCGACCTTTTTATCATTTCGACTGAAAAGAGAAATGACAAATTATGTGTAAAAATAAAAAACCCGATAGTCTTGAGATTTCAGGTCTATCGGGTTTGTTTTTTTTTAATGAATTCTAGAAATTACAAATTTGCAATTCTTTAAATACTTTTTTAGTAATATCTTTTCGGCAACTTCCAAAATCACTTCTGTTATTATTTCTATCCTGCAAAAGTCTGGTAGCAAAAAAGTAACTTCTACCTTCTTTTTCAACATAACCTACCCACCAGCCAATATTAACACCTTTTTCTCTGGTCCATCCGGTTTTTGAATAAACTTTATAATCAGGGCCTTCATCGCTTAACATTACTTTTTTTACTATCTGAATATTTCTTTTTGAAAACGGCAACTTCTCATCGTATAGTTTCTTTAGAAATTCAACTTGATTAATCGTGGAAATTCCAAAATCTCCAAAGTTCCAAAAATCGGCATCTTCTTGAGAGAAATTAACATTTCCGTAATCGCATAACCGCAAATACTTTTCGTAATTCTGCTTACCAATTTTCTTTGCTAGCTCTACAAATACCCATCCAGCAGAAACTTTAAAAGCTTCCTTTACCGTCATATCATGATAAATTTCTGGTCTATAGCCGTACTTTACAGTATCCGTTTTACCAATCCACTTTACTATATCATTCTCACTACTTATTGTTTTTGTTTCAAGCGCAATAAGCAGATTGGCGATCTTAAAAGTAGATGCTGGCAATGTTTGTATATTACCCGCATCTTTATCAGACAGAATCCATTTGTGCTTTACGTTATCATAAATAGCAATTGAACCTGTAACACCACACGAATCAAAATATTTTTTAAAATCCTGACGAACTACAACAGTATCTTTTGTATCTATCAAAGTACTATTTTTATTTGTGCCCTTAGACAGACAAGAAATTAATACTGCGCTCGTTAAACTTAAAAATACTTTGTATGTCATTTTTAAAATGGATTATTAAAACCTATTCTACAATATTTGAAGTCGCAACATAGAAATCTTTATCAACCTCTAGTTTTCTGTCTTCATTATCTGTTTTTACTGATTGCCATTCTGTAGTTGGTTTCAGCCAAGTTTCAACACCATTCAATTTTACTCTCACTGGCATATCAAATTTAGAAACACAGTTAGTCCAATGATATCCGAAAGTTCCATTTTTAAACATATATTCAAATACCGGAATTTGAGTTGTTGTTAAATATTGAGCAAAAACTCTGTTAAAATTAATTCCAGATTGTTCATTAATATAATCCTGAATCTGCTTTCCTGTAACGGTTTGATGATAAAAAGTTTTATTCATACCTCTCAAAATCGATTTCCATTTTGCATCATCATTGATAATCTGACGAATCATATGAAGCATATTTGCACCTTTTGAATACATATCTCCAGATCCTTCATTGTTTACATCATAATGTCCGATAATTGGTTTATCATTTTGAATATTTTTTCTGCATCCAATTACGTACTCTGCCCCAGCATTTCTTCCATAATAATACTCCACAAAAAGACTTTCAGAATAGTTCGTAAAACTCTCATGAACCCACATATCAGCGATATCCTTGTACGTAATATTATTAGCATACCACTCGTGCCCAGATTCGTGAATGATGATAAAATCAAACTTTAATCCCCAGCCTGTTCCACTTAAGTCACGTCCTAAATAACCATTTTTATACTGATTTCCATAAGTTACAGAGCTTTGGTGCTCCATTCCTAAATATGGAACTTCAACCAATTTATAACTGTCCTCATAGAATGGATAAGGTCCAAACCAGTTTTCAAAAGCTTTTAACATTCTAGGAGCATCTTTAAACTGCTCTTTTGCCAAAGCAAGATTGTCTTTTAGTACATAATAATTACAGTCTAAATTTCCTTTTTCGCCTTTAAAAACTTCTGAGAAATTAACGTAATCACCAATATTAATATTTACTCCGTAATTATTGATAGGATTTGAAACGTACCAGTTGAAAGTTTTAGTTCCGTCTTTTTCTTTTTTAACACTTTGCAATCTTCCGTTAGAAACTTCCGTTAAGTCTCCAGGAACATTCACGCTGATTAACATATTTTCTACTTCATCATACATATGATCCTTGCAAGGCCACCAAACGCTCGCGCCTAAACCTTGACAAGATGTAGCAATAAAATCTTTTCCGTTTTTATCTTTTTTCCAAGAAAAACCACCATCCCATGGTGCTTTAACAGCTTCTTTAGGTTTTCCGCTAAAAGAAACTACTATCTCTTTTGTATCGCCAACTTTTTGTTTTTCGTTTAAAGTGATGAAAAATGCGTTTCCGTCTCTTTCAAACTTTAACTCTTTTCCGTTCTGCGTTACTTTGGTAATATTCATTGGTTGCTGCAAATCGATCTGCATACGGTTGTTTTCTGTTAAAACAGTGTAACGAACTGTATTAGAACCTGAAATTGACTTTTCTTTCGGATTCACTTTTACATCAAGGTGATAATATTTTAAATCCCACCAAGCTCTTTCTTTTGTGATGCTTCCACGCAAAGTATCCTGATGTGTAAATACAGTTTCTGACTTATTTAAAAGTCCTTGAGCATTGGCACTAAAACCAACCAAAAAGGCGAAAACTACGCCACCAAAGTATTTTTTCATTATTTATAAATTTGAAATAATTAGGCAATTAAACCAGCTTAATCTTCAACAAATGTAAACATTCGAATTATTTTTTTTGAAAAATTATCATTTCAATATCAATAAACAGCGTCAAAATTGATTATTCTTCTCTATTTTAGTGCTTTCAAAATTTTAGATTTCATGTGTATGAATTTGAATAAGCTTGTTTTCTTTTTAATTATGATGTTTTCGATAGCTGCAAATTCACAAAACATCCCTGTCTATAAAGCCAACAATAAAATAAGAATTGACGGTAATTTATCTGATTGGGATAAACCTTTTTAGGCCCATTTGTGATTCATAATACAGAAGAAAAAGCCACTCAGAAAACCTTTGTCTCTCTTTTATGGAATAATGAAAATCTTTACATTGCTTTTAATTCTACTGATTCTAAAATCATTGGAATACAACAAACAAAAGACTTTCAAATATTTAACACCGATGATTTAGTTGAAATTTTCCTAGATCCCGATGGAGACGGCCAAAATTATGTAGAAATTGGCGTAAATGCATTTTCCACAAACTACGATTTGCTTTTAAAATGCATTTCGCCAGAATGTGGAGGCTGGAATACGGCAATGGATTTTGATATAAAAGGTTTGGAATCTGTAAGCAAAATAACTCCTGAAGGCTATACAGTTGAAATTAAAATTCCGTTTTCTAGTCTGAAAAATATTGAAAACGGAGGTTTTTCGAAACCTAAAGTCGGAACAAAATGGAAAGGAAATACTTTTAGAATTGATTACGGTAACACAACCGAATATCTTGCTTTACAACCTTATAAGAGTTTAGTATTTGGATTTCATCAGCCAGAAGAGTTTGCTGTTTTTGAGTTTATGGAGTGAGTCTAGTTTGTTTCAAGTTTCAAGTTATCCCATGGAACTTGAAACTTGAAACAAAATATTTTTATTTCTGACGTTTCTTCAAAACTTCCACAACATCATTCAATTGATATCCTTTTGCTTGAAGCAGAATTAAATAATGAAACAATAAATCGGCGCTTTCGCTAAGGAACAACTCGTCGTTATTATCTTTTGCTTCAATTACCACTTCTACCGCTTCTTCACCTACTTTCTGAGCAATTTTATTGATTCCCTTTTCAAATAAAGAAGCCACATAACTTTTCTCAGAATCAGCGTTTTCTCTTCTGGTTTTAATCGTGTTTTCTAATTGCGAAATAAACCCATAATTTGCCTCATTTGGTTCTTGCCAGCAAGTATCTGCACCAGTGTGACAAGTTGGCCCGACTGGTTTTGCTTGGATCAAAAGCGTATCGCCATCACAATCATTTTTAATGCTGACTAAATTTAAAAAGTTACCACTCTCCTCGCCCTTTGTCCAAAGTCTTTGCTTGGAACGGCTAAAGAAAGTTACTTTTTGTGTTTCTATTGTCTTTTGAAGCGATTCTTCATTCATATAACCCAGCATCAGAACATTTTTTGTTTCTGAATCTTGAATTATTGCCGGAATTAATCCGTGAGCGCTTTTGATATCTATTTCCATAATTTTATTCTAAAGTTATAAAGTCCAAAGTCTTAAAGTAAAAACTATAATCGAACTTCAATATTATTATTTCTTAATTCTTGTTTCAACGCTTTGATTTCGATTTCTTTGAAGTGAAAAACACTTGCTGCTAAAGCCGCGTCTGCTTTTCCTTCTTTAAACGAATCAACAAAATGCTGGATATTTCCGGCTCCTCCAGAAGCAATAATCGGGATATTTACCAATTCTGAAAGTTTAGCCAGAGCTTCGTTTGCAAAACCATTTTTAGTGCCGTCATTGTCCATTGAAGTAAAAAGAATTTCTCCTGCTCCGCGTTCTGCCACTTCAATAGCCCAGTCGAATAAATTCAATTCAGTTGGTACTTTTCCGCCAACTAAATGTACAATCCATTGTCCGTCGATTTGTTTAGCATCGATTGCAACCACAACACATTGACTTCCAAACTTCTGAGCCAAATCATTGATTAACTGCGGATTTTTTACTGCCGATGAATTAATTGAAACTTTATCAGCCCCATTATTTAGCAGAATATCAACATCTTCTACAGATGAAATTCCACCGCCAACTGTAAAAGGAATATTGATTTTCTCTGCAACGCTTCGCACCATATTCACAAGGGTTTTGCGTCTTTCTTCTGTTGCCGAAATATCCAAGAAAACCAATTCGTCTGCGCCTTCAGCGGAGTAAATCTCAGCCAATTCCACAGGATCTCCCGCATCGCGCAAATCAACGAAATTAACGCCTTTTACTGTTCTTCCGTTCTTTATATCCAAGCAAGGTATTATTCTTTTTGCTAACATTTTTATTTGTTGTTTCACAGAGATTCGCAAAGATTCTCAGAGCTACGCAAAATTTTATGAATCTTTGCGTTTTGCTTTGTGCAACTTTGCGGAATATCTATTTATTTAAAATATAGTTTTCAAGTTGCTTTAATGTAATTCTTCCTTCATAAATCGCTTTTCCGATGATTGTTCCTTCACAGCCTAATTCAGCAAGTTTTGGCAATTCATCAAACGTTGAAATTCCTCCTGAAGCGATTAGCTTTATGTTTCTAAGAATTGTTTTATTGTCTGTTATTACCGTTCCTTGTTCTAACATTTTTTTATACAAATCAAAACTTGGTCCTTGAAGCATTCCATCTTTGGCAATATCAGTGCAAATTACATATTCAATTCCCTTTTTCATATAATCTTTAACAAAAGGAATCAAATCTTCATTTGATTCTTCTAACCAACCAGAAACCGCAATTTTTTCGTTTTTCGCATCAGCGCCTAAAATGATTTTTTCTGAACCATATTCTGAAATCCATTTTTCGAAAATTGCTCTGTTTTTTACAGCAATACTTCCGCCAGTAATTTGATTTGCACCACTTTCAAAAGCAATTCTCAAATCGTCATCCGATTTTAAACCGCCACCAAAATCAATTTTTAAGCTTGTTTGCGTAGCGATTTGTTCTAATATTTTATAATTGACAATTTTGCTTGATTTTGCACCGTCAAGATCTACTAAATGCAGATATTCAATTCCGTGTGCTTCAAATGATTTTGCCACTTCAAGCGGATTCTCATTGTAAATTATTTTGGTATCATAATCACCTTTGGACAAACGAACGCATTTTCCTTCAATGATATCTATGGCTGGTATTATTCTCATTTTATTTTAGTCTTAAAGTTTGAAAGTCGAAAGTCATAAAGTCTTTTTGATTCTTAAAAATTGATATTTAGATTGATATTGATTTTTGGTATTGAAATTTTACATTTTTAAAAAATTACCTAGAATCTTTTCTCCAACATCACCGCTTTTTTCTGGGTGAAATTGAGTTCCATAAAAATTATCTTTTTGTAATGCCGATGCGTATTCTACGTCATAATTTGTTTTAGCAACAGCATATTCGCAATTTGGCGCATAAAAACTATGAACCAAATACATGAATTCATTTTCAGAAATACCTTTAAACAAATCGGTTTTTAAATTATAAATCTGATTCCACCCCATTTGAGGAACTTTTACATTGCTAGAAAATTTCAAAACATCCACATCAAAAATCCCAAGACCTTTTGTATTTCCTTCTTCTGTTTTATTACACATTAATTGCATTCCCAGGCAAATTCCCAAAACTGGCTGTTTCAATTGCGGAATCAAACTATCCAAACCGCTTTCACGAAGTTTAGTCATCGCCGAACTCGCTTCGCCTACGCCAGGAAAAATCACTTTATCAGCCGATTTAATCTCTTCCGGATTATTACTCAAAACAGCTTTAAAACCTAATCTTTCAATAGCAAACATAATGCTCTGAATATTTCCTGCTCCGTAATTTATAATTACTATTTTCATTAACTTTTTGTTTCAGGTTTCAAGTTTCATGTTTCAAGTTACTCCAATGAACTTGAAACATGAAACCTGAAACAATTTTAAACTTCTTAAAGCATTCCTTTCGTCGAAGGCAAAATCATTTTTTCGGTATCTCTTTTTACGGCAACTTTTATCGCTTTTGCGAAAGCTTTAAAAATTGCTTCGATTTTATGATGTTCGTTGATTCCTTCTGCTTTGATATTTAAATTTGCTTTTGCGCCGTCTGTAAACGATTTGAAGAAGTGATAAAACATTTCTGTTGGCATTTTCCCAACCATTTCACGTTTAAATTCGGTTTCCCAAATCAGCCAATTTCTTCCTCCAAAATCAATTGCTGCTTGCGCTAAACAATCATCCATTGGAAGGCAGAATCCGTAACGCTCGATTCCTAATTTGTTTCCTAGGGCTTTGGCAAAAACTTCTCCAAGAGCAATTGCGGTATCTTCGATTGTATGATGTTCATCAACTTCTAAATCCCCTTTTACAGTGATTTCTAAATCCATTTGACCGTGACGTGAGATTTGGTCTAACATGTGGTCAAAAAAAGCAATTCCGGTGTCTATTTTGCTTTTTCCTGTTCCATCAAGATTTAGATTGATATAAATATCCGTTTCGTTAGTTTTTCTTGTAATTGATGCTGAACGCGCTTCTAGTTTCAAAAACTCATAGATTTTTTTCCAATCCATCGTTTGTAGAGCAATTGTTACGTTCAATTCTTCACGTTTAGCTGAAATTTCATTGCTTCCAGCGCCATCCGTATCATTCATAAAAATGGCTTTTGCGCCAAGATTTTTAGCCAATTCCACATCAGTTAAACGATCTCCCAAAACAAAAGAATTTTCTAAATCATATTCCGGATTATTCAAATATTTTGTCAACATTCCAGTTCTTGGTTTGCGTGTAGGCGCGTTTTCTTCTGGAAAAGTTCTATCAACGAAAATCTCGTCAAAAACAACTCCTTCGTTTTCAAAAGCTTTTAGAATAAAATTCTGAGTTGGCCAAAACGTATCTTCAGGAAAACTATCGGTTCCTAATCCGTCCTGATTGGTTACCATTGCAAGTTCGTAATCTAATTCGCTTGCGATTTTAGCCAAATATTGAAAAGCTTTTGGATAAAATTCCAGTTTATCCAAGCTGTCTAATTGGTAATTTTCAGGTTCTAAAACGATCGTTCCATCGCGATCGATAAAAAGTACTTTTTTCATATTTTTTTGTTTTGCCACAAATTAAAAGGATTAAAATGGTTTCATTTTGCCACGAATTACACAAATTTCACTAATTCAGTTCGTGTAAATTCGTGTAAATTCGTGTAATTCGTGTAATTCGTGGCAAAAAAATTAAACACAAACAGAATAAAAAATCCTTTTAATCTATATAATCTGTGGCTATATTTTTTAATTCAACAACTTCAATTCTCTAATTACAACAGCGTTTTCTTCTTTTGTTCCAATTGTAAAACGAAGACAATTTTCGCATAAAGGTTGTGTAGTTCGGTTTCTAATTACAATTCCTTTTTCAATTAACTGATCATATCTTTTATTCGCATTATCAACTTTTGCTAATATAAAATTGGCTTCTGTTGGATATACTTTTTCAACAAAACTCACTTCAAGTAAAACTTTAAGCAATTCTTCTCTTTGTTCAATAATTGAAGTAATTTCTTGCTTAATTTTTTCTGAATCTTTTAATCGCTCTTTCGCTCTTTGTTGTGTTAATTCGTTTACGTTATAAGGCGGTTTAATTTTATTTAAAATCGAAATCACAGCTTCAGAAGCATAACAGATCCCTAAACGAATTCCAGCTAAACCATAAGCTTTAGAAAGCGTTTGTGTAATCACCAAATTAGGGTATTCGTCAATTTCTGTCAGCCAACTTTCTTTATCCGAAAAATCAATGTAAGCTTCATCAATCACAACTAAACCTTTAAAATTTTGAAGTAATTTTACTATGCTTTCGTCTGAAAATGAATTCCCAGTTGGATTGTTGGGCGAGCATAAAAAGATAATTTTGGTATTCTCATCAACCGCTTCTAAAATCTTTTCAACTTGAGGCTGAAAATCTGTTGTCAACAGAACTTCTCTGTTTTCTACAGCATTGATATTTGCTAAAACACCATACATTCCGTATGTTGGAGGCAGAGAAATAATATTGTCTTTTTTCGGTTCACAGAAAGCTCTAAAAAGCAAATCTAAAACTTCGTCACTTCCATTTCCCAGCAAAATCTGACTTTGTTTCGTATTATTGTTTTTAGCCAAAATCGCTTTAACTGAGTTTTGCTGCGGGTCTGGATAACGGTTTACTCCATTTTGAAACGGATTTTCATTGGCATCCAGAAAAATCATTTCAGCTGTATCAAAATCTTCAAACTCATCTCGTGCAGACGAATACGGCTTTAGTGATTTTACGTTTTCTCTTGTTATTGTATTTATATCGAATTTCATTCTTCTTTATTTTTAAGAAGAAAGAATCAAGATAAAAGAACAAAGATTTTTCTTCTTGCGCATTTTCTTGCTTCTTGCTTCTTTTATCTTTTTTACTCTAAACTCTTCAATCTTAATGTCACAGCATTTTTATGCGCTTGTAACCCTTCGGCTTCAGCCATCAATTCTATTGCTTTTCCAATGTTTTGAATTCCTTTTTCTGAAATCTTTTGAAAAGTCATCGATTTCATAAAACTGTCCAGATTTACACCGCTATAATTCTTAGCATAACCATTTGTCGGCAAAGTATGATTGGTTCCTGACGCGTAATCTCCTGCACTTTCTGGCGTATAATTTCCGATGAAAACAGAACCAGCATTTACGATTCCGTTACAATAGAAATCATCATATTCTGAACAGATAATAAAATGCTCAGGCCCGTATTCATTAATTAAATCTAAAGCAATCTGATCATTTTCAACATAAATTAATTTTGAATTCTCAATCGCTTTTTCTGCAATGGCTTTTCTTGGAAGCACTTCTAATTGAGACTGAACCTCTTTTTCCACTTCATCAATTAGCTTTCTTGAAGTCGAAACTAAAATTACCTGACTGTCAGTTCCATGCTCAGCCTGAGATAATAAGTCTGAAGCCACAAAAGCAGGAACAGCGGAGTCATCTGCCACAATTAACAATTCTGAAGGACCGGCAGGCATATCGATTGCAACACCAAACTGAGTAGCCAGCTGTTTTGCCACGGTAACAAATTGATTTCCTGGACCGAAAATCTTATATACTTTTGGAATAGATTGTGTACCGAAAGTCATTCCTGCAATTGCTTGAATTCCGCCAACTTTCAAAATTTTAGTTACACCACATAAATTGGCGGCATATAAAATTGCGGGATTAATTTTTCCTTTTTTATCTGGAGGAGAGCACAATACAATCTCTTTACAACCCGCAATTTCTGCTGGAACCGCAAGCATTAAAACAGTTGAAAACAAAGGTGCTGTTCCTCCTGGAATATATAAACCAATTTTCTGAATTGGTCTTTTTTCCTGCCAGCAATTTACTCCATCAATAGTTTCAACAGAAACGCGATCTGTTTTTTGAGCGTTATGGAAGTTATAAATATTGTTTTTTGCTAGTTCGATTGCTTCTTTCAATTCGGTCGAAATCAGACTAATTGCTTCTTCAATTTCTGCTTGAGAAACTTCATAATTGTCTAACGAAATTCCATCAAAAATTGAAGTATATTTTGCAACCGCTTCATCTCCTTTTCTTTGGACTTCTTTAAAGATTTCCTTTACTGTAACTTCAATATCATCAACAGTTTGTGTTGGTCTTTTTAATATTTCTGACCAACTTTCTGGTTTTGGATTATCTATTATATTCATTTTTTTTTAAGCTTTAAGCTTTAAGCTGTAGGCTTTAGGCTTTATTAACGTTGTGTTTATTTTTTGCAGAAGGAGCAAGCTTTTCAAAAGCCTACTGCCTAAAGCGGGCGAAGCTCTACAGAACCATTTTCTCGATTGGGCAAACTAGAATTCCTTCTGCTCCTACTTCTTTTAATTGGTCTATTACATCCCAAAAAGTATCTTTATCAATTACCGAGTGAACACTGCTCCAGCCTTCTTGAGCCAAAGGAAGAACTGTCAAACTTCTAAGAACTGGAAGGATTTTTCCAACAGCATCAATTTTATCATTTGGAACGTTCATTAAAATATATTTCGAATTTCTAGCTCTTAAAACTGCCTGAATTCTGAATTTTAAAGTATCTATGTGTTTTTGGATTTCAGGAGAAACTTTTGGAGAAACCGCTAAAACTGCCTCACTTTTCAAAATAACTTCAACTTCTTTTAAATTGTTCTTGAATAAAGTACTTCCGCTTGAAACAATATCAACAATCGCGTCAGCAAGACCAATGTTTGGCGCAATTTCTACAGAACCAGAAATCTGATGAATATCAACACTTAAACCAAATTTACTGAAATATTCGTTAACTGTATTTGGATAAGAAGTAGCAATACGAAGTCCAGCTAAATCCTGAACCGAATTGTATTCAAAAGTTTTAGGGACTGCCACAGAAACTTTACATTTTGAAAATCCTAGTTTCTGAACCACTTCAATTCCTTTTCCTTTCTCCACCAAAAGATTATCGCCAACAATGGCTAAATCTACTACTCCGTCAATCAAGTATTGAGGGATATCTGAATTTCTAAGGTATAAAACTTCAAGAGGAAAATTTGAAGCTTCAGCTTTTAATTGGTCGATTCCGTTATTAATTGAAATACCGCAGTCTTTTAGAATTTGAATGCTGTCTTCGTTTAAACGACCCGATTTTTGAATTGCAATTTTTAAAGTACTCATTTTTTTAGTTGTTTGTTGGATTAATAGTTTGAGTACAAAGAGAGCTTGAATTAAAAAACCCGTTTGATGTACTCAAACGGGTTTTAAAATATGATGATTTACACACATACCATTAACACATCGCTTGAGAGCAATAATGTAAATGATGATGATGTAATTGAATTGAAATCATGATTTGTTTTTATTTTTTTACTTCTTTGATTCGGTTGCAAATATACTAGATAAATTAATTAAAAAGCAATTTTTATTTTAACTTAACGATAGTTTATTGTTAAAAATCGCTACAGACAGCATTATGCTTAAGAATTTTAAAATTACTTTAACGAATTATCATATTCATCAAAAACTAATAAAACTTTGGTCCCTTTTCCTATTTCGCTTTCAATTTTAAATTTAATTCTAAGTAAATCGGTCATTCGTTTTACAATAAACAATCCAAGTCCAGTTCCTTTAATTTCTGCATGATTCAGCGAATCTGACCTGAAAAAAGGATTCAAAATTGAATCGAGATCTTTTTTTACAATTCCGATTCCTTGATCTGAAATATTACATATAATCTTATGGTTTTCTCTTGATATTGAGACCTTAACTTCACTATCTGGTTTTGAATATTTTACAGCATTTGAAATAATATTTCTGAGAATGGTTATGACTAAATAATTATCAGAATAGATATAAAACTCTTCTGAAGCTTCCAATATTACATTAATTCTTCCCGTTTTAATTTTCTCTGCATTCAATTTCAAAACATCCAAAACTGCTGCATTCAGATAAACATTTTCTTTATGAATATTTTGTTTTTGGTTCTCAAAACGAGCCATTAGAAGTAGCTGATCTACAAGCGAATTTAAGTGGTCGACTTCATTAATGCAGTAATTAATTTTTTCTTCGTACTCCTTGTTATCTCTAGGCTTACGTATTAATACTTCAAGTGTTCCTTTAATAACAGTAAGAGGAGTTCTTAACTCATGAGATGCATCCGAAGTGAATTGTTTTTCACGTTCAATTGCTTCTTCAATTCGATTCAAAAGACTATTAATTGTTTTAGAAAGTACAAATAGTTCGTCTCTTGTTTTAGGGATCGGAATTCGTGCTTTTAAATTGTCTTTTGTAATGATTTTAGAGGTCTGAATAATATTATTTATTGGTCTTATACTTCTTCCCGCATAAAATCTCGCTAAGAAAAACAAAATAATTAGAATAATAGGAAAGGTAATCAATAAAGCATCCATCAGATTATCCAAAACTTTTGAAGAATCAGAAAGCGACATTGCAATTATCAAATAACCCACTTTCTTAGATTGCACATGAAGCGGTACTTGTATCTGGCGGATTTTATTCCCTAATAATTTCGTATCAAAAGGATGAAAATGTTCTTTCCTTTCATGAAAAACGAGTTTCTCATTTTTTAAATTAGGAGATTTTTCGATAATTTTCTTGTTCAAATCCAAAAATTGGACAAAAATGGGATTTACATCGACTGAATTGTGTTCTCTTTCCTCCCATTCTTCGGCATCCATAAAAACAACAGCGCCTTTTTCTATTCTTAGCTCTTTTAAATGATCCTGAATTTCTATATTAAGATTTTCATCAATATGGTTGTAAACCGTTAGTTTGACAATAAAGTAAATAGCAGAAAAGACCGCCAAAACCAAAAGCCCCGTTCCCACAATATAATTTAAGGCAATTCTATTTTTAAAGGATAATGATGTCATCTTATTAATCATTGGCGATATATCCAATACCTCGAATCGTTTTTATATAATCTTCTTCAATTTTAAGGTTTAGCTTTTTTCGAATTGCATTCATAAAAACATCAATAACGCCAGTATCATATTCAAAATTGATTTCCCAAACATCACTCAAAATCTGATTTCTTGTGCAAACTTTCCCTTTATGTTCTATTAAATAAGCCAACAGCTCAAATTCGCGCTGAGTAAGTGAAATTTCTTCTTCTCCTTTTAATACAATATGCCTGGATAAGTCCATAGTAATGTTTCCAAGTATTAAGGTTTCAGTTTGCTTTTTATTTCTAAAGTGAACTTTAATACGTTCCACCAATTCCTCAAAACTAAAAGGCTTCTTGATATAATCGTTTGCACCAGCTTTTAACCCTTCTATAGTTTCCTGAACTGTATCTTTTGCAGTCAAAAAAATAATTGGTGTAGTCTGGTCTTTGACTCTAATAGCTTTGCAGAGATCAAGACCATTTATTTTTGGAAGCATCCAATCTAACAAAATCAGATCAAATTTTTGTTCCTGCACCAGTTCAAAACCTTTAGAACCATCGGCTGCAGTGGTAATTTGATAGCCTTCTTCCTGTAGACCTTGTTTTAGAAACTGGACGATACCTACTTCGTCTTCCACTATTAAAATATGCATTTATCGTATATTATTAAAATTCGAATTTCATTATCTATCATCAAAGATAAATAATTTAGTTCTGAGAAATAATCCAAACTCTAATAAATAAAAGAAGTAATATCTTAAGCAAATATTAAGTTAATGTTAAGTAAGGTAAAAGTTGAACTTAATCTGAGATTAATTATTCGAAAGTAATTTTGCAAAAAAATAAATCTGATGAATTTTTCAAAAAAACTTTCTCCTTTTTACAATCTTGGTTTACTTTACTTTATTGTTAGTTTCACCCTAAGAATAGTATTGCTTTTTCATCCGATCACCCAAAGCTCATTCACCTTTTCTGAAAGCTTAAAAATCTTCTCATTGGGTCTCCTTTCTGACTTTTTTGTATTTGTTTTAGCTTCAGCATTCTTGTGGCTTTATTTAATTTTTATTTCCAATTCAAAATACACCAAACCGTATGGATATATTATTCTCGGAGGTTTTGTAGCACTTCTAATCTATATCGCTTCTGGAAAAAGTATATTTGATGAATATGGTGGTGCTCTACCTAAGATTGTTTTGATTTTTGTTGGGATAAAAACACTACTATTTGCTCTTTTTCTTTTTCTTCCAAAGTATAAGAACAAAATAAGGTTCTGGCTTTTTGCCTTTGTAATCTTTCTATATGTTTTATTGATTCTTCAAAATGCTATAAGCGAGTTTTTCTTTTGGAATGAATTCGGTGTCAAATACAACTTCATAGCAGTTAATTATTTAATATACACAAATGAGGTTATCGGAAATATTATGCAATCGTATCCTGTAGTTCCTATATTTTCTGCTTTATTTATTGTAACAGGAATTATTACTTATTTTATCATCAAGAAATCAAGAAATTACATTGATGAGATTCCTAATTTTTCTGAGAAATTAAAAATCACTGCCTTATACGCTGTTCTATTTACTGTTTCTCTACTGGCTGTACCAGGCTTGGCAAAAACAGAAAATTCAAAAAACATCTTTGTTAATGAATTGCAATCTAATGGAATTTATAAATTCTATCTTGCTTTTCAGAACAACAAATTGGACTATTTTAAATTCTATAAAACGATTCCAAACGATAAAGCTTTTGCAATTTTAAGACAAGAAATACCTTCTATTTCAGGAAAAAACACTTTACGAGAAATAAAAGAAGATTCACTAGAGCAACGCAAAAATGTGGTTTTAATTACTATTGAAAGCTTAAGCGCCGATTTCATGAAAATGTATGGAAATGAACAAAATATCACTCCATTTCTAGACAGTCTTGCTCAAAAAAGTTTACTTTTTACTAATGTATATGCTGCAGGAAACAGAACAGTACGTGGTCTTGAGGCTGTGACTTTATGCCTTCCTCCAACAGCTGGTGAAAGCGTTGTGAAGAGAGAAGACAATAAAAATAAATTCTCAACTGGATCTGTTTTTCTTAAAAAAGGGTACAATGTAAAGTTCATGTACGGCGGAGATGCTTTTTTTGATAATATGCAAGATTTCTACTCCGGAAATGGTTATGAGATTATTGACAAGTCGAGCTTTGCTGAAAACGAAATTACATTTTCTAACGTTTGGGGAGTTTGTGATGAAGATATGTATAATAAAGCCATAAAAATCATGAATGCTGAAGCTAACCAAAATAAGCCTTTCTTCAATCATATCATGACAGTTAGCAATCACAGACCTTTTACATATCCTAACAATAAAATTGATATTCCTGGAAATATCAAATCACGTGATGGTGGTGTGAAATACACAGATTATGCACTTCGTCAGTTTTTTAATCAGGCTTCAAAACAGCCTTGGTTTAAGAATACTGTTTTCGTAATTGTAGCCGATCACTGTGCGTCGAGCGCAGGAAAAACTGAGCTTCCGTTAGACAAATACAGAATTCCAGCTTTGATATACACGCCAGATATGAAGCCTGAAAAATACACCAAACTGATGTCGCAAATTGATGTAATGCCAACTTTGTTTGGATTGCTAAATTTTGATTATCAAAGTAAATTCTTCGGTCGTGATATTTTTAAATCTGATTATCAGCCGAGAGCTTTTATAGCAACGTATCAAGATTTAGGGTTAATTAAAGATGGAGTTTTAACTATTTTATCTCCAAAACAACAGATAAAACAGTTTCAATTAAAACTAAATCCTACGCCTGGTATTGCTCCAGAATTCCAAATTCATTACGATGAAATTCCTTTAAAATCAGAAAACGAAAGTTTAATTGACCACACCATTTCTTATTACCAAGCAGCTTCGTATGTATTGAAAGAGAAAGAATACCAGCACAGCGGTTTAACAGGTAAAAATGATAAATTGTACGCAAAAGTTCGCTAAAACATAAATAATAAAAAAAGTCGCAAATTCAAGGAATTTGCGACTTTTTTTATTTATTTATTTCAAGAGATATAAAAACTAATCGTTTTGGTTTTTCATTCCAAATAAATCTCCTTTTTGGTATAATTTTAAATCATCCTGCAAAAATTGATAATTTCTTTGTGTAACAGCTGGTGAGTCTAAATCACTTAAATCAGGTTTACCTGCATTTATCCAAGCAGTATACCAAAAACTTGCCGTTGCAGCAATTGCTTTTCTCATTTGGCTTTCAACCATTCCGTTCAATTGTTCGTGTAATTTTCTAGCATATTCATCAGAGAATTTAGAAGTATTGTATTTTGTTTTTGCGATTTTACCTTCTGCATCCATTTCAAAAACTTTATTCTCTGGAGTTGCAACCCTTAATTTCTTATCAATATCCAATAAAGGTTGTGCTAAAGTATGAGTATCATTAATCATATCCCAAATTGCTTTGTGAACATTAGCATAATACTGCGCTTCAGGAACATTTAATTTGTAATTTTTAACGAACAATTCCGGCAATCTGCTTTCCCAAAGCGAGTGAATTCCTTTTTGATCAGTCAATTGCCCATCGTGATTTTTAGAAGTATGCAATGGCATATGAGCATCACCAATATAATGACCTAAATCTGCTGCAAGAAATAAGATTTCAGCTCTGTTTTTTTCTTTAAAAGCTTTAGTCAATTTCGCCATCATATCTTCAATATACCAAGGCAAAATTCCATTATCGCTTAAAAATTTAGCGTCATATTTTTGTTTTGCTTCTTCTAATGTCTGTGGATAAGTGTCAGCCGAACCAAAGTTTTCCATATCAAAATAATGCCTTGGCCCTTCTTCTTTATAATTTAAAGCATACTTACGGATATCTGGAACCGAAGCTTCTTGTGTAATAAAATCAATGTGATTGTAAAAAAAGATCTGTAATTGTTTTGGTAAAGCCATTACAGCTGCTTTGTTAATACGCTCATGGCCAACATTTCCCCATGAAAGCATAATAAACCCAATAACTAAAGCCCCGAAAGCGATTAGTTTTGGTCTCATTTGGATTTTCTTCATTTGTTTTTTTTATTAGAGGGAGCAAATTTAGTTTTAATTAAAGAATACGCAAAAAATACTGTAATTAAGATTTACAAAATTTAGATTTTTGAGATTTTTCGCTCTAATAACAACAGAAGCTCATATTAACAATAATTTTCTTTATACATTTGTTTTCATAAACAAATACACTTTTTATGCGCCAGATTGTTTTAAATCTCTCCCTGCTAATTTCTTCTTTTTGCTTTGCACAAGAAACTGATTTACAGTTAAAAAATATCAGTGACACTATATTGAATCCAAAACGAACCCTCAAGGTTTCTGATCCATTTGACAGTGCAAAAACGACGCAAAAATTGTTTCCTGGCAACTTGTATCATCTTTCTGATAAAAACACCTTTATAAGCTGGAAATGTAAATCTTGTAAATCCGCTCCTTTTCTAGACGTAAACGGCGTTGAAGGAGATCAGCTGTTTCCATATACTGAAGGTGTTGCGACAAGGCTTTTAGCAAATATTAACTATTCAGACTCAAAAGGCAATCAATTTAAAATATTGGCATTTAACCATTCTGTACATGATGAAGACGGACTCCAGACAGGACGTTTTTCTGGCGGATTATTAGGCTTGGCAAAATTTGCCAAAAATGGCAACTATTGGGAAATGAAATCTTTTCAGCCAGCAATTGCTGCATTTGGGGCCTTTGCGCACTGCCCAATTCCAAAATTGGTTGAAATTGGAGAAGACCAATATGCTATATCGCTTTTACATGCAAACGGTGGCGCAGGCGCTCCTTACAACAGTTATTTTTATATAATTGCAGGATTTGACGGAAAATACCAACCTTTAATGGAAGTAGACAATTACTCACTTACAAATAGTGCAAGTTCAGAATGGTCAAGTTCTTACACTGTGATTAAAGATAATAATAAAAAGTTTTTTAGAGATTTCAAAATTATTACAACAGGTTCGTACAAAAAAGCCAAAGGAACGGAAGATGATTTTGAAGTTGATTTACCCGCAGAACTTACAGAAATGGCAAAAACTAAAAAGCAGTTTAACTTTGTAATTGAGAGACATTATTCATTCAAAGGAAAATTTTATAAAATGATTGACAAACCAATTGTAAAATTCTCCAATGTAAAGTAATATAGTTATAAACTTTGAGTATAGTTTTACCGCAAAGAACGCAAAATTTATTTTATTCCTATTTTTTAGAAGTGAAAAGTTCGCAAAGCTAGATACATAAAAACTTTGCGTACCTTAGCGCGAAACCTTGCGCTCTTTGCGGTTAAAAAAACATTAGCCTAGGTAAACAATTGATACTAAAGCCAAAACTGCTATAAAAATCCAAAGAAAAACACCTTGAAGCAAAGGCTTCACTCCTACTGTTTTTAAAGTGGCAAAGTTTAAAGTTGCGCCAATTAGAAACAAAGTTATGGTTAAACCGATTTTTGCAATACCAACAAGATGTCCTGTAAAAACAGCTGTTGACGGAACGTAAGTATTTACAAGCATTGCTATAATAAACAAACCAATAAAATAAGGAATTTTGATTTTTGAATTCTTGCTTTTAAAAAGAAAAGCGGTCAAGATTGAAATTGGGATAATCCACAAAGCTCTCGCCAATTTTACTGTTGTAGCAACTTGCAGTGCTTCTGCTCCATATTTATTAGCAGCACCAACTACAGAACTAGTATCGTGAATCGCAATGGCACACCATAATCCAAAATCTTTTTGTGATAAGTCTAATTGATGCCCGATGAACGGAAAAACAAATAAGGCAATAGAATTCAATATAAAAATAACTCCCAAGGCAATTGAAGTCTGGTTTTCGTTTGATTTTATTACTGGTGAAATAGCTGCAATGGCACTTCCTCCACAGATTGCTGTTCCGCAAGAGATTAAATGAGACGTTTTTCTTTCTGTTTTAAGCCACCTTCCTAAAAGTAATCCGAAAAGTAAAGTGCTAAAAATTGAAAAAACAGTTAGAACAAATCCTTCTTTTCCTGCTGAAACTGCGCTATTAGCGTTCATTCCGAATCCTAAACCAACAACCGAAAACTGCAATAAAAACGTAATAGCTTTGTGATTGAATTCTACAAATGGATTCCCGAAAAGATTTACAATTAAAACGCCCAATAAAAGCGCAATTGGTGGAGAAATGATCGAAAATAAACATAATAGAATTACGGCAAGAAAAAGTACTTGCTGTACAGATTGATTAATTTCAAATAATTGTGCTGTGGTTTGTTCTTTTGTTTTCAAAATAAATGGGTATTGATATTATGTTGCAAAGTTCTGCCGTTTATATTGAAAACACCAATCGTAAATTACAATAGGCTATAACTTCAAGTTATAATGATTTGCTAAATTTTGAATAAATAGTTCTGATAAAGAATCTGATTTTCCTTGCAAGGTGATTATGTAAAAATATCTTTCTACAGATAATTTCTCTACATCCAATATAATCAATTCTTTGTTTTTCAACTCCTTACTTACAGCATGAATGGACATAAAAGCAAAACAATCTGAGTTTAATAAATATGATTTTATACTTTCTGTGCTTCCAAGCTGCATTTCGATTTGTAAATCTGAGAATTTTAAACCAGCTTTTTTTAAGGCAAATTCTATAACTTCAAGTGTTCCCGATCCGCGTTCCCGAGTTATGAATTTCATTGATTTTAAATCGTTTACCGAAATTTCATTTTGTTTCACTAAAGGATTATTGCTATTGCACACTAAAACCAATTCATCTTTTAAAAACGGAATGTATTTTATCGATTGATTTTTAGATTGTCCTTCTACAATTCCGATCTCAATTTCTTTATTGATTAAAGCATTTTCGATTTGCTCTGTATTTCCATTCAGCAAATTGACTTTTATGTCTTTTTGCTTTTGATGAAAACTAGCCAAAACTGGAGAAATAATATATTGCGAAATGGTTGTACTCGCACCTAGTCTAAGCAAACCTTGGCGTTCTGTATTAAACGAACTCATTTCGAAATCTATTTCGCGATAAATATCAAAAATACTTTTAGTATATTTTAAAAGGATTTTTCCAGCTGGGGTTAAAGCAATTTTAGAACCGTTTCGTTCGAAGAGTTTGGTTTTATAGGCTTCTTCTAATTCTTGGATATGTTTGGAAACTGCCGGCTGAGTAATATACAATTCTGTTGCCGCTTTAGTAAAGTTAAGGCGGAGCGCAACGGTATAGAAAACTTTTAGCCTGAAGTCCATATATTATTTTTATATAATTATTGCCAGTCTATCGGAAACATTCCCGATTCATTTAACAATAGCACTAATTTATATTTATCTGTTTTTTTGTCTTTTCTGTAAATATATACTTTTTTTGAAAATGCTCTTTTTACTAAGCTGTCTTCTTTTTGAACATCTATTTTATAAGAATTAAAATTTCCAAAATCAAATTCGGTTGCACTATCACTAACAGTCACCATACCTTTTGCATTCTCGTTAATTTTAGTAATTACAAAATGATAATCTTTTCTGTTTTCTCTTCTTACATTTATATAAATTAAAGAACAAATAACAATAAAAAACATTCCAAAGAAAATTAAAATCTTTTTCGGGGACATAGTGAAATCGTTTTTAAAATGACTTTCGATTTATATTTAGTCCCTAAGGGACAATTTAACTTGGTGTACATATTTTTTCTACCGACCTGAAACTCCTAGCGGAGTTTTTCATCATAAATAGCTCTATAAAAATGATTTCTCCTCCAATCCAAGATTCCTAACGAATTTTTATCTAACAAAATTGTTTGGCAAAATCCCATAAAAAAATCTCGTAGAGATTAAATATTGGTAAACAATCAACATTTCAAACATAATTTTGTCCCGTAGGGAACTTTATGTAATAATGTATATAAAACTACAAAAGTCCGTTATATTTTCTAACAAACCATTCCGTCGTTAATAAAGCTACAATTAAAATCAATAACCAAACCCAATCAATAATTGGAGTTTTGCTTGAGATATTTTTTTCGATTGATTTGTATTCTTTATTTTCCAAAAGTGTATTAATCAATTGATCAGCTTGATCTTCAAAGAACGCTTTTCCGCCAGTCTGTTGCGCTAATTGTTGCAATTTTTGTACATCTGGATTTACGAATTGCTTTTCGATATCAAAATCTAAGATTTCAAAATGGCTTGCGTATGAAGTATTTGAATTCAATTCTTTTACTGTAAAATTATATTTTCCAGCTGGAAGTCCTTCTAAATTGGCAGAAAAAGAATTACTTCCTTTCAGTAAATCGTAATTTTTAGTTTGCTTGGTTGCAGCATTTACAACAGTAATTGTAAGTCTGGCTTTTTCGTCAAACTCATAATTTTTATTGAAATATTGTGCATTGATAATAATCTCTTCTCCAGAGTTATAAAAACTTTCGTGTGTAACTACCAAAGATTTTTTTGAAGCCGATGATGCTAAATATTGAACGATTTTATCAATAAAAACATCATACTTTTCAAATGATTGATTATCAACGTGACTTTGCAAACGCCATTTCCAGCTGTTTTCTCCAATAAGAAAAGCAGTTCTTTTTCCTTGATTTTCGGCGAAAGCCAATAATGGAGCATTTGTCGAAACGTTTCTGATTTTTGACGAAAGTAAAACAGATACATTTCCGTTTGTACTTATGTTTCCGAACGGATTTTGTAAAGGCGGGAAATTTTCAAAACCAATATCGTCGATGGCAAAGAGATTAAAATCGGAGTGGAATTCGCTAAGGAAATCTTCTCGCTGATTACTCATTTTAAAAACCAGATTGTTTTGCTGCTGATTTAAAAAATTAAAATCGGTATTGTTTCCTGTTATAATAAAGCTATTTATTCCTTTTAATCTATTATTGTCAAATATCGGTTTAAAAACTGTTGTTGGTTGATATAAAACTAAAACAGAAACATCCTGTAAGTCACTAACCTGATTTGGTTTAACCAATATCACTTTACGCTGAGCATTAACTTCAATTGAACGTTTTAAGGCTGCAATATCTGGATGATTTATAGCCGAAACAATCGCAATGGTTGATTTTTGATCGATAATTTCAACTGCGAAATTTTTGATGTTGTTGTAGCTGTTTTTTTCTTTAGCTGAAGATTGAATGCTGGCTTTATAAATCTGAAATCCGATTTTATCTGCGGGCAACAATAAATTTAAAGAAGCTGTTTTCTTTGATGGCGAAAACGAAAGTTTTTCTTTTGCCACAACAGTATTTCCCTGCGAAATAGTAAATTCTGAATTAGCAGTTTTGTCGCCAGCATATTGCAGAAAAACTTCGACAGGAAATTTATTTTTATGAAAAGCGTATTTGTTTACGTTGAGCTGATTGATTTTTAAATCAAAAAAAGTAGTTGTATCTCCCACAACCAAAGGATAAACTTTATTGACAGGATCGAATCTATACACATAGTCGTTTCCTGTAGTTTGATTTCCGTCTGTAATAATTACTGTCGGGAAAATCAGATTTTTGTTGATGCTTTTTAAATTCTTTGCAGCTTCGTCTAAATTGGTTTGATTTCCTTTAAAATCAAATCTATCTGAAGTTTTAAAATCGTTGTCAAATTGATAAGACTGTATTTCAAATTTTTCTTTTAAAGCTGGATTTGAAACTAGTTTTTGATATAATTCGACTGCTTTTTTATCCGATTTTAAAGCTACAATTGAACTTGAGTTATCGACAACAATTGCCAAAGGCGTTTTGGTAATCTCTAAGGAGTTTTTAGAAATTATCGGATTAATCAATAAAACCAATAAACCGAAAATGGCTAAAAAACGTAAAAAAGCCAAAAGCACGATCACATTGGATTTACTTTTGGCTTTGAAAAAATATTGAAAGTACGATAAACCACCAGCAATTACTAAAGAAAGCAATAATAAAAGAATCGTGTTTGTCGTCATATTTATTTAGTATTCAGTACCAGTTTGCAGTAAGCAGATAAAAAATTGTATTCTGTTTCTAAGTCAGCTTAAAAAACTTAGTGCCTCAGAATCTTAGCAACTTAGAATCTTAGGTAAGCATTCCTCCGCAAACATTAAGAACTTGTCCTGTAATGTATCCGCTCATATCTGAAGCAAGGAATAAACAAGCATTTGCTACGTCTTCTGGAGTTCCTCCGCGTTTCAACGGAATACCTTCTCTCCATCCTTTTACTACATCTTCTGATAATTTAGCAGTCATTTCAGTTTCGATGAAACCTGGAGCGATTGCATTGCAACGAATGTTACGAGAACCTAACTCAAGAGCTACAGATTTTGTAAATCCTATTGCACCAGCTTTAGAAGCTGCATAGTTTGTCTGACCTGCGTTTCCAGAAACTCCAACAACAGAACTAATGTTAATAATAGATCCTGCTCTTTGTTTCAAGAAAGTTTTCTGAATCGCTTTTGTCATATTGAAAACCGATTTCAAATTGACATCAATTACTTGGTCAAAATCTGCCTCAGACATACGCATCAATAGGTTGTCTTTTGTAATTCCAGCATTATTGATTAAGATATCTACAGTTCCAAAATCTGCCAAAACAGCATCAACAAAGGTTTGAGCCTCGTTAAAATCTGCTGCGTTAGATTGGTATCCTTTCGCTTTTACTCCTAAACTATTTAATTCTGCTTCTAAAGCTTCCGCAGATGCAGCAGATGAGCTGTATGTAAAAGCAACGTTTGCTCCGTGTTTAGCAAAAACTTCAGCAATTCCTTTTCCAATTCCACGGCTTGCACCAGTAATAATTGCAACTTTTCCTTCTAGTAATTTCATATTAAGGTATTCGTTTTATTTTTTGAATTACAAATATAGATTATTTGAGCGTTTAATAAAATTTGTAATATTAAAATTTGGCCTAAGATTTTTTTAAGCACTAAAACAAAAAAACAGCTCATAAAAATGAGCTGTTCCCCCCAAAATAAAAAAACAAAACTAAAAAAGTTTAAATGTGATTTTGTTTCGTTATGGAATTACAATTATCAAAGGTATCAACTGTAATCTTTTGTATTTATTGATCTTTATCCTCCTTAATCTTATCAAAAACTACATAGCAAATTGCACCTATTATAGTGATATACAAGTAAATCCTTAAATATTCATAGAAGTACTGATTTGTAATAAGCAGCCCTATTCCCCAAAAAAAGATTGTAATAATTCTTGGATTTAAAACCTTTTTAATCATAATTAAAGATTAAGAAATTTGACGATTAAATTTAAAAGCAACTCAAAAACGAGTTGCTTTTAACAATAGATACTAATTTATAATATAGGTTGTTATTCTAAAACCACTATCTGAAGCGCTAGTAAAGGTGTAAATAACATTACTAAATGTAATCTTGAAATTTTCTTTTTTAACATATAGACCTTTCGGATTTGTAAATTCATCATCAATTTCTTTCAAGTAAGCTGGTGGCGTAATTCCTCCAGCCCAAAAATCATGACTAAGAATTATGGTTTTGTTTACCGCATCTTCTGTTGATTTTACCACATGAATTACAGAAGCTTTACCTCCATTGAAATTATAGCTAATATAAGTCTGATTTGCTGCTGTATTAAAATACATATAAATACTCGCAATAGACTGATTAGCTGGTAATGCTGCATTTGCTTTAGCTACCAAGCTTTTAAAATAATTACTTGTTGTAGGTGCAGTAGCTAAATTGGCAGGTATATAACCAAAATATTTATAAGGATTTCCTTTTCCGCTTAGTAGAAATTTATAATCATCTGTTAAGACTAAAGGCTTGTTAGAATATTTTATAGTTGCGCTTACCCCATTTGTACCTGTAGAAGTAAAACTACCATCTGCGTCATTGTACACAAAATTGCTTAGTTTTTGACCTCCCACTTCTAGAGCTGGATTCACGACAATACCTGTAGGCGTATAACCCACTCCCAATTCATAGCTAAATGAAAAACCTGCTTCTACAGAATTTGCTTCTGCAAAACGAGTAACTGGAGAAAAACTAAAATCAAATTGGTGTTTAGTAGTTCCGTCATTTGTCTCTAAAAGTCTAAATATTGGTCGTGTAGAAGAACCTATAACATTTGGTATCATGTCATAGTTTTTAGACAAATTATCCCAATCTGCTTTTGTTGCTTTTACAAAACGTATTTCTTGCTTATTTCTGTTGGCTTTAAAAACAATTTCACCATTTTCTTGTCCATAATACAAAAATTGAAAATCACCTAAATATCCCTTAGAGCGCAGTCCTGGTATAGGATAATTGTCTGATTCAGATAAAAGATGTATCCAGTTATTTGTAGTAAATGTTAAGCTTACTGTACTTCCTAATTGTATCTGATATTCGCTTTTACGAATTTCATCAGTATCCATGCTTTGATCAAAATCAGAAGCCATTTCAACCGTACCGTCAGCAGCAAATTTAAAAAAATGAGTATACCCCCCCAGAATTGTATTGTCTGTAAAATAAATTGCTTTCCATCCTTCTGGAGAAGAAAGCAATAATTGTTGCAGCTCATCCATTTGAGCATTTAGACGCTCAGTTGGTGTTTTATCAAATAGAGGTTCAGCTTCTGTACTGTCGTTATTACAGCCAGTTAATTGCAACATTAAAAAAGCTGCAAATAAGTATTTAATTATATTTTTTACTTTCATAATACGTTTTATTTAGTTATTAACTACTGCAGTTGTATTTTTCTCTGCTTCATCACGCAAAGCATAAAAATCCATATTGTAAGCCTCTTTAAAATATTTTACTACCAAAGCCTCTTTTGCTTTTATTGCCGCTACAGCAGTCGCGCTTTTAATGTTAGCTAAAAATTTCGCATACTCTGCTTTTGAGCTGATTAAGATCATCGCTGCTGTTTCTGCAAAATCTTCATTAATATTTAATCTTGCATAACTAGTTATAAAACCAATTTCATTGGAAACTGGAATTTCATAATTATACCAATCTGCCGTATAACCCGCTGGAGTAATTGCTGCCCAGGCTTTTTCATCAAATGGTTTATGCTGATTTAAAATGTGAATATATTCGTGCTGAATGGTATGTATAAATTCAGTAACACTGCTACGATCAGTTTTATCAATATAATCTGTTTCAAACAAAGTTACTCTCTGGCCTCCTTCAGCCAAACCAAGTGTTCTTGTTCCTACACTGTTTAAATTTACACCTCCAACCAAAACAATTTCTCTTGGCGCAATCTTTTTCACAAAATCAGCACCGCCAATTGTAGCATAACTTTTCAGCCAAATAGTCTGAACAATTTCTAATGCTGGCTTTACTTTATCTATTGTAGGAGGAAACAAAAATCTGCTGTTATCAACCGTATTTTGATTCCATTTGTATTGCACATTAATATTATATGGGTTTAAATAATTAGTATCTATCCAATTATCCAAAACAGTTTTTGTAGGCTGATTAAAATCTAACTGACTTTCGGTAGGCTGATCTTCATGAACACATGAAAATGAAAATACAGAAACCAATGCCAGAATAGCTATTTTATTATATTTTAAAAGTTTCATAAGAATTGATTTTTTTAGATTATCTAGGATTTAACTCAACACCTGTTGCCGATGCATGAAGAGGAATCTGCAAAGCGCGGCGCTTATCATCTTTCACTAAAATATTAGTTGGCTTATTATACGTCTCATGCGTTACCACTATATTGAAACGTTTTACATCAAACCATCTCATACCTTCATGCACAAAATCTCTACGTCTTGTTTCTGCAATAGCCTTAACATAAGAAGTTTGAACAGGCGTCATTGTATAGAATGGCGTGTACTCATCTGCAATAACAGGATATTTTGCTACAACTTTAGCCTCGGTTAGTTTATCTGTAGTTGCATTATAACCTGTAGTTCTTGTAGATAAGAAATACTCTAATTCGTCATTTGCTAAAGCAATTTGTCCTTTCATGACATGAGCTTCAATTCTATTTAAGAAAAACTCATCATTGCTTAATAAAACTTCGGCTGTAAAAGGTTCTCCAATTCCAGCAGTCACGTTTGTATATTTAAAATACTCATAAAACTTAGGCACATAAACTGTTATACTACTATTTGAAGAATAGAAGCTATACAACCATGTTTTATTAAAAAGACTGGTAGCTGATCCAAAAATCTCCGGATATCTTGCTGCAGAAAGGTAAAATCTATTTTGAGATTGCGATCTACGAACAATTGAATTTGGAGAAACAATTAATAAGTTAGTTTCTTCATTTATACTTGCATAAGCAATTCTTTGATTATCAAGAGCTAAAAGTTTATAAGCTGCATAATCTCTTAATTTTCCAACTGGTCTAGTCGCAAAATCATCTGATAAAGCAATTACTTTATCCCAATCTCCTTTAATCAGATAAAAACGGCTTGCAAAAGCTTTAGCAGCATTTTTATTAAAATGAAACTTTGGCTCTTTGTAATCATTTGTAACATACCTTAAGCCTTCTTCAATGTCTTTTTCAATAAATTCAAATACTTCCGCTACTGAATTACGTTTGTATTTTACAACTAATTCTTTTTCCGATTTTGTTATATACGGAATCCCAAGATCTGTCCCTGCTGTCGCTGGATTATAACGTTGTGACCAAAATGAAACCAGCATAAAATGAGAATAAGCTCTTGCTAATAATGCTTCTCCTTTTTGTGGATTTAAAGTTGCAGGATTTCCTAATTCTTCAATAGCCTCTAGTGCTTTGTTGGCATGAGCAATTGCTTTGTAGCATGCATCCCAATAATAAGCTTGAGTATCTATTTGAGAATTTTCGGTTTGCATTTCCCAGTTGTAATTCTGCTCGTTTTTCAAAATTGTTTCTGCTAGTTGGCTGTCAAAAACGTTATCAGACATTGTTTCAGCAATATCAAAGTAACTCATTAGCGGATATGCGCTTACTAACAATTCTGAGATTTTTTCTGGAGTATCTATTTCGGTTCTATTATCTGGCTTTTCAGAAAGAAAATCATCACAGCTTATAATACTTGTAAGTACTAAAAGAGATAAAGCTATTTTAAGTTTTTTCATATTTTTAAATTATAATGAAACATTTAAAGTAAAAGTATATTGAGAGGTAACTGGCAATGCAACTCCTCCAGAATTACGGAATTCAGGATCTTGACCATTTAGTCTTTTATCAGAATAAATTAACCAAGGGTTTACAGCAGAACCTTTTAATGTAAACGTGCTAAGTCCAAGTTTTTTCTTGAAATCCTTAGGGAATTCCCAGCTTAATGAAATATTTTTCAATCTCACAAAATCACCATCCGCAATACGAACATCAGAATAGTTATAAGTATTATAAGCTCTTGCTAATGTACGTGCTCCACCATAATTTGAGTTTAGACGTTTATCTGCAATTACAGGAATATTAGTGTATTGCTCATCTCCTGGATTAATCCAACGATTAGTAAAATCTTTTGTAAAAACTGTTAAATCATCATACGTACTATCATAAACTGGGTTTAAACGAACTTTGTTTCCTCCAGAACCAACAATAAACACATATAAAGACCAATTTTTATAAGTAAATGTATTTGCGAATCCTATTGATTTATTTGGTTCAATTGAGCCTTCATATTTCAAGTACTTTGTAACATCAATATTATCTTGGAAATCTGCACCTGTAATATTACTATCTGCACCATCTTGCATCTTGAAGGTCGGAAGACCTTCAAAATTTAAACCTGTAAATTGATAAGAATACAACGAGTTACGAGGATGTCCAACTGTATTTCCTCCATTAGCATCAACCAAATCAAAAGCAGTAGGCGTATTTTGCAATTTTGTAATCTTCTGATCGTAAACAGAAAAATTCAATGTCGTAGACCATTTAAAGTCTTTTGTATCAATATTTTTCGTTGTAAAACCAACCTCAATACCTTTAGTCTCCATATCAGCATTATTTCCTTGTCTGATTCTTTGTCCTCCAATTCCAGAAGTGATTACATAATCAACCAAATCAAATGCTTTACGTCTATAAACGTCTGTTGTAAGCTGTACTCTATTATTGAACATTCCTAAATCAAGTCCAATGTTGGTCTCAAATTGTTTTTCCCAAGTAAGGTCTCCATTCTGTAATTCCTCAATGTTAATTCCAGATTCTCTATCATCTAAATTAAAACGATCGGTAATATAACTTTTGTAGATAGCTAAAGAGTTTGTAGCCGGCCCTGCTGTAGCAGTTAAACCGTATGAAGCTCTTAGCGCTAATGTATTCACTGATTCTACATTCTTCATGAATTTTTCTTCAGCCACATTCCATTTCCCACTAAAAGTATAAGTTGGAAGCCATCTAGAAGAATCACTATTTCCTTGTCTGTTAGAACCATCATAACGACCTGTTACAGAAGCTGTATAACGACGATCGTAAGTATAACCCACTTTACCAAAGAAACCAACTGTTCTTTCTCTTTCTGCATTGAATCCGTAGTAAGAATCTCCTCCGTTGATAATTTTTTCAATTAATCTAGGATCTGTAAAAGCAGTTAAACCTCTGTCGTATTGTAAACCAGCCGCAGTAAAATTATCGCTGTTTCTATCTACAACTCTCATTTCTGTTCCGAATAAACCTTCTAATTCATGTTTATCATTGAATGTATTTCTATAATTTACACTATTTCTTAAATTATAAGAAGTCATGTCATTTGTGAACTTTCTAAGAAAACCACCATTTGGCAATACTGAAACCTTTGGCGCAGATAAATCAGTTGGATCTTGATATAAAAAGATATTATCATTACGAACCAGTGTATTTACACCATCTTCACCTTCAGGAGTACCTGCTTTGTAAGCTCCAACAACATTTGAAGCTTCCATAATTTTATGTTCACGGCTTGTATTGGCATAACGAGCAGAACCTGTTAAATTATAGTTCCAGTTTTTATTAATTTTATAATCCAAGTCCAATTGAAAACGAATATCTTTAACTTCAATTTCCATAAAGTTATTTTCTAATTCGTTGATGATATTCATCTTAGCCCAGTTATTTCTATAATATTCTAAATTTCCGTTTTCGTCATATGGTCTTAACGTTCTACTTGTATTTAAAACATAATTAAACGGATTGATATCAAAGTCACGTGTTACTTTTCCGAAAACGACGTCTTTTTCACTTTCGTAACTTCCAGGTGCACCCTGATCACGAACAGATGCTAAAGTAGAAAGTGTAATATTTAATTTGTCATTAACGTAAAATGTTCCTTTAATGTTTGAAGATATTTGTTTTACATCATCAGCAATTGTCCATCCCGGATCTGTATAATATCCTAAAGAAGCATAAAATGTATTATTTTTTCCTCCTCCAGAAAAACTTAAAGAGTGATTTTGGGTAATAGAAGGTCTAAATAAAACTTTAAACCAATCTGTATTTGCTAATTCATATTTTTTCAAAAAGTTATTTCTGCTTACAGGATCATTATTAACCAAATACCCTCCTGTTTCAGGATTGTAAGTATTAATGGCTCTACCCAAAATATTATAAACACCTCCGTATCTTCCATTTACTGTTGTAGGTAGGTCCAAATATCCTTTTGATTCCATTTCCTTTAGAATACTCATGGTTTCTTGAGAATTCAAAATATCATATTGGCTATAGTTAGGAACTGTTCTTACTGTTTGCTCTAAACCGTAGCTAATTTTTAATGGTGAATCTCTTCTTCCTTGTTTTGTTGTTACAACTACAACTCCATTTAACGATCTAGAACCATAGATTGAAGTAGCCGATGCATCTTTAAGAATTTCAATGCTTTGAATGTCGTTAGCATTTAATCCTGCAACAGAAGAACTTAATAAAGTCTCTGAATTCCCAGATGCCAAATCAGCAAATGACATATTGATGATATCTTCTTGAACCACCCCATCAATAACCCATAATGGTTTTGTATCTCCAAAAATTGAAGAAGAACCACGAACAGTAATTTTAGGAGCTGTACCAAAAGTACCTGTAACATTTTGTACTGTAACCCCTGCTGCTTTTCCTTCGATCATTCGGCTTACATCAACTACACCATCAATTTTTAATTCTGCACCAGAAATTTTACTAATTGCTCCAGTAAATGTTCTTTTTGAAGTTTTCTCGTAACCAGTTGTTACTACAACCTCTTTAAGATTTTGCCCTGCCTCTGTTAAAACAATGGTCGGAGTTGTATTATCAATTCCTATTTCTTTGGTTTCCATACCAACATAAGAAATAACTAAACGATCTACATTAGCAGGCATTTCAATAGAAAAATTTCCATCAAAATCGGTTAATACAGCAGTTTTTGTTCCTTTTGCCATTACAGTTGCACCTGGAAGAGGCGAACCTAATTGGTCTGTTACTTTTCCTTTAATGATTGGGCCAAAAGCCAAAACTTCAAACAGAGAGTCATGATTGTTTGCATAAGAAAACGAAGTTGCCGAATTCTTTTGAAGCACAATCTGATTGCTTACTTCTGAAAAAGTGATATTAAAAGGAACCAAGATTCTGCTAAGTACACTAGCCAAAGTCTCTTGATTTGCTTCTATACTAACCTTCTCACCAAGCTGAGGAAGTCTTGAGTTATAGGAAAATTTTACATGAGCAGATTTTTCAATTTTCGATAAAGCATTGTCTAAAGTTAAGTTTTCAACTATAATAGTAACTTTTGTATCTAATTTTTTCTGCCCATTTACATTATTTGCGAGAGTAACGCTTGAAAACACAAGCGCTAACACAAACTGAAACAGCGTTATTTTCATGATTTGGTGAAGTAATCGTTGCTTGACAACAGGTTTTTTCATAATTTTGGTTTGTTTTGATTAATACTATTCGAGTGTATTTTAAGAAACATCATAAATTACTCTTTACAGAGAGTGATTTATTCAGATTTAAGTGTCGATAATGTTACAGCATTCTCGGCACTTTTTTTTATATATTCATTTTTACATAGGCAGTTATAAATTATTTTTATTAGTTTTAATTAGTTAAGTTTTGGATTTTATTTGTTTTTATTTTTAATCGAATTAACAACTCTAGTTACAGCCAGAAGTCGTAATTACAATCTGATTTCCGTTCATTTCATAATTAGTATCGTTGCCAATACTTTTACAAATTATTTTCAGCTTTTCGGCTAGTGGTTGATCACTTAACGAAGTGGTTAATCGGCAGTCTTTCAATTTGTCGTGAGGAAAATCAATATCTACTAAATAAGCCTGCTCAATGGTTTGAAGAATTTGTGCTACAGGTATATCTGTAAATTCAAAACTCAATTGCTCAATGTTACGAACGCTGCTTACTAAAATTGGATCTTGGGTAATATTGGTAATTTTATTAAAAACCAATTCTTTACGAGCGAAACGCAATGCTTGATTTGGCAGAAGAACAATCTCTTCTTTTTCGGCACTTCGAACCAAATCATTAGACTTTACCTTAACTTTACCGGTGCGAACAAGAACTTCAACATTTTGTTGATCTGGATAAGCCTTTATTCTAAAACTTGTACCAACAACACGAGTTACAATTTCGTTAGCGTAAACAAAAAAAGGCTTTTTAGGATTTTTACTAATTTCAAAGAAACCTTCGCCGGATAAATACACCTTTCTTTCGTTTCCGGTAAAGATTTTAGGGTAACTTAATTTACTATTTGGCTGTAATAAGACGGAACTTCCATCTGATAAGGTAATAATCTGTGATTTTTCAGAATTGTTGGTTTGCTCTACTAAACCTTCATTATTATCCAGAATAAGTTCGTTATAAGTAACTACATTATCAGTAGTTGCTATATTATTTTTAAAAAACCAAACAGAAATCATACCAACTAAAACAGCTGCTGCAACACCGCTGATCCAATATCTCTGTATTTTAAGTTTTTTAATTTTTGAAGTGTTTTGAGAAAGTTTTTCTCTTTGTTCAATCTTTCGCCAAGTTTCCTGCAAGGCTTCATGAACTTCGTTTGAAGACAACTGAGATTTTGGAGCTCTCATTGCTAATAGGACAAGTCGTGCATCTTCAACAAGTTTTGCTCTCTGAAGATTTTCCAGTGTCCATTCCTCCCAGCCTTGCTCATCAACTTTAGATAAAATCCATAATTGAAAAGATTCATCAGCCAAGAAGTCCTCTATTTCGGTATAATTGTTACGTTTTTGCATCTTACTATTAAGGTTACAAAAACATAGAGGACAGTTTTTTTATTATATACTCACCTATTTAAGATTTTTTTTTGATTTTTTCTTAAATATTTAAAAAACCCCTGAAGATATAAGGACTAAAAGCGGAATACTGCCTTTCCATTCCTTGCGAAGACTCAGCAAACCGCGATGAAGAAGATTACTAGCTGATTGATAATTAACATCTAGTAAATCTGCTATTTGATCTACACTCAATCCTTGGTGGTAGCGCAGATACAAAGCCTCTTTCTGACGACCAGGAAGATCATTTAATAATTTATTTAAAAGAAGAACACGTTCGGCTGTGACTTCATCTTCAACCAAATCATTTTCTATAGAAAAATCAAAAAGAAATTCCAAAACATCTGTAGTTGTCGTTTTTCTAAACACATGATCTCTTTCGTGCAAACGCGCAATCCTCTTTCTAACGCTAGAAAGTAAATACGCCTTAACTATAACATTATCCTGTAGAGAATCACGATAAAGCCAAATATCAGCAAAAACATCCTGAATACAATCTTGCACCTTTTCCGCATACGGACAAAGTGAATTACCATAACTGATTAAGTCTTTATAGTATTTTTCAAAAAGTAAAGAAAATGATTTCTCATTACCGTTTTTTACATTATTCCATAGAATAAAATCATCTAAAATTTTATTTTTCAAAATTTGGCTCATATAAAAATACTTTAAGGCGTAAATATCAAATCATTTCAAGTAAAATCTTAAATGACTATTAATTACATTGGGTTAAATAGATCTTTAAAATTCTAATCTTTTTCAGAATTTAAATTGAGGCAAAAAACTTAAATTTAACAAAACATAAACAAGTATTTTACACTCACCACCTTCAATTCACATTTAAAAAGAATTAAATTTTAACAATATTTTTTGTTTTTGTGCGATAAATATAGAAAAGCAAATGATTAAAACCCAATATTTCTCTAAAATTCTCTTCTTTTTTCAAATTCATCAGTATTTATCTTGTTTTTTTAACTAAACTTAAAATTTACCATACTTTAAACTTTTATTAACATAATTGAATTTAAGGGTAGCATTTCAAAAAATATTATTGAAAATAAAAAAGCCTTACTGTTCCAGTAAGGCTTTTATTTCATTTTTTTTTTTTATTACTTAGAAAGCTACATTCCATCTTGGCAATCTTCCATTTTCATCTAAGAAATTTTGTAAAACTTGCCCTTCAACAGCCGTCGGAATTGCTTTTACATCTTCAGTAAAAGTTTCGTACCAAACTACTTCTAATCCTTCAATATTTTCTAATTTCATTTGAGCTGGCCAAGAATATTTTCTTCCTGTTTTAGCAAACTGATGTCCGTTTACGATTTTGTCGTAAAGTCCGCCGTTTTTACTTTTTAAAGTTCCATCATTCTGAACGGTTCCTGTAGAACCAACCATAATTAATTCTTTTGCATCACCTTCAACAGCGTATACCACAAATATTCCAGCACTTCCTTCTGGAGCATTGCAAGCTTCTTCTAAACTATCATTTACAGTAAAAGTAAAACTGTTTGTTGCTTTAAATTTTTCTAATTCTTTGTACATATTTTCTTTTTAAGCTTCTAAGATACTGAGGTTCTAAGATGCTAAGTTTTTTTCATTTACGCCTCAGCCTTTAAAATGTAAAAAAGTCTCAACAGGATATTGAGACTTTTTTTTTGGAATTTGTTATTTTGAATATTAGCAATTACCCTAATACTTCTTTTACTTTTTTACCAATTTCAGCTGGCGAATCAACAACGTGAATTCCGTTGTCTCTCATGATTTGTTTTTTAGCAGCAGCTGTATCGTCAGAACCACCAACAATTGCACCTGCGTGGCCCATTGTTCTACCAGCAGGAGCAGTTTCTCCAGCGATAAATCCAATAACTGGTTTACGGTTACCATCAGCTTTTACCCATCTTGCAGCATCTGCTTCAAGCTGACCTCCAATTTCACCAATCATGATGATAGCTTCAGTCTCTGGATCATTCATTAATAATTCAACAGCTTCTTTAGTTGTAGTACCAATAATTGGATCTCCACCAATTCCGATAGCTGTAGTGATTCCTAAACCTTGTTTTACAACTTGGTCAGCAGCTTCATAAGTTAAAGTTCCTGATTTAGAAACGATACCAACTGTACCTTTTTTGAAAACGAAACCTGGCATAATACCAACTTTAGCTTCTCCTGGAGTAATTACACCTGGGCAGTTTGGACCAATTAATCTTGAATTTCTTTCTTTAACATAATTATTTGCTTTAATCATATCTGCTACAGGAATTCCTTCTGTAATAGCAATAATTACTTTAATTCCAGCATCAGCAGCTTCCATAATTGCATCAGCAGCAAAAGCTGGCGGAACAAAAATGATAGAAGTATCAGCACCAGCTTGGTCAACAGCATCTTTTACTGTGTTAAAAACTGGACGATCTAAATGGCTAGTACCACCTTTTCCTGGAGTAACACCTCCAACAACATTAGTACCGTACTCAATCATTTGAGAAGCATGGAAAGTACCTTCGCTTCCTGTAAATCCCTGAACAATTATTTTGGAATCTTTATTAACTAAAACACTCATGATATATATTTTATGTAGTTTTTAAATTTGTGTTGCAAAAATAAGGTTTTGTAATGTATTTTGCCTCTTTTATTGTCAAAAAAATATTAAGAAAATTGACTCATTTGATAACCTCTATAAAGTTTATCATCTTTTATCTGCCAAATGGTAGCAAAATGTGCTAAAAGCATTTCTTCTCTTGGATTCTCGATTGTTTTTACAAAATGAGAGTAACGCACTGATACTAAATCATCTTCGCTAATAATATGGCTAATTCTAACTTTAGAGCGCACATAGGCACGGCTAAGCTCATTGGCCATTTCAATCATCGAATCATAATCCATCTGAATAAAACCTTTACTGCTGTTCCATTCAAGCGTAACATCAGGATGCAGATATGTTTTTAAAATTTCGCTATCAATTAATGCATCTGACTTATAAAATTTCTGAACAAATTCTTTAATAGACATATTACTTCAATTTACTTAAAATTTCAGGAATCTTCTTGATATTGGCAAGTTGTTTCAATTTTTCTCTGGATTCTTCAATCGGAGTACCAAAATATGATTTTCCACCTTCAACAGATTTAGTTACACCAGTCTGCCCCATTACAACTGCTTTTGAACCAATTGTAATACCGCTTGTAGTTCCTACCTGTCCCCACATTGTAACTTCATCTTCAATAATTACGCAACCAGCAATACCCGTCTGCGAAGCAATTAAACATTTTTTACCGATTACGGTATCATGCCCCACGTGCACTTGATTGTCCAGTTTTGTTCCCTCACCAATTGTAGTATCTCCAGTAACACCTTTATCAATTGTACAAAGTGCACCAATACCTACATTATCTTCAATAACCACTCTTCCCCCAGAAATCAATTGATCAAAACCTTCAGGACGTTTTTTATAATAAAAAGCATCAGCTCCTAAAATAGTTCCCGCATGAATAATTACGTTATCACCAATTATAGTGTGGTCATAAATAGAAACATTCGAATGAATTAGGCAATTTTTCCCAATTTTCACATGATTGCCTACAAAAGTATTTGGCTGAATCACAGTGCCCTCACCAATTTCTGCAGATGGTGCTATAGCAACATTAGCAAATTGAAACGGTTTAAAATGTTTTGTAAGAATATTAAAATCTCTAAACGGGTCATCAGAGATTAAAAGAGCTTTTCCTTCTGGACATTCTACTTCTTTATTTATCAAAACAATTGTAGCAGCCGATTGTAAAGCTTTATCATAATATTTCGGGTGGTCAACAAAAACAATATCTCCAGGCTCCACAACATGTATCTCGTTCATGCCTAAAACTTGAAAGTCTTTGTCTCCAATAAATTTGCAATCAAGCAAATTGGCAATTTCTTGTAAAGAATGACTCTTTGGAAATTTCATATAGTATAATTAGAAAATCTGTCAATTAGAAAATGAGTCAATTAGAATGTGAATATACAAAATTATGTCGACTCACTTAGCATCTAATTGACTCATTGTCAAATTTATCTTAATTAAAAAAACTACTCTTTTACACGCTCCATGTAAGAACCTGAAGCTGTATCGATTTTAATTTTATCACCTTCGTTGATAAACAAAGGAACATTTATGTTTGCTCCTGTCTCTACTGTAGCATTTTTAGTAGCGTTTGTTGCTGTATTTCCCTTTACACCTGGCTCGGCATAAGTAACTTCAAGAATTACAGATGCTGGCATATCTACTGATAATGGCAAATCTGTTTCTGTATTGATTTGCACCATTACGTTTGTTCCTTCTTTTAACAAATCTGGAGCATCCAAAATGTTTTTGTTTAAAGAAATTTGCTCAAACGTTTCAGCATTCATAAAGTGAAACTCATCACCTTCTGGATATAAATATTGAAATGTATGCGTTTCAACACGAATAACGTCAATTTTGTGACCTGCTGAAAAAGTATTATCTAATACTTTACCAGAAGTTAAACTTTTCAATTTTGTTCTTACGAAAGCCGGACCTTTTCCAGGTTTTACGTGAAGAAATTCAATGATTTTATAGATATCGTGATTAAATTTAATGCACAATCCGTTTCTAATATCTGATGTAGATGCCATTTGTATTTGTTTTATTTTTTTGTTTAATCGTTTAACCGTTTAACTGTTTCTTCGATTAAATGATTAAACAAATAAACAATTAAACTCAATTTTTAATAATTTCCTGAGTAACCTTTCATAATTCCTCGAGAAGAATTTCTAATAAAATCTAGAATTTCATCTCTTTCAGGAGTCGCTTCCATTTCAGCCTCAATAATACTTAAGGCTTGAGTTGTATTGTAATTCTTTTGGTATAAAATTCTATAAATTTCCTGGATTTCTCTAATTTTTTCAGTAGTAAATCCTCTTCTTCTTAAACCAACAGAATTAATTCCTACATAAGACAAAGGCTCTTTTGCTGCTTTTGTAAATGGCGGAACGTCTTTTCTAACCAAAGAACCTCCAGAAATCATAGCATGATCTCCAATATGAATAAATTGGTGAATTGCTGCCAAACCGCCAATAACCGCATGATTTCCAACAACTACGTGTCCAGCTAAAGCAACACCATTCACAATAATTGCATTGTTTCCAATCTCACAATCGTGTGCAATGTGCGCATATGCCATTACTAAACAATTATTACCAATAACAGTCTGACCTGAAGCAATTGTCCCTCTATTTATAGTAACACATTCTCTAATTGTACAATTATCACCGATAATAGCAAGAGAATCTTCACCTCCGAATTTTAAGTCTTGTGGCACCGCAGAAATTACAGCTCCTGGAAAAATATTGCAATTTTTACCAATTCGAGCTCCTTCCATAATGGTCACGTTTGAACCAATCCAAGTACCATCACCAATAACAACATTATTGTGAATTGTTGTAAATGGCTCTATTACAACGTTTTTAGCGATTTTCGCGCCTGGATGAACATATGCTAATGGTTGATTCATCTGTATGTTTTATATTTTTAATTAAAATATTCTAATTTGAAGCAACAAACCTAAACAATAAATTTGATAATTTATTATTGTTTTCTTGCTATTTGTGCCATTAATTCTGCTTCAGTTACTAATTTACCATTTGCATAAGCATTAGCCTGCATATGGCAAATCCCTCTTCTGATTGGAGAAATTAACTCACATTTAAAGATTAAAGTATCACCTGGCAACACTTTGTGTTTAAATTTAACATTGTCAATTTTCATGAAATATGTCAAATAATTTTCAGGATCTGGAACTGTACTTAAAACCAAAATACCTCCTGTTTGTGCCATTGCTTCAACAATTAATACGCCTGGCATAACTGGAGCTTCTGGAAAGTGACCTACAAAGAAATTCTCATTCATAGTAACATTTTTCAATCCTACTACATGACGATCAGACATTTCAATAATTCTGTCAATCAACAAGAACGGAGGTCTGTGAGGAAGCATAGACATGATTTTATGAATATCCATCAATGGCTCTTGATGTAAATCATAAGTAGGAACATGATTTCTCTGCTCTATTTTAATAATTTTTGCTAATTTCTTTGCAAATTGAGTATTTACAAAATGCCCTGGTTTGTTAGCAATAATTTTTCCTTGAATACGAACTCCAATTAAAGATAAATCTCCAATTACATCAAGCAATTTGTGTCTTGCTGCTTCGTTTGGATAATGCAAAGTCAAGTTGTCTAAAACACCATTTGGTTTTACAGAAATCTCTTCTTTACCAAATGCTTTCTTTAGATTTTCCATAGTAGATTCAGAAATTTCTTTGTCTACATAAACGATTGCATTGTTTAAATCTCCACCTTTAATAAGTCCGTGCTCTAATAAAGACTCTAATTCGTGTAAGAAACTAAAAGTTCTAGAACTTGCAATTTCAGATTTAAAATCTGCTAAACTTTTAAGGGTAGCATTTTGAGTACCTAAAACTTTTGTACCAAAATCTACCATTGTTGTAACCTGATATTCATCGCTAGGCATTACAAGAATTTCGCTTCCTGTTGCTTCGTCTGTAAAAGAGATTACTTCTTTTACTACGTAAACATTACGTTGTGCGTCTTGCTCTTCGATACCAGCTTTTTCAATAGCTTCAACAAAATATTTTGATGAACCGTCCATAATTGGAAGTTCTGAGGCATTCAATTCAATAATAATATTATCCAAATCGCATCCAACTACTGCAGCTAAAACGTGCTCTGGTGTCTGAATTTTTACACCAAGTTTCTCAAGATTTGTACCTCTTTGAGTATTAACAACATAATTAGCATCAGCCTCAATGACTGGTTGACCTTGCAAATCTACTCTTACAAAAGTGAAACCATTATTAACGGGTGCAGGTTTAAAAGTCATTGTAACTTCTTTTCCAGTGTGTAAACCAACTCCTGTTAGCGAAATTTCATTTTTGATGGTCTTCTGTTTAACCATTATTTCCATTTTTTGGGTTTATTATTTGTTTCTTTAATTCTTCAACTTCAGCCACAATCTTAGGCAGATTTTTAAAATGAACATACGATTTATTAAAATCTGTATATCCTAGAGATGGAGTTCCTTGCAAAACTTCATCATCTTTAATGTTTCTAGCGACACCCGATTGGGCTTGAAGCCTAACATTATTCCCTATTATTAAGTGACCTGCAATACCAACTTGTCCACCAATCATACAGTTTTCGCCAATTTTTGTAGAACCTGCAACACCGCTTTGCGCAGCTATTACAGTGTTTTTTCCTATTTCTACATTATGGGCAATCTGAATCTGATTGTCTAATTTAACTCCTTTTCTAATAATTGTAGAACCAAGAGTTGCTCTGTCAATTGTAGTATTGGCACCAATATCTACATTATCTTCAATAATAACGTTTCCAATTTGTGGAACTTTACTGTACTCTCCATTTTCATTTGGAGCAAAACCAAAACCATCTGCACCTATAATAACTCCAGAATGAACAGTACAATTATTACCAATTACAGTTTCAGAATAGATTTTTGCACCAGCAAATATGAACACATTATCGCCAATAACAACATTATCGCCAATAAAACTATTTGGATAAATTTTTACATTATTACCCAAAACTACATTTTGTCCGATATAGCTAAAACTACCCAAATATAAATTCTCACCGTACTTTGTTCCTTCAGAAATAAAAGACTGAGGCTCGATACCGTTTTTATTTAATTTTACCTGATTATAGAAATGCAAAAGCTTAGAAAACGCTGCGTAAGCATCTTCTACCTTTATAAGTGTAGTATTAATTTCCTGTTCCGGAATAAAGCTATCATTAACAATTGTTACTGTCGCTTTTGTAGTATATATATAATTGATATACTTTGGGTTAGCCAAAAAAGTAAGAGATCCTTCCTCTCCTTCTTCGATTTTAGAAAGCTTAGAAACTTCTGCATTGGGATTCCCAACAACTTCTCCTTCTAAAATTCCTGCTATTTGTTCTGCTGTAAATTTCATCGCGACAAAAATATAAAAAATAGATTTTAAATGTTAATTTTATATAAGTTGTTTTGGAAAACAGATATAATATTTTGTGACCAATTTAGATAACGATTTCAAATTCAGCTGGTCAGAAGCTTCAACAACATCTTCAATTGTTTTATCTTTTTTCAAAATACGAATAGGTTCTGCTTCCTTACTATATGCCTGATTTTTTATTTTACCTCTAAAAATAAAATAGCCAGCGTCTACTGCCGAAATTTGGTGCGCTTCTGCAAACTCTTCTTTTAAAGATTGTGATTCTTCCATCGGAATTTTTTCTGCACTTAGCTTAATTTTCAGCAAATCTCTATTGATGATCATTTTACTTAAAGTAGAAAGTATAAAATCACTATGTTTCTGCCAAGCCTTTAGAGCGCTTATAATATCAAAATCATCCAATTGAGAGAATAAATCTAATTTCTCAGCATCAAAATCTTCGAGCGTAATTTTATTTTGCATGAAATACATCAGAGGTTCACTGCAAGGCAATTTAATGCCTTTTAAAGTCAGTTCTTTTGCTCTCTTCAGCACCTTCATTAAAATTAACTCGGCTACTAAACTTGTTTTATGCAAATAAGCTTGCCAGTACATTAATCTTCTAGAAAGCAGAAATTTCTCGACAGAATAAATTCCTTTTTCTTCAATTACCAAAACATCATTTTCTACGTTCATCATCTGAATCAATCGTTCAGAATTTACGTTTCCTTCCGCAACACCTGTATAAAAACTATCGCGTTTCAAATAATCCATTCGATCCATATCCAACTGACTAGAAATCAATTGCAACATGAATTTTCTATGATATTCTCCTTTAAAAACCTGAATTGCCAAACTTAATCTTCCATCAAACTCTTCATTCAGCTGATTCATAAACAGTAATGAAATTGCTTCGTGATGCACATCTTCAACAATACTTTTTTCCATTGCATGCGAAAATGGCCCATGTCCTATATCATGAAGCAAAATTGCAATTAGAAGTGCATTTTCTTCTTCGTCAGAAATAACAACATCTTTAAAACGAAGCGTATCAATTGCTTTCTTCATCAAATGCATACATCCTAAGGCATGATGAAAACGAGTATGATTTGCTCCAGGATACACCAAATAAGACAATCCCATTTGAGAAATACGACGAAGACGTTGAAAATATGGATGCTGAATTAAATCGTAAACCAACTCGTTCGGAATCGTTATAAAACCATATATAGGATCGTTGAATATTTTAAGTTTGTTGATCTGAGTCACTACTGAGTTATTTTTTTAGGTCAACAAATATAAGTAAATAAGTATAAAGAGATTGGTGTTTTTTATTTAAAAATCATAAACAGAATCATCATGATTATCAATAAAATACACTTAAAAATGTTAAAATACAAATCAAAATCGTGCGCCAACTTTGGTAATTTTATACTATTTTTAATACTTTTTAAGTTCTATAACTTTAAATTGCAGTAAAATTAAATTGATTTATGGATAAGATAAAAATACTTTGGGTCGACGATGAAATCGATCTTTTAAAGCCTCACATATTATTTCTAGAAAAAAAGAATTACGAAGTTACAACTTGCAATAACGGCCTTGATGCAATTGCCCTATTTGAAGAAGATAACTTTGATATTGTTTTTTTGGATGAAAACATGCCAGGAATGAGTGGTTTGGAAACGCTTTCTGAAATGAAAGAAAAAAAATCAGCTATTCCGATGATTATGATTACGAAAAGCGAGGAAGAATATATTATGGAAGAAGCCATTGGTTCTAAAATCGCTGATTACTTGATTAAACCTGTAAATCCGAATCAGATTCTGTTGAGTTTGAAGAAAAATCTAGATGATTCGAGATTGATTACAGAAAAAACAACCTTAGATTATCAAAAAGAATTCAGAAAAATTTCGATGGAATTAGCCATGGTTAATTCTTACGAAGACTGGATTGAATTGTATAAAAAATTACTTTTTTGGGAATTGAAACTAGAAGACATCAACGACACAGCGATGATTGAAATTCTTGAATCCCAAAAAGTAGAAGCAAATTCACAATTCGGAAAATTTATAGAAAGAAATTACGAAGACTGGTTTGCGCCAAAGGCTGACAAACCTATACAGTCTAATACTTTATTCAAAGAATTAGTCGTTCCAGAAATCAAAAAGAAAGACAAACCAATTCTTTTTGTTATAATTGACAATCTTCGTTACGACCAATGGAAATCTTTTGAAAGTGTAATATCAAATTATTATAAGCTAGAAAAAGAAGTACCTTACTACTCTATTCTTCCAACTGCTACACAATATGCTAGAAATTCGATTTTCTCTGGCTTAATGCCTTTAGAAATGGAAAAACAATTTCCCGAATATTGGAAAAACGACGTCGAAGATGGCGGAAAAAACCTTTATGAAGCAGAATTTCTATCTGCTCAATTAAAAAGATTAGGTTTAAATATTAAGGAAGATTATTTTAAAATCACCAATTATGCTGGCGGAAAAAAGTTAGCAGAAAACTTTAAAGCATTAAAAGGAAACGACTTGGTAACGGTAGTTTACAACTTTGTTGATATGCTTTCTCACGCTAAAACTGAAATGGAAGTCGTAAAAGAATTGGCTTCAGACGATAAAGCGTATCGTTCTCTAACATTAAGCTGGTTTAAAAATTCTCCATTATTAGAAATTATTCAGCAGGCACAACTTTTAGGCTTCAAATTGATTTTAACAACAGACCACGGGACAATAAATGTAAAAAATCCGTCTAAGGTTGTGGGAGACAAAAATACCAGTTTAAATTTACGCTATAAAACTGGACGTAGTTTAACATACGAACAGAAAGATGTATATGTCGTAAAAGAGCCAAAAACAATTGGTTTGCCAGCTATAAACATGAGCAGTTCGTTTATTTTTGCCAAAAACGATTTTTTCTTAGCGTATGTAAATAACTACAATCACTATGTGAGTTATTACAAAAACACGTATCAGCACGGCGGAATTTCTTTAGAAGAAATGATTATTCCGTTTCTAGTATTTAACCCGAAATAAACGTTTACAGTCTCAGTTTTCAGTTTCAGCGGTGAAGACAATTAAATAAAAATATTTTTTGCCATAGATTAAAAAGATTATCACTGATTAAAAAATCCTTTTTAATCTTTTTAATCTGTGGCATTAAAAATAATTCGCGAAAATTTTCGAAATTCGTGGCAAAAAATAAATAACAATGAACATCGTTTTTTCATTAGATCAAATTCAAGAAGTTGCTGAGCAGATTATAGCTTCAAATCCTAATAAAATTATCCTTTTTAATGGAGAGATGGGAGTTGGAAAAACCACCCTAATCAAACAGCTGTGCAAAAGCCTTGGAGTTACTGATGCAACTAGCAGCCCTACTTTTTCTTTAGTAAACGAATATGAAATTTCAAGCGGAAAAAAAGTTTATCATTTTGACTTTTACAGAATAAAACAAGAAACCGAAGCACTAGATATGGGAGTTGATGATTATCTATATTCTGGAAATTGGTGTTTTATTGAATGGTCTGAAAGAATTGCAAATTTAATTCCTGAAGAACACTCTACTATAAACATTGAATTACTTTCTGACGGAAAAAGAGAATTAGAATTAGTTTAAAGCTTTTAATAGAAGATCTAAAAATGAAAAATCTGTTCTTTATTGACAGTTATTATTGTTTCTTAACTTTCGACTTACAGTATTAGCAGAATTTTTACACTAATTTTAAAACTTTTTACGTAATTTGTACTCTTAATTTTTTGCGCAATCCATGTCAATCACGTTAACTCCATTTACAAAACAACAATTAATACCGCAGGAAGAAAAACTTGAGGTTGGTCGTTTTAAAAGAGAACTTTTTATAGGAATTCCTAAAGAAACAAGTTATCAGGAACGTCGTATCTGTCTTACGCCCGATGCCGTCAATTCCTTAACTTATGAAGGTCACCGTGTTATGATTGAATCTGGCGCTGGAGAAAGTTCGAGTTATACAGACAAGGAATACGCCGATGCCGGTGCAGAAATCACAAAAGATACTAAGAGAGTTTTTGGCTGTCCGTTTCTATTAAAAGTAGAACCGCCAACTTTAGCAGAAATTGAAATGATTAATCCCGAAACGGTTATCATTTCGGCTATTCAGCTTAAAACCAAAAAGAAAGAATACTTCGAAGCCTTAGCAAAAAAGAAAATCACTGCCTTAGCTTTCGAATATATTAAAGACGAAGACGGATCTTATCCTGCAGTAAAATCCCTGAGCGAAATTGCAGGAACTGCTTCGATTCTTATTGCAGCCGAATTGATGATTACAGACGAATTTGGAAAAGGGCTTTTATTCGGAAATATTACTGGCGTCCCTCCTACTGAAGTTGTAATTCTTGGTGCTGGAACTGTAGGCGAATTTGCAGCAAAAACTGCAATTGGATTAGGTGCCAACGTCAAGGTTTTTGATAACTCAATTACAAAACTGCGTCGTTTACAAAATAATTTAAATCAAAGAATTTTTACTTCTACTATACAGCAAAAAGGCTTGCTAAAAGCTTTAAGACGTTGCGATGTCGCGATTGGAGCAATGCGAGGTAAAGAACGTTGCCCAATTGTTGTGAACGAAACAATGGTAGAACACATGAAAAAAGGTGCTGTAATTGTTGATGTCAGTATCGATACAGGTGGTTGTTTCGAAACATCTGAAGTTACTACTCATGAAAAACCAACATTCATAAAAAACAATGTTTTGCACTATTGCGTACCAAATATTCCTTCAAGATATTCCAAAACTGCTTCATTATCAATCAGTAATATTTTAACTCCTTACTTACATCAGATAGCCGAAGATGGTGGTATTGAAAGTGCAATTCGATGCAACAAAGGCCTTAAAAATGGAATATATCTATATCACGGAATCTTAACAAATAAAGCAATTGGCGACTGGTTCGATTTACCAGATAACGATATAAATTTACTTGTTTTCTAAAGGAACTTTAACGTACCTTTGCAAAAAAATATTTCATGAAGTTCGCTTATCGTTTTGCATATTATTTGATTGGTCTCGTAATGGGATGTTTTATTGTATCAGGATTTTTCATCGGAAAAGACACGCGATGCAATTATTTTCCAAATGCCAGAGTTTTAAACAATCTTAGAACAAAACCTTTTCAATATTCTCCAAAAGCTGTTCAGACTTTAAATGAAAAATGGGTTGATACAGCAGACGTCAAAAATACATTAACTTACGGAGATGTTGATTTTGACCAAAGTAATGTTCCATTCAAAAAAGGGAAACTCTATATTATTGAAGGAAAAACAGTAAAAAATCAAGAAATCATTCTAAAAGTGGTGAATTACGAAAACAAAGCCGTTTTAGAGGAAATTGTAAAAAAATAAAAACTAAATCTTTTGTTTCTCGCAGATTCTGCAGATTCAAAAGATTTTTTTTAGCAACAAATATTTCCGGCAAAGCCACAAAGACACAAAGTTTTCCCCTTTGCCCCTTAGCAACTCAGAATCTTAGCAACTTTAAAAAAACTACCATTCAATTTCTTTCAATCCTTTAGATTTAAGAAATGAATTTGTTTGACTAAAATGTTTATTTCCAAACCATTTTCCTTGATTAGCACTCATTGGCGATGGATGGCCTGATTCTAAAATATAATGTTTTGACCTGTCGATTTTTGATCCTTTTTTCTGAGCAAAGTTTCCCCATAAAAGAAAAACAACATTTTCCTTCTGATCAGAAATAGCTTTTATAACAGCATCGGTAAATAGATTCCATTTTAAGTGTTTATGACTATTTGGACTGTCTTTACGAACGGTCAAAGAAGCATTAAGAAGCAAAACGCCTTGCTGAGCCCATTTTTGAAGATTACCAGATGTTGGCATAAAAACGGAATCAAAATCACTATTTATTTCTCTAAAAATATTTCGCAATGAAGGCGGTATCTTAATATCATCATTTACAGAAAAGCTTAATCCATTGGCTTCTCCTTCTCCATGGTAAGGATCTTGTCCAATAATAACAACCTTTACAGCATCAAAACCACAATTGTTAAAAGCTGAAAAAATTAATTCTGCAGGAGGATAACAAGTGTGGGTTTTATATTCAACATCAAGCGCCGCCATCAATTCTTGAAAATACGGTTTTTCTGTTTCGTCCTTTAAAACTCTCTGCCAGTCTTGAGCTAAATTAATTTTCATTTTATAAATTTTATTTACAAATAAAGCAAAGTTTTATTCAAACTCCCAACTATTAGTGCTATTTAGTTTTTAAAACTTTGTAACTTTGAAATCTTTACAACTTACGTTATATAATGGTATCTATTACAGAAAAAACATTACAAGATTTACAATTTCCAGCGGTGCTTGAAACCATTTCTGATGGTTGCAATACCGATATTGGAAAAGAAAAGGCTTTACAAATAAAACCATTTAGAGATAAAGAAGAATTAATGCAAGCGCTGATGCAAACATCAGAGTATGTATCTTCTTTTCAAAACAATAACGCCATTCCGAATCACGGATTTGACGCCATAACGCATGAAATTAAATTTCTTGCAATCGAAGACAGTTTTCTTGAAGTAGGAAGTTTTAGAAAAATCGCTAATCTTTCTGCAACTACAAATGTCTTATTGAATTTCCTTAAAAAGTTTGACGATTATTATCCAAACTTAAATGCAAGAGCTTCAAGAGTAGAATTGACCAAAGACATCATAACCGCAATTGATGCCATTGTAGACAAATATGGAGAAATTAAAGACAATGCCTCTCCTGCTCTAGCTGGAATTAGACAAAACATGAACCTGGTTCGCGGAAAAGTGAATCAAAGTTTCGGTACGGCTTTAACTCAATACAATAGCTTAGGTTATTTGGACGACATCAAAGAAAGTTTTGTACAAAACCGTAGAGTTTTGGCAGTTCTAGCAATGTATCGTCGTAAAGTAAAAGGTTCAATTTTAGGAAGTTCAAAAACTGGAAGTATTGCTTATATCGAACCTGAAGCTACTTTGAAATATTCTAGAGAATTAGCCAATTTAGAATATGAAGAGAAAGAAGAAATTACAAGAATTTTAAAAAATCTATCGAATGTAATTCGTCCCTATCTTCCTTTATTAGTTGAATATCAAGACTTTTTAAGTGATATTGATGTTGTTGCAGGTAAAGCTAAATACGCAAATCGAATTAACGGAATTCTCCCAACAATTACAGAAGAAAGAAGATTATTCTTTAGAGAAGCATATCATCCGATTTTATATTTGAACAACAAACAGAAAAAAGAAGTTACGCATCCGCAAACCATCGAATTAAAACAGGAAAACAGAATTATTGTAATTTCTGGGCCAAATGCTGGAGGTAAAACCATTTCCTTAAAAACGGTAGGATTATTACAATTGATGTTGCAATCGGGGATTTTGATTCCGGTTCACGAAAGAAGTGAAACTTTCTTGTTTGATAGAATCTTAACTGACATTGGCGACAATCAATCTATTGAAAATCACCTAAGTACATATAGTTATCGATTAAAAAACATGAATTACTTTTTAAAGAAATGTAATAGAAAAACCATGTTTTTAATTGACGAGTTTGGTACAGGTTCTGATCCTGAATTAGGAGGAGCATTGGCTGAAATTTTCTTAGAAGAATTTTATCACCGTGAAGCATTCGGAATTATCACAACACATTATTCTAATTTGAAAATTTTAGCAAACGAATTGCCTTATGCTACAAATGCAAATATGATGTTCGACGAAAAATCTCTTGAACCAATGTATAAATTAGCTTTGGGACAAGCAGGAAGTTCATTTACTTTTGAGGTTGCTCAAAAAAATGGAATTCCGTTTGGATTGATCAATCGTGCAAAAAAGAAAATCGAAGTTGGAAAAGTTCGTTTTGACAAAACCATTGCAACACTTCAGAAAGAGCGTTCGAAGTTGGAAAAAACTTCTTTGAATTTAAAGGAAGAAGAAACTCGTGCTCGTGAGGAAAGTAAAAAGATGGAAAACATCAATACGAAAATTCAACAGAAATTAGAAAGCTATCAGGAATTATATGATAGCAATCAAAAGATAATTTACATTGGACAAAAAATTGATGATATTGCCGAAAAGTATTTCAACAACAAAAACAAAAAAGAACTAATTGGTGAGTTTTTGAAAATTGTTGAAATTGAAAATTCGAAACGAAAAAAAGCAACTCCGAAAGAAGTCAAGGCAAAAGTTGAAAAACAAAAAGAAATTATTGCTGAAGTACAAGTAAAAGTTGAAGAAATTCGAAAAGAGAAAAAAGAGAAAAAACTTAAACCAGTTGTAGAAAAACCAAAACCAATTTTAAAAGTTGGAGACAGAGTAAGAATGCTTGACGGAAGATCTGTCGGAAGTATCGATTCTATCGAAAAAAATAAAGCTACAGTAAATTATGGCATTTTTACTTCGAAAGTAAGTTTGGATGAATTGGAATTGGTAGAAGCAGTTAAGAAATAATTTTTTTCGGTCTCAGTGGCGGTTTTCAGCCCTTAAAAAATGGCAAAAAAATTTCAAAACCAAAATAAAGCGATTTAAGAAACGATTTTCATTTTTACACAAAAGAAGATTCTTAATTTTTAAAAATAGATTTAAACCAATTTACTGACGTTGTTTTTAATTTATAAAATTTATTAAAAACAAAAAATCAATAGACATTTTAAATACAAGTAAAAAACGTATTAATTCCTGTTTTATTGATTTCAATTAAAAATTGAAACATAAAACTTGAAACACAAATTATAAAATGGAAAGTCTTCCAAAAAATAAAAAAATAGTTCTTTTTGACGGAGTTTGCAATCTCTGCAGTTCTGCTGTACAGTTTATTATAAAACATGATAAAAAGGACATTTTTAGATTTGTCGCATTGCAATCAGAAAAAGGAATTTCAATATGCAAACACTTAGGAATCAGTTTTTCTAAAATGGATAGTATTATTTTGTATGATCCTGGAACAGCATATTTTTACAAATCTTCGGCAGTAATCGAAATTGCTAAAAATTTTGGCGGTTTGTGGAAGCTAACTCCTATTTTTAGAATTGTACCCATTTTTATGAGTGACAGGATTTATGATTATGTTGCAAAAAACAGATACAATTGGTACGGCAAAAAAGAAAGTTGCATGATTCCAACTCCGGAAGTGAAATCTAAGTTTTTGTAGAAAATTCCAATGTAAAAATTCCAAATTCCAAAAAGCAAAACTTCAGTGAACACAATATTGTCATTTCGACGAAGGAGACCCGAGCGATAGCGAACGGATGAAATAAATCTTCGTGAGAAACTCGACAAAGATTAGATTCTTGTTGCGGAGTTACTTGCGAAGATTTCTCCTTCGTCGAAATGACAAACTTAATGCAAAAACATACAAAATAGAAAAATCCCAAATTCACAATAATTGGAATTTGGGATTTTTTATTTGAAATTTATTAGAAAAATTATCTAATTAATTTTCTGTATTTCAAACGTTTCGGAGTTAAATCACCGCCAAGACGTTTCTTTTTGTTTTCTTCGTAATCAGAGAAACTTCCTTCAAAGAAATAAACTTCAGAATCTCCTTCAAACGCTAAGATGTGCGTACAAATTCTATCTAAGAACCATCTGTCGTGAGAAATAATTACGGCACAACCAGCAAAATTTTCCAAACCTTCTTCAAGTGCACGAAGTGTATTTACGTCAAGGTCGTTTGTTGGCTCATCCAGTAAAAGTACATTTCCTTCTTCTTTCAAAGTCATGGCTAAGTGTAAACGGTTACGTTCTCCACCAGAAAGCATTGACACTTTTTTGTTTTGCTCACCACCACCAAAGTTGAAACGTGATAAGTAAGCTCTTGAGTTAACTTGTTTTCCTCCCATCATAATCAATTCCTGACCATCAGCAAAGTTTTCCCAGATTGATTTATTCGGATCAATATTAGAGTGTGACTGATCTACATAAGCAATTTTCACAGTATCACCAACAGAAAATTCTCCACTATCTGTAGCTTGCTCACCCATAATCATTTTGAAAATAGTCGATTTACCAGCACCGTTTGGTCCAATAATCCCAACAATTCCCGCTTGTGGCAAAGTAAAGTTCAAATTATCATACAATAATTTATCACCAAAAGCTTTGGCAACATTTTTAGCTTCAATAACATTTGTTCCTAAACGAGGACCATTCGGGATATAGATTTCTAATTTCTCGTCTAGTTGTTTTTGATCTTCATTCAATAATTTGTCGTAGTTCTGCAAACGTGCTTTTTGTTTTGTCTGACGACCTTTTGCTCCTTGACGAACCCACTCTAACTCACGCTCTAAAGTTTTTCTACGTTTAGAAGCCACTTTTTCTTCCTGCGCTAAACGATTTGATTTTTGATCTAACCAAGAAGAATAATTTCCTTTCCATGGAATACCTTCTCCTCTATCCAATTCAAGAATCCAACCAGCAACATTATCAAGGAAATATCTATCGTGTGTTACAGCAATTACAGTTCCAGCATATTGAGCTAGATGCTGCTCTAACCAAAGAACTGATTCAGCATCAAGGTGGTTGGTAGGCTCATCAAGTAACAATACATCAGGCTGTTGCAATAACAAACGACATAAAGCTACACGACGGCGCTCACCTCCTGAAAGGTTTTTAATTGGCGTATCACCTTCTGGTGTACGCAAAGCATCCATTGCAATTTCTAATTTGGTATCTATTTCCCAAGCACCAAGAGCATCAATTTTGTCTTGTAAAGCTGCCTGACGATCCATCAATTTATCCATTTTATCTGGATCTGAGTAGTTCTCTTCAAGACCGAATAAATCATTAATTTGATTGTACTCCTCTAAAACTGCCATAGTCTCAGCTGCTCCTTCACGAACAATTTCGATAACTGTTTTAGAATCATCAAGAATTGGCTCTTGCTCCAAGTATCCAACTGTATAGCCTGGCTGAAATACTACATCTCCCTGATAATTTTTATCAACTCCTGCAATAATTTTCAAAAGTGAAGATTTTCCAGAACCATTAAGTCCCAAAATACCAATTTTAGCTCCGTAAAAGAAACTCAAATAAATATTCTTAAGAACTGGTTTGTCTGCTCCTTGATAGGTTTTACTCAATTTCTGCATTGAGAAAATTACTTTCTTATCGTCTGACATTTTTTATTTTTTATTATAATTATTTATTTTTCTGAATTTCAAAATTCTAAACTCTTCCTTTCAAAGCATTGAACACCCAAGCATTTGCAAAAAAACCAACTCCAACAGCAGCAAATCCCCAGCCTGAAACATCACTGTACCTAAAGATTCCAAGACCTATAAGCAACAACCCCATAAGCACCATTATTAAAGTAGCCCATCCTAAAATGGTATTTTTATTCATTCCCATAGTTTTATAAATATTTTAATGCAAGATTTAAAAAAGGCAAATATCGTGAATTTTAACGGCTTAATTAAAAATTTTATACAGCATTTCTTTTAACAAATCTGACTGAGGCAAAGCATTCGCTCCCACACCTTTACTCTTAACATCAATATCTCGTAAAGCCCCAACAATCTGACTCACCTTTCTCATCGGATAATTTTTTACTGCCAAATCGTACTCTTTCAAGAAATATGGATTTACCCCAAGTGCAGATGCGACATTTTTTGGATTTTTATCTTTTAATCCGTGGTATTTTAAAAGCTGAACAAAAAAGCCGAAAACCAAACCAGTCGTCATTACCAAAGGATATTCTTTAGGATTGTGGGCAAAATTTTCTGCAATCTTATACGCCTTCAATTGATTGCGCTCACCTATTGCTTTTCGAAGTTCAAATACGTTATAATCCTTGCTAAAACCGATATTTTCTTCAATATGATCTGCTGTAATCATGGTTCCTTGCGGTAAAATAATCTGCAGTTTTTCAAGTTCGTTATTAATTTTACTTAAATCGGTACCCAAAAATTCCACTAGCATAGCATTTGCTTTTGGATCAATAGTATATTTTTTCCCAGCCAAAACTCGTTTAATCCAATCACCAACTTGATTTTCGTATAATTTTTTGCTTTCGTAAACAACACCTTTTTGTGCTAATAATTTGGTAACTTTTTTACGTTTATCTAGTGTTTTATATTTATAGCAAAAAACCAAAACGGTTGTTTGCATCGGATTATCTACATAAGATTCAATTTTATCAATTGTTCTCGATAAATCTTGCGCTTCTTTCACAATAACAACCTGACGTTCAGCCATCATAGGATAGCGCTTGGCCGTTGAAACAATATCATCTACAGAAACATCTCTTCCATATAAAACTGTCTGATTAAAACCTTTCTCTTCTTCAGCTAATACATTCTGTTCAATGTATTCAGACAATTTATCTATATAATAAGGTTCTTCACCCATTAAAAAATAAATCGGTTTAATATCTCCGGCTTTAATATCGTTAACAATTTTTACTACTTCGTCCATTTATACTTGTTTCAAGTTTAAAGTTTCAAGTTACTTTGAAACAAAAAACTATTTTATATTTTTGCTTTATGCTTAAACTTAATTTCCCTGCTTATACTTTCCGATTCAAAAATAGCGAAAATAAAGTGTCTATTTTTGATGAAATCAGGAAAAAATTTATAATTCTTACGCCAGAAGAATGGGTTCGTCAACACGTTGTTCATTTTTTGATGCATGAAAAAAAATATCCAAAATCGCTTATTAATGTAGAAAAAGTTTTGACCGTCAACGGATTACGAAAACGTTATGATGTAGTTGTCTTTAACCCTGATGGTTCTATACATATATTAGTAGAGTGCAAAGCACCTGAGGTTAAAATCTCACAGGCAACTTTTGATCAAATTGCTCGTTATAATATGACAATGCAGGCACGGTTTTTGAATGTAACAAACGGACTAAACCATTTTTATTGTCAAATGGATTTTGAAAACGAAAAATATGAGTTTTTAAGAAGCCTTCCTGACTATAAAGAAAATCATTAAAACAATAAATAACTAAGTACTTTTGGATAAAATAGCAGTTGTCATTTTAAATTGGAACGGAGTAAAATTGCTTGAGCAGTTTTTACCATCTGTTATTCAGTTTTCAGAAGGAGCGGCAATTTATGTTGCTGACAATGATTCTACGGATGATTCTGTCGCATTTGTTACAGAACGCTTTCCAACCGTAAAAATTGTAAAAAATTCAGGCAATCATGGTTTTGCAAAAGGCTATAATGACGCCTTACAACATATTGATGCAGAAATTTACGCTTTAGTAAATTCAGATATAGAAGTAACCAAAAATTGGCTGAAACCAATTCTTGATACTTTCGAAAAAGAAAAACAAACTGCCATTATTCAGCCTAAAATTCTTGATTTTAAAAAGAAAGAATATTTTGAATATGCTGGAGCAGCAGGTGGTTTTATAGACAAATACGGATTTCCTTTCTGTAGAGGAAGAATATTTGAAACCATCGAAAAAGATAATGGTCAATATGACGACAACATCGAATTGTTCTGGGCTTCGGGCGCTTGTTTCTTTATACGAAAAAATATTTATCACGAATTAGGAGGTTTTGACGAAAGCTTCTTTGCACATCAGGAAGAAATAGATTTATGCTGGAGAGCCTCAAATGAAGGACATATTATAAAGTATAATTCTCAATCTGTAGTTTACCATGTTGGAGGCGCAACATTACAACAAGGAAATCCAAAGAAGACCTATTTGAATTTTAGAAATTCATTATTGATGATGGTTAAAAATCTACCGAAAAGAGGACTATTCTGGATAATCTTTTTTCGCATGGTTTTGGATGGTATTGCAGGTATCCGTTTTCTTACACAGGGTAAAATTAAGCACACTATTGCTATTTTAAAGGCGCATTTTTCATTTTATTGCCTATCTTTAAAATATCTCAGAAAACGAAAAGATTTTCAAATACAGCAGTACTATTCGGTAAAAAGCATCGTTTTCCTTTATTACATCAAGAAATTGACCTTATTTAAAGAAATCTTTAACAGTATTCAAAATATTAAAAACTAAATTTGTAATCAAGTCTAATTAAAATTAAATTTATGAGAAAAATAGTTATCGCACTATCAGTATTAATGGCCCTAACATCATGTGTTTCTAAAAAGAAATATGCCGAGTTGGAAGCTAAAAACAAAGAGACTCAAGATTTGTTAAACTCATGTACTGTAAAATTAAATACGTGCTTAGAAGAAAAAGCTGGATTAGCTGCTACAGCAGAAAGCTACAAACAACATAATCAAGATTTAATCAATAGTTCTAAAGATTTAACTATCTTAACTACTAAAGGTGCTGAAAACCTTGAAAAATCTCTTGAAAGTTTAAAAGAAAAAGATTTGAAAATCTCTAGACTTCAAGATGCTTTAACTAAAAAAGACAGTGTTACTTTAGCATTAGTTACAAGCTTAAAAGGAGCTGTTGGAATCAACGATCCAGACATCGAAATCAATGTTGAAAAAGGAGTTGTATTTATCTCTATCGCTGATAAATTATTATTCAAAAGTGGTAGCTATGACGTAAGTGACAAAGCTAAATCTGTTTTAGCTAAAGTGGCTAAAGTTGTAAACGATAAACCTGATTTTGAGTGTATGGTTGAAGGACACACAGATGACGTTCCTTACAAAAGCAACGGAATTATCTTAGACAACTGGGATTTAAGTGTTAAACGTTCTACTTCTATCGTTCGTGTATTAACAAACGATCTTGGTGTTAACCCAGCTAAATTAATTGCTGCTGGTAGAAGCTCTTACGTACCATTAGTTGCTAACGATTCTCCTGAGAACAAAGCTCGTAACAGAAGAACTCGTATCGTAGTTATGCCAAAAATCGATCAATTCTATGATATGATTGAAAAAGAAATGAAAAAACAAGCTAAATAATTCTTGTTTAACATACTATAAAAACAGAAAAAGCAGGTCAATCGACCTGCTTTTATGTATCCTTAATTTTTTTTTAATAACCAATTAAATATAATTAAGAATAGCATTATCTTTAAGTAACTAACTAAATTTTAACATAATAAAGTTACTCATAATTTTCATACTTTTATACTTTTAGTGTATTTTTTTACAAAATACCAATATCCCCTTTACCTTCTCTGACTATAACTGGCTCATGTTCAGAAAGATCTATAATTGTTGATCCGACATTATCTCCGTAACCGCCATCGATTACCATATCAACAAGATGCTGCCATTTTTCAAAAATTAATTCTGGATCTGTAGTATATTCTATTACATCATCTTCATCGCGTATCGAAGTCGAAACAACAGGATTTCCTAACTGACGAACAATCTCTAAAATAATATTATTATCAGGAACACGAATACCAACAGTAGTTTTCTTTTTAAACTCTTTTGGCAAATTATTGTTTCCTGGCAAAATGAAAGTATAAGGTCCAGGTAGCGCCCTTTTTAATATCTTAAACGTTGATGTATCTATCTGACGCACATAATCTGATAAATTACTCAAATCGTGGCAGATAAAGGAGAAATTTGCTTTCTCTAATTTTACTCCCTTAATCTTAGCAATTTTTTCTAAAGCTCTAGAATTGGTAATATCACAACCCAAACCATAAACAGTATCTGTCGGATAAATTACCAAACCTCCATTCTGAAGCACTTTTACAACTTTTGCAATTGCAGCTTCACTAGGTTTATCTGGGTATATTTTTATAAATTCTGCCATGATTTTTTAGTTTATTTTGTTTCAAGTTTCAAGTTTCAGGTTGCCTCTTATAACGTGAAACCTGAAACTTGGAACAATATTTTTTATCCTACGACATCTAATTTAGCAAATCTTAACAACAATTTCTTAATTCCTCCCACTTCAAATTTAATTTCTGCTTTTCGGTCTGCTCCAACGCCTTCAAGATTAATCACTTCACCTTTTCCAAAACGCTCATGCATAACGACATTTCCAACAGTAAGTTTACTGTCAAATAAATTCGAATTTCCATTGCTTGGCGCATTTCCAGAAACTGGTTTTAGTTTTCTAATATTTAAATCTGGTTTAGGACTATTATCTGTAACATGTTTTGGAGGAGTTCCTCCTACTGGTTTTGCTAATCTTAATTTTGATTTATCTACATCACCAAAAATATCACCATCGATTGGAGATTTATAGCGATAATTAGTTTCAGCTGGCGTTAAATATTCTAAAAATTGACCGTCAATTTCTTCAATAAAACGAGATGGTTCACTATCTGTTAGTTTTCCCCAACGATAACGAGATTGAGCATAAGTCAAATAAGCCTGATGTTCTGCACGAGTTAAAGCCACATAAAATAATCGACGTTCTTCTTCTAACTCACTTCTAGTACTCATACTCATAGCACTTGGAAACAAATCCTCTTCCATTCCCACAATAAATACGTGCGGAAACTCCAATCCTTTTGCTAAGTGAATAGTCATCAAAGCTACACGGTCTTCATCATTCGTATCTTTATCCAAATCGGTTGCTAGAGCTACATCTTCCATAAATTCAGAAAGCGCACCTCTTGCTCCGTCAATTTCTCTCTGTCCTTCAGTAAAATCTTTAATACCGTTTAAAAGTTCTTCGATATTCTGAATTTTTGCCATTCCTTCAGGAGTTGCATCTTTCTTCAATTCTTGAACTAATCCAGTCTTTTTTGCAACGTGATCTGTCAAATAAAAAGCATCTTGATTCTGATCGATAACCTGAAAACTCTGAATCATCGTTACAAAATCTTTCAGTTTATTTTTAGTACCAGCATTCAGTTTCAAATCGATTTTATCAATATTAACCATTACTTCCCAAATCGAACGTTTGTAATGATTTGCAGCAATAGTCAACTTTTCAACCGTTGTATCTCCAATTCCACGAGCTGGATAGTTAATTACACGAATCAAAGCTTCCTCATCTTTCGGATTCAGAACCAAACGCAAATAACATAAAACGTCTTTAATTTCTTTACGCTGATAGAATGACAATCCACCATAAATTCTATACGGAATATCACGTTTTCTCAATGCATCCTCCATCGCACGCGACTGTGCATTGGTTCTATATAAAATCGCAAAAGAGCCATTATGAAGCTGATTTTGCATTTTCTGTTCAAAAATGGTACTTGCTACAAAACGGCCTTCTTCGGCATCAGTCAAACTGCGGTGCACTTTTATCTTCGGACCAAAATCATTAGCCGTCCAAACCACTTTATCCAGTTTGGTTTTATTATGCTCCATAACCGTATTTGCGGCTTCCACAATGTTACGCGTCGAACGGTAATTCTGCTCTAAACGGTACATTACCACCCCTTCATAATCTTTTTGGAAATTCAGGATGTTATTGATGTTCGCTCCACGAAAAGCATAAATACTCTGCGCATCATCTCCAACCACACAAATATTCTGAAATTTATCAGACAAAGCCCTAACAATCAAATATTGAGAATGGTTCGTATCTTGGTACTCATCAACCAGAATATAACGGAAACGGTTTTGATATTTCGCCAAAACCTCTGGAAAACGAGTTAACAATTCATTGGTTTTCAACAATAAATCATCAAAATCCATTGCACCCGCTTTGAAACAGCGCTCCACATACTGTTGATAGATTTCTCCCAACCTAGGCTTTTTAGCCATTGCATCTGCCTCCTGCAATTCAGGATTGTTAAAATAAGCTTTTACCGTAATCAAGCTGTTCTTATAACTAGATATACGTCCTAAAACCTGTTTTGGTTTATAAACATCACGATCCAGCTGCATTTCTTTAATAATCGAAGAAATTAAACGTGCCGAATCCTGAGAATCATAAATCGTAAAATTAGAAGGATATCCTAAAAGCTCCGATTCTGCACGAAGAATACGAGCAAATATCGAGTGAAAAGTTCCCATCCAAAGATTTTTTGCTTCAGATGCTCCGACAATATCCGAAATCCTGTGCTTCATTTCTCTTGCCGCTTTATTAGTAAAAGTCAGCGACAAAATATTAAATGCATCAATTCCCTGATGCATCAAATAAGCAATTCTAATCGTTAAAACACGGGTCTTTCCCGAACCTGCACCAGCAATAATAATCATTGGCCCGTCTTTCTGTAAAACAGGCGCTCTCTGCGCTTCGTTGAGCTGGTCAATATATTTCTGCATGTAATTTATCTCCTTTTAGGCAAAAATAAGAATTTAAAGAGAAAGTTCCTAAGATGCTTTTGAAAGGTTCTAAATTGCTAAGTTTCTAAGATGCTAAGTTTTATTCTGAAGCCAAGCAATTGGCATTTTATTAAACATGGTTTCCCGCTTTCGGCTATATCTCTCCGCTCCGCTACGAGGATACCGCCTCAATCGGGGCTAAATTCAAACATTTTTTTTGAGATGCTAAGATGCTAAGTTTCTGAGATTCTAAGTTTTTTTTAGACAAAAGAGAGAAAACTCAGCAACTTAGCATCTTAGAACCTTAGTAATTTACTTAAAAAACACATCATAAGCAAATCGGATTAAAGTTCCGACAACCACAATCAAAAAGAAAATTCTAATAAATCCGTTGCCTTTGTTTATAGCTAATTTCGCTCCAAGCCAACCTCCAAGTCCGTTGCTGATTGCCATCGGAATTGCGATAGCCCAAATAATTTTTCCTTTTATAATAAACAGACAAATCGACCCGAAATTTGTTGCCAGATTTACCATTTTAGCATTCGCAGAAGCATGTAGAAAATCAAAACCTAAAAGTGCAATGAAAGCAACGACAAAGAAACTTCCTGCTCCTGGGCCAATAAATCCATCGTAAAATCCCACAATTATACTAATTACGACAGCATACATTATTTGCGTCGTCGCAGAATGGTCTTTGGCAACATGTTGTCCGAAATTTTTCTTGGCGTAAGTATATATGAACAGTAAAGATAAAACTACCAATAAAAGCGGTTTCATAAAATCATTGCTGACCAAAGTCAAAATTGTAGATCCCAAAAAAGCTGACGGAACCGCCAAGCACATCATAATAATCAAGAGCTTCCATTGAATAATAACTTTCTTTAAATATTGAAAAGCAGCAAAAGCTGTACCGCTGAAAGCAGGAATCTTTAATGTTCCAATAACTGTCGAAACTGGAAGATTTGGTAATAAAATTAATCCCATCGGCGTCTGGATTAATCCGCCGCCGCCAACAATTGCATCAATAAAACCAGCAGCAAAAGCTGCTAAACAAAGAAAAAGTATTATGTATGAATCCATTAAGAATATATTTCGGTCGCAATAAAAAACAAGGTGCAAAAATACGGCTTCCTTTTTGTTTATTACCACAAATTTAAAGTTGATTTTTAACCAAAAAGTATATTTTTGCTTAAAAATTATTTCAATGGATTTCAACAAAATAATAGAACTTGCGAGTTATACTTTACCAGCCTTAGTTACAGGAGTTGTAGCTTATCGTTTCTTTGAACTACACATTAAAAACAACGATAGAAAACGTGCTTTTTTACTAAACAAACAAGCTCATAAAGAATCTCTTCCTGTTCGTTTACAGGCATATGAGCGTATGACTTTATTTTTAGAACGTATTAATTTGACAAAATTATTAATTAGAATTGCTCCAATTTCGCAAAACAAAAATGATTACGAAAATTACTTAATTGACCTAATTGAGCAGGAATTCGAACATAATTTAACTCAGCAAATATATATGTCTGAAGAGTGTTGGACTATCATTGCAACTGCTAAAAATGCAACAATCCAAATGATTCGTAAAGCTGCTATGAGCGATAAAGTGGACAATGCGGATAAACTTCGCGAAGTAATCTTAAATGATTTATTAGAAAAGCAATCGCCAAGTAACGCCGCTTTGAGTTTTATAAAGTCTGAAGTTGCAGAACTTTGGTACTAAATAATATTGCAGATTTTAGATTTAGAACATCCAATCTAAAATCTGCAATCTAAAATCTGTAATCTAAAATCTTAAATCAATATCTTATTATCACTCATTGCTTCAGACTTATTCTGAGCATACTCGTAACCTTGCTGCCACCATTCTTTCATTACCTCCTTATTAAAAATCAAGGCATTATCGGTTAATTTTATAGGGGTGTAATATAAATTTAGTTTTACATTTTTATTATTTGCCATAAGTTTTCCTATAGCAATATCATGTTTTTCCACTTGATCTAAAGCGATTCGAAATAAATCGATCATTAATGAAAACGGATTTTTACCAATTACAGTTTTTGTTGTATTTACCTCTGTTTCAAGCACAATTACATCTATTTCTGTAGCCCCTCTGTTAATTGCTTCACGAATTGGAACTAAGCTTGAAAATCCGCCATCACCATATTCGCAGTTGTTTTTTTCGACCAAACTCATAAAAGGAACATAATTACTCGATATCCAAGACCATTCGCAAAATTCTTCGTAACTACAATCTTTTACCAATTTATATTCAGATTCGTTTTTAGTAAAATTGGTCACCGTAACAATAACGTCGGTTTTAAGCTTTTTGAGTTTATTAAAATCTGAAAGAGAAAAATTATTCTGGATATATTTTCTCAGTCCTTTACTTTCTCCAAAAGTACGTTTCCCTTTAAAAAACTGACGCAATACATTAAAGTGATTAATAGTAACAATATCAACGCCATCCTTATTTTTCACTACAAACGGACAAATATTAAAAATGCTCGACATCGTAACATTGGTATATACAGAATGAATTTTTTTAATATGACCGAGAGCTAAATGCGGAATCAATAAACTTCCAGTAGAAGTTCCTATAAACAAATCGTATTCATGTTTTTTCTCTTCTATTAAATACTGGGCAACACCGCCGGCAAAAGCGCCTTTACTGCCACCTCCTGAAATAACCAATGCTCTCATAAATTGTAATGTAGGTTTTATTTTTGGGATATTTTTTTGGACTCAATAAGAGGAAAGAAGCAAGATGCAAGATTATTTTTAAAATCCTTTTCTGCTAATCTTGCATCTTGCTTCTTCCTACTTTCCACTCTAATTTACTCTTTCAACAAACGATTCAACTGGAACTGTTCATCGGGTGTCAAATTAGGTAAAATTCTATTAAAAGAAGCACGCATTTCAGGATTTTTTAACAGAAGTCTTATTGTATCTCTACCAAATTTCGAAAACTGCCACATATGATGCGTAGTTGCACCAACTAAATTACTCAAAACCTGATCGTTAATAATTTTAAAAGCAATCAGTTTTTCTAACGCATTTTGCCTAGTTGTAGCTTCGTATTTTGTTGATGAAAATGCAATCAGTTCATTTACCAAAACATCTTTTTCATTAGTATAATTTGATGTAGACAAAGCAAGAGAAAGCCACAAAGTTCTTAGATTATAATCATTGAAGCCGATCCAGTTTTTTGATTTATCCAAATATTCTGTTCTATGATCGGGAAAATTTCTCCACAACCAATAAAGCGCTATTTCCTGCGTCTGATACGATTTATCATCCAAAAGAGTTTCATAATTTACTCTAAAATCTTCTGGAATTTTAGTCAAAGAACCTGCCAGATTCTGACGTACTTTGATGTTATTAGTCTGCATTGCCAAAAGCAAAAGAGCTTTTTTGTCTTCATATTTCTCATTTTCCAATTGATCAACAACAGCTTCTTTCACAGATTGATACACATCTGATTCTAAAGTGCTTTTTAAAATACCTGTTTTTCCGGCTAAAGGCGTTTTTTTCAATTTATCAATTTCTAATCGCTTTTGAATTGTTTTGTTTTTGCTCAATAATGCATTTGCAGTCGGTGTATCAAAAGCTGTCGATTCCAACCAAGTTTTCTGAAACTTATCCAGATCAAAATCGGAAACTTTTTTTATTTCGTCGAAGAAATTCTGTGTGTTTACGTTTTGATACGCGTATTTTTTCAAGTAATTTCTAATTGCTTTTTTGAAAGCTTTATCTCCAATAGATTCATGCAAAACAAATAATGCCCAAGCCCCTTTTTCGTAAAAGGTAAGAGAACTCGCTTTTGCATTTAAAACGGGAATTGTATCTGTACGAGAAGCAAATTTAATCTGCTGTGCTGTATCGTATAATTTGGAGTAAAAATAATCTTCTCCATAAATATCTTTCTCTGCCAGCAAAGCAAAATAGGTTGCAAACCCTTCTTGAAGCCAATGATGCGTACTGCTTTCGGCAGTAATAAGATCTCCAAACCAATGATGCGCTAATTCGTGCGCATCGACATTGGTATAATTTCGGTCACAAAAACCTATTGAATCTACTACATAACGCGTTGCAAAAAGAGTTGAAGTGGTGTTTTCCATTCCAGCATACAAAAAGTCTCTTACCGGAATTTGTCTGTTGATTTTCCAAGGATATTTTACGCCAATTTCTCTTTCAAGGAAATCAAAAATTCTTTTAGAATATCGGTAAGTTGACTCAAAACGATCTGCATCTTTGGGTTCATAATAATATTCTAATGGAACTCTGCTTTTGGATTTAAATTCTTTTTTATCAAATTTCCCAATAGCCAACATTAATAGATACGAACTCATTGGTTTTTCCATTTCAAACTGCCAGTGATTCAGATTTCCGTTTGTTGACTTTTCTTTTAAAACTCCGTTAGAAACTACTTGATAATCTTTATCATATGAAATTCCTAAATTGAAAATCAATTTTTCGTTTACATCATCAAAACTTGGAAACCAATTGCTTGTATATCTCCCCTGTCCTTGTGTCCAGATTTGTATTTCGTCATCATCCATATCAACAAAATACAATGCCTGTTTTGGCTTTGCTGTATAATTAAAACTCAAATGATTCTGCCCTTTTTTAAACGGGAACACCAATTTTAACTCCTTATTAGTATTGATAAACATGATTTCATTATCATTAATTTTTACATTCGAGAACCCCATGTTTTTAGCGTCAAGCGAAATAGTATCACAATCTTTTAAAATCTCAAATTGAAAATCGACAGTTCCAGAAACTAGTTTGTCTTTTGGATTTAATGATAGTTGTCCAGAAACCGATTTAAAGTCAACATATTGAGTTTGCTGCGCAAAAAGAAAACTGGTGAATAATAAAAAAATGTATTTCATTGAAACGGATTTTAAAGGCAAAATCCCAAAGTTACAAAGGTTTCCTTTACAAATAGAACGAATTTTGTAAGTTTACCATATAAAACAGTCAAATCGTGTCTACACCTCAAAAAGCCTTATTTAACTGGAGCAGCGGAAAAGATTCTGCTCTTGCCCTATATAAAACATTACAAAATAGTGAGTTTCAAATCGAATGTTTACTGACAAGTGTAAACCAACAATATCAGCGAATTTCAATGCACGGGATCCGGGTTGAATTATTGCAAGAACAGGCAGAAAATATCGGAATTCCATTAAAAATTCTGGAAGTACCCGAAATGCCGACAATGGAAGTATATGAACAAGTGATGACCGAAACGCTAACCGAACTAAAGCAAAAAGGTATAACACATTCTATTTTTGGAGATATTTTTCTGGAAGATTTACGCCAATATCGTGAAAATCAATTAGCAAAAATCGGATTAACAGGCGTTTTTCCGATTTGGAAAATCCCAACTCATGATTTAATTCAAGAATTCATTTCGCTTGGATTTAAAACAATTGTGGTTTGTGTAAACGAAAAGTATCTGGATAAAAGTTTTGTTGGCAGAATAATCGATCAGGATTTTATAAATAATTTGCCTGAAAATGTTGATGTCTGCGGAGAAAATGGCGAATTTCACACCTTTACGTTTGATGGTCCAATATTCTCAAAACCTATTGATTTTGAAATTGGCGAAATTGTCTATAGAAAATATGAGAAGCCACAAAAAAAAGATTCATCCAATACAGCCTGCGATACTAATGATGAAACTGCCTTCGATTTTGGATTCTGGTATTGTGATTTAATTAAAAAGTAAAATGAAATTTTTATTTAAATTCATAAAGCCAAAAAAGAACAAAAAATGACTTTTCCAGCTATGCAAAAATGGATTCGAGATTAAGTTGATTGATCAACCCAAGTTTTCAAGAACCACTTACCATCTTTTAATTCGAAGATATAATCAATATATATTCCATTATCTAGTCCACGCTCTTCAAGAGTGACTTTGCTTTTCTTTATCGATAAAGTTCTTTTTAAATATTTTTCGTCTCCTTTTCTATTCAAAGTAAGCACTTTGTAATTCTCTTTTGTCTGCGTATAATCCACCAATTCGAGATCGTCATTATTTGCTCTGTATTTTAGAGGAAAAATCACTCTGCTCACTTGAAACTTCGGATCAGCATTGAATTTACTAAAAAAAGTATTGAAATCTTCGGGAGCTGTTTTTGCGTTTTGAGCAAAAACAGCAGTATTTAAAGCCATTGTTAGAACAAAAACTAATACGAAATACCTTTTCATTATTCTTCATACATTTTAAGCAAGTTCGTAACTGTGTTCCAGTTTCGAATTGTTGCTATTACATTCAATTTTTTCTCGATATATTTTTGGTCAAAACGAGTTTTTCCGGCACCAACAGCATATTTAATGAAAATTCTGTTTTCGTCAATACTCGCTTCGTCTGGCTTAAACTGACTTATCTTTAAATCGTTTATGTTTTCTTTTTTTAGAGTTGTTGAAACAAAAGCAACATATAGTTTTTTCAGGTCAGCATCTTTTTCTTTCAAGAATGCATTATTAACAAAACACGACTCTAAATTTTCTTTGGTAATCATAACAACTGGAACTTCATGACCAAAAACCTTGAATATTTCCTGTTTGATCATAAACCCAACTTTTGAAGCTTCTTCTTCGCTATCTACAAAAACATTTCCAGATTGCAAATACGTTCTTACGTTTTGAAAACCAAGATTTTCCAGCATTGCTTTCAAAGCTTCCATTTTCATCATATTATGCCCAGAAACATTGATTCCGCGTAAAAGCGCTAAATGTGTTTTCATTTTTTATAATTTTTATGCAAAGATAAAAACACTATTCATCTTCTTCACTGATTTCAATACCAAACTTTACTAAAAAGTCGTTAAACTTTTGTTTGTACTTTCTTTGTGCCTCTTCTACAATTTCGTCTGCATCGTCGTTAGAATCAATTGCTGTCAAGTTAAACTCTTCTTTGACCCATTCACGAAACTCTTCCTTATTTTCACTTTCTTCATAATATTCTTCATCTTGATAAAAATACGCTTTATCAAAGTCAACAGAAATTTCAGTATCAAGAGTCAGAAGCTGAATCAATTTCTTAGTGTTTTCTGCCACAATATGAACTCCGCCTTCGTCTCCAAAAACTACAATTGGACAATTATTCAAATCTTCATCAATAAGCCAATATGCATACGAACTTCCTGAACCGTTTGCACCTGCAAACTCAATAAAACTATTATAAAATTCTTCTTCTTTAGACCATGTTTTTATACCTGTTTTATCTTCAGTTATGGTAAGTCCAAAACATTCCGAATACGTTTCTACACCATATTCCTGCTCGAATTCATACAATTTCACTAAATCTTCTGGGAGTTTGTAATTGCCAAATTGAGAAGCATATTCTTCCAATGAAAACCTATTATCAAAATCAGCATATTCTGTTTCATTTTCTTCGTCATCCTCCTCAACAACTTCAGCCGTCAATATTTCAAAAGTTTTCATGACAGCATTTTTTACGCAGAAAAATTCAATTCCTGGAGCATTTTCGTCATTCATCCATTGGTATTTTGGATCTCCAGTTTCATCGAGATATTCCAGAATAATCATAATTTCGGCATCTTCATGACACCATAAAGCACGCATTCTGATATTAAAGCCATTCGAGATTTCTTCTGAAATCTGACTGTATTTTTTCCCTTCATAATCAAAAGTAATAAACAGATAAGTTGTTCCTGAGATATGCCTTACAATCTTACCATTTTCTTTCAGTTCTTCATTTTCAGATAAAACTTCAATCATATTAATAAACTGATTACGAAAATCGGCATACATATACTTTTCTTTTTTATCGTAATCTAAGATTGAAACCCCTTCTTTAAAGATTTCCAGATAATTATTGCCTAATATTTCTTCATTATAATCTGAATTTTCAACAAAAGAATCTTCTACAATATCTGATAATTTATGAGTTGAAGGCAGATAATTCTCAACGGTAATAATAGATCCGTCAGTATCTTGCACATTACTGCAAATTAGCACATCAGGTCTGCTCGCACTTATAATTGCCTGAACGTCTGTAAAACGCTCAAAATGAAACAGCATATCATCAGTGTAAATTAGCCAAGCAGTAAGATCTCCTTTTACAAAAAGTTCTCCGTGATTGTATTCGCCAGCAAGCGTGTCGCATTGCAAACCACCACCTAAATAATGAACACTTCCGAACAGATTAATGTTAACAGTCGTAGTTTTTCCTAAAACGATTAAAGCCGGAGAATTATCAGTATCAAAAGAACTGATCAATTTTGAAACCGTTAGATTTCCTTTAAAAATAAAGCCTAAAATAAAAACATTAGGATGTTCTTCGGTACTGAAATCCATCTCAAACAAATCCATTTCGACATCATTTTCTGCTAACAGAAATATCGGATTTTCTTCGTAATCAGGAAAACGCCAAGTATCTTCAAAAACATTATAGATTTTCTGATTGTTGAAATCGGTAAGATCACCAATGATATTATGCGCTTCATGTCGGTTAATTACTTTAAAAGTAATTCCAGAAAATACCATTGTTCCAAAAGGAACTTTTTCTTCTTTAATCATAACGGAGGCTTATATTTTAAACAGTAAAACAAATCTAGTAATTATCTTTTTTATTAAAACAATACTGACGTTAAATAAAAAACTCCGTTATAAACGGAGTCTCCAAATTATCTGAATTAGTAAGCATTCAAAAAATTATTTCTTTTTCTCATATACTAGTCTTGGGCCATCGCAAAAACTCCACGTTCCATACAAATTTCCGAAACTATTAATGATATATAAGTTTTCTTTTGTCTTGGAAGTACAAGATGCTACTATATCACTCTCTGAAGTATAATTTAGTTCAAACTGAATTTGATCTGTAGTTTTTACTACAGAATAAGTTCCTGAAATGGTTGTAATTTTACCATCTCTCTTTCTTGTTTTAGAGAATGTATTATTAGAATTAAAAGTATACGATTCCTCCCATTCTAAAATATCTACCGAATTTACTGCGGGATTACTGTTACCCATTGCTGTAAGAGTCCATTTTCCGTGATAGCTTTCGGTTGGTTTATTTTCATTGTCATCATTAGAGCAAGAAACAAGCGAAATAAACATTACAATTAAAAGTCCAATTTTTTTCATTTTTAAAGTTTTTGATGGTTAATTACTATTATTAAGATTTTACTTTCTTAAAATGGTTGCGTCTAAACTTAAGAAATTAATGATAAATTAATATTCAAACACTTGAAAACAATAATTCATTTTCAAAATTCCTAATTAAAATCTATCTTCGCTTTTTAAAGAAATAAAGAATCAAAAAGAAAGAAAATAGAATATACTTTGTCTTTCTTCTTGGTTCTGGACTCTTTTATTCTTAGCTCTTCTATAAAATCTAAATCTTCGAATGTCTAATAATCTTTTTGAAACTCCAATTGAATACTTAAAAGGTGTTGGCCCAAGCCGTGGACAGCTGCTTCGTAAGGAATTGGGCATTCATAAATATGGAGATTTAGTCAATCTTTTTCCGAATCGCTATATTGACAGAACGCGTTATTATAAGATTAACGAATTACAGAATACGGGTTCTGAAGTTCAGATTATCGGCAAGATAATCAACATTAAAACCGTTGAATTTGCTAAAAACAAAAAACGTCTTGTAGCTTCTTTTGTTGATGATACTGGGCAAATTGACTTAAACTGGTTTCAAGGTCATAAATGGATTCGCGAAAGTTTAAAACTCAATGAACCATTAGTAATTTTTGGAAAATGTTCGTTGTACGGAAGCCAGTTTAGTATGGCGCATCCGGAAATTGAATTATTAACTGAACACGAAAGAAGTTTACGCTCGGCAATGCAACCAGTTTATCCTTCGACAGAAGCTTTGGCCAACAAAGGCATTTCAAACCGAACCATTAATAAATTAATGGAACAGCTTTTCTTGGAAACGCAAGCGTTGTTTACTGAAACTTTTCCGCCATTTTTAATCGAAGAATTAAAGCTGATTCCAAAACGTGCTGCATTATTCAATATTCATTTTCCAAAAAGCGCTGAAATTTTAGCGAAAGCACAATTCCGTTTAAAATTTGAAGAATTGTTCTTTATTCAGCTCCAATTAATTACTAAAAACCTCATTAGAAAACATAAAATAAAAGGACATCCATTTGATAAAGTGGGCGAACTTTTTAATGAATTTTATAAAAATCATCTGCCTTTTGATTTAACAAATGCTCAAAAAAGAGTAATTAAAGAAATCAGAACCGATATGGGAAGCAACGCTCAAATGAATCGTCTGCTTCAAGGAGACGTAGGTTCTGGAAAAACAATCGTAGCTTTTATGAGCATGCTTTTGGCTATCGACAATGGTTTTCAGGCATGTTTGATGGCACCAACAGAAATCTTGGCCAATCAGCATTTTCTTGGATTATCTGAATTTGCTAAAACCTTAAATATCAATATTCGAATATTAACGGGTTCTACCAAAACTTCTGAAAGAAAAATTATTCATGAAGAATTAGAAAGTGGCGAACTTAAAATTCTAATTGGAACTCATGCTTTACTGGAAGATAAAGTGCAGTTTCAGAATTTAGGTTTGGCTGTAATTGATGAGCAGCATCGCTTTGGTGTGGAGCAAAGATCTAAATTGTGGAAGAAAAACGATATTCCGCCACACGTTTTAGTGATGACCGCCACTCCTATTCCGAGAACTTTGGCTATGAGTTTATATGGTGATTTAGATATTTCGGTTATTGATGAATTACCACCGGGCAGAAAACCAATTCAGACTGTACATCGTTATGACACGAATCGCTTGAAAGTATGGAAATTTCTTCGTGATGAAATCGCAAAAGGTAGACAGATTTACATTGTTTATCCGCTGATTCAGGAATCTGAAAAAATGGATTATAAAGATCTAATGGATGGTTACGAAAGTATTTCTCGTGATTTTCCGTTGCCTCAATATTCAATTTCAATTCTTCACGGAAAAATGAAACCAGCCGATAAAGATTCTGAAATGAAGCGTTTCTCTGAAGGAAAAACTAATATTATGGTCGCGACAACCGTAATTGAAGTTGGTGTAAACGTTCCAAACGCCAGCGTAATGATTATAGAAAGTGCCGAAAGATTTGGTCTTTCTCAATTGCATCAGCTGCGCGGACGTGTAGGCCGTGGCGCCGAGCAAAGTTACTGTATCTTGATGACAGGACATAAATTAAGCTCTGACAGCAAAACGAGAATGGAGACTATGGTACAAACCAACGATGGTTTCGAAATCGCCGAAGTAGACTTAAAACTTCGCGGTCCAGGCGACTTAATGGGAACACAGCAAAGTGGCGTTTTGAACCTTCAAATTGCAGATATTGTAAAAGACAGAGAGATTTTATCTCTAGCCAGAAATTACGCCATGAAAATCTTAAAAGAAGATTCAGCTCTTCAAAAACCCGAACATGCCATTTTAAGAAACATCTTCATAGAGCTGACTAAGAAAAAGAATATTTGGAATTATATTAGTTAACTAAGACGCTAAGGTTCTAAGATACTAAGGTTCTAAGGTTCTAAGGTTTATACCCTAGCCTCTTTTTTCGAATACCAAAAAAGCCCAAAGATTTTAAGTTTAAAATCTTTGGGCTTTAAAATCTTAGCATCTTAGAAGCTTAGCACCTTAGAAGCTTAAAAAAACTCCATTGCGTCCTAATTTATCATTCAGGTGATTTAGTTTTGCTGGGGGACAAATTTAAAGGGGTTGAATATTTTGCCGGACACAATGAAGTATATCGTTGATTATTTCTTTTTCACATCATTCTTTTTTTCAAAAAGACCACTGAATAAACCTTTGCTAATTTTGTTTTTATCGTCTTTACCCGTTGCAATCAGATGATCAATATATTCCATATACGTTTTCTTTCTTTCTTCCAGAAAACCTACCAAATATTCTTCAGAAGCATGCATACCGCTGGTTTCTTCAATCTGCAAAAGTTTCTTGTACAAAGGCTCAATAAATTTGACAATAATCTCATTCGGAACCGACTTTCTTGTACCAAAGAAACCTACAATCTCACCATCTGTATCAGCGATTATTTTAAAATCGGTTACAACCCAGTAATAACGTCCAGTTTTAGCCATATTTTTTATAATAACATGAATATTTTCACTGGATTTAATACTGTCCCATAAAAATTTAAAAATAACTTTAGGCATATCCGGATGGCGAACTATATTGTGAGGCTGGCCGACAAGCTCAAATTCATCATAACCAGAAACATCTATAAAGTCTTCATTGGCATATAAAATGGTTCCTTTTTTATCAGTTTTACTTAGCAATACTTTATTCTTATTCCAGTCCACTTCTCTATCCGAAGGTGTAGGACGGTGTAATCTGGTATCCATAACTTTTACATTTAAATTAATTTACAATTCAATAAGTATAAAATGAATCCTTAAACCTTAATTTGACTCGATTTCTAAGACAAGAAGAATATTTCTGATTTTACGAAAAACTGTTTCTAATTCACATTCAAGCCATTCTGGAATTTCATTATTAACAGCAAGATTAAGCTGTCGAATATCATTCATAATCTGAATTAGCTTTTTATATTGAAAATCAAGATCGTAAACATGTGAACTCGTTCGGTAATTTTTGAAAATCTCCTTTACTTCTATTTCAAAATCAGATTGAATCCCCATTTTTTCAATCGAATCTAATGTTATGCTTTCATTCAAAAAATCTTCAATTATTCTTTTAAGATTATGCAGCGTAGGTACTGCAGTTGGTAAATCATGCTTAAACATACAACTGGTTTAAAAAATATTAATATTGTTTTCTTTGGGACTTGGTTTTAATTCTAGTTTTAAAAACTAGTTTCTGTTTGTTGTCGATTTTACATGAATATCATTCACTAAATCATCAATTTTCTTAGCGCTTTCTCTCATCATTTCAAGATAACTAAGCAGTTTATCATTATCTGTATGTCCTTTTGAAACATCTATTAGTTTTAAAACTGAATTTACAGGCAGTTTCAAATCTAAAGTCGTTCTATGAATAAAATCATTGTAATCTTTTGTAGCCGACATAGAACTGTATTTTGCCGAAGCCAGTTTCATGTTTTCTAATTCATATTCATCTGAAATTTTTGAAATATGATTTTCGCTATGCTCTTTAAAATAATAAGCCCAATAGCCGTTCATAAAAAATACTACAGCCGCTAAAACGGTATGAATAATTAAGGTTTCGAGATCAAAATTTACCTGCGAAAAATAAACCTGAAGTCCGTTGGCATCATTGTAGATATAATTTTGCAAATAAGCCAATCCCGCGTGATGCAATATAACCAGTAAAGTAAGCGGAATTTGAAGCTTCCAGTTCTGATAAATAATCAAAATAGTACTGGCAATAAATACCGTAAAATGCATTTCGAACATACCATGCATCTGGTAAATGTACTGAGCCATAAAAATAGCCAGAACAACAGATAGAACGTACTGATAAAATTTAGAGTTTTTCAAGAAAAATTTTGCCGAGTAGTACAGCAAAAGATTCAATGTTCCGACGCCAACGCCAATTTCAAAAGTATCGTATTTAAAAGACAGTCCGATACCCAAAAGGAAATATACTGCAAGTACATAATTAATAATTGTATCTGATTTTTGTGTCATAGTAGACATAAAACTGTGCAGATAATCTTGTTCGTTTAAGCTAGCTTTTGCTTTCATAGGGTTAAGATTTAGGTTTTTGGAAATTAGTTATTTAGTACATTTTGGTAATGAACATCCGTAAGCTCTAAGGGCTAGAGCATTAAAAGAAGGATTGTACTTTTTACTTAAAAGAGAATCAATAGCCATTTGAGCATAATTGCTTTTAGTATCTGTACAATATCTTGTTTTATTGTAATTTCCTCTGTAATACAAGTCGTGCGACTGATCTAGCAAAACTGCTTGAGGAGTAGAAAAAACACCACATTTCTTAGCTATTCCTTCATCAAAATAAACAGGAATTTTAGCATCAAATTTCTGCTGTATCTCATCAATAGTAAAATTTTTCTTTTTGTTTAAGACTACAATCTTAAAATTGATTCTATCTCCGTACTTTTTAATTAAATCACTAACATGCGGTACGTTGAACCGCGAACAAGGGCATTCGGGATTAAAAAAATGAATAAAAATGGGTTTATTATCAAATGCACAGCAAGGACCGAGTTCTATTTTTGACCCCATTGCAACAGCATGATAATTTTTGGGAATTGGCGTTGGAAGACTGTACTGGAACTCGTTCTGCCAAAACAGATAACCAATTGAAAGAAGTAAAAATGTAAACCATAAGCTTAGAAGTAATTTTTTCTTCATAAATTATTTTTTTATAATATTCAACAACAAACAATAAACACTTGTTAATATAATTATTCATTATATAGAATCAAAAACCAAAAAAAACAACTTCTGCATACGTATTTTAACACAAAAATCAAACACAACCATTGGCTTTCGTGAAAAATTTTCTCATTTTGTTTAACATATCAATGTTACAAATAAAATCGATAAAGTGCAAAAAAAATCAGACAAATTGCGTAAAATTTCTCTCAAAGCAGAAATAGCCTGCCTTTGTACAATTCTAGAGTTAGTCATTTTGATAAAGTTTAAAAAAAAAATTAATCCTTAATTAAACCTTTTTACCTGCCGCTAGTCTAAATACAGACCTTTGTACATACAAATGTTAAATAAAAGCCAACAGCTTCCGATTTCATAGCAAAAAGTTAAATTTGTAACCATACTAAAAACAGAAACCAAAAAATCTATATTCACCTCAATTTTATGAAAGTAAAACACCTCATTTACACCCTTTTAATTATTACAATTGGAGGCTTTATTACCTACAGAATTATTTCTAACAAGGGCAAAAACGACGACTCTAAAAAATTCAATGATAAAAAATCTCCAACAACTGTTAATGGAATCGTAATAAAAACAACCACTTTTGACAATAATCTAGCATTATCAGGATCTATTGAAGCAAATGAGCAAATTGAAATTCATAGCGAGGTTTCAGGTGTTGTAGAAGGAATATTTTTTAATGAAGGCTCTAATGTAACAAAAGGACAAGTACTTTTGAAAGTAAATGATATTGAGTTAAAAGCACAATTAAGACAAGCTTTAACAAGAGAAGATTTGGCTGCCGAGAATGCGAGAAGAGCAAAATTACTGCTTCAAAAAGAGGCAATTAGCCAAGAAGAAGCAGATGTTGCAAAAGCCGACCTTGCTTCTGCTCAGGCTCAAAGCCAATTAATTCGAGCGCAAATTTCTAAAACTTCTGTGAGAGCTCCTTTCTCAGGAAAAATTGGTTTGCGTAATATTTCTCCTGGAACTTACATTACACCAACAGTTTTAGTAGCAAAACTGGTCAATACTAGCAAATTAAAAATCACTTTTTCTATACCAGAAAAATATGCTGCAGAAGTAAAATCAGGATCAATAATCGATTTTAAGGTTTCTGGTTCAGACAAAACTTATAATGGAAAAATTTATGCCATCGAACCAGAAGTTGCTGTTGCAACACGTACACTTCAGGTTCGTGCCCTTGCTGATAATGCTGATGGAAAACTTTTCCCTGGAACTTTCGCAGATATCAAATTACCTTTAAATATTATTAAAGACGCTATTGTAGTTCCTTCTCAAGCTATTATTCCAATTCAAGATGGTAAAAAAGTTTTTGTTGCTAATAACGGACAGGCAAAAGAAGTAATGGTTGATGCAACAACAAGAACTGATTCTTCTATTTTAATTTTATCAGGATTAAAACCAGGAGATACTTTAATTACAAGCGGTGTAATGTCTTTAAAAGATGAAGCTCCAATTAAAGTTAAAGTAAAATAATTATGAGTTATGAGTTTTGGATTATGAGTTAAAAGCTAAATCTCGCAAAATCTAAAATCCAAACTCTAAAATCTAAAATCACACATGAGTTTATCAACTACAAGTATAAAAAGACCTGTTTTAACCATAGTACTGAATTTATTAATTATTTTATTCGGTTTTATTGGTTATACTTTTTTAGGAGTCAGAGAATTTCCTTCTATTGACCCTGCGCAGGTATCCATTCGTACCAATTATACGGGTGCCAATTCCGACATTATTGAATCGCAAATTACAGAACCACTTGAAAAAGCGGTAAATGCAATTGACGGAATCAGAAACATTACTTCTTCTAGTAACCAAGGAAGCAGTAACATTACAATAGAATTTAATCTTGATAAAGATTTAGAAGAAGCGGCAAACGATGTTCGTGACAAAGTTTCACAAGCCATTAGAAGTTTACCGCAAGACATTGATGCTCCGCCGGTTGTATCTAAAGCCGATGCAGATAGTGAGGCGATTATTTCGATGACTGTTCAAAGTGACACTAGAAGCTCTTTAGAATTGAGTGATTATGCCGAGAACGTTATTTCGCAAAGATTAGAAACAATTCCGGGCGTTAGTGCTGTACAAATCTGGGGACAAAAACGTTACGCAATGCGTTTGTGGATCGATCCTGCAAAACTTTCAGCTTACGGCTGCACAGTTTCAGATGTTCGTACCGCATTAAATTCACAAAATGTCGAATTGCCTTCTGGAAAACTTACAGGAAACAATACCGAATTAACGGTAAAAACAGTTGGAAACCTTTCTAAACCTGAAGAATTCAATAATATTATCATTCGTACAGACGGTGACAAAATTGTTCGTTTAAGTGATATTGGGGGAGCAGAATTAGGGCCAGAAAACTTAGAAACAAAATTAAGCCAATCTGGACTTCCGTTAATTGGTCTTGCAATCGTTCCGATGCCGGGAGCAAATTATTTGGATATTTCTGCTGAGTTTTATAAAAAATACGAAGCTTTAAAGAAAGATCTTCCAAAAGATATCAAACTTAACATCGCACTTGATAATACCATTTTCGTAAAGAAATCAGTACTTGAGGTGGCTGAGACTTTAGGAATTTCAATTATTCTCGTTATCATTATTATTTATCTGTTTTTTAGAGACTGGGCAATTGCTTTCAGACCTTTGATTGATATTCCTGTTTCTTTGATTGCTACTTTCTTCATTATGTGGCTTTTCGGATTTTCTATCAACGTTTTAACCTTACTAGCTATCGTTTTGGCAACTGGTCTAGTTGTGGATGACGGAATCGTAGTAACTGAAAACATCTTCAAGAAAGTTGAAGAAGGAATGTCACCTATTGAAGCAGCTATTAAAGGTTCTAATGAGATTTTCTATGCCGTAATTTCGATTTCTGTAACCTTGGCGGCGGTATTTTTACCCGTTATTTTCCTTGAAGGTTTCGTTGGACGACTCTTTAGAGAATTTGGGGTCGTAATTGGAGCTGCTGTATTAATTTCTGCCTTTGTATCCTTGACTTTAACGCCAATGTTAAATGCTTATTTAATGAAAGGTGGCGAACAGAAAAAATCGAAATTCTATATTAAAACAGAACCATTTTTCGAAAAAATGAACAGTAGTTATGCCGAAGCTTTAACGAAATTCATGGATAGAAAATGGATTAGTTTCCCTATCCTAATTGCTTGTTTCGGACTGATCTACTTATTTTTCACTATCCTTCCAAAAGAAACTGCTCCTTATGACGACCGAAGCTCTGTAACCATGCGTATGACTACTCCAGAAGGTTCGTCTTATGAGTATACAGATAAATTTATGCAGGAGATTTCAAGGCTAATTGATGACTCTATTCCAGAGAAAAAAGTTAGTTTGGTTATTACTTCGCCGGGATTTAGTTCGAACTCTGTAAATAGCGGATTGGTAAGGCTTACTTTAAAAGATGTTGACGAAAGAAAGAAATCTCAAAAGGAAATCGCTGAGGAGTTAACTAAATGGACAAAACAATATCCGAATGCTAAAACTTCTGTAACCCAACAACCAACAATTGCAGTAAACAGACGTGGAGGTTTACCAATTCAATACATTATTCAGGCTCCAAACTTTGATAAGTTAAGAGAAAAAATTCCTGTTTTTATGAGTGAAGTGGGTAAAAGTGATGTGTTTTCTACAACAGATGTAAACTTGAAATTTAATAAACCAGAAATCAACGTTACCATTGACCGTGCAAAAGCAGAAAGTTTAGGAATTTCAATTCTTGACATAGCACAAACTTTGCAGCTTTCTTTAAGCGGACAGCGTTTTGGCTATTTTATTAAAAATGGAAAACAATATCAGGTAATTGGACAATTTGACCAAAAAGACAGATCGAAACCTTTGGATTTGACTTCTATGTTTGTGAAAAACAAAAAAGGTGAATTAATCCAGATGGATAACGTAGTAAATGTTTACGAACAAAGCAATCCGCCGCAATTGTATCATAATAACAGATACATGTCTGCAACAGTTTCTGCTGGTTTAGCGCCAGGAAAAAGTATGGGCGACGGAATTGAAGAAATGGACCGAATTAAAGCAAAAGTTTTAGATGAAAGTTTCACTACAGATTTAGCTGGAGAATCACGAGATTTCGTAGAAAGTAGTTCTAATACTTCTTTCGCTTTCGGATTGGCTTTATTGTTAATCTTCTTGATTCTGGCAGCACAATTTGAAAGTTTTATTGATCCATTTATCATCATTTTAACGGTACCAATGGCAGTAGCAGGAGCTTTATTCTCACTATGGCTATTCAATCAGACTTGGAATATTTTTAGTCAGATTGGTACGGTAATGCTAATTGGTCTGGTAACCAAAAACGGTATTTTGATTGTAGAATTTGCCAATCAGTTACGAGAACAAGGAAAACCTAAATTAGAAGCTATTTTAGAAGCTTCAGAAGCACGTTTACGTCCAATTTTAATGACGAGTTTAGCCATTGCTTTAGGAGCACTTCCAATTGCACTTTCTCTTGGAGCGGCATCGACTAGTAGAATTGGTATGGGAGTTGTAATTGTGGGAGGAACTATCTTTTCTTTGGCTTTAACGCTTTTTGTAATTCCTGCAATATATTTTATGTGGTCAAGAGCAAGAAAGCATTATCCAGAGTTTGACCATATTGACGAATACGAAAGAGAAAGCATTAAATAAAAACCAGAAATATACTTTCTGGTTAAAGAAAACAAATATGAATATCAAAAAAATATATTGTACAGTACTTATCCTGTTTTTTTGTGCAATTCAGACAAAAGCACAGGAAGTTCTTACTATTGAACAAGCTATGACCATAGCTTTGGAAAATAATTTTGAGATTAAAATAGCAAAAAACAATTCCAAAATAAACGAAACAAACGTTACCATTGGAAATGCAGGAATGCTGCCAACTGCAACTGCCTCTATTGTTGATAACAATAACCTTACAAATTCAACACAAGTGCGTCAGGATGGTACATCAACGACATTGAATAATGCTAAAAACAATAGCTTAAATTACGGCGTTAGTTTAGGATGGACTGTTTTTGACGGAATGAAAATGTTTGCCAAACTAGACCAATTAAAAGAGCTTCAAAAATTGGGCGATGCAGAACTTAAAAGAACGATTTTGCTTAAAATTGCTCAGGTAAATTCTGCTTATTATGATTTAGTATTACAACAGCAGCAATTGGCCGCATTAGATACTACAATCGTAATTTCGAACCAGCGTCTGACTTTGGCTAAAAACCGTTTCAGTATCGGAAAGGCTTCAAAATTAGAGGTTTTAAATGCTCAAGTAGATTTAAATTCAGATCAAGTGGCTTTGTTAAGACAAAAGGAGTCTTATGCTAATGGCAAAATTTTATTGAACCAATATTTAGCGCGCGATCCAAAAATTGATTTCAAGGTTACAAATGAAGTAAAAGTAGACAATAAATTAGTTTTGGCTGATTTAATGGATTTGGCTCAAAAACAAAATCCAGGTTTAGAAGCGCAGGTAATCAATAAACGTATAGCCGAATTACAGCTCAAACAAGTAAAAGCAGACCGTTATCCTACTTTAAGATTAACTTCGGGATATAATTTCTCTGAAAGCCAATCTAGTTTAGGTTTTACCAGCGAAACGTCTTCAAAAGGTTTAAATTATGGTTTTAATGCTTCTATGAACATATTTGATGGTTTTAATCAGCATCGAAATGAAAAAGTAGCCAAATTACAGATAGAGAATTCGCAAATTGCCATAGAACAGCAAAACACGATTTTAAATACGCAATTAAGCACTGCTTTTCAAACGTATTTAACCAATTTGGAATTGATTGGTTTAGAAGAAAACAATGAAGCTATTGCCAGACAGAATTTAGAAATCACATTAGACAAATTTAAAATTGGAACTATTACAACACTCGATTTTAGAACTGCTCAGTTAAATTATGTCAATGCAAAAGTGCGTTACAGCAATGCGCAATACGAAGCAAAATTATCTGAAATTGCCTTAAAAGAATTAGCGGGAAATATTAATTTTTAATTTCCCTTTTAAAAGTCAAATATTATCTGCCAAATCTGCAAAATCTGCGAGCTATTTTTCTCTAGCAGATTTTGCAGATTCGGCAGATTTTTTTTTTAATAAGTGCAAAGTATTACAAAGCCTTGTTCAAGAAAACATTCTGTTTTTATAATCTCAAATTATCTATATTTCTTGGGACTAAATATTTTTCTTTTTTACACACAGCAGAATATTTTTTTAATTTAAATTTGTTTTAAAACATTCTTCAATGATTACATACAATACTAAAGACTGGTTCACCTTTATTTTTCATTTTCATAAATCGGATACCGTTCGAAAACTGTTTACGATTATGATTGCAATTGGAATATATGCCACTATTGTATGTTATCTCGAACTTCAGTATTTTAAGGTAACCAAAAACGATTATATTCATAACATTCCAATGATGCACGGAATGCTTGGTTTTGTAATTTCGCTTTTGCTTGTTTTTAGAACCAATACCGCTTACGACAGATGGTGGGAAGGCCGAAAACTTTGGGGCGGACTTGTAAATAACAGCCGTAATCTAGCTATAAAACTTTCAGCAATTTTAAAAGACGAGAATGACAGAAAGTTTTTTAGAAAATTTATTCCGATGTATGCTGAAATTCTAAATATCCATTTAAAAGACGAAGAAACCAGCAAACAACTTTTTGAGGATGTTGATTTGGAAATTGACCATCACAAACACAAACCAAATCAGTTAAAAAGAATAATGTATCATAAAATCAACGATTTGTATGATGCAGGAAAAATATCGGGAGAACAGTTAATTACGTTAAATGACGAATTAGTTGCTTTTACAGATATCTGTGGAGCTTGCGAGCGTATTAAAAACACACCTATTCCCTACTCTTACAGTGCTTTTATAAAGAAATTCATCTTCTTTTATACGATGACACTCCCGTTTGGATATTCTGTAAGCTTAGGTTATCTCGTTGCGCCTGTGGTGGTTTTTATCTTTTATGTATTGGCAAGTTTAGAGCTTATCGCCGAAGAAATTGAAGATCCGTTTGGAAATGACGAAAATGATCTTCCAACAAGAAAAATTTCCGAAAATATCAAAAAACACGTTGAAGAACTGATTTAACAAAACGTTAAATCTGCCGTTTATATTCTTATTTTCATTAAATTTAAAGTCTTCACCAAAAAAGTAAATTTAATGAACAACCAACGATTTTTAGTCAATCCGCTCCAATTATCGCAAGAAAAATCATTAAAGACTCTTGTCGAAAACAGAACTATTTACAATCTGAATCATTGTGAATTAAATTTGTTTGAAACCTACGAATCGACTAAAATGGTTCCGTTAAAATTTAACGACTTAGTGGTGACCAGCATGCTAAGAGGCAAAAAAGTCATGCATCTTTTTGATGATCCTGAATTTGAATATCTGCCTGGAGAAACTGTTATTGTTCCTTCAAACGTAGAAATGAAAATTGACTTTCCAGAAGCCTCCAAAAGCAATCCGACTCAATGTCTGGCATTGGCTATTGATCAATCTAAGATTATAGAAATCTTAAACTTCTTAAACGAACAATATCCGAAAGAAGGAAATAACATGTACTGGCAGTTAAACTATCAGAATTATTTCTTTTACAATAATGTAGAAATGGCTGCAACGATTAATAAGCTCATCAAAGAATGCATGAGCACATCGATCACTAAAGATATTTTTGCCGATTTAACTTTAAAAGAACTGCTAATAAGGATTATTCAGACGCAGACAGTAAAATCTCTTACTGAGGGAAAATTTCTTGAAAACAATAATCCAATTACAGAGGTTACAGAATATATCAAACAGAACCTAAAAGAGAATATGAGTTTAAAAGTATTGAGCGAAAAAGCTTGTATGAGTACAACTTCTTTCTACCGCTTCTTTAAACGCGAACTCGGAATGAGTCCGATTGAATATATTTTGAATGAAAAAATAAAATGTGCCAAAAACTTATTGAAGAATCCGAGCTTACAAATCAACGAGGTCTGTTATTTGGCTGGTTTCGAAGATGCCAACTACTTCATCAGATTATTCAAAAAATATGAGGGAATAACACCAAAGCAGTATCAGTTACTTTATATAAATTAAAGGCACTAAGGTGCTAAGTTACTAAGGTTCTAAGTTTTTCAACTTGAAACGTGAAACTTGAAACTTGAAACTTCAAACTTGAAACTTGAAACTTGAAACTTGAAACTTGAAACAAAAAAACTCATTCAATTCTTGTGATCGGTTCTAAATCCTTTTCTTCTTCTGGAGTGAAAATTCTATATTCTATTTGAAAAGTCTTTTTTAATGGAGTTTCTAAAGAAAAACCTCCTACTCCAAATGCGTCAATAACAGTAAGAGTAAAATGAGCATGTTTCCAGTATTCAAATAAATCTTTGTCTACCCAAAATTCAACATCTTCGACCTTACCAATACAAACATCTCCAGTTCGCTGATAATAACCTCCTTTTTCAAAACACTGCGGTTGTGTACCTTCGCAACATCCTCCAGCCTGATAAAACATTAAATCACCGTGTTTTTCTTTTAGAATATTAATCAATTCGACTGCTTTTTCTGTGGCATCAATTCGTTTAATCATCGCTATAAAAATTAAAAAAAGCAGTAAATTCAATTAAGATTTTACTGCTTTAACATAACCAACTATTTAGGACTGTGCTATATCTAGCACAATTCTTCCTTCTATTTCACCTTTTTTCATTTTATCAAAAACGGTGTTTACATCTTCTAATTTTGAAGTTGTTACTGTTGCTTTGACTTTGCCATCAACAGCAAATTCAATTGCTTCCTTCATATCTTTTCGAGTTCCTACAATAGACCCTCTAATGGTGATTCTATTTAAAACAGTATCGAAAATAGACAAATCAAAATTGCCTGGAGGAAGTCCGTTTAATGCCATTGTACCTTTTCTTCTCAATGTCTCAAGCCCTTGTTTGAAAGCAATTGGAGAAACTGCGGTAACCAATGCCCCATGCATTCCACCGACCTCTTTCTTTAAGAATTCTCCAGGATTTTGATTTTTAGCATTCACTACCAAATCGGCGCCTAATTTTTTTGCCAGTTCCAATTTATCATCTCCAATATCAATTGCAGCCACATTCATTCCCATAGCTTTTGCATATTGTACAGCAACGTGCCCCAAACCTCCAATTCCAGAAATTGCTACCCATTCGCCAGGTTTCACCTCAGTTTCTTTTAATCCTTTATAAACCGTAACACCAGCACATAAAATCGGAGCCATTTCAATAAAATTCACATTTGAAGGCAAAATTCCAACATATCTGGCATCTGCAATTACATACTCTGCAAATCCGCCATCTACACTGTAACCTCCATTCTGCTGACTTTCGCATAATGTTTCCCAGCCCGTAATGCAATGATCACAGCCACCGCAGGCACTGTAAAGCCAAGGCACACCAACAGCGTCTCCCTCTTTTACATTTTTCACCTCTGGTCCTACTGCAACAACATATCCGACAGCTTCATGTCCTGGAATTAAAGGCATTTTAGGTTTAACTGGCCAATCCCCATCTACAGCATGTAAATCGGTGTGGCACACTCCACTTGCAATTACTTTTACAAGAATTTCATTTCTACCTGGGCGTTTTACTTCAACTTCTTCAATTTGTAGAAGAGAACCAAATTCTCTAACGACCGCAGCTTTCATTGTTTTTGGAAGCATAATTCTATGGTTTTAAGAGAATAGAAAACTTTTTTAGCTTTCTATTCTCAAGTTTATATTCTCTTAGAAGAAACCTAATTTCTTTTTATCGTAAGAAATCAGCATATTTTTGGTTTGGCGATACTGGCTCAGCATCATTTTATGATTTTCACGGCCTATTCCAGATTGTTTGTAGCCTCCAAACGGAGCTCCTGCAGGATAAGAATGGTATTGATTAATCCAAACACGACCAGACTGAATCGCTCTTGGAACCTGATAGATTTCATGTGCATCACGTGTCCAAACACCAGCTCCTAAACCATACATGGTATCATTTGCAATTTCGATCGCCTCTTCAGTAGTTTTAAAAGTCGTAACCGCCAAAACAGGCCCGAAAATCTCTTCTTGAAAAATTCTCATTTTGTTGTGACCTTTAAATAAAGTTGGTTTGATGTAATAACCACCTTCTAAATCGCCTCCAAGTTTATTTTCATCACCTCCAGTCAATAATTCTGCTCCTTCTTCTTTTCCTAATTTGATATAAGACATGATTTTTTCTTTCTGAACAATCGAAGTCTGAGCACCAATCATAGTAGATTTATCTAACGGATTTCCAGCAATAATGGCTTCTGTTCTTTCAATTACTTTTTTGATAAACTTATCGTAAATATCTTCGTGAATTAATAATCTTGAAGGACAAGTACAAATTTCACCTTGATTTAAAGCAAATAATACAGCACCTTCTACGGCTTTGTCAAAGAAATCATCATCGTGATCTGCTACTGATGGGAAGAAAATATTTGGAGATTTTCCGCCTAATTCTAAAGTAACCGGAATAATGTTTTCTGTAGCGTACTGCATTACCAAACGTCCTGTAGTGGTAGAACCTGTAAATGCTGCTTTCGATACCTTTTTATTAGTTACTAACGGACGACCTAATTCAGCACCAAATCCGTTTACAATATTCAGAACTCCAGGAGGAAGAATATCTCCAATTAATTCCATTAAAACCATAATAGATATTGGCGTGCTTTCTGCTGGTTTCAAAACAATTGTATTTCCTGCAGCAAGAGCTGGAGCAATTTTCCAAACTGCCATTAAAATTGGAAAATTCCACGGAATAATCTGCGCCACAACCCCTAGAGGTTCGCTTAACGCAATAGAAACCGTCTGCGAATCTAATTCTGCTATCGAACTTTCTTCTGCACGAATAACTCCAGCAAAATATCTAAAGTGATCAATTGCTAACGGAATATCGGCTGCAAGTGTTTCACGAATTGGTTTTCCGTTGTCAACCGTTTCAACTGCAGCGATATATTCTAAATTGTCTTCAATTTTTTGTGCAATCTTATTTAGTAAAATACTCCTTTCGGTTACAGAAGTTTTTCCCCAAGTTTTAAATGCTTCATAAGCAGTATCTACAGCCAACTCGAGATCTTCTTTTCCAGAATGTGCTGCTTTTGTAAATACTTTTCCATCAATAGGAGAAACTACATCAAAGTATTCTCCTGTAACTGGCGCTACAAATTTTCCGCCAATATAGTTATCGTATTTTGCCTTAAATTCAGGTCTTTTTACTGCGGTGCTCATAATATTCTTTTTTTGATTTACTCCAAATTTAGTTTCATAAAAAGAAACAGAATAGCATTATTCATTCATCTTGTAGCACAAAAATTACACATTCGTTTTTTTTGCTCTTTTATAATAATCATTTATCAAAATTTCAATCCATAAATTGCTAAATAATTAGAAAGCAGCATTTTTCGGTCAATTAAAAACAACTAGAAAAAACTACTCAATTTTTTCCTACTCCAACGCGCAATCCTTATATTTGTAACCTCATACAAAGAATTAAAGAACTACAATGAAAATATCTTACAACTGGTTAAAACAATTTATTAAAACAGATTGGACATCTGAGCAGACTTCTGAATTACTAACAGATTTAGGTTTAGAGGTTGAAGTTGTCGAAAAATACGAATCAATAAAAGGAGGTTTAGCAGGCGTTGTTGTTGGACACGTGCTAACATGCGAAAAACATCCTGATGCTGATAGGTTGAAAGTTACTACCGTTAATATTGGTTTAGAAGCTCCTGTACAAATTGTATGCGGTGCTGCAAATGTGGCTGCAGGACAAAAAGTTCCAGTTGCAACAATTGGAACCGTTTTATACGATAAAGAAGGTGCAGAATTTACCATTAAAAAAGGAAAAATCCGAGGACAGGAAAGTCACGGAATGATCTGTGCTGAAGACGAATTAGGTTTAGGTACAAGTCATGACGGAATTATGGTTTTGGCTGAGGATTTAGTTCCTGGAACTCCTGCTTCTGAAGTTTTTCAAATTGCAAATGATGAAGTTTTCGAAATTGGATTGACACCTAATCGTGCCGATGCAATGAGCCATTTTGGAACTGCGCGCGATTTAAGAGCGGGAATGTTGCAGCGTGGCGTAAACATAGAATTGATTACACCTTCTGTAAGCAATTTTAGAGTTGACATGCGTACGCTTAAAATTGATGTAAATGTTGAAGATACTCATTTAGCTCCAAGATATTGTGGTGTAACTATTTCTGGAATTTCTGTACATGAATCTCCAAGCTGGTTACAAGACCGTTTAAAAGCTATCGGATTAACTCCAAAAAATAATATTGTTGACGTTACTAATTATGTTCTTCATGAATTAGGACAGCCTTTACATGCTTTTGACGCTGCCAAAATCAACGGAAAAATTATTGTAAAAACAGCTGCTGAAGGAACTAAATTTGTTACTCTTGATGACGTTGAAAGAACACTTCACAAAGAAGATTTAATGATTTGTGATGAAAAAGGTCCGCTTTGTATTGCTGGAGTTTTTGGAGGTAAAAAATCTGGCGTTTCTGAAGGAACAACATCTATTTTCTTAGAAAGTGCTTATTTTGATCCTGTAAGCATTCGTAAAACAGCAAAAAGACACCAATTAAGCACTGATGCTTCTTTTAGATTTGAAAGAGGAATTGATCCAACGATTACAGAATACGCTTTAAAACGTGCGGCACTTTTAATTCAGGAAGTTGCTGGCGGAAAAATCACTTCTGATGTTGTAGAAGTTTATCCTAAAAAAGTGGAAGATTTTTCTGTTTTATTGAATTTTAGCCATGTATCTAAAATTATCGGACAGGAAATTCCAAAAGATACGATCAAAAAAATCTTGGTTTCTTTAGACATTAAAGTAAATAGCGTTTCTGATACTGGTTTAGGCTTAACAATTCCAGCATATCGTGTAGACGTTCAGCGCGAAATTGACGTAATCGAAGAAATCTTGAGAGTTTATGGTTATAACAACATTAATTTCTCTAAGAAATTTAATGCTACTGTAGCAAATTCACCAAGAACAGAAGATTACAAAGTACAAAACGTAATTGCTTCTCAGTTGAATTCACAAGGTTTCCACGAAATGATGGCTAACTCATTGACAACTGCAGCGTATGCAAAATTATCGACTTCATTAAAAGAAGAACATAATGTATCGATGCTGAATCCGTTGAGTAGTGATTTAGCGACACTTCGCCAGTCTTTATTGTTTTCTGGATTAGAAGCTGTTTCTTATAATATCAATAGAAAAAATTCGGATTTAAAATTATTTGAATTCGGAAAAACATATCACAAGTATTTAAACGGATATGAAGAGCACAAACACCTTTCTTTATTAGTTTCTGGAAATAGAAACAAAGAAAGCTGGACAAGTCCGCAAAAAACAACAGATTTCTTCTTGTTGAAAGGATATGTAAAAGCTATTTTATCTCGTTTGGGAATTGAAAAAATTTCGAATGCACCAGTTCAATCTGATATTTATTCTGAAGGAACAGCAATTACATACAACAATGATATTTTGGTTGAAATGGGCGTTATTAAAAAGCCAATTTTAAAGCATTTCGGTATTAAACAAGATGTATATTATGCTGATTTTAACTGGGATTTGGTTTTAAAAATCATTACTGGAAAAATTAAATACACTGAAATTCCTAAATATCCAGAAGTACGTAGAGATTTGGCTTTATTAATTGATCAAAGCACGACTTACGAAAGTATCTTCAACTTGGCAAAACAAACAGAGAAAACGCTCTTAAAAGACGTTAACTTATTTGATGTTTACCAAGGTGATAAATTACCAGAAGGAAAAAAATCGTACGCATTGAGTTTTACTATTCAAGACAATACTAAAACTTTAACCGATACTCAGATTGACAAAATCATGTCTAAATTACAGCAGACTTTTGAAACGGAGCTTGGCGCTAGTTTGAGATAAGATCTGATTATATTAATATACAAACCCGACTTGTTTTAAAAAAAACTTGTCGGGTTTTGTTTTTTGCTTTTTGTTTCAAGTTTCAAGTTGATAAACTTTGAGTATAGTTTTACCGCAAAGAGCGCAAAGATTTTTCGCAAAGATTCGCAAAGTTTTTATTCTTCAAGCTTTGCGAACTTTTCTATGCTCTGCTACAGTTTGCATAAAAAAACCTTGCGCTCTTTGCGGTTAAAAAAACTTGAAACCTGAAACTTGAAACTTGAAACTTGAAACTTTCCTTCACCTAGAATATTTCTGATACGCTCTCATCAACTTTTCATCGTATTTATTGGTTTTGTAAGCTGGTCCGTTATATTTTAAAGCAAATGAAGCCCAGTTTTTATTTCGCAGCAATCCAATCAGATTATTCTTTTCTAGAAACAAACCGAAAGCTTTTAAATGCTCACCTTCATTCTTATTCATTTTTTCTACATATTCATCAACACTACTGTAACCGATAGAAACTGCATTAAAACCCATAATCTGAAAAAGTCCCCAAGAAGCCGAACTATTTGCTGCATCTGTGAATTTTTTATCTGTACCAAGATTTTTTGCCTTTTCTAAACGTACATATTCGGCTGTTCCACCAACGTAGTACTTTTTCGTATAATTTTCAAATAAAATATCCTGTGTATTCGCATTGATATAAATTCTTGGATTGATACCTCTTTTTTCAAGTTCTCGCCAGAAAATATGCCCTTCAAATAAAATCTTCGGACGACCATCGATCAAAAAACCTTTTCCGTTACTTTCGACTTCGTTTACTGCTTTTACAACTGCGAGTTCTAAATTAAACTGATTTGAAAAATCAATCAAATCCTGCTCTGACAATAATTTACTGTTTGCCGAAAAGCCATTGCTGTTTTTCTCTAAAAGTGCCGACCATGTTTTTAGTCCCACTACTCCATCAACCACAAGACTGTTTTTTAACTGAAAATCCTTGATCGCTTTATCTGTTTCTGTCCCGAAATAATCGGAAACAATTACACTGTAATTTAATTTGGACAAAAGCTCGTTTAAGTAATAAACTTCGGGAGATTTTGTGCCTGCTTTTATGGTTCTCATTATTTTTTATTTATGGTGAGAATTGATGTTTTGGAAAAATCAAAAACATCGTTTTTAGAACCTGTGAGATTATCATTTTTGTCAAAATAATTAACTTTATATGAAATCAGTGTCGTATTGTTCAATGTGTTTTTCATAATAAAATTGAACAATATAGGTGTCGAGAATTCAGATTTTAAGCGTTCGATTGCAAATTTACTTCCCGTTTCCTGAACTGTTAATTCAACCGTAATCCTTGTCGTTGCAGCTGTCTGGCTTTTAATCTGAACTTGAACGTACCTATTATAAGAAGTTGATTGCGAAACGATCTGGCTAAACTCAGAACTGATATTTTCGATATTTTCAAAATCAAAAAATACATTTTTTAATTCGCCCGAAGAACTTGGGTTCAATGCCGTAAAATCAAGAAATTTAGTATCGTTACTTACTAGCTGCGGATAATTTTTAAAAAAAACACTGTTCAGATACGTTGCATTTTGATTGTAAAGCAGTAAAATAGAATTGAGCTTGCAGTTTGAAATAGACTGATTATTGATTTGAATTTTCTTCATCGGATTATCAATCAAACTTTCGACAATTTCTCCAATAGTTTCTTCAAGATTTAGTTCGATTACGCTCGTATCTTTTATTTCTTTGTATTTAAAGTTGATATTAGCATATTGTGAAATTGTATTGTTTAACGCATTGATTAGAATACTGGCTTCCGATAAATTTTCAGTTGAGAGATCAAAAATGTAATGTTTCCCATCTGCCGTAATCGATGCTTGTTGAAGAAAATAGTTTCCATTTACCTCAAATTCAGCTCCAACATCGTTAGGAAATAGAAACTGAACCTTATCAAAATAATCGGCTGCATCACCATCAATAAAATTGTTCTGCAATAAGGCAATTTTCAGCTTCGCAAGATCATAATTGGAAAGATTCGGACGAACAGCAAATTGAAAAGAGATCTTCGAAATTTCTTCGGATGTATCAGTGCCTTCTTCGTATGCATGAAAAATAGTCGTCACACAAGGCCTCATATTATCTAAATCTTTAGAGAGGCTGTAAATTTTAGAAATCAATAAAAATGTATTAGGCTGTACCATTGATTTATAAATCGACAATTGGCTAAAGTTATATCCTGAAACGAATATCTGTTTAAACTCCGAAAAATCTTCATTTAAATTAAAAGGATTATTAAAAAACGGGCCTTCGTTATTCCAGTATAAACTTGTCTGAGCATTGGGTACGCGCGGATAATTTACCGTTTTATTGATTTTAAGAAGAAAAGTGCTTTTTACATATTCTTCTTGAACCTCGGCTTGTATATCATTATCTCTTCTAATTCCAGAGATTACCATTTTTGGCGCTACCGTTCCCGTTCTCGTAGTTTTTACCATTAACGGACTTGATATAAGCGTTGCTTTTGGCTGTAAAGTTGTTTTGGCTGTTACGTCAGTCTTAGTGATAATTGGGTTTCTTAAAACCGCTATATCTTTCGCAAACAAAAAATTACGTTTTACCTTAGAATATCCTTTAAAGTCAAAAAACAAATCAACATCGCACATTAAATCGCTTATTTTTGAAACTAAATTCGAAAAGGCAATTTTTACAGCTTCATCAATTAAATCAAACTGAATTTCCTGAGTGGCAGTATTTACAGTTCCGTTAACTCTAACAATATCATTTTTTACTTTTAAATTTAAAACGGCCTGTCTAAAATTTAAATCGATACTTTTCTCATTGGTCTGCAACGGTCTATTTTTAATGCTGTATTTTAAAGTAACTCTTCCCATAAATCCGCCTTCATCTGCAGATTTGCCAGGCACTTCTTCATAATAAAACAGCGTTCCATTGTTAGGCTCTACTTCTACTTGAGGAAAAAATAAGGTAATTTCATTTTTAAAATAATCCTTAAAGGAATCATTCTCTGTAATAGCCTTATCTCCTTCTATTAGAGGAAAATAATTTTCAATAATTGGCAAAACTAAAATCGGCTGAATATCTATAGAATGAATAATCGGATGCTCGATTACTTTGAATTCAGCATTATTTAAAAGTGTCGCAGTTGCAAATGCAGTACTGGGTTTGGCAGGCTCGAGATTGAATCGGTTTACAGGAACCAATTTGGTTCCGCTGAGCTTAAATGTATTTAAATCTGGCATGACGTTTAGGTTTAAGTGATGAGTTAAGAAACAAAAGGGACATTACGTCCCTTTTGCAAAATGTCTCAAAAAAATTATTCCATAAATGGAGCTCTGATTTTCTCGATATCGGCATTTTGAGCGTCTGTTCCTGTTGGAATTTCAAACAAAACATCGCCTTCCTGATAATCAAGTTTGATGTAATCTGTTGAAACAGAAACTTTTTTAGATTTCTTGCCAATTTTACCGTTGCAAGTATATTTTACTTTATACTCTGTCGGTTTCACCGTATAATCGGCCTCATACCAAGCTCTGTAAGGAATGGCATCTTCAAAATTATCAACTGTAAATTTGTACTTCTTAGAAGACATTTTATCTGCTTTTAAAGTTACTTCGAGAGTATCGCAATCATAAAGCGCTTCTGTAGAAAGCGTATAATTGATCATGTTCTGAATCGGAAGCGGAACGAATATTTTAGTTCCTTCAAATTCATATTCTCTAGTTGTATCTTTTAATTTGATTCTCTTGTCTTTTTCGTACATTACTTCTTGTCTTACTTTAACCTTAGAAGAACCGTTGTTTTTTACAAAATCAAATACAAAAGCATTTTTTTCTTTAGATTTATCATTCCACGTTGCAGGGAAAATTGCATCGATTTCTTTACCAGATCTGCTGACATTTTTCACATACGGAGTTCCTTCTGGCGCAATCATTCTGCCTGAACTTTTCCAGATTATTTTACCTTTAGAATCTGGATATCCCACTTCGATAGAAACTTGACTCACCGGATTATCATTCACAATATCACTGTCTTTATCCAATTTAACTAAACCTCCATTTAAAGATGCAATTACCTGCACTTTTGAGAAATCTTCATCCAATTGAATTTCGGTAATGTAGTTTTTCAAATCTGCTTTTGCTTCTGCGCCAGATTTTAAAGTTAAAGGTGTTAGGTTTCCACTGATTTTTGAATCTAAAACCTCGACCGCAGAAAATTTGATTTCGTCTGCAAAGTCAACTTTTCTAACTTGGCTACCGTGTTTTAAACTTACTCCCACGCTTGCACCACCAAAAAGTATCCTGAAAAGTCCGCCTGACTTTTCTGGAGCTGATGCAGGTGTAAATTGTTTATCTGCTACATCAAAAATTTGTTTCTGCAACAATTGAAAAGCAAAATCTCTTTGTTTGGTAAAAAGCGCTTCTTCTACTTTTTTTCTTTCTTCATTAGAGAACTGATTATCAGTAATAATTTCGCTTACGATACCGCCTTCGGTTACAATTTTCTCATATTCACTTTCCCAGTCCACATTAACAAATCCTACACTTACATTTGCTTTTGCCGAAAAATAACTATGCACTTTTTGCGCCTTAACTTCTGTTCTGATAGTTGTTGTGGGCATGTAGCCTTTGTATTTAATTTTGTTTTCGACTACGAGATTATTAGAACCAGATTCTAATGCATTTTTCACCAATGATGCGCTGTTACGCCCCATAAGCACAGAAAGCGCGTTATCTCCTAATCCAAATGTAGTTCCTGCTCCTTCGCCCTGAATATTAAATGTCCAAGGATTTGCTCCACCAAAAGGATTGTTTGGGGATTTTTCGCCCACTACGTGCATTGTTATCGTATTCTCTGTTAACTGAATAGGTCTAACATTGGTTTCATTAAAATCGCGATCGACACCTTTTAGGAAAGAAAACAATCCAAACAGTTTTGATTGTCTCTGATTATTGTAACTGGTATGTAATTTTGTTTTTAATTTATCGATTGCTTTTTTCAATAATGCTTCAGGCAAATCTATTGTACTAGTTAAAGTAGTATATGCCCCTGCTTCTTCTTCTAATCCTTCTGCGCCAATTACGGTTGAAGAATCTCCTTCTGATTTAAAAACCTGCATCGCAAATTTAAATCTTCCATCTGGGTGTTTAGCTAGACGTGGTGCTTTTGGATAATAGTAAAACTGCATTGGCAGACCGGCATCTCGTAATAACATATTATTAGGATCTGGCGAAAAAAGCACTGCATAATCTGCTCCGTCTTCTTTTTCTAAAAGAATTTCTACTGTTCCGGCTCCTGCATGAGGATAACCTAGAGGTGTTGGTTGTGACATAATTTAAAAATTTAATTGATTATTTAATAGGTTACATTTATGATTGCCTGTTTTTTACCTTAAAACTGACGATGTAAAATTCTATTTTTACAAATTATTATGTAACAGCACTTTAACCCAATTTTTTAAATATTTTTACCTAACCAAAAAAGGGTATATTTCCCCTTGCCGGAATTTTTCGTTTCAAATAATTTTGTCTTGCATAACAACTCAAAAAGCTGTTAACTAAACATTTAACCAATTAATCAATAATAAACTATGAAAAATCAACCCGCAAAACCAAGTCAGTTGATCACAAAAGAATTTGCTAGACAATTAAATGTGAATTACAACAATAAAAAAGCTTCGCTAACAGCAAAAAAAGCAGAAAAAGAAGATGCGAATGCTATCTGGTATTCTCTAGAAGAATTGGAAAATTATATTCATTATATCAAAACTAATGGAGCGAAAGACGGTTATGATGTAGACGGCATCCGTTTTTATTTTGGGGTATATCCAGACGACGACGCACATGGAGAAAAAGCAGGATTGACCACCTTATTTTTGGTACCTACAGGCAAAAAAACACAAAACAAAAGCACACAAATGCAAAGTTTTGCTTTAATGCAAGAAATGTCTTCTGATATCCAGAGCCTTGAACCAATGAATTACGGAAACATCGGAAGACCTCCAAGCTTATTATACTAAAAAAATTATGTTCGAATTTTTAAGATCTTATATCATCTATATGGCTTTATTGTCAGGAACGATTGGTTTATTTGCGTTGCCAAAACTTCCTGGTAATAAAGCTAAATTTTTAGTAATTTTGATCTGGTTTTCTATTGTAATTGAAATTGTGGGCTATTACTTTACCTCATGGACGGGTTTGCTCAATTTTTACGTTTACAATTTCTACATGTTTGCCAGTCTCTCTGCCTATATCCTGTTACTAAAAGCCCTTCTTACAAAAAAAGACCACAGAAATTCGGCTGTTCTATTTTTAATTTTGTTTATGATGTCTTTTTTCTTGAACATTTTATATTTCAAAGAAGACATAAACCGTTCCTTTACCTATAGTTTTGCAATTGGTGTATTGTTAGTATTAATATTATCCTGCCTTTATCTGATTGAGATTTTTAATTCAGAAAAAATATTGAATTTTAAAAAATCGGTATTTTTCTGGTATATTCTCGGTATACTCGTTTTTCATGTTCCTTTTACACCTTTTATGCTGGCTATTAACTGTTTTCTAATCAAACAAGACGATTCTATTTTTAGTTTGGTTTTGTTTATTTTAAATTTTTTGGCGCATAGTTGTTTTATAATTGGATTTATATGGAGCGAAAAGAAATACAATTATTAGTCATTTCCCTGAGTATAGTTCTCTTTACCTTAGTTGGTGTTCTGCTTATTATTTTCTTTTATTTTCTAAAGAAGAAAAATAAATTTTTAGTAGAAAAAATGGAAGCCGATTTGTATTTCCAATCCGAATTGGTTAAAACAAGAATTGAGATAAAAGACCAGACATTATCTGAAATCAGCAAGGAATTACACGACAATATTGGCCAGATTATTTCGGTGGCTATTATGCAGCTTAACATCTGCATTAGTAGTAAAAATGTACAAATAAACGAACTTAAGGATCTAAAAGCGGTTTTAGCAAAATCCTTAGACGAATTAAGAATTCTTTCGCGAATTATAAACAAAGACAATCTTCTTCAAAACAACTTTCTCGAAGCTATTCAGCAGGATTTAGAAAGGATCAAGAAACTTAAAAAGATTAAATTCAATTTTAATCAAATCGGGCCAGTTCCAGCCATAAATAAGGAGCATGAACTCATTATCTATAGAATTTTCCAAGAAGCGCTTCATAACAGCTTAAAACACTCCAGGAGCGATTTGTTTGATGTTCATATTGAAACTACCGATTCTCATTTCATTTTAAAATTAAAAGATTTCGGAATTGGTTACGATCTTAAGAAGTCAAATTCAGGAATCGGATTGAATAACATGAAATTAAGGGCAAAACTTATTGGTGCAGCGTTAATCCTTGATTCAGACAGCACCGGAACCAGTGTAACTATCGAATATCCTTTAACCCAAGACCATGAAGACTAACGCTAAAAGAAAAATAATAATTGTAGACGACCATTTGCTCTTTTCGCAGTCGCTTGAATTGCTGATTAAGAGTTTTGGCGATTATGAAGTGATAGAACGTTTTGAAAACGGAAAAGTTTTTATAGACTATCTTGAAGAAAATAATTCTACCGAAATTGATCTTATTCTGCTAGATGTCAATATGCCTGTTCTGGACGGTTTAAGCACCATGAAATGGCTCAAAGACAACAGACCCGACCTTAAAGTAATTGCTTTGTCTGTAAATGATGATGAAGAAATTATCATAAAAATGATTACAAACGGAGCAAAAGGCTATCTACTTAAAGACACTTCGCCCGAGATTTTTAAAGAAGCTATTGAATGTGTTGTCGAAAAGGGTTTTTATTTCACCGAACTTGTTTCTGGAATGCTGATCAACAAAGTCAACAGCGATAATAAAAGAATCTCTTTAAAAGAAAAAGAAATTGTTTTTATTAAACATGCCTGCACCGAAATGACATACAAAGAAATTGCATCAGAAATGTGCTTAAGTCCAAAAACCATCGACGGCTACAGAGAATCGCTTTTTGATAAATTGGAAATAAAAACCCGAATCGGACTAGTGCTTTATGCCATTAAGCATAAAATTGTTTTTGTTTAATAAGTTAAAGCTGCAAAAACAGGATATGCTGCAATTTTTTCTCTTCCGTTCAAAAAAGTCAGCTCCATCAGGAAATTGCATTGCACAATTTCTCCACCTAATTTCTCCACCAATTCACAAACTGCTTTTGCGGTTCCTCCAGTAGCCAGAACATCATCATGAATTAAAACACGATCTCCTTTTTTAATAGCATCGGTATGCATTTCTAAGCTATCTGTTCCATATTCCAACTCGTATGAAGCAGAAATCGTATCAAACGGAAGCTTTTTTGGTTTCCTTACTGGAACAAATCCAGCGTTTAATTCCTGCGCAAGCAGCATTCCGAAGAAAAAACCACGCGATTCAGCACCAACAACTTTGTCTATTTTTTGATTTTCTAATGAATCAACCAAAATTTTTAAGCAATTTGTTCGCGCTTCTGGGTTAATTAGTAAAGGAGTTATATCTTTAAACAAAATTCCTTCTTTTGGAAATCCCTGAATATCACGTATATAATTTTCAATCTTCATTTTTTTTAAATTTTCTGTTATTTTTCTCTTGTTTATCTCACATTTATGTCTATCTTTGCACCCGCAATAAGCAATCAACAAAGCTACAAAAAAATAGCTAATTGATCAAAAAGGCCTCGTGGCGCAACTGAATAGCGCATCTGATTACGGCTCAGAAGGTTACTGGTTTGAATCCAGTCGAGGTCACAAAGCCAAATGGCGCCAATTGAAGACAATTGGCGCCATTTTTTATTAAATATGATTATTGCTCGACTGAAGCAAAAAGTTGGTTTATTCCCGATTTGCTTTTATCGAAAAACAGCTCAATGTCAATAGTATTGGTATAGCCCAAACCTTCACATGTGGGGCATATTCCATGTGGATTATTAAAGGAAAAAACATTTGAATAGCCCACAAAAGGCTCCTCAACTCTTGACAATAATAAGCACATTAAAACATTTACATCTGTTGCTGCTCCAACAGTTGAGCTGGCATTCCCCCAATCTCTTTTGATTTATGATTACAGTCACATTAAGATTATCAATTTTATCTTTATCAGCACCTCCAATATGCATTGAGCGGTTTCTCACAAAGCTGTTTTGCGTTTCATTAATCTGTCGTTGGGCTTCAGCGCCAATAGTCTCAAAAACAAGCGATGATTTGCCAGAGCCGAAAACGCCCGTAAAAACAGTTATTTTGTTTTTTAGGAATTTCTAACGAAACATTTTTGAGATTCTTTTGTCTGGCGTCTGTTATTATTATTTTACTATAATATAATTAACAAAAAAATTGATAAAATTATTACCCTGGAAAAATCAATCTTTGACTTTTTTGAAGAGATAATGTTACTTCATCTTAATATATGATTTCGAATTTCTATTAAGTGAATAAAAAGAGGTTATCACACAATTTGATGAGATAATCTGTTTTAAAGTTAAATTTTTTGTTAAATCAGATTATCGTTATTTATCATTTTATAGTGTTTTTTTATCCATTAACCTTCTATTCCAATAAATAAACTAAACCTTTTTAAACTAACTGACTTAACTGAAGATACTAACAACCCCAATCTTTACTCGCTTTGTAAGCATAGTCAGCTTAAAAAAATATCATTTTAATCAAATTTGAAAGTTTTTTAATCAAATTTAAAAGTCCGAATAGGCATACACAAATAATTTAGCTATCCCAAATCTTTAAATTAACTTAAACGGGACTGGTTGATAAATGACTAAATTAAAAATAAAAACAGCGGGATTCTATGATATCCCTCTTCTTCTGATTATAGCAGGAGGCTTACTTAATATTGATTGCTTTTTTAACCCAACCTTTGCTTCCCATTATATATTTTGTATAGTTACATTAATTTTAACAGTTTATCTCGCCATTAATAAGGGATATAAATTATCTCATCTTAAACTACCCATATTATATTTTGCTTTATGGTATTTATACATTTTATTCCATGCTACTAATAAGTTCAAATCAGATTCATTTCTATATTATATAACTACAGCTCTATTTTTATTACTTAGTGCCACCACTGTTATTAGCTCCTCTAAATTTAATTTTCCTCGATTCTTTACAGGGATTATAGCAATTTCTATATTTGAATCCTGTTGTTGCATTTTGCAATTTATGGGATTTCTTAAAAGCAAAAGTGTTTTTTTTGCAGTTACGGGCAGTTGGGCGAATCCAAATGTTACAGCCATTTTTTTGGCACTTACAACGCCGGTATTCCTGTTCTTATTGAAAGGAAAACATAAAAAAATAATATTTTCTGTCTTTTTAATAGTAGTAACTGCTTTATTATTACTCAAATGTCGCGCAGCTTTCATTGGTGTGGTTTTAGCAGCTTTAGTCTTCTATGCTTTAGAATACAAGTTTATAAGCTGGATTAAAAACAAGAAAAACAGAAAAACTGCAAAAGCTTTACTTGTTCTTGGTCTATTAATAATTATCCCAATCAGTTCCTATTTGTATAATGCAAAAAAGGCTTCGGCTGATGGCAGAAAATTTATCTGGAAACTGTCAGCTCAAATGATAACCGAAAAGCCGTTTACGGGATATGGTTATGGCTTTTTTGAAAAAGAATACAATTTATATCAGGCTAATTACATTAAAAACCGAAAAGCTACAATAGAAGAACTTGCTAATGCAGGTCCTGTAATTATGCCTCACAACGAATTACTACTAAATGCTGTTGAAGGAGGAATTATTGGACTTGTTTTAATGTTACTCTTTTTCGCTTCACTTCTGTTTACTCTTAAGAAGAGAAAAAATAAACCAATTAAGGACAAAGCTGATAATGCAAATCCAGCAAACTTAAGAGATCGTATTTATAATCTGAGCTATTCAGGTGTTGTCGCATTTATTGCCATGTCAATGGTCAATTCCAGCATCCAAATAGTCCCGATAATGTGCTTACTTATTATTTATGCGGCCATTATTTGCACCATGCTTGAACCAATACTGTTGCCATCCTATGTTTCATTTCTTACAAAAAATCAAACAGTCTACTTTTTTATTACGGCAATAATGACATCAACTGCTATTTATTTATTGCATATCGTTTTAGGCATGGCCAAAGCTGATAATTTGAATAAAAACGCTGTCCTTTTACAAAAAGAGAAACAGTATTATAAGGCATTACAAATTATGCCTAATCTGGAAAAAAACATTGGTAGTTATAGTGATTACTGGCAAAATTACGGACTCATCTACTTAGGAATGCAACAATATACCAAGGCTATAAAATGTCTGGAAGAAGCAAAAAAAAGAAGTTCCTTGCCTGAATTATACTACTGTAGTGGTTTTTGCCACTATAAACTAAAACAATACCCCAAAGCCATTAATGACTATGAAATCCTTATTGCTTTGTATCCTTCCAAATTCTTGTATCGAATGACTTTATTACAAATCTACTTGAAAAATAAAGATCTCCCGAAAGCAATTGCTTTATCAGAGGAAATCATTAAGATGAAGCCTAAAATACAGTCCGAAAAAGTAAATCGATACAAAAACATGTGCCGGGGTGTATTAAAGAAGCTCGGAGTTAAAAAAACAAATAAAAACAACCTTTATTTCAAAAACAATCACAATTAATCTTCAGGTAAATATGCGACGATTCTTTAAAATTATTTTACTGTTTTTTCCTTTTTTTCTTCATGCCCAATATCCGGCAGCTGTAGAAACGGTTTTAAAAAAAGCAGGCACCAATAGGTCTGAACTTGAAAAAGCATTACAATACAGTATTAAAACCGGCGATCCCCTAAAACTAAAAGCTATGCAGTTTTTGATTGCCAATATGGACATTCACGCTTCTTCCAGCTATTATTGGGAAGATTCAAATGGTAGAAACATAAATTACAATGAGTTAGAATATGCTAATTATAAGTATGCTATGAAAAGTCTGGATTCTATTAAAGAAAAGAATCCGGGGATGAAAACTAAACCAATTATCTATCAAGACATTGAAACGCTAAAAGGGGATTATCTCATAAAAAACTTAGATCAGGCATTTGCATCTTGGCACTCGTCACCAATAAAAACAACTTCATTTACAGATTTTTGCGAATACATTTTACCTTATAGAATGAGTGTAGAACCGGTACAGGATTGGCGAACAAGTTATGCCGATAAATTCAAATGGATAAACGAAAAAATACCTTCAAATGGACTAAAACTGGTTTTGCAGCATTTAAAAGACGATTATAATACAAATTTTTATAACACCTGGAAAGAAATCAAGGATGAACCTTTGCCTAGGCTGGGTAGTATGCAATTACTTTTTCGTAAACAAGGATCTTGTTCCGATATTGCCGATTTAGGTGTTTTTACTCTACGCTCACAAGGTATTCCGGCAACAATCAATATTATTCCATTTTGGGCGACTTCTACAGGAGGACATTACACCAGTACATTTTTTGGAAAAAATAGTGAAGTCCTAAATTGCGATTTTGGTTCAAAAGAGCACCTCAATAATTTATTACGGGAGCCTGCCAAAGTATTACGAATATTGTATTCTAAAAACCCCGAAGTATTAGCGGCTTTTGAAAATCCGAATGATATCCCGAAAGGTATTCTGCAAGAGCAAAATTATATTGATGTCACTTCCGAATATTGGGAAACTACAAATGTAAAATGCCCATTATATCTTAATAAAAGCAATTTTAAAATCGTATACGCCACTACATTCAATGGACTATCATGGAGACCTTTTTGGTGGGGGAAAGCCATAAACAACGAGACAATTTTTACATCTTTATGTACAAAAACAGTTATTATTCCTCAATATTATGCAAATGGAAAATTAATTCCTGCGGGGCCACCTGTAGTGGTTGGTAATAAAGATCCAAAAGTTTTGATCCCTGATTTAAATCAAACTGTTGAAGTCACTATTACAGAAAAAGAAGGGTATCTAAAATTCAAACAGGGAATTACCTATAAATTCTTTTACTGGAATGATGGCTGGAAATCTTTAGGAAGCCAGATCGTAAACAATCCTATAAGTGAAATGAAATTTGAGAAAGTCCCAAAAAATGCTTTGCTTTTATTTTTAGCCAGTGATTCTAAGGGGCTCGAACGTCCTTTTATTGTAGATGATCAGGGCAACCGAAGCTGGTATTAAATTACTTAAACATCAAGAATAACTTAATCAGAATCTTCAATTTTAAATTCTTAAAGAATGAAAAAACTACTCCTTTTTCTTCCCATGCTGCTGTCATTTTCGGCCCTGGCACAACTTAGCTTAAAAGTAAGCAAAAACTATCCGGCTCATATTGTCTATAAAATAGATGATCTAATCTCTATCGTAAAACTCGACGAAGCTAAACAAATCAAAATAGCTCAAAAATTTCAAAGAATCGATAGTTTGGCAAATATCAGTTTAGCTCAAGGAGGCTCTGCTGATCATTTAAAGCCAGATTACAATATAAATGATGCGTTTTTACAAGATATTTTATCCCGCGAAGAATTAGAGCAATTTGCTTATGCAACGGACAAAGACAATCGTTTTTTAGCAGCATTAAATGCTGTTTCTCTTTTAAAGTTACAGCCAGAGCAAATAAGTAAAATACGCCAAATTAATGATTCTCTAAATGCTACAGTAAAAAAGACTTTGAGAAAAAAAATTCAATTTCAAAATTCAAAATTACAGAAAATCATAAACCAAAAACAGTACGTCACATTGTTGAGGCTATTGTACAAAGAACAATCAATAGAGGATGCTAAAATAGAGTGGGAAAGAATTCTAAACCTAAAAACAAACACACTGGGAAAAGAAAAGGAGGAACTCCGTTCAATAGTAGAATATTATTTGAGCAAAAATTCTTTGTGGGATCTAAAAGCTGAATATCAATTAGATAAAAAGAAAACTGACATTTTAATTATAACAACTAATATATCGCAACCTGCAGTCCTTCTATATACCAATATACTTACTGAGCGTGTGGCTATAAATAGATTTGCTTCCGTAATTCAATTTAAAAAAGAGCTTGACCTGAATCAAATTCAGACTGATTCATTATTACTTAAATATAGACAATCAGAAAAAATTAGATGTGAAAACAAACAAATTGATTTGAAAGGAAATCAAACTCTCCAAAAAGCCTTACCATCAGAATTTGAAAATATAGCCCGAATTATTACTCCGGAACAAATGAATAAGTGGCTAGCTTATAAAAATAGAACTGAAGCTTTAAAACAAGCAAAAGAAAGCTGGTCTAAACTAGAATTAGAATCACTCACAGAAGGATTGGATAAAGAAAAAACAATGAATGAGCTTTCCGTTTATCATTTAAAATACTTAGCAGCATCAGAGAAATCGAAGAACTGGAAAATTCCTGAAAACCATTATTTAATTCGTGATGTGGAACAAACAAAACCTGAAATATTGCAAAAATTAGATGCCATAAGCCGAAGCAAAACGAAAAACGAAAATGCAAAAAATGCTATGGCATGGTAATATTTCTCGTTAATACAGACTTCCGCAACATGAAATTAAAACATAGTGAATATTAATATTTAAATCTAACCGATTATAAACCATGAAAAAAATCTAATTATGAAAAAAACTACTCAAAAAGTAGCGACATTATTACTATTGCTGGGAGGTTTCTTGGGCCATGCACAAGTTTCCTCCGAAGTTAGAAAGACCTTAACTGAAGCCAGGCTACAACTCACAAAAGGCAGTGCAATCTATAATCCTGAAAAGGGGATTGATACCTACACAAAACTAGCACAACAAGAAAGCGCCGAAGCTATGAATGCATTGGGAATGACTTATTGTAAAGGGATTGGAGTGCCAGCAGATGAAAAATTGGCAATGCAATGGTTTGAGAAAGCTGCCCTGGCCGGTTACGCTAAAGGCTGGTATAATATCGGACTAATGTTAAAAGAAAACGAACCTATAAAAGCGATTACTTATTTTGAAAAAGCTGCAAAAAGCGGTTATGAAAATGCATGGGAAAAATGGGGAACAATGCTTCTTAAAGGGGACGGTATAGCACAGGATTATCCTCTTGCTTTGAGTATTTTTAAACAGGGAGCAGATAAAGGAAATTCCAATTGTATTTATTCTATTGGATATATGTACTATAAAGGATTTGGACATGAACAAGATTATAACCTTGCTTTACAACAATTTGAATTAGGATCTCAAAAAGGAAATCCATCTGCCATGTATATGTTAGGTTTGTGTTATCGTAATGGTTATGGAGTAGCCATAGATACAGAAAAAGCTAAATTTTGGCTTAACAAATCAGCAGTAAGAGGCTTTGAAAATGCAAGAAAAGAACTTGCTGATCCCGAAGCGGAAAATGCCAATCCAAAACAAATAAAAACAACTTCTAAACCTATCTCGGAACTTAATACCATTGTGCAAGCAGATGCACCAGATACTTTTAAAAAGGTAAAACAAGCTTCTCTTAACAAATCGATCTCTGGGAATTACATAGGAACCTTACTGCGATATGATTGGAGCGGACAAAACATTATTAGTACGACACCACTTGACATAACATTAAATCAAGATGGAAAACAAATTACTGGAGAATGGAGGGAAACTGATACAATAACTTTTACTGCTCAAATACAGGAAAATGCTATCGTATTTAAAGATTCGAAAATAGACCGTACAGAGCACTTTTATAAAGGGCGACTGAATACTTATGAATTTAAGGAAGCGCAATTGCAGTTGTTACAAACAGACGAAACACTATTTCTGATAGGCAACCTTCAACTCTATAACATCAAGCAACGCGAGAACGAAAAGCCGATGTATTTGATTTTAGAAAAAAAACATGAGCAAACTCAAAAGACAAGTACGGCTGAAACTCTGTCAAAAGTAATCGTATACCCCAATCCATTTACTAGCAGTTTCCAATTAAGTTTTGATTTGAGCGAGGCAACTAATGTTGGTGTAAGTGTACACAATTTATCAGGACAATTACTCTATGCAAATCAATGGGATAATCTGGAACAAGGCAAACAAACCAAAACTATAAATCTTGATTCCGCACCTGGTTATTATCTATTGCGCTTAGCTTATGGACAAGAAGTAAAGACCTCTCTTTTAATTAAAAAATAAGAATTATGAAAAATAAATATTATATTTTTGTCCTCACGTTCTTTTGTGTTTTTATAGGGCAAAAAAGTTATGGACAGGATTACACAGTAAGCGAAGCCGTAGATATATTCCTCGAAAACAATCCAGAATATGAAGTTAATGAACTTGATACCTGGGAATATATTGATATTCTAAATAATGACACAAATCCTTACAATGACTATGTAGATACCAATTCAGACGGACAAATAAATGATGATGATGATTTGTACCGTCAAACCATGATAAATAGTCTTGGTATTAATCATGACGATAATCCGGTAACTTTAACAGATGAAGAGCTACAAACATTATTTGAAGCATGTGTCAATTTACAAGAAGTTGCAGTAATTAATAATTATCATGATCCATTATTCGGGGACAACGGTTTTTTTACTGTAAATCTTGAAGATGCTACGATAGAGCATTGGAATTCAATAACTGAACTTATTGATAGCACTTATGAAGATGTAGTTGATGACTTATCCTTTTATGGTTCGGTAATGAGAGATTGGGTAATTGAAAATGAAACTTCTCTTTTAGGTTTTGCTCACCATCTTCAACAAGCCGCAGGCTACACTCAAATAACAGGTTTAGCAATAGCTGCATTTACAAGTATCACTGGTGTTGGAGGAATATTTGGCGCCGGTATGTATGCCTTTGGGGGCGCAGTAAACGAAATTGGTGTTCTAATGGAAGTTGCAATTTTGTATATTGCTCATAATGATGGAGCCAATGGAGAATTTAAAGATTATTTACAATCAAAAATTGCTGATGGTTTATTAGATTCTGTATTACCTGGTCATACCGCTCTTTCTCCTGAATTAAGTAGTGCTGTAGATACAATAAATGAAGCTATTAAACAAGCTTATGGAAGTGCAACAGATTGATTCAATTTAATCAAAAAAAATGAAATACATATTGTTTTTAGTCCTTAAATCTTTTTCCTTTATAATAATGGGATATTTGCTTTATATATTATACGGTTGGAATTTAGAAAAATTTAAAAACGGAAATAGAGATTCCATTTTTTATAAGGCAAAGATAATAGGTGCGAAGATATCATTATGGTCTATACTTTTTGTCCTGGCTTTATTGACAATTAGCTCTATTAGAGAAGCAATAGAATTACTAATAAGATAAGTAGAATTATGGTTTTAAAAATAATACATGTTTTTATGTCTTTTTTTTTAATATACATTGGTATAACAATGAAAAGGAATAAAGATTCAAAAGCATTAGGTAATTACTCAGCCTTTAAAAAATATTGGTTGTTTTTTTTAATAGTTGGTGTAACGCAACTCCTATTTATGGCCTTTTTAGGGAAATAATTTTATAATCATTTTTTTATTACTAATTACCTTAAATGGTACCGCCTTAATAGAAATTTAATCTATTAGCTGGTAAGCTAAAGAATTTTGTCTCATATTACTGTCTGCGCCAAAAAGTTTGACACTATTTTGGGAATCGTTTACAAATATGAGACAATCTTTTTTTAATCTTCTCAGATTGCTTACAACTGAAGCAAAACTTAATCAAAAATATCAATCACTCAATGGATATTATTATCAATATATTTATTACTGTTCTAATAATATTATTTTTTTATCTTATCTTAAAAAAATTGGATCCTAATTTTACTATAAACACAAAAAGTGTTGTTTGCCCTAAATGTAAAACTAAACTTCCTCTTATAAGAATGCCTAAGAGTTTGAAACAAGCAATTTGGGGTGGACATACATGTCCCAAATGTGGAACAGAATTGGATCAATTTGGAAAAATTATTGATTAAAGAACAATAGAGCTGAAAATTTTCCAAAGCCATAAAATGCAATAAACAACACCTTCTTTCAAATATTTTATTTAAATTTGCTTCAACCACTAGGTTAATGTGTTCTTCAAAAAAAGAGAATAGCAGATTTGCAAAATGCGATTTTTCAATTGAAATATTGGATAGAAGTTTACTTGTTTTTGGTTTGTTTTATTTTGTTCAGATTCATACTTACTTTATACCTCATAATCTGGAAACCCAGTAAACACTAGGCTGTTAATTTCTGAATCGAAAAAACAGTTCCTCGTGATATGAAAAAGGCTTCTTTTTCATCGAAAAATTTAGTGTATTAAGTTTATTCACTATTATAAACTATCGCCGTTCGTAATCTTGTTGCAGAATTTTCGCATAAAAGATTTGTAGATGATACCTATCTTGCAGCAAAAATTAAGACTCTCCCTTTTCACTCTAAAATAAACTGCAAATGACCTAATCATATTTTATTGCAAAATAATTTTAAAACTGAATGAATTTTTCGATCAATCCCCAACAGGACATCTAAACCAAAAATACAAAGCCAATGGAAGACAGCCCCTACATATAGTAAGCCAATCTCTTCAAATCATCCAAAAAAGATGTTGTAATTTGTCCTGTCGAGGTCACAAAGCCAAATGGCGTCAATTGAAGACAATTGGCGCCATTTTTTTTAAACATAATTGCTGATGGACAACAGCTGAAAATTGATTTATTCCTCACTAAAATAAAGCACAAAATAGCCCCGATAGTAGCGGAAATCCTTCTGCGCCGGGGTTCGGCGCAGAAGATTGAAGCGCATAGCGGGAAAAAGCTCCAAAAAAAAAACAAACCTAAAAAACAAACCTAAAACTATTGCCGTGTGGAACTGCATGATAAGCCGTCTCTGGGCTGTTTCCGCCTCCTACCTGATATGGAATATCCGCTCTTGAGCTGATAAATCCTCCCACGATGCTCCCATGACTATTGCCGCCAGATTCTTAAGATCTTCATACGTGCTGGGCTTCACGGCATAAAAATCCGCTCCCAGGGCAAAAGCCCTTTGCATTGTTTTGGCTGCACTGTCGATGGAATAGACGATGATCCTTGCATTTCCGGGAGCCGGGCCCATGCCTCTGAGCCTTTCGATGCACTCAAAGCCGTCCATGCCCGGCATATAAAGGTCAAGGAATATGAAATCGGCAGGCTCCTGCTCCGGTTTGGAAAAATGCTCGATGAGCTGCTGTGCGCTGCAGAGCTCAAATATCCTGAAAGGCCGATCGAGCTCCAGAAGCGCTTCATGGAGCAGCATGCGGTCGTCCTCATCGTCATCGGCTAGGCATATGATTATTTTCGGGTCTTCATCCATGATCTGTCGGTTTTTCGCTGCCGAATAAAACCATCATACAAGGATCCCTCAAGCCGGCTGCGCCACAGCCCTCAGAAAATCCCTGAAAATCGAATTATTCGGCTCTTGGTTCAATAATTTTCCAATTTAGGAATTCTGGCGCCCTGAAACAAATACGGAAACAGATTTTACATAATTTCCACCTTAAAGATGGGAATTATGTAAAATCAGCATAAGAATTCCGCTTCAAAAAAACACCTCAAGCGCATCATTTATAGATATGCCCTAGATGCCTGGCTCTGCCTGGTCTGTCTGGCGCTTGAATTCCAGTTTATTTTTATGACAGATTGATTCTGTATTTTTCTTCTGTAGGCCAAGAAGATCTATCGGGCATAAACCGCCCTATCTGGAATACTTTTTCAATAAATTCTATGCTCTGGTCCACTGGCGTATTCTCCTCTTTCAAGTGGCTCGCAAAATGGCCTATCAATTTTTGGATAATCCTGGAACTGACCAGATCCATCTGAACCTCGTCAAAATGGATTGCTTTCTTCTTTTGGAAAGCAAACTCAGTCGATACAATCTCATTCAGTTTTGCTTTCAATGCATGGATGGTCGGTGCGCATTTTCGGCCGTTCACCCAGGCATACAGCTCTGATTTCAGATCCTCAATAATGGCTTCTGCGGCAGGAATATGCTGTTTTCTTCTCTCCAGCGTCTCATCGGCAATCTGGGAGAGATCATCCAGATGCATTAAAGTCACGCCGGGTATTTCTTTGACATCGGCATCCACATTTCGCGGAATGGAAAGGTCCAGGATCAATAAGGGCTTATGCAGGCCAAGAAGTGTTTTATCAATAGTGGGGCTTTGCGCTCCCGTAGCCACAACCAGCACATCCGCCCTTTGCAGTTCTTCTTTCAGATCGCCGTAACCCTTTACGATGACATTGAGTCTTCGCGCCAGCAATTCGGCTTTGTGTCTTGTTCTGTTTATAAGGGTTATATGACTGTTTTTGGTATGCTTTAATAAATTTACGCAGGTATTTCTGCCTATTTTTCCTGTCCCCAGCAGCAGAATATTTTTGTTCCCTACATCAGCTGCATTCTGGATTATATACTGTACCGATGCAAAAGAAACCGACGCGGCGCCGCAGGAAATTTTAGTCTCTGTCTTGACTTTTTTGCTCGCCTGGATTACGGTGTTTACCAGGCGGTCCAGAAATGTGTCGGCCAAACCTTTCTCTCTGCTGCGGCTAAAAGCGGTTCTGATCTGGCTGATGATTTCAAAATCGCCCAGGATCTGGCTCTCCAAACCTGTCCCTACCCGGAACATGTGGCTGACGGCCTGGCTGTTTTTATAGATGTAGCCAAATTGCTGAAATTCCTCCACGCTGCCTTTCGTATGGCCGCAAAGCAGTTTTATCAGTTCATACGGATGAGAAGCCCATCCATAGATTTCAGTCCTGTTGCAGGTGGAAATTACAATCAACGACTCTATGCCCTCGGTTTTGGCCTGCGCCAGCAGGTCAGACTGGCCTTCAGCATCCAGGCTGAATTTCCCCCTGATCAGGGCATCTGCTTTTTTATAGCTTAATCCTAAGGCGTAGAAAGTGGTGTTTTGGGAAAGCTTAAAATTTTCCATGGGATGGCTTTGATTAAAGATTCGAAAAAAAAGGAGTTCTGCTCTGGAAAATCAGTCCGCACCCGTATGTGCTGCCATGCGGACAAGCGCCTCCAGTCAGTATGGTCCTTGTATGAGATATATGGTCAAAGATGCCATGCAGCAAATTTGCAACTGCAAAGGGATTCCTTTAGGCAGACATGCTTGTTTTGGAATAAGACAATGTCTTAAAAAGAAAACGCCGCCCGCAGAAAAAGGCGGCGTTTTTTGGGAAGATGAATTATTTTTGGACGATGGGCGTTCTCAATGATTCCAAAACTGCCACAATATCCGTATAAAGTTCGGTGTTTGAAGCAACGCCGTTCGCATTGGCGGCCGCTCCCACATAACCTTCGAATTTCGTATAGTCGGCACTGCTGGATTTTGTTCCCATTCTAGGGTTTGTCGCAGGGTTGTGCGCCGCTGCCATGCTCAGGCCCGAATACGTATTAACTGCATTTGTCCCTCCGGTGTTGAAGGAAAAGAAATCAGTCAGGTTATCGGATAATTTTGCAATATTTGTAGCCTGGGTCGTTCCGGTTTCGGCCAGAAGGGGCGCAAAATGCGCCTGCAGGTTTCCTGATGCATTGGACTGGATATCGGCAACTATCAGTCCGATTGTTGAATTGACCACTTTGCGGAAGCTAAGGCGTCCCTGCTCGATCATCTGTCCTGAATTATCAGGATCGGCAACCATTTTAGTGCCTCCCAACCGCTCATATATGGATGCTTTTACAGGAGCCGGAGTCTCATCATCATTGCTGCAGGATGTAAAAACAGCCGTTGAAAGGAATAACGCGATTAAGGCGATTTTAGAATAATTTTTCATAACAATAATATTAAAGGTTAATTAAAAAAATGATTGATCTTCTGGGACAGCTTGTAGCCCAGACTGTTCTGGTCCATAGGACAGACTTCTTTGGATGCCAGATTTTCAGGCAGTATATAGGGCTGCGCATCATAATGCCTTTTGGCCATCAGCTGCGCATAGACCTTTTTTGAATTGGTGATCCGGTTATTATGGAAGTAAACCACCACGTTTCTCTTGATAATGATGGAATCCGAGGTCAGCCCTTTGATGGATCTCAGGTCAGCGCAGATCTGTCTGGCCTGTGCAGAATCGATAGCCTGCTTGAAATCAATGCGGCTTACCTGCAGGTTTGGAGTGTCATAAACCGCAGGCTTGGCAGTAATGATATGGAAAAGAAGAATTGCTGAAAACAGGACCGTTGTTCCCATTGCGATCCAAAGACCTTTTTTGATGTGCTTGTTGATTTTCATACGTGATTTTTATAGCGGTTAGATTTAAGGTCATATACGGAAACTTTTTTAGGATGGTTTTAACAAGTAAAAAGAAAACTTTAGTTTAGAATTGTTTTAAATAATCTGAATCCTTTCCACAGCATCAGCCATGCCTAAAACAGCATCCCGCATCATCTTTTCATACTGCCCATGTTTTTGGAGATATCGCCGGCAAAAGCCATGATTCGGATTTCAATGGACAAAAAGAGGTCTTCCTGCAATCTGTAAAAGAGTTTTTGGCGTATATAGGTGAAAAGCATTCCTTGAGATGAAAATCATCTCTGCTCTGCAAACCAAAAAAAAAAAACGTTATGAAACTACAAAAAGCATGTGCCGTTTTATCAGCTGCCATAATCCTTGCAGGCTGCTCCAATGATGATTCCGCAGCTCCGACGGACACCACCGCCCCTGCCGGATCAGCAACCTATGACAAGGATGTGAAATCAATTATTGACAATAACTGCATTGTCTGCCATGCGGCGGTTCCCACAAACGGTGCGCCCATATCCCTTGCCACATATGCCCAGGTCAAAGAGGCCGTTTTAAAACGAAGCCTCATCATCCGCATTTCCCTTGAAAACGGCAATAGCGTGCTGATGCCCAAGGGAGGCCCCAGAATGCCCCAGGAAACTATAGATATAGTCAAGCAATGGGAAAAGGACGGATTATTTGAAAAATGATTTTAATATCCGCGGCAATACTATACTCTGCCCCGGGCGGTTAAATGATCCCGCCGCAGGCAGATTTAATGCAGGAGCCTGCTCCGGTGCGCGGGTCGCCACCTTAATGTATAGTGGTTAAAAATACCCCTTAGAGAACCTCTGGTCAGCATTCAATTTCAGAAAATGAAATCCCATTTAAAGGCGATTTGATGCCCAATAATTATCTCATAAGCATAATAAGAGCTATATTTGCCGTTTCGGATATCAAAAAGAAATAAAATCATCTCATCTCCCCTAATGCCGCCCTGCAAGAACATACTGATCTTCCTGCTTACCGCCCTGCGTCTTCTCCACGGCAGTGAGCCTGAAAAGCTTTCATCGGCTGTATTCTCTGATCCGTCCATGGAAATCCTTGCAGACTCAGATGGAACAGCTTCAGTTTTCAGTGCACCGGGCGCTAAAAAAAAAGTGAGAATAAATAGTTCATCCAATGAACGGAAAACCAAACTCAAGCCGTCCGTTTGTGTTTTGAAAAATGAAAAATTCCGCTTTGATGCTGTTTTGGCGAACTGCGCCATAGACAGCTCGCTTTTCAAGAACAAAATAGCCTGCCGGCTGGACAGCAGCAGCCTGCTTCACCTATTTCACCTTTTCTAGAAATCCCTTAAACAGCGTACCGTATTTTCGGCCTTTGGGTCCGGCTTTTCACTTCGCTAAATTTCCTTAATCTTTTAAGACTCGCTGCATCTTCACCATTTTTAGCCCCATAGGCCGCTAGATCCCGTGAATTGTTTACCATTCAATGTTTTTCCTAAACATCTGCTGGATATCATTTCAAGTCGTTTCCTATTGCAAAACTAATCGTGTTTTATCTCTGCAGGCCTAATTGGTTTTAATCATTTATTAATCAGGATACCCGTATCCGCTCTCAAAATTCCATGAAACATTTATTCTTGCTTTTCATATCCTTGCTTATATGCCAGACGGCGGCGTCTCAAAAAAAATCGCTGAAATTCTACCTTGAACAGCATCAGGGCAAAAAAATTGACACCATATTCCGCATCGGCACTTCTGACAGCATCAAAGCCGGGCTCCCGGCAACATTGATATGCGGAAGATTTAAGGGACCGACCTTTGCCATCGTGTCAGGAGCGCGGCCCTCAGAACAATCGGCAGTACAATCACTTTTAAAACTGCGCCGCGAGATAAACCCTGAAAAACTGGCCGGGAGCCTGATCATAATTCCGATAATGAATCTAGATTCCTTTTTTTCTTCCTGCCAAAATAACGGCCTGAATACGGATTTAAATCTGGATCAGTATTTTCCAGAAGCCCAAAAAAGCATCGTCAATGGGCTTGCAGCCGATTTTATAACCACCCATATTTTTGATGCTACTGATATTCTTCTGGATATCAGATCAGCGGGCAGCAATGAAGACCTTATATCATATGCCAGCTACTATCATAACAGTGAACTTCCCCAGCAGGCCCTCTTGTGCTCGCGCCTGTGCGAAATCAGCGGTTTGGGAACCGTAGTTGCCAGGCCTTATCTTCAGCCTTGCGGGCAGCCTTCCAAGCAGATCTCCAGACAGGCAGTGCGCCTTGGCATTCCAGCCCTGAGCATAACGGCGGCAAAGCAGGCCGCCGCCGCCAGATCTGAAATAGGCCCGGCCATGAATGCTGTGTATAATATGCTGGCCCAGCTCAAAATGTATCAGCATAAACTGGCTCCGCAGGCAGTGCTTCCAAAAAGATTCTTTAATGACCAGCTGCTTGTAGCCTCACCTGCAGAAGGCTTGTTCTACAGCAGCGCAAAGGCCGGCAGCAGCATTATCAAAGGTGAGGAAATAGGCTATATAACCGATGTTTTCGGCAGGAACGTAAAAATAATAACCGCGCCGGCAGACGGAACAATCCTTAAAAAAAGCACCGGACTTGCCGCCAGCACATCTGCCCCGCTTTTCTGGATCGGCCGCAGCAGAAGCAGTAATGAAAAAGAACAGGAAAAATAAGACTGCTGCCCGCATTTTCCTTAACGAAAAACTCTTTGGATTCTTCTAAAAATCAATCCCGATTTGTTTTTTCTGCCCTTACCGGCTAAATTTGCAGATATGACAAAACTAATAAACCTAAATATTTTCAAACGATTTTTCTCCTCCTCCTCAGCCGGAGGCGTCATCCTGCTGCTTTGCGTAGCTATATCGCTCACTATAGCCAACATCGGGTGGGCAGAATCGTTTAATGGTCTGCTGCAGATGAAACTTGGCAGGGATTTTGGAGCCATAGATCTGGAATATCCCCTTATTACCTGGATTAATGACGGTCTTATGGCTGTATTTTTCCTTTTGGTCGGCCTGGAAATCAAAAGGGAAATCATCGAAGGGGAACTCTCTTCCTTCAGACAGGCGTCCCTGCCGGTGCTTGCAGCTATCGGCGGTGTTGCTGTGCCGGCCCTGCTCTACGCCTCGCTGAATGCCTCAAATCCGCAGACGGCCGCAGGCTGGGGAATTCCCATGGCCACCGATATTGCCTTCGCACTCGGCATTATTTCCCTTTTGGGCAGCAGAGTCCCAAACGGGCTTAAAATTTTTCTGGCCGCACTTGCCATCGTTGACGATCTGATCGCCATACTGGTAATCGCAATATTCTATTCCAGCGAAATCCATCTTATCTACCTTGCCTATGCAGCAGGCATCATGTCGCTTCTGATCATTTTTAACAGATGCGGGGTAAAAAACATATTCTGCTATATCATTCCCGGGGCAGCAATGTGGTATCTGGTGCATCATTCAGGCATCCACGCCACCATTGCAGGGGTACTGACGGCGCTCGCCCTGCCCACCAATGAGGATGACACCGAATCCCCGTTGGAAAAACTTGAGCACAGCCTTACCATTCCGGTAAACTTTTTCATAATGCCACTGTTTGCCATTGCCAATACGTGCATCACTTTTGAGAGCGGAATGATCGAAGGGCTTGCAGGAAGCATCGGGATGGGTATCATACTGGGATTATTTCTCGGCAAGCCCGCCGGGATTTTTTTAATGTCCTGGTTAGCCGTTAAGCTCAAAATTTCAGAACTGCCCGACCAGACATCATGGCCTCATGTACTTGGACTAGGCATTCTGGGCGGCATCGGCTTTACCATGTCTATCTTTATTGCCCTTTTGTCCTTTAAGCAGCCTGAATTACAGCTGCAGGCAAAATTTGCCGTTCTTACAGCTTCCCTTCTGGCCGGCGCGCTGGGCTATGCCATTTTATATCTCTATGGCAGAAGATCCGAAAAATCATAACAAATTTTCAATGCAGCGGCTATTTTGGGCCCGTGCAGCTTGAAATGCTTTTTTTTGCTTTATTCGAAAAAGGGTTTTATTTGCAAAAATAAGGCCCTTTTTTACGCCATCCTTTACGCGTGCACAGGCAATCATACCTTGATCTATGCGCCATAAGGCTACTTCTCGCGGCGGTAGAGCACCACGTTTTTGACGCCCAGCCTTTCATTGAGCCAGGTCCTGAACTTCTCCTTATCGGCCTGTCTGATTGGTTTTGCCGCGTCATATGCCACAGCAGTCACCTCGGCAAGCGAATCGTTTTTTAATGCGGCCTGCTGGCGCACAATGGCCAGGGAACTTACTTCGGGAAACAATATTCGGATTTCCTTCAGAAATGAGGCATTATCGAACTCATAGCGCGAGAGCTGCTTCTGGAGCTGCATGATCTTCACATCCTTTGCATTGAGCTCATTCTCACTGCTTTTGATCTGGCTCAGGATATCGCCCTTCAGCGCACTGAAACGGTCGGTGCTGTCTTGCCTGATAATCAGTTGGGCACCCTTCAAAAACTGGTTCTCACCCATTTTTTTTCTCAGAAGGCCCATTTCGGAATCTGTAAATCTCTTGGAAAGGAAAGCCAGCTCCAGCACTTTCCCCTTTGGAGCATAGGAACTCTTTTTATAAACCATCGTGTAGCCTTTAGCTGTGAACTCCTGATCGGCGAAAAGGTCTGCACTTTTGATGAACTGCTGCTTCTCATACAGCGTATAGGCAAGATAGGCGCTCGGGATAATCATAACGGTAATGAGTACGGAAATGAAAATTCTGACTTTTCTCTGCTGTCCCTTGTCCACAGCCTCTTTGGCAGGATATTTAAGATATTTTACAATCAGGAAAGTGGATATGCCGATAAACACGCAATTTATGCAGTACAGGTAGAAAGCGCCTAGGAAAAAAGGCCACTGCATAGTGGCAATGCCGTAGCCTGCCGTACAGAGCGGCGGCATGAGGGCCGTGGCGATGGCGACCCCGGGAATGGGATTTCCCTTTTCGGTCCTGGTGACGGCAATCACGCCCACCAGCCCCCCAAAGAAGGCAATAAGTATATCATATATATTGGGAGATGTGCGTGCAAGCAGTTCGGACTGCACTTCCTTGAAGGGGCTCAGGTAAAAATAGACCGTCGAGAAAAGAAGGCTTACCAGAGTGGCATTAAGCAGGTTGCGCAACGATTTTTTTAGCAGGGAAAAATCATAGATTCCCAGGGCAAAACCCGCCCCCACTATCGGTCCCATCAGCGGGGAAATCAGCATCGCACCTATGATCACCGCTGTAGAGTTCACATTAAGCCCCACAGAGGCAATAATGATCGCACAGGCCAGTATCCAAAGATTGGCGCCTTTGAAATCAATATTTTTCTTGACACTCTCAAGGGTCTTACCCTTGTCGTCTTCATCCTCATGGAGGGTGAAAAATCCTGAAAATTTCTCCATAATCTGCTTCTTGATAAAATTTCTGTATTTTGAATTTAAAAAAAATATGCATATCATCCAAAACAATTGTGAAATTGCCCTGCAGACCATCTGGAGAAGACCGGATGCAGGTACAGTGTTGCGGCATGTATATTGGGACTTTAGATCGAAAGCTGGATCCCCATGAAATAAGGCGGAAGAAGCTGATATTATGCATTTTCCCCCAATAGCCTTTTTTGAACTTAGAAAATCAGCATTCCTTTAAATTCGGCGCTCCCAACCGCATAGAGAAAGGAAAAACAGAACTCTGTAAAGGATAAGGAATTATCGGCTCTGGATACCCCATGGAAGCTAAAAGCAGTGCTATTAATAAATTGTTTGTTAAAATCTGATGCTGAAACAAAGCTGTGGCGTATCTTTGAAAAAATTGCCCCTATAATCCCGCAGCGCTTATTGCCGCATTTAAAATCAATGCACGGGCGCGCGTACACAGTTTTCACTTTCATGTTTAAAAAAAAGCTTTTACAGATTGAGGCCCTTCTTATTGTAGGAAGAAAAAAAATGTCTCCCAAACAGTTTATATTTCTGGCCAGCGTCCTTGTCGGGATCACTTCCGCCTTGGCCGTCATACTCCTAAAATCATTTGCCCATTCGGTTTATCAGGCCGCTGCATATGCCAACAGCATACTAAAGCTGAGCTTTATCAACTCAGTGCTTCCCGTTATAGGGATCCTGCTCACGGTGATGGCCACCAGAAGGCTCCTTGGAGGGACCATTGAAAAAGGCACTTCCCAAATCCTGTATCTGGTAGCCCGCAAAGCCAGTATTGTTCCCAAAAAACAGCTTTATGCGCAGATTCTCACAAGTTCCCTCACAGTGGGGCTTGGAGGCTCGGCCGGGCTTGAAAGCCCAATTGTGGTTACAGGAGCCGCTTTCGGTTCCAATTTTGCCCAGCAGTTCCGATTAAGCTACAAAGACAGGACGCTCCTTCTGGGCTGCGGAGTCGCGGCCGGAATCGCCGCTGCTTTTAATGCGCCCATAGCAGGGGTGCTGTTTGCCGTTGAAGTGCTTCTGGTGGATGTGACCATAGCAGCCTTTACACCGATTATGATCGCCGCCGCAACCGGCGCCCTGGTTTCTGCAATCCTGCTTAACGAAAATATACTGCTCAGCTTCCGCCAAAAGCAGACTTTTGATTACCACAACATCCCACTGTATATCCTTCTGGGCCTGTTTACAGCTTTTCTTTCGGTCTATTATTCAAGGAATTTTCTCAAAACCGAGCACTATTTTGCAAACCTAAGGCTCGGTGCATATAAAAAAGCGCTTTTCGGCGCTCTGGTCCTCGGACTTCTCATTTTTGCATTTCCAGTCCTGTTTGGTGAAGGATACGAAAGCATCAAATCTCTGGCCGACCGCAATCCGGGCGAACTTCTGGAAAATACCCTCTTCAAGGACTTCAGCTCCAATCAATGGGTGCTTCTGGCTTTTGTGGGGGCATCAATGATGCTCAAGGCTTTCGCATCAGGCATTACCCTTGGCAGCGGAGGCAACGGAGGAAATTTTGCGCCATCGCTTTTTCTGGGCTCATATGCCGGATATTTTTTTTCTAAATTCCTTAACCTTACCGGACTGACCGACCTTCCTGTAAGCAATTTTGCCATAGTGGGCATGGCGGGAATACTCAGCGGACTCTTTCATGCCCCTCTTACAGCCATATTTCTTATTGCAGAAATCACAGGCGGATATGATCTGATCATCCCGCTTATGATTGTCGCCTCGATAAGCTTTGCAATCTCAAAACGTTTTGAAAAGCATTCCCTGGATGTAAAAGGGTTGGTAAAAAAAGGGAATGTCTTTACCAGCAACAAGGACACCAATATCCTCTGGACCCTTAAAATGGACGCCATACTGCAGAATGATCCCAAAACGCTTGCTCCTGAGGATGACATCCACATGGTTCGCAGTGTGATAAAAGCTTCCGATCAGGGAATGTTTGCCGTGACTTCTGGGGAAAAACTGCTCGGCGTGGTCTATTTCAGCGATATAAAGGAATTTATATTCAATGATACCGATATCAGGGCGAAAGACCTAATGGCCGCCCCGATGGAAATCGTTTATTATAATGACAGTATGGAGACCGTAATGCAGAAGCTGGAAAAAAGCAGCAGGTCCTATCTTCCGGTTCTCAAGGAGGATCTCTATTGCGGCTATATAGACAAGGGCGCTGCATTGGAAGCCTACCGAAATCAGCTTAAATCCATGATTTTTGAATAATTTCCCCCAGTAGAAATACAGCAGATAAAACCCAAAAGATAAAAATTTAATCTCTTGAAGCTAGTAAAAAAATCAATCTGCAAAATAAAGGAAGCATAAAATCCGAAATCAGCATTTCTATGTTTATTTTAGATCTCAGGCATTGCTTTTAAGGAATCCTTTCAGTAAATTTGTAGCTCTTATGAAGAATTGGTACACTAAATTATTCGTTTCTATTGTCATTCTTTTAAATGGATATGGCAGCACTTATGCACACAATAACATTGTTTTATTTAAAAAGTTTTCTTTTTGCACTGTTATTAATAATGCTCAAAATGAAGCCAGTTTAAATCGTGGACGTTCATTTGAATCCTTTAAAAGGAAAATGTGCCTTTTTGATAATGAAGAAAATGAAGAGAACTTTTCTTCGGTGCAAAAACAGCTTGTCAAAAGCAATTACTTTTCATTTTTTCACATCAGCAATCATTTTGCCGTTTCTGCGACTGCTTTTACCCAGAAAGTAAATGACTGCAAAATCTTTAGTTTACTTTATAATAAAGTATATCTCCTGTTTCAGGTTTTCAGAATTTGATTTTTGCTATCGCTATTTCAAAATAGCCGATTCCTTTATTGTTCTATCCTCTGTGTTCTAATTTAGAAAATAGAAGGATACGAGCTACTATGGTCTATTTCCGAAGGCCTTTTTACTTAAAAATCAAAAATAAATTACGTTTTAATGCTGAAATAATTATGAAGAGAATTTTCATGATCATGACTTTATGCGCCTTAGTTTTTGCGGGCTGCAATTCAAAAAAAGAAGAAGAAAAAGAGGAAAAAACCAAATTTCTGGTTACCAGTCCGATTGAAAAAGATACTACAATTACAAAAGATTATGTATCTCAGATACACTCTATCCAACATATTGAAATAAGAGCCCAAGAGCGCGGCTATCTTGAAAAAATCTACGTTGACGAAGGACAAATGGTAAAAAAAGGACAGCTCTTGTTTAAAATCATGCCTGCACTTTACGAAGCAGAAATGAAAAAATCTAAAGCAGAAGTAAGTTTCAGCGCAATTGAATACCAAAATGCCAAAAAACTAGCCGATGAAAAAGTGGTTTCTCCAAACGAACTGGCAATGGCAAAAGCCAAACTGGAAAAAGCAGATGCCGAACTGGCCTTAAGCAAAGTTCATCTTCAGTTTACAGAAATCAGAGCTCCTTTTGACGGCATTATAGACAAATTTCATGTTCGTCAGGGAAGTCTAGTTGACGAAGGAGAATTGCTGACAGAATTGGCAGACAACAGCTCAATGTGGGTTTACTATAATGTTCCTGAGTCTGAATATCTGGATTATCAAGAAAAAGCAGAGAAAAACGGCAAAATGAAAGTAAATCTTCTAATGGCCAACAACAAAAAGTTTCCCTACACCGGTGTAGTAGAAACTATTGAAGCCGATTTTGACAATGAAACGGGAAACATTCCTTTCAGAGCTGTTTTTCCTAATCCGAAGAGATTATTAAGACACGGTGAAACGGGAAGCATTCAGATGCCTATTGATTTGAAAAATGCAATGCTGATCCCTCAGAAAGCCACATTTGAGGTTTTAGATAAAAAATATGTCTATGTGATTGACAAAAACAATGCAGTAAAATCCAGAGAAGTTGTTATTGCTGCCGAAATGCCCCACCTATTCGTAATTAAAGAAGGCTTGTCAATTAATGATAAAATACTTTTAGAGGGACTTCGTCTTGTAAAAGAAAATGAAAAGATAAACTACGAAGTTGTAAAACCTCAGTCGGTACTGTCAAATTTAGGACTCTATGCAGAATAACCGAATCTAAAAAAAGAACACATGTTTAATAAATTTATACATAGACCCGTTTTTGCAATTATAATTTCGATTATAATTGTCTTTATAGGCACGCTTTCAATCAAGCAGCTTCCAATATCGCAATTCCCGCAAATTGCGCCCACGACCGTAAACATCTTTATCGCTTATCCGGGTGCAAGTGCCGATGTACTGGTAAAATCCACTTTAATTACATTAGAGAATTCACTAAACGGCACGCAAGGCGTTCGTTATATGGCAACAGATGCCACGAGTGCTGGAGAAGCGACACTTAGAATCATATTTGAACCAGGAACAGATCCTAATGAAGCCGTAATCAGGGTTAAAACAAGGGTAGATCAGGTAATGCCATTATTACCTGAACTGGTTCAGCGTGAAGGAGTTGTTATTACTCCTATACAGCCAAGTATGCTAATGTATGTCAATCTTTACTCGAAAAGCAAAAGCATGGATGAGAAATTCCTCTATAACTATGCCGATGTCAAAATGATTCCAGAAATCAGCCGTGTAAAAGGTGTTGCGAGAACACAGATCTTAGGAAGCCGCAAATACGCCATGCGTGTATGGCTGAATCCGGACAGAATGAGAGCTTATAAAATTTCTGTTGAAGAAGTTATGCAAGCACTTCAGGAACAAAGTATCATTGGCCGTCCAGGTCGATTAGGACAAAGTTCTGGTATAGCAGCGCAATCTCTAGAATACGTATTAACTTACAAAGGGAGATACGACGAACCTAAACAATATGAAAATGTAATTGTACGCGCCAATTCTGAAGGTGAAAGCATTCGCTTAAAAGACATTGCAAAAGTAGAATTAGGAAGTGAGTTTTTCGATATTTACTCCAATTTAGATGGCCATCCTTCTGCCGCAATTGTATTAAAACAAAACTACGGAAGTAATGCAAGTGACGTAATCAATGATGTAAAAGCAAAACTGGAAGAAATGAAAGCGAGTTTTCCTCCAGGAATGGATTATAAAATCAGTTATGACGTTTCGCAATTCTTAGATGCTTCTATTGATCAAGTGGTTCATACTTTGAGAGATGCATTCATTTTGGTTGCTTTGGTTGTGTTTATATTTTTAGGAGATTGGCGTTCTACTTTAATTCCGATTATAGCGGTTCCTGTATCGTTGATTGGGGCTTTCTTTGTTATTCAGCTGTTTGGAATGTCAATCAACTTGGTTACTCTCTTTTCATTGGTATTAGCAATCGGAATTGTAGTCGATAACGCTATTGTCGTCGTCGAGGCCGTCCATGCCAAGTTTGAAGAATTCCCGCATATTACGCCTTATCATGCCGTTAAATTAGTATTGGGCGAAATTGGAGGTGCCATTATTGCTATTACAGCCGTTATGGTTTCTGTTTTTATTCCCGTTTCGTTTATGTCGGGACCGGTGGGAACTTTCTACAGACAGTTTTCGGTTACCATGTCGAGCTCGATTATCATTTCTGCTATTGTAGCTTTGACCCTTACTCCTGTTCTCTGCGCCATTCTTTTGAAAAACAACCATGGAAAAGAGAAAAAAGGAAATATCTTGACAAAATCGCTTGATGCTTTCAACAGATGGTTTGAAAGGCTTACAGGCCGTTATGTTGCTGTTCTAAAAACAATTGTAAGCCGAAGAGTATTGACTTTTGGAATCCTGATTGCGTTTTGCGCTTTCATTTTTATAGAAAACAAAGTGCTTCCTTCAGGATTTATTCCTAGTGAAGATCAGGGAACCATTTACGGAATCATACAAACGCCGCCAGGTGCTACATTAGAAAGAACCAATCAGGTTGCTCAGAAATTGCAGAAAATCTGCGAAAAGGTTGAAGGCGTTGAATCGGTTTCTTCTCTGGCAGGTTACGAAATCATGACCGAAGGTCGTGGTTCTAATGCTGGAACCTGTCTGATTAACTTGAAATCATGGTCAGACAGAAAACATTCTGTAACAGAAATCATGGAAGAACTCGAAAAGAAATCTAAAGATCTGGGTGCTGTTGTAGAATTTTTTGAACCGCCAGCAATTCCTGGATTTGGTTCTTCTGGAGGTTTTTCTATGCGTTTATTAGACAAAACAACCAGCACCAATTATCAGGAATTTGATAAAATCAACAAGCAGTTTATGGCCGAACTGGGCAAACGTAAAGAACTTTCTGGTCTGTTTACTTTCTTTGCCGCCAATTATCCGCAATACGAACTAGAGATTAATAATGATCTGGCTATGCAAAAAGGCGTTTCTATCGGCAAGGCAATGGAAAACCTAAATATTTTAATCGGAAGCACCTACGAACAGGGATTTATCAAATTTGGAAGGTTTTTTAAATTGTATGTCCAATCTGATCCAAAATTCAGAAGGCTACCATCAGATGTATTGAATCTCTTTGTAAAAAATGATCACGGAGAAATGGTGCCTTATTCGGCATTCATGACACTCAAAAAAACGCAGGGCCCTAATGAGATCACGCGTTACAACATGTATAATTCTGCCGCTATTCAGGGTCAGCCTGCAAAAGGATACACTACTGCAGATGCCATTAAAGCGGTACAGGAAACCGCTCTTAAAACACTTCCTAAAGGGTATGATATTGCATGGGAAGGTCTTTCTTATGATGAAGCTGGAAGAGGCAACGAATCGCTTTATATCTTTTTAGTGGTATTGGCTTTCGTTTACTTCGTATTGGCTGCACAATATGAGAGTTTTATTATTCCGTTGTCTGTAATTTTATCTATTCCTGTTGGAATTTTAGGTTCGTTTGTCATTCTACAAATAATGGGCTTGCAAAACGATATTTACGCTCAAATCGGATTGATTATGCTGGTCGGATTGCTTGGTAAAAATGCCGTACTGATCGTCGAATTTGCTGTATTAAAACATTCGCAAGGCGCGACAATTCTCGAAGCTGCAATTGAAGGCGCCAAAGTTCGTTTTAGACCCATCTTAATGACATCATTTGCCTTTATTGCTGGTTTGATACCGTTAATTTTTGCTTCTGGAGCGGGCGCAATTGGAAACAGAACTATTGGAGGATCTGCGCTTGGCGGAATGCTTTTCGGAACCATTTTCGGAGTAATCATAGTTCCTGGACTATATTACATTTTTGGTTCATTGGCACAAGGCCGAAAACTAATTAAAGGAGAAGAAGAAAGCTCTTTATCTGATGATTTCATACATCATGTAGATGATTTTTCAAAAAACAATCAAACGGAGGAAAATGAAGAATAACAGAAATATAAAATACGCAGGTCTTATCTGCGTATTACTCTCTATAGCGGGCTGTAAAACAACTTCTATTGTAGAAAAAACAGAAAATAAAACGGTACCCGAAAACTATGCTGATAATGGTTTAGACACTCTAAATACCGGAAAAGTTAAATGGAGAAGCTATTTTACAGATGAAAATTTGGAGAATCTGATTGATATTGCATTGAAAAACAATCAGGAATTGAATATTACGCTTCAAGAAATTGAAATTGCTAAAAGCGAAGTAAAAGCACGAAAAGGAGAATATTTGCCTTTTGTTGGTTTTAGCGCTGGTGCCGATTTAACCAAATCTGGAAGATACACCAGCACAGGTTCTGGCGAAGCAACAACAGATATTATGCCTGGCAAAGAAACACCTGATCCGCTTCCTAATTATCGTTTTGCACTGACTTCAAGTTGGGAAATAGATATTTGGAACAAACTTCATAATGCAAAAAAAGCCGCTTTAAACCGTTATTTAGGTTCTATTGAAGGAAAGAATTTTGTGATTACCAATTTGATTGCAGAAATAGCCGATTCGTATTATGAACTTTTGGCTTTGGACAATCAACTAGAAATCACCAAACAAAACATTGACATTCAAACCAATGCTTTAAAAGTGGTTAAAATACAGAAAGAAGCTGCAAGAGTGAACGAACTGGCTGTACGTAGATTTGAAGCGCAGATTTTGAGTACGCAAAGTCTTCAGTTTGATATTCAGCAGCAAATTACCGAAACGGAGAATAAAATCAATTTCTTATTAGGGCGTTTTCCTCAAAAAATTGCCAGAAGCAGCAATACTTTCAGCACTATTACTCCGGCAGATATTCACGCAGGAGTACCTTCCCAGCTTTTAGAAAATCGTCCAGATATTAAAAAAGCAGAAATGGAACTAATTGCCGCAAAACTGGATATTAAAGCTGCTAAAGCGAAATTTTACCCTTCGCTAGGCATTTCAGCAGGGATTGGATATGAAGCTTTTAATACCAAATATTTACTGACTTCTCCAGAATCTTTGTTGTATTCTATAGCAGGCGATTTGGTTGCTCCTCTAATTAATAGAAATGCAATAAAAGCAGAATATCTTACCGCTGGAGCTAAGCAAATTCAGGCTGTATACAATTATGAAAGAACATTGGTAAATGCTTATGTTGAAGTTGCCAACCAATTGTCTAAAATTCAAAATACGGCAAAAAGCTATGACTTGAAGTCACAGCAAGTTGATGCTTTAAACGAATCTGTTCAGATATCTAACAATTTGTTTAGTTCTGCCAGAGCAGATTATATGGAAGTTTTATTGACTCAAAAAGATGCTTTAGAATCTAAATTTGAACTTATCGAAACCAAAAAACAGCAGATGAACGCCTTTGTTAATGTTTACAGAGCATTAGGAGGTGGCTGGAATTAGTAGTTTTCATAAATATTTCCATCAGAAAATAGGCCTTCTTTTGTGAAGGTCTATTTTAATTCGGAATGGAAATTGCTGCATTATATTAGAGATATTAAACCCTTTAATTAAATTGATAAAAAAATGAGTTTTAAAGAAGTTATAATTAATGCAGGTGCCCAAGAGATTTACGGCATCTGCTTAGTTCTTTGCATATAGACCACCAGCAGTCGTTAGAATTATGCTGGGCAATCCGTGGCAGAAAATTGTCCCTTAAAGAATTAAAAATTACGCCGACTGGCATTACAGCAATGAATTGGCCCAGCATTTTGAGATAGAGAAAGAATTTATTTTTCCTATATTAGGAATGGAAAATGAACTCATAAAAAAAGCATTATCTCTGCCAGAAGAATAAAAAAACATTTTAAAAAAAATCTTGAAATTGAAAAATCATTAAGCCGCATTGAGGAAGATCTTGAAATATTGATACGTTTCGAAGAGAAAAATATATTTGTTTTAATCAGAAACAATATGGCATCTAATCAAATTACAGTAAACACGAAAGTTTTTTTTACAAATAAAATAATAAAGAATGTGAAGACCTCTTTTGGCTTTAAAAAAATCTTTTAACAATCTACTACTAAATTTCTACGTAAAAAATAGAAATTATAAATAACATATTTTAATACATAACCTTGTTTTTTTTAAACAAAAAATATTTACCCGCTCAATGGAAAGACACAAGATAATTCATCGAAATTACTTTAAACTTATGCTTATATCTATTTTTGTTGGGCTCTGTGGGGCATTGCTCGCATTTTCACTAAAAAAGCTGACAGAATTTTTTGAACGCTTCCTGTTTAATATTGCCAGCAATTATTCAATAGGAATAATTTTATTTCCTACCATTGGAATTACCGCGATTTATTTTTTGAGAAAATATGCATTCAAGAATAGGAAAAACAAAGGAATAACCGAAATATATAAAACACTTGATCAGCGCAAAGACCATTTGCCGCTATTTAAAATCCCCTCGCATTACATCAATGGATTTCTAACAGTAATATTTGGAGGGTCAACAGGTATAGAAGTATCCACTGTAGTGGCTGCGGCCACTATTGGGAACTTTGCCTACAAAAAGGATCTGTCTGCAAAAATATATAAAACGGAATTAATCTGCGCGGGAGTGACCGCGGGAGTTGCTGTTTTATTTTGCAGCCCTCTAGCCGGCTGGCTATTCGCAATGGAGGTTATTGCAAGGAAAATAAACAGAACACTGGTTATCGCCTGTACCTGTTCAGCATTGGCAAGTTGGCTGTTTATTTCTTTGTTTGATAATAAGCCTTTGCTCTTATATACCATTGCAGATTGGAATTGGACGGCTTTTCCGTTTTTTATTATTTTAAGCCTTCTTTCAGGGTTATTGGCAGTTTATTTCACACTTTTAGTTACCCGGATTAAAGGCCTTTTCGGGACTATTTCGAACAATTTCATACGCGTTAATTTAGGGGCTTTAACTGTTGGTGCATTAATTTACTTGTACCCAGGCTTATACGGCGATAGTTATGATGCCCTTCATGAGGTGCTGCATGAATCCATAAAGGCACCAGGCGTTTCATTTTTTTTCTTATTAATCATTACAATGCTAAAACCCCTGGCGGCATCCCTTACACTTGGAGCAGGCGGAGACGGAGGCGTATTTGCGCCCAGCATTGTTTCAGGAGCATTTCTAGGGCTGCTTGTCGCCTCTATTGGCAATGCTTATTTTTCAGCAGATTTAATCCCTTTAAACTTTGCCTTGGTAGGGGCGGCGGCTGCTTTATCGGCTTCTCTTTCCGCTCCCTTAACTTCTTTGGTTCTGATCTGTAATCTGCTTCCAAACGGATATTTATTGTTTGTCCCTATTGCGCTTGGAACTGTAATTTCGTATTTTTTTTCAAAAAAACTGCTTCCTTATAATGTATATTCATATGACTTTTATCTAACAGCAAAGCAATAGCCGATTAAGTACAGGGAATGAAATTTAGCCTGAACCGCTTTATTTAAAATTAGTTTTTTTATGCCAGCTCAAAAAAACATCAGTTTTTTGCCGCGAAGCAATCAGAATCGGAGGGATTTTTATGGCTGGCACATTAGGTATTAATCCCTCCTTCTAATTATGGTTTGTCGCTTCGCTTTAATAATATTCGAATACATTGGCAAAACTTGTAGCTATACTGTAAATAGTGCTGTCCGGGAACATCATATTATACATGATGGGTAATTGAAAGTTCAAATCTATCGGAAAAAACAATAAATTTAAAAAACATTGCACTTTAAGCTCCAAATAAATAAAAACTAAATACTGTTTTGCCATGCATTCTTTTTGTTGGCACACTTAAGAAGGAGAAATAATCTGTCTTCATTATTTTACACCTGTTGGCTATCAAATAAAAATAGAATTGAGGAACTACTAAAATAACCTTCGAAGTATTTTATTGAAAACATGCTGTTTCATTTTTCGATTCAATTACAGCTCTCAGTAAAAAATTTGGATTGGCTATATAAAAAAGCCTTTAATCGAATTAAAGGCTTTTAATCAACCAAAGTTAGGTTTTAGTATTTACTAGAAGTATTTCAACTATGCTCTATTTTTTTTACACGTACATAGGTTTATAAAACCACGAATTTTAAGAGTATCATTGGTGCCAAACTTTTTTTGGACTTGATACTATGAAAGGGATTACTTTTGTACCACAAAACTTAAATCGCATAAAGTAATTCATAAAGCTAAAGAAAGACAATCCTACCTTAACGATAACAATATTTTCAAATCCTCCATAAATATTTGTAGAATTGTATGCCATAAACCAATTGAGTTTTTATATTTTTTTACATCAATCCCCAACAGGACATCTAAACCAAATTTACAAAGCCAATGAAAGACAGACACTAAATATAGTAAGCCAATTTCTTCAAATCATCCAAAAATGATGTTGTAATTTGTCCCGTCCCCGTCACAAAGCCAAATGGCGTCAATTGTCTTCAATTGACGCCATTTTTACTATTATTAAATTGCTTCGCCCAACAGATTTCTATTTATCTTTGGCAATTCTAAATCCAAACCCATCATTTCGTGTACCTTTTGGTGATTGATATCTCACTTCAGGCATATGAATTCCATATTCTAAGGGTCTTCCACTTTCATCTTGTGTTTCGTAAAACCAACTGACACCTTTTGAAATTTTATACTGTCCTTCTAAAGGTCCTTGAGGGTTTCTTCTGCTAACCAAGCTATCCTTTTCGGGTTTGTACCAATCAAAAACCCATTCACCAACATTCCCGGTCATATCATATATACCAAGTTCATTCGGTTTAAGAAGTCCTACTTTATGAAATGTGCTGTTTGAGTTTTCTTTAACCCAGCCAACTTCAATTGGATTATTACTGCCACTATATTTATATCTTTTTGTTTTTATTCCACCTTTAGCCGCGTATTCCCATTCTGCTTCTGTTGGAAGCCTTCCTCCTGCCCATTTTGCAAATTCATTTGCTTCGTCCCAAGTTGCAAGCATCGGATTTTCGTCTATCCACTTGTAATAAACTTTACTACCATGTGCATTTTCAATAGGAGGATCAGGCATTTTTCTACCTGTTTCTTTACAAAATTCTTTAAATTGTTGAACCGTTACTTCATATTTACTAATGTAAAAATCATCAAGTTCAACTACCCTATGCGGACTAGTAAATCCCTTTATAGAGTCACCTTTCGGACTTACAACAATCTGGTTTTTGCCTTGTTCAAAAGTTCCACCTTCCACAAAAATCCATTCCATTTTCTCATCACTTTTTTCACAAGAATTGAGAAATAAAAATCCAATTAAAAATATAAATGTTCGCAAAATCATCTAAATATTGATTAATGTTTATTAAAATTACTGGCAGGTAGCATATTTAACTGAACAAAAGTTCACAATTATTTATTCAGCAACCACCTTTACGAGGTGCACACTTATAAATTATCTTACTATCTCGTTCTACATAGTCGCCAGATATAATTGGGTATAAATACTTGGGCGCGTGTGATACACTATGGCTTTTTATAATTATTGTATCGTTAACTTTCAAGCCTTTTAGCCCACGGAATTCATTGTTGCCGGATTTTTCCAATCCGAAACTAAGTATGTAATCATCATGATTAATCTTTACCATAATTCCAAAACCTAATCTTGACCCTAGCGGAAGAGAAAGAGAGGTTACAACTCCCTCCATATTGACATAATCATTAATAGGTTTTCTTATTTTAGCTTCGCTAGCATATACTTTTTTACCTGCGGGAGACTCTTCCCATTTTTTAAACATTATGCCATCAGGAGTAGTTTCCCATTTTTTCAGTACGACTTTCTTTTCACTAGTAGAAAGATTTTTAACGACTAGTTTTTTAGATATTTCATTTTTATTCTCACAATTAGCAAATACCAATCCGCTTACTACAACCAAAAATAAGATTAGTACATAAATGATTTTTTTCATGCTTTTTGCAGCTTTAATTAATAACATAGTTTACCTTCTTTAAAGTTTATGCAGCAAAATTACTTTGATATATTTCCGTTTGAGATATAAAAATTGTAAATAAAAATGTAAACTTTGTAAATAAATTATTGACAATATGCATCTTAGTCAAAATCTGATCTCTAGAAAACGTAAATATCTATTTGCATTGATATTTATCTTGTTTTCCGCTATAATCTATGCAGCTTTCCGTACGGAAGGCAGTGATGACTTTAACTTTGCCAGAAGAGAAATTTTACTTCGAAAAATCGGACATGAATTGCTTTTACAATCAGGCGACAGTACATCAAGAGTACTCCCTGTAAAAAAAATTTCAGAAAATGAATATCAGATTAGGTTTGAGAATGATTTTAGTTTTCAACCGGATTCATTGGTCAATATTACAAGTCGTTTATTAGTCAAAGACTCGTTCGCAAGTCATTATATCGTTAACGTCCTGAATTGTGGCAACTCTAGTGTTGCATATGGGTATGTCATATCCAAAAATAAAAAAGATGATATTGTAGCCTGCCTAGGGAGAAAACAGCCCAAAGCCTGTTACATAATTAGCATAAAATTCAAATCAACAGAAATAATTTCAGAAAACAGTAAATATGTTCTGGGAAGTCTTTCAATTTTAGCATTTGTCGGTTTTATTCTTCTGAAATCTGGGAAGTCAAAAAAAGAAACGCCTGATAATCAAAATAAAGACATTTATAATTTGGGATCGGTATTATTTGATGTAAAGAATCGAAAGCTTATCATAAATAAAAATACAATAGACCTCACCGTTACAGAAACACGGGTTTTGCTCATTTTCGCTTCTTCTCCAAATAAAACAATAGAAAGGAATCGCTTACAAAAAGAGATATGGGAAGATGACGGTGTAATCGTTGGTCGTAGTTTAGATATGTTTATATCTAAGCTTAGAAAAAAACTTGAATCTGATCCAAAGATCAACATTGTTGTTGTACGCAGCAAAGGTTATAAACTTGAAATTAACTAGCAGAAAATGTTTTACTAATAAAAGATCTTTCAATACTTTTATTTTTGAAAACTAAATCTACTGAATAAATAGGTTAAGTTTTTTGTTCATTGCATTTTCCATCAATCCCCAATAGTACATCTAAACCAAATTTACATAGCCATTGAAAGACAAACACTACATATGGTAAGCCAATTTCTTCAAATCATCCATAAAAAATGTTGAAATTTGTCCCGTCGAGGTCACTACTAAAAAAACGTTAAAACCTAAGTTTTAGCGTTTTTTTTATGCTTTTCATGTAGTATTTATAAGTTTTATCTCACTTAAATACATGGTTTAGACATCCTGTCGAGGTGACTACTCAGGATTTAAACCAAACTTAACACACTGATTTACAGATACAAAAACATTTAATTTATCTTTGTATTAAGAATAATTTAACATTAAAAAACTAAATTATGAATTATAGAGATGAACAATACAAGGGAAAAATTTCTCCAGAAAAGGCACAAAAAATGCTTAAAAAAGAAGGAATAAATGTAACAGTTGAGCTAGCAGAAGAAATATTATATTTTCTCCGACTGATAGCAAATATTCATATTGTAAAATTTATCGAGAAGAACAAAACGACTGAAAAAAATAAATGAATGATGTTGCGTTGAAAAAAATGAAGAAATTTTTAAGCTTTACAAAATTCACAACAAACGCTGTAATAAAGAAGTTCTTAAACGAAAATAGCAAAATTCATCATCAAGACAATATTTAACATTTAAGAATGCTGTATCATTTCATCGTTGTAAAATCTTTACCGCATATCTCCGATCATTAATTATTGCTTAAATGAAACAAAAATTGGCTTCCTGAATTGTCTTTTTAAGATTATAGCCCCGATAGCAGTGCAAATCTTTTTGTGACGGTGTTCGACGCTAAAGATTGGAACGGATAGCGGGAAAAGCTCCTAAAAACATTAAACAGGAAAACAGTCGACAATATCACTGAATCTTACAATCAGGAAATCAAACGGAACTGGCAGGCAGTAAAAACCGCCATAAAGTGCCGCTATAAAATAGCCGACATCAAAATTTGGGAGGATTACATCGAACTGGGTATTTTAAAAAAGACCTTTCAAATCCGCCCTATGTATGCCCTAAGCACCTGAACGAAGCGCATGACCGCTTAGTGAAGAAAAAAAGGGCCTTGATCAGAAAGAAAACGCTGATGACTGCCAGCATCGCAAAGCATGCCACCAACAGGATCTTTTTTCTTTGTTTTTCCATAACCAAACACTTTTGAGTTTTGTCATTTCCCACCGAATGCGGGCTTTGGAACAAAGGTTCATGGAATATCAACTGCAGTAGGAAAGTGGCATCATTGTTTTTTTTGGCACTCGAAGTCGTTTTATGCAGGAAATACTTATATTAGCGCCAATAATAGTGCTACCCAAGAACTAACCTAACCAATGAAAAGAGATTTCACAGAATTTGCAGTGCTTCCTGCATACCATGGAGACTGCATCCTGATCAATACATTTGATAATAATAACGACGAATTTAAGATCCTTATAGACGGGGGAACAGCCCAAACCTTCCGATATACGCTTAAAGCTGAACTGAAAGACGTCACCAGAATAAATCTTCTTGTACTCACTCACATTGATTCCGACCACATTGCAGGTTTGATCAGCCTATTCAAAAGCACTCTAATAGATAATATTACAATTGACGAAATTTGGATGAATCATCCTGAAATCATTGAAGTGGAGACTGGCGAGCTCATCAGTACAAAACAGGCTGATACATTAAAAGAATTAATTCTACAAAAAAAACCGGATGCAAAGCTTTCAGAAATAACGACTTTGGATGAAACAATCGTTAGAAGAGGACTTCAGTTTGAAATACTGTCGCCTACGCCGCAGATAATTGAAGAATTATACCTCAAATGGGAATCATCTGATCTGCCGGTAAACGAAGATGGTAATGGTAATGGTAATGGTAATGGTAATGTTAATATATCTACGGACCATAATATATACTCCCAGACCCTGAAAGCCTTAAATGAAGCAGCATTCGCTCCAGAGAAATCCATAAGCAACGATATTTTCAATTCATCTTCCATTTCCTTTATTTTAAGGTGCTTTGACCTCTCTATCCTGCTATTAGCTGACTCCAGGCCGGAAGTGATAACGGAGTCTCTGCGCCGTAATTATAGCCAGACCAATCCGCTCCAGGTCGATTATGTTAAAGTGTCACACCACGGAAGCATAAATAATACCTCACAAGAAATGCTTAGTATGATCCAATCAGACCACTATATAATTTCTACAAATGGAGGAAGCGCTGCACATAAGCATCCTTCTAGGGAAACCATTGCGAGGCTGGTATACAATTCGCAAAGAAAAGACACTCTGTTAAATATTTATTTTAATTATGAAATTGAAGATCTGAAAGACAGAATAGGCGAATTTATCAATGAGGCAGATTCTGAAGACGGCAACTGGAAGCCAACAACTAAAAACTTGTTTAGAAAAAATGACAAATAATTTAGCGGAAAAATACTGCGTCCGCATAAAAAGTGGCAAACATACCGGCAGCGGTGTACTGCTTTCTGGCAAAGACTCATTTTATGTCCTTACCGCAGCACACTGTTTAGGAACTGTAATGCCGGAATTGGGCAAGATAACTATCGAAAAACAGAATGATTATACCTCTGATTTTAAAGCTATAACCGCTAAGGAAATTAAGGAATTCAATGCCGAACATGATTTTGCGCTGATAGAAATTGATTTGGATGAAAACGAAAGATCCCAATATCAATATAAATTGGGACGAGGCGTGCTATCGGAAAACGATGTGAAATTCTGCGGATACCAAGGTGTCAGGATCAATCAGTACCGTCCATTTAACGGAAGAATACTCTCTGTGAGCGATGATGCAGGCTGCTTTAAAATCACCCTTGTCGGTGAAACTTTTGATCAGGGCGGAGAAGATGGAAAATTTCTGGCCAAGGGACTTTCCGGAAGCGGAGTGTTTCTGTACAGACACAATTCACCTTTCCTGATAGGAATTCTGAACTCAGTTATATCTGACAAGGCATGGAATGACGATATTGAATGCTGTTCAATAAAGCATCTGGAACAGTACATTGCTGAATATGTAGACTTATCTGATTTTGAAAGCCTAAAGCAGTGGAATGAAAACTTGGAAAAAGAGCGCACTTCTAGAGAAATAGAAGCCTTTAAAAAGGAGAACAGCGAATTTTTTGAAAACCTATACCGGAAAAATAATGTTTTGTACCCTGATACAGCCAGAGCAGATTCTGTCACTGCAAAACAGATTAGAAAATTCCTGGCCATGAAGGAAAATATAAGGACTATAGAAAACGACTATCCGATCCTCTATTCAAAATTCAAGAATATTGTAAACAGATTCGTCGATCAGGTTGAAGACGACTATTCAAGAAATGTAAAGGAAAGCAGAGAGGCCCTCGATTTAAAGATTGAACTCCAAAATCAATTGAAAAGCCATTTTGAAGTTCTGCCCGATTTTACAAATATTGATCTATCGGATTACCAGATTATAGAATGGCTTGGAATATGCACCTTAAATTTTGTAAAGAATGATTAATATCCTTTTAGATCAAAAACCGACTTCCGTATCCATCCGATATAACGGTTACTATAAAGTTGTATTGCTTTTGGCAATTATCAGATATTGCAGCTACGGGAAAAAAGCAAGCTTGGAGCTGATCCATATTGCCTTCTGGTCCCTTCGTAATGAAGATAATTACCAGGTATTGCTGGATTTGTCCAACCAAAACAGGAACAGTCTTGTTCCGTGGACCTTTGAGCACGGAATTGATGAGGTTCTAGCACTTGGATTTATTAACGAGTATATTTCGAAAGTGATCGTGACTCATACCCTTGAAATTAAAATAACCGAAAAAGGCTGCGAAATAATTGATTCTATCAATAAGTTTGAACTTTTTCAGGATGAAATTCAAAAAATTAAGGCACTTGGCGTAATACCAAAAAACAGATTGAATAATGCAAATAAGAACTGGAAATTAATATAGTATTAGGATGTTTAAAATAAATAAATTACGAGCTGAAATTCTTACCGATAAAAGTGCAGACATAACGGATCTATATGGGTTTGAAATTCCCTTTGAACAGGGATTGAACATAATTGCAGGTCCTAATTCAAGAGGAAAAACCACAATAAACACCTGCATCTATTATGCTCTTGGAATGGAGGAATTGTTAGGAGCACATAACGAGAAGGCTCTTGACAAAGCATTAAAAGAAGAATTTACAGTTAAGCCCGGCCCTGATGAAGATGGCATTGTCTATAAAGTAATCTCTTCTAAGATCTTTCTCGAAATAGAAAATGAAAACCGGGACATCATTTGTCTTGAAAGATTCATCAAACCGAGCACTGAAGAGGTAAAAACAACTAATATAATGGTTCATTTTTCACCATATGACCATATCAATGATGAAATGACTTCAAAGGGTGCATTCTTTGTGAACGCCAGAGGAAACAATGAAGACCAAAATGGATTCTACAGCTTTTTGGCGCAGTTCATAAACATTGATCTGCCATTTGTCAGCAACAGCTCAAGAAGTGACAATTACAGTCCGCTTTACCTGCAGACCATTTTCTCTGCTTTATTTATTGAACAGACCAAAGGATGGTCTGATTTTTTTGCTACCATGCCATTTTTCGGTATCACGAAAGCCAAAGAAAAAATAGTTGAATTTATTCTGGGCCTTAATGAAATTGTCCTTTCCACGGAAAAGGATGTTTTAATTAAGGAAAGAAACACCATCACTGAGGACTGGAAAAGAAAAGTTAAGTCTCTATCCTACATTGAAAAACAAAGCAACTCCACAATAATTAATGTTCCTGAAGAGCTTACTACCGATAAAGCTGAAATTGAGAAAATAAACGTATTGTTTTCAACCTCGGAGGCAGAAAAAATTAGTTTCGCAGCTTTTTTGCTTCTTAAAACTGAAGCCGTTAAAGAACTTGAGAGCAGACCGATCGCTACCATCAAAGAAAACAGGGAAGCATCCATCTTAGAATTTAACAGTCAAAAAGAAGAGTACTATGAGCTTAAAGAGTACGTAAGCAAATTTGAGAACAGGCTCAATATAGAGAAACAGCAGTCTTTCAGCTTAAACAAACAGATTGGAGTCGTTGAATCAGAAATTAAGGACCATATCAATCTGCAGAAAGTTTTCACTGAAAATATTATCAATGAACGCGGTGCAAACCATTGCCCTACCTGTTCTCAGGAGGTAACTACAGATCTTATCTCCACAAAAAATATAAAGATCCCTCAGCTGACGCTCGAGGAAAACACCAATTTTTTAAAGAGCCAGAAGAAAATTATAGAATCTTCCTTGACAAGCCTAAAGGAAACGGTCGCCGAGAAAGAAGCGCTTCTGCTCTATTTTAAAAATTCTCTTCGTCAAAAGGAAGTGCTTATCAAATCCATTTCAAAAGACCTGATTGCAGATGATAGGGCATTCTCGGAATCAGAAGTGGTTAAGAAGCTACAGCTTGAGAGAGAAATAGAAAATCTGGAGCTGCTTAGGGAATCTATTATAGAGCTGAAAACAGATTTAGTGGAACTTGCCAATAAATACCATAACAATACAATAAGGATTGAAGGCCTAGGCAAATCGGCGGCAGAAGATGAGCTAAAATTGGCCGCCTTTGAAAGCGAATATAAAGATTACCTGTTTGGTTTCGGATATGACAGTAACGCAAAGTACCAGATATCAATCAATAGAAAAGAGCCGTTTAAATATATGCCAGTTTATTTGAACAGAAAAGAGGGGGTTTATCTGCCGCAATCCATTAGAATAAATTCTTCGGCTTCAGACTTTGTTAGGAACATCTGGGCATACACGTTGGGGCTGTTAAATAAAGGCGTAAATCACCCTGGAGTCATTATTTTTGATGAACCTGGACAGCATAGAACCAATCTTAGCAGCTTGAAGCAGCTCTTTAAAATTTCTTCAGAGATAAAGGAAAGGCAAACCATAATCTTCACCTCAATTGACAAGCCGCTTCATAATGAAGAAGACGAAAAGATTGATTTGGATATCCTGATAGAAGATCTTGAAAATAGCAATTATAAATTGATAAGGCTTGATAATGTCAATAAAGTAATCGGTAAACTTCCAAACTAAAAAAGGGGAATCTATAAAAATTCCCCAATGTCAAAATCCTGCAAATCCTCCGGATCCACTTCATCGTTCGATCTGTCTGGCAAATTAGAAAGCCTCCCGTCGAGTAGCTCTGCCATTCTTCGGGAAGCATCTTCCATGGAATTTTCCAGTAGGTTAAATAAATTCAGTTCCTTGTATTTTCTGAATCAACTCCGCTGCTGTTTCCTTTTGGGATGGCTCCAGGCTTTCCACCTGCAGCATCATCCCTACTGAGCTTGAAAGGGATTATTTTTGTGCCACAAAACCTAAATCGCATATAATAATTCACAACGCCAAAGAAAGACAATTCTGCCTTAACTTAAACATTCTTTTAAAATCCTCGATAAATTTTGTACATTTATATATCAGTTTAATGCGATGAATCTATTGAGTTTTTACAATTTTTGCATCAATCCTACTCAGGACATCCAAACCAAATTCATAACGCCAATGAAAGACAGACACTACATATAGAAAGCCAATTTCTTCAAATCATCCAAAAATGATGTTGTAATTTGTCCTGTCCCCGTCACAAAGCCAAATGACGCCAATTGAAGACAATTGGCGCCAATTTTTTTAGACTTTCTTTATTTTTATTCGTCTAAAGAGCCGGGCTCCTCAGCAGCCCTAGCCCCGATAGCAGTGAAATCCTTTTGTGCTGGGGTTCAACGCAAAAGATTGGAACGAATAGCGGGAAGAGCTGCTAAAAATAGCTTCAGTGAAAGATGTAGAACTTAAAAGCCCAGCTTTCCATCCTAGCATGGTCACAATCACGCCCCTTATTTTCATTGTTTCTCCAGCATCTCAATAACTTAAAGCAAACCCAAGCTTGAAATAGGCTGCCTGCAGAATAACAGCCTTTGGATAGCTATGCCCTTTAGCATTTATTTTTCGGCGCGTTTAAAATTCTAAAGGTAAAATTATTCCCAAATGCGACAGAGCCATGTTCCCCGACTGAAGCAAAAAAATTGCTTTATTCCCAAAATAATAATTAGAAAACATTATAGAAATAAAGAAAGAAAAAGTCAGATTAAAAGACTAGATGTCACAAAATGTTACATTATATTCGCATAATCTAATTAACCGACAATTTCAAACCATTGCAGAAGCCTAAATAAAATGAGAAACATACTTTTTTATGTCACCGCAACATTTTTTTTAAATTATTCATATAGCCAAAACATCGAAAAATTTGCAGATAGCATTCGAAAAATCCATAATATCCCTGAACTTAATTATGCTGTGATTTCTTCGGAAAAAATTATAGAAATAAAAGCTTTGGGCGTAAAGAAAATAAATTCAGAATTGCACGCTGAATTATCTGACAGATTTAGGATCGGTTCAAACACAAAAACGATAACAAGCTATATTGCTGCGGTTTTAGTCAATGAGGGAAAAATTAAATGGGACACTAGATTTTTCGAATTGTTTCCTGAACTAAAAGCAAAAAGCGATCCAGCTTATTATGGCTTGACTCTGTGGGATTTAATAACTTTTCGCGCAAAAATAATGAAATGGTCATACGGAAATGAAATGCCAACCAAAAAGGAAGTATTTGGAACAAACCAAGAGCAGAGGTATAAACTAATCTCCTGGATCCTCCAACAGGAGCCGGTGAAAGAACCGCAAATAATTTATTGGGCAAATCCAAGCTATGTTGCAGCGGGATTAATGCTTGAAAAGGCGACGGGAAAAAATTATGAAACCTTAGTGAAGGAACTCGGAAAAGAATTAAATATAGAATTTGATTTTGGGCAGCCTAACTATAAAGATCAAAATCAGACTTGGGGACACAACGAAGATTTGGAACCTGAAATGCCTGCGGATAATTTTAAATTAAATTGGCTATCATCTGCTGGAAATATAAATGTCAGCTTACCTGATTATGCTAAATTTATACAAATGCAGCTTAAAGGGCTTTTAGGGAAATCAGATAAATTAAGTGCTGAACAGTTTAACTATATGCATTATGGGTTGCCAGAATTCGCATTTGGCTGGGAGTGGATGATTGAGGATGAAAGCAATTTGCGCTACTCGTTTCATAATGGAAATCCAGGAACATTTTTAACAAAAGTTTTCATCTGTAAAGATATTGACAAAGCATTTATAATATTTGCGAATGTCCAATGCGAAGAAGCTGATTTGGGAATGGAAGCCATATTTCATAAGTTAAATAGAATCTACAGCAATAATTTTCATAAATCTTAAATTAAATTGCGACATCCAAAGAAGTTATAAATTCGGCACCTAATGATGGCTGTAAAAATTCAATTATATTTTTCTGCTGCATAAAAGTGCCTTTATCTTAGCCTGTAATTTAATAGTAAATCTTAAGCTAATACAGGATAGAAATAAATCAATTTTTAACCTCAATCGAACGACAGTTAATGAGTTAAATTAGATATTTCAATTTATACAGAAAATTTGCAATTTAAATTTTTAAAACTTTACTAAAATATAATCTGAAACTGAAAAACTGTCTGCCAGTTTCCAACATATTCCGGTTTTTCTGCATTGTAAAAAGCTTGTGCCGCCGCAGAATAAAAAAGCTTGTTCTTATTGAAAGGGATTACATTTGTGACACAAAACCTAAATCGCATATAGTAATTCACAGATCCAAAGAAAGACAATTTTGCCTTAAGCATAATAATCTTTTCAAATCCTCGATAATAGTTGTAGAAGGTTCTGTCGCATCTGTCAGAATCAAATATAAAAATTGAAGTAATTTAAAAGTTAGCCCGCCAATTTACAGAATGATTTAAACATAGTTATCCCTGGTCTAACCATTTGATTCTTTCTCAGCATATGCACAACTTCAATTCCGCTCAATGTTCGTCTTGCCGATTCAAAACTTTTAAAGCCTAACCCATTTTGTATCCTCCATTTTATAAATCGATGGTCCTGTTCGACAATATTGTTGAGATATTTACACTGCCGGATTTTAATCTTTGTGAATGAACGTTTGTTATAGACTTTGATAGCGGCAGTATTAGAACCGCTTTTATCAATGTTTACTACTCTTGGTCTGTAGTTATTACTAATTGCTTTAATTAGAAATGACTGCGCACTCATTCTTTGTCTTTTTCTGGTCAAAAGAAAATCAACCGTATTGCCTAATTTATCTACTGCCCTATATAAATAACACCAAATACCTTTTACTTTGATGTAGGTCTCATCCAATCTCCAACTCTCCCCCACTCTGCCTTTTCTCTTCTTCATTTCTGCCTCAAGCAAAGGTGCAAACTTGTAAACCCAACGCTGAATCGTCGCATGATCCACAATGACTCCTCTAATCTTCATTAGTTCTTCAACATCACGGTAACTAAGTGTAAATCTTAGCTTGAAATATACTGCCTGAAGAATTATGTATTTTGGATAACAATGACCTTTAGTATTCATCTTTTGATCGGTTTAAAATTCTAAAGATAAAAGTTATTCCCAGATGCGACAGAACCAAATTAAGTATGCATTTTCATAATTACCATTTCTTGCGTTAAAGATATCATAATTTTTGCAAAAATCAATACATTGTAGCCTTTTTTCTCTTGCACTGCATATAAAAATCCGGGACCTTGCCGCGTCACTCCCTTGTCATATTCAATTAAAGACAATACAGTTCTCAAACCAGCCCGCATGTTTATTTGGTTATTAACAACCCTGTGTGCAAAGCTTTCAGGTCCTTTGCAGTCTTGCTTTGATTGCAGGCTGACATGCGACGATATGGAATAAGAATACGATTTCCTGTTAAATTTAGAATCATTCTAATGGCCTTATCGCCATATCCAAAGAGGATTTAAGCTAATTTTATTATGAATTTCAAGCCGCCTTAAATGAGTATTGCTGATAAAGACCGTATGCAGAGAGTCCTTATGGAAATAGATAAAAAAATCAACAGTTTGAACAATCAGAAAATAACTGCTTTATTTGATGCCATGGGACTCAGGGACAGAGAAGATATCCCCAAAGATTTCCTTGACTGGGAAAGCATCCTCATTGTTGTACCCAGCCGCAATATCCTGAATGAAATCAAAAATTTCAAAAATTCAATCTCCGGGATCTCTTTTGTGGTAAACCCCCATGCGCAGCAGATTCATATCTATGACTTCAACGAATGGAAAAACAGCACCAGAAATAAAACTCAATTCCAGATCAGGGAAATGATGAAAACCAATTTTGGCGGTACTCAAAAAAAATCTGAAGACCGCGACTGGGTAAAACTGCTAAATAAAAATTATGGAATCTGAAATTCATTACATCAACAGAAGCGGCTGGCTAAGGGCCGCAGTCCTTGGGGCAAATGACGGGATCCTTTCAACCACGAGCCTTACGATCGGTGTTGCAGCAGCAAGTGTAACCCGAGAACCTATTCTTCTCGCTGCAGTGGCAGGCCTGGTGGCAGGCGCCCTGTCCATGGCAGCAGGCGAATATGTATCAGTTAGCTCGCAGTCCGATGTTGAATCCGCTGATCTGGAAAGGGAAAAAATGGCCCTAAGGGATATGCCCCAGGAGGAACTGGAAGAATTGGCAGAGATTTATATAAAAAGAGGGCTCAATGAAAAATTGGCCAGGCAGGTGGCTTCTGAACTAATGGCTCATGACGCCCTAGAAGCCCACGCAAGGGATGAATTGGGGATCAACGAAATCACGCAGGCCAATCCCCTGACTGCCGCCTTTGCATCGGCAGTATCTTTTATCATTGGAGGTTTTCTTCCGCTGCTGGTGGCAATTTTTGCTCCCCTTAAAGACATGATTTTTTATCAATACGGTTTTTCGATTGTCTTTTTGGCTTTTTCAGGAATATTGGCCGCCAAGGCCGGAGGCTCAAATATCCCCAAAGCAGTCCTTCGGATCTGCATCTGGGGCACCTTTGCTATGGCAGCCTCAGCCCTGGTCGGATATATTTTTGGAGTCCAGACTGCCTGAAGCAAGAAAACAGGGCTTATAACCGCTTAAAACATTAATCTAATCTTAAGCGAACCGCAAAAATAACAAACCATACCTTTCGTTATTTCGTATATATCAAAAAAAGAAAAAGATGAAGCTGATTACTTTATTCCTTACAATGGCAATGGCGTTTTCCATAAACTGGGAACCCGATTTCAATAATGCGAAAAAAACTGCGGAAAAAGACCATAAACTGATCCTTCTGAACTTCTCGGGCTCAGACTGGTGCGGTCCATGCATTGTGCTTCGCAGGGATTATCTCGAAAGCCAGGGATTCACCGATATGGCAAATGAAAACCTGGTGCTGGTCAATGCTGATTTTCCAAGAAAAAAGAAAAATATAGGAACAGCTGATCAGGTAAAACGCAACGAGGATCTGGCCGAAATATACAACAAGGAAGGAAGCTTTCCCCTGACGCTTCTTCTTGATGCACATGGCAGGGTGATCAAAACCTGGCACGGAAAACCCGATGCATCGCCTGAACAGTGGACTGCCGAGATAAAAGCGATCTGTGAGAGCCGAAAATAACATAGCAAACAAGCAGAAATATTCGAAATCCCTAAAACTGATGGGCAACAGCTTTACCATAACAGTTGTTGCCGTGAATGAAAAAACAGGAAATGAGAATATCGATCTGGCCATTGAAGAAATCAGACGCATCGAAAGGCTTCTGACCACTTTTAAAGAAGACAGCCAGACCAATCTGATCAATGATAATGCAGGAATCAGGCCCGTAAAAGTGGATCTGGAAGTCTTCAGCCTTATCGAAAGGTCTATCGGAATTTCGAGAATCACACAAGGTGCATTTGATATTTCATACGGAAGCATCGACAAGAGCCTTTGGAATTTTGACAGAACCATGACGAGCCTTCCTGATGCCCAGACCGCTCTCAAAATGGTACACCTTATTGATTACCGAAATATCATCCTTGACAGGAAAAATACAACCGTATTCTTAAAAGAAAAAGGAATGAGGATCGGTTTTGGAGGTATCGGAAAAGGATATGCCGCAGAAATGGCAAAACAAATCCTTATAAAACATAATGTGCAGAGCGGCATCATCAATGCCAGCGGAGACCTTTCCGCCTGGGGACTGCAGCCCGACGGCAGGAAATGGACCATCGGGGTGGCCGATCCCGACTCGCCCAATGCCGCTTTTTCTTATATGGAAATATCCAACAAAGCTGTGGCGACATCCGGCAACTATGAAAAATTCGTGACCATTGACGGAAAAAAATATTCGCATACCATCGACCCAAAAACAGGTCTTCCCATAACTGGAATAAAAAGCGTCACTATTATAGCTTCAAATGCAGAATTTGCTGATGCAATGGCCACTCCAATTGCTGTTATGGGCATCAAGGCAGGCTTGTTTCTAATAGATCAGATCCCTGATCTGTACTGCATAATAATTGATGACCACAATAAAATTTACACATCCAAAAACATTAATCTGAAATGAAAAAGCCAAAGCAAAAAATTCCCGCACCATTATGCGGTACTGCTCTTGCCGTGCTGCTGCTTGCCTCCTGCTCTTCTGTGAAGGAATACCAGAAGGGAAAACTCAACGATTCTGAAATGGTGCTCTCCAACAGGAATATCGAAAAGACCGAACTCAGTTTCCAATCCTACCGCGAGGGAGCTTCCGGGGCGAATTCAGGAAAAAGCGGCGGCGGCTGCGGCTGCAACTAATATTCATACGCTGAAAAATGAAAAGAATATTCATAACAGGATATGCCTTATTGGCGTTGTTCCAGTTGAGGGCGCAAAACGTTCCCGCTGATTCAACGGCTTATAAAAGCAAAAAATTAAAACTCGAAGAGGTGAATCTGGTATCAAGCTATTACAAGCAGGACGGAAACAATTCTGCCGTTACAGGCGGAATCGGTTCGGAGCACCTTACCGATATTGCCAATACCATTGATGTAAAACTGGTAAAGTACGGCCAGACAGGGATCAAGCATACTTTTGATATTGAAGCGGGAATTGACCATTATACTTCTGCATCTTCAGACATGATTGATCTGAGTGCGAACTCATCTGCATCCTCTTCTGACAATCGCTTCTACCCTTCTTTGACTTATCTGAGAGAAAATGAAGAGAAAGGAAGAACTTACGCTGTTGGAGTTTCCTCTTCAACCGAGTTTGATTACCAGTCTTTTGGAGGGAATATCGCCTTCTCTCAAAAAACCAAAAACAAAAACGGTGAATTTACAGCCAGGTTTCAGACTTTTATCGATCAGCTGAAACTCATTGAGCCTGTTGAACTTCGTCCATCCGGAAGCGAGGGCTACGGCAGTGCCAATAGAAATACTTTTGCCGGAACACTGAGTTATTCCAAGATCATCAATAAAAATTTACAAATATTGCTTGTAGGAGATGTAATAAGCCAGAATGGCTACTTAAGCCTTCCTTTTCACAGGGTTTATTTTGCTGACGGCTCTGTTCATCAGGAGAAAATGCCTGACACCAGACTTAAAATTCCGCTTGGCATCAGGGCCAGTTATTTCTTCGGGGACAATATAATTATTCGTGCCTATTACAGATATTACACAGACGACTGGAGCCTGAAAGCGCATACCGCTGATCTTGAAATTCCGGTAAAATTGACCCAGGCCTTTTCATTAAGCCCGTTTTACCGCTATTACACCCAAAGCGGAACCAAGTATTTCAAGCCTTATGGCCAGCATACAGCCGCTGATGAATTCTACACCAGCAATTATGATCTGTCCAAGTTTGACAGCAGCTTCTTTGGAATGGGAATGAAATTTACTCCTCCAAATGGCATATTTGGTTTAAAACACTGGAATACTTTGGAGATTCGTTACGGCCATTATACCAGAACCACTAATATGACCTCGGATATTATCAGCATCAATATTAAATACAAATAAAATTAGAATAAAAACAAGGAGCCCGATTTTAATTTTAACGATCGGGCTTTGTATTTGTTTGAAACAACTCTATGGTTTTAAATCAAATAATAAAATTAGAGGGCTTAAATAATAAATGTAAATGACATTGCCCAAGCACAAATAAATTTAATATTATTGCATTTAAATATTAAATCTATAGAATAACTGTGGTGGAGTTCCCTCCAAAGTGCCACAAAAACTAAAGCGCTTTTACCAGTAATCGATCATTCCAAGTTGCGGCATACTCGTGGCACACAACTTTTCAAATGCCTCTTAAATTCATTAAACTTATACTCTTATCTACTAAGTTTGAATTGCAGGACATCCCTCTGATGAATCAGAAAACTTGTAAATTATTCCAAAAACAGATAGTTTTTTTCCTCACTTAATTACTTAATGACTTGCTGCTCCACTAAGGTCAATTATTGGTTTAGTTCTGAATTGTCTTTCTAGATTTTTAGCCCCGATTGCTTCGCCAGCTCGCTTCGCTCTTGTGCAGAGGAAATCCTTTTGTACCGTTTTTCGGCAAAAAAGATTGGAAAGTATAGCGGGAAAAGCTCCTGAAAACTTTTATTATGAAGTCACAGATAAATCCTGTCCGATCAACTGATCGAGCGGCGGCAGGGCCATTAAATCATCAGTCCACTGAAATTGCCATATTTCCAGCATTGGCTAATATTTTATGCTCAACTCATCGACTATGATCGGACTTGTTGAGATTCCCTGCTCGCTTATCAGGACGATGTATCCCCAATTGCTCACCTTACTGCGTTTTAGCTCATTGACCGTTTTTGAAACTTCCAAAGCATCGGGAAAGTGTTTGGAATATTTGGCTGCGGCATCCTCTTTGCTGACAAACCTGCCGTCAAAAAATGCTTTAATGATTATCTTCATAGGGCTTTTTTTATTAATAGATGATTTGCTGAGAGAAAGCCAAAGCCGTTTATCTTCCCTTATTTCAAGTGTTGTCCATAAAGCTCGTGCAATGAAACAGATATTGAAATAGCCTGTCGCCTAAAAACAGTCCGAAGGCGTGCTTTAATATGTTTTGCGATTTCTACGTTCAAAGGCCAGACCTTAAAATCGCGTTCAAGCAGAGCAATCCATATATGCCGAAACCTATGCCATTAAAGTTTCAGGGTCAGTCCTATCCCGGGCGAAAATCCTGAAACATTCCCGCCTCCTATTTCTACATAAACGCCCCATTTTTCGTTCCAAAACCATCTTCCGCCTATCTGCAGGCCTACATTGAAATCGCTTCCGTCATGGCCATTATTGCCATGGTCATCCCTCAAATCAAAAGAATAGCCTACGTTGGCTCCGCCATATACGTCCCAGGCATCATCAGTAATGCCAAATACATGGTCGAAATAATAATTTCCCTTTACCCCGGCATTGAGCCAGTCAAGATCCAGCGTGGTCCCGACTCCTGGGGCAATGGTTATGTCCCTGTGGACAGGTATTTCATAATTTATTCCTACAAGGCCAAAATTCAATTCCTTTCTGGCCTGCGCAAATACACTTGCAAAACATAATACTGCAAAAATTGATAGCGTAATTTTTCTCATGTTTTTTCTTTTTTAAATGTTACACTCAAATTTAATTAAATTGTCTAATAAAACTTTAAAAATAAGCAATACATATCACATTATCAAACAATTAAGATTGCAATACTCTTAGGAGAGAAATAAATCAATTTTTAGCTCTGATGGAACAACAATCAATTAATTCATGGCGTACAATGAAAGACAATCCTGCTTTAACTATAGTACGCCAATTTCTTCAAATCATCCAAAAATGATGTTGTAATTTGTCCAGTCGGGGTCACAAAGCCAAATGGCGCCAATTGAAGACAATTGGCGCCATTTTTTTTTTAAACATAATTGCTGATGGACCGCAAGCTGAAAATTGATTTATTTCTATAGTCCGCCGATTAAAAATAAACCAAAAAAAAAAAAAAATCTGATCTTTTTTTTAATTTTGAATAAACCAACTGTTAAAATGAAGAAAATAGTATTTATGCTAATGCTTGTCTTTAGCGCGGCCGCATTCTCCCAAACCTCAAAAGAGCTGCTGGGCAAATGGAAACTTGTAAAACAGACAAAAAATGGACAGGTGACCCAGCCTGAGGATACCTATCAGGTATTTATGGACAATAATGTCTTCCAAGGGATCGCAGGGGATAAAACAAGAAAAGGCAAATGGAAACTGTCCAAAGACAATCAGTTTCTCACCATCAGCATCAGCGTGGTATCGGTCAGATTCAAAATCCTCTATTTTGACGCAGACAAAAGAACCATAAGCAGCCCCGAGCTAGGCACACTGGAATATGAAAAGGCAAACTGATGCATTTATGGTGAATTGCAAGAACTGTAACCACTCGTTCACCGGCAGATTCTGCAGCAACTGCGGACAGCCGGCCGACACCCACAAGATCAACCTGCACTTTCTTTGGCATGATATACAGCACGGCCTTTTCCATTTTGACAAAGGCGTTTTCTATACTGTCAAAGAGCTCTTCACAAGACCCGGGCACAGCATCAGGGAGTTTATTGAGGGCAGAAGAGTGAACCACTTCAAGCCCGTTTCAATGGTGATCCTTCTTGCGACCCTATACGGGCTGCTTTACCATCATTACGGCATCAATCTCTTTGTGCCGAGAACAGAAGACTCGAAAGAACTGTCTGAATATATCAACCATTGGACATCCAATCATTATTCGTGGTATACACTGGCCACCATCCCCCTATTCAGTCTGGGGACCTATATAAGCTTTAAAAGCCAGAAGTACAATTATTTTGAGTATCTGGTCTTAAATACCTTTAAAGCATCCCAGAGGCTGGTGCTCCATCTCGTAACTTTCCCCCTTCTGGTGTACTGCAATGGCAAGCCATCTTTGGATACCCTAATATATGCCTACTATGCTGCGGATCTATTTTTAATCTACTGGACCAATTTCCAGTTTTTCAATAAAATGGGCTGGTGGAAAGTATTGCTGCTATCCATTTGCAGCCACCTGATCATGGTATTCACCCTGATTTTAATTTTAACATCCATTATACTTATAATTTCCTAAACATTTTAAAACCATGAAAAACTTAACTATTCTCTTTGCCGTTCTGGCCCTGTCTTTTTCCAATGCCAATGCCCAAAAAATCAAAGATGGGGAAACCGTTGACCTAAACGGCCTGTCTGTAACATTCAGCATCACCAATAAAGAGTCCGTGACTGTAGGGGGCAAAAATTTTGAGCGCTATAAGGTAAGCGCCAATCTTGTCAATAATTCCGACAAAAGCTTCAACATCCGTATGAACACTTTCCCTCAGGTCACATCCAATGCCGGCCTTGTGGAATTGGACTGCATCAACGCGACAGGCGCGAAATTGACCTCAAAGAAAATTGAGCTCAAATTAAAAGCGCACAATGTAAGCGCCACATACTGGTATTATAATAAAGAGGGCAAATACGTAAGCGGCGTGCTGCCTGTAATTGCAGGCTATTATTTAGATCCGGGAGACAGCGTAAATAACACCGCGATTTTTATTGTTCCTCAGGGAGAGGCACCTGATGTGACGCTTCGCAAACTTTAAAAAAACTCTGGCTGAGGTATAGATTTTAAAACTATATCTGGCAAGGAAAAAGTTAACAATAAATTAAACGAATGCTTTAAACCGGCGGTTTAAAGCTTTTTTTTTATTTTTAACCGAATGTGCACATTCGCCAATTTTTGATGCGCATGAAGAATATGAAGTTTTTATTTGTATTTTTCTAATCATTAGCACCGGTCTAGCATTCCATCATGCCTCACTGAAGCTTTTCAGCGCTTTGCTACTGAATGGGATTGCTTTTGTGCCGCATAAGCCTAAATTTTATAAAGCAATTCACAAAGCCAAAGAAAGACAATTCTTGCCTTAAGCTCAACAATCTTTTCAAATCCTCCATAAAATTTGTAAATTTATATATCAGTTTAATACAATAAATCAATTGAGTTTTTATAATTTTTTGCATCAATCCCCAACAGGACATCTAAACCAAATTCATAACGCCAATGAAAGACAGACACTACATATAGAAGGCCAATTTCTTCAAATCATCCAAAAATGATGTTGTAATTTGTCCTGTCCCCGTCACTAAAAACGTTAATTTTTAGGAATTAACGTTTTTTTTATGCCTTCATTCTACACTATTAATTTCCTTTAAAAAAAAATAAGCAGTTTATACTTATCAGATTATTAAACCTTCGTTTGTTGATGAAAATTTTTATTTTCTTAAGATTTCCTTAAGATATTTCAATTTCTTTAAAACCAAATTAATCCACAACAGCAAGAATACTTCTAAATATCAAACACTTACAATTCATATTTAGATAAATATTGGTAACTGTAATCCAAATATCATGATTTTAAGATTGTGTGAACTACTCTATTTGTTTATTTTTGACTATTTTAATTAAGTCTAAATAAGTAAAAATGAAATTCTATCTACCCTTTATACTGCTTCTTATAGCAGCAAATTCTCTATCCGCAAAGACAAATAAAAATAATTCAGAACAACAAGCTGTTCAAGATACAATCAAAGAAAAATCAAAATCTGATAATGAATTGCACGAAGTTGTAATCTCTGCAACCAGACAGCCTGAAAGTTTGGATCAAGTTCCTTCTTCGGTAACTCTTATTTCTAAAAAACAGCTTCAGCAACAGTTAAGCATAAGCACTAATCTTAGTGACATTCTAGGTGCCTCAGTTCCCGGACTGGGATTCAGTACCAATAGAACCTCTAACTTAGGGCAAACTCTACGAGGACGTCGTGTTCTAGTAATGATTGATGGAATTCCACAATCTACACCTTTAAGAGATGGCGCTAAAGATATCCGTTCACTTGATCCTGCGGCCTTAGATCGTGTGGAAGTCATCAAAGGAGCAACTGCTATTTATGGTAACGGTGCCGACGGAGGTTTAATTAACTACATTACTAAAAAAGCAGATCAGAATAAAGCTTTCAGCGGAACTACTGAAGCAGGAAGTGCTTTTTCATTAATTAAACCAAAGGAAACTGCGGGATTCTTTATATCGCAACTCTTCAGCGGTAAAATCAATAAATTTGATTATGTGGTCAGTGGCCGTTATGAAGAAACAGGTCTTTATCGTGATGCAAAAGGAAGAGTTCTTTCGCCAGATTATGGTATGAATGACCTGCGAAACTGGAATGCATTTGCGAAACTTGGCTATGACTTCAATCCAGATAATCGTCTAGAAGTTATGTATAATTATTATAAAAGTACTCAGATTACCGACTACATCGCAAAGGCTGGTGTTTATGGAAACTTCGACAAACCGACCATTGGAGTTATAGGTCAAAGACCTGGAGAACCTGAAGGAACTCCATACAACCACAATGCAAGTTTAACTTATACTGGAAAAAATATTATAGGCCATACAGATCTGAGCGCCGTTTTATATTTTCAAGATTATTTAACTGTAATTAATTACAGCGATTTTTTTGAAAATAATGGTCAACCTGCAACTCAAAGTAAAAAGTTCGGATTCCGTCTCAATATGAACAGTCCTTATGAGGTGAGCAGTCTGATTAATGGAAATATAACCTACGGACTCGACATTCTTTCTGATATAACAGATACTCACCTAACTGATGGAAGACTAGTTATCCCAGAAATGAAAATGTCTAATCTAGCTCCTTATTTCCAGATCAAAAATATGTTCGGACCTAATTTAGTTCTGAAAACAGGTTTAAGACTAGAGAATGTTCATATTTCTGTACCTGATTATACTACAATTGCAATTCGCAATTATGTAACAAGCACTTATGTTGGCGGCGGTATCGCTGTAAATGGCGGAGATTTAAATTTTAACACCTTGATGTTTAATGCGGGACTTCGATATACGAAATGGAATGCTTTTAAGCCGTTTGCTAGTTTTTCACAAAGTTTCAGTGTTGCCGATTTAGGTCTTGTATTGCGCGCGGCGAAAGAAAATACGGTAAGCAATACCTCTATTAAAGCAGTAGTAGCCAATAATTACGAAGTAGGATTCTCAGGCTCTGTTTCTGATTTATCTTATGAAGGAGCTGTTTATTATAGCACTTCTAAACTAGGCGCTTCTTATGTGTATGTCGACGGAAATCCACAGATTTCACGTTCACCAGAGAAAATTTATGGTTTTGAATTTGGAGCGAAATACAGATTTCACCCAAAATTTGATCTTGGAGCAAACTATTCTTATACGGAAGGTAAACGAGAAACTGCTACAGGAGAAGTATATCTTGGAGGAGATCGCATCAATCCGCCTAAATTAACTGCTTTTGCAGCATATAGACCAATAGAGAACTGGTCAATCTTTACCCAAATGATTAATACTTCTGGAAGAGATAGATTTGAACCAGTAAACGGTGCGTATACTTATGGTACAGGTCCTATTAAAGCATTTACTGCTTTTAATCTTTCAACAAGCTATATTTTCAGAGAAAAAACAACGCTTCGTTTGGGAGTCGAAAATTTGTTTAACAAAGATTACTTTTCTGTAATCTCTCAATGGCAAGTCAATAATATGAGCTATGTTAAAGAAAACGGGACTCGCATGACTGTAAGTCTTTCTCATTCTTTCTAAAAATTATTATTCTTATTATCATAAAGTTTTTCAAAAAGAAAATCTTCGATAGATTGTTACCTTGTTTTTTTATTTTTTTTGATCAAAAGCTGTCCTTTGCGGACAGCTTTTTTTATTTTCTGACCATTATTTAAAAATATTCAGTTCTTCATTGTAAACAGGACTTCCTATATTTAGAAAATTTAAAACACTATGAAACACATGATTTTGCGATACTGTTTCATTTGGCTTAAGCTGTTTTGAATTATCTGATACCCAAACAATAAAAGGAATTTCATATTGTTCTTTAGGAGCAATACTCAAAGGCACGCCATGCATATACAAGTTCTTTTCTCCTAAAGATTCTCCGTGATCTGAAACAAAAATCATAGTGCTTTTGTATTCTTTTAATTCTTTTAAATCATCAATAATTTTAGAAAGAATATAATCGGTATAAACGATGGTATTATCATAGGCATTCATCAATTCCTGCTGAGAGCATTTACCCAATTCTACACTGTTGCAAACAGGTTTAAAAGACTCAAATCTTGGCGGATATTTCTTGCTGTACAAAGGCCCGTGACTGGTGCTGGTATGCAATACAATTAATACTTTATTCTTTTTACTGGATAATATCTGTTCTTTCAGTCCCGTGAGCAAGATTTCATCATAATTGCATCCTTCTCCTTTGCAGTCCTTCATCAAATATTCCCTATTTTGATAATTTTTGATATGAACAGGAGGCTCTCCCCAATTTGTTGTTCTCCAAATGACTTCTACATTATTCCTGTAAAGATAATTTGGAAGAATCTCATACAAATCATCAGAATTGGTATGTTCTAAAATACACTTAACACCAGCTGTTGTATAGGTTGCACATGACGAAGCATCAAAATGAAAGAGGTTCTTTTGTGCAGACAAAAACGGATTAGTATTTTTCTTGTAACCGTAAAGAGAAAAATTCTGTCTTCTCGCCGATTCACCAATAACCAAAACAACAACCGATTTCTGATTATCTTTTATAGTAGCTTTTGGCAGTAAAATTTCTTTTTCATTCTTTTTGTATTTGTGGATGTAAAAAAGCGAAATGTTTACCGAATAAGACCATGGCATTGCAAGTCCGCCTAATTTTTTGGAGTTTTTATCAATCCAAAGCCAATTGCTTGCATTTGCAAAAACTAAAACAGCAATAAATAGTAAGGTAAGTGAGGAAAGAGTCAAAAACTTTCGCAATGAATCTTTTATTATTTGTGCTTTTACAATGAAAATTGCAGGAATAACGCCTAGAAAAATAATGTAAAGGACTAATTTAATCGAGAAAAAACTGCTAGATTCTTCAAAATTGGTATTCAGTATATTGCCAATCATGCTTTCATCAATTATAACACTGTAAGTATTAATAAAATAAACTGCAACAGAATTAATCAGAAAGAAAATCGTAAGTAAAAATTTTCCAAGATTACGAGAAAGAGAAAAAAACAAATAAAAAACAAAAGCATTTAAAACCAGCATTAATATTATTAAGCTGATAATCAATACTAATCCGTTAAAACTTTTGTAATCAACATTATTAAAAACATAGCTGTAAAATGGCAAGTGAAAGAATAAAAAATTCAAAAAACTCATTAGTAAAACAAAATGAGTAAGTCGCAGGTTATTTTTTAACATAGATATAAATGATTAAAAACAATGATACAGCCACGCAAATTAAAGCGTAATAAAAAATTAATAAATTCTCAGAAAGTATTCTACAGATTAACGAAATGCAACATCCCAAAAACAACAGCATAAAAATAGGATAATATTTTTTGTCATTAATCCATGTCCAAATTTTATACTTTCTGTTGATAAAAATACCCGAAAGTCCTGCAATATATCCTATAATTCCTCCTGTAATAACATCAATCGGATAATGTGCCCCAACACCTACTCTTGTAAAAATCAGAATCAATCCCATTATAACAATAAAAAAAGACCAAATAAATTTATACGACAGTTTCTTTGGCATAAATCCATACAGTAAAACCGACAATATTGTAAATATAGTTATCGAATGTCCTGATGGTAGACTATTATGTCCGCAAACAGCCTTACCTACGATATAAAAACTGTTATTATTAAAAACTGCTGCTGGTCGTGGAACTGCGAATGCCTTTTTCAATACACACGAAAATATAAGCGAAACAAGCAATCCTGAAAGTAACGATTCCCAAACTTTTGGAGCAAAAACAAATAAACTGCTTAAAAATGATAAAAAAATCATTGCATCTCCAAACTGTGTTAAATTGTACTCAAGTTTTGGATAGTGTCCTAAATAATAATTTATAGTGTAGAAACTCTTCTTTTGAATCTCAATATAACTGTTAACTGTCATCGCGTTATGACAGTATAAAAATAGCATTATCGCAGTTAAGAGAAACAGCGGAATAAAAAATGAAGAAAGTCTAAGTTTTGAATAATTAAGAATAATATTGGTATTCATTATATTTCTGGGTAAGAATTATGTATTAATTTAGATGAATCAAATAGTACTGCTGTGGCGGTAAAAACACTAGGAACCAATCCATCTTTTAGGAGAATTTGAAGTATAAAAAGCAGAGAGAAAAATCGGAGAACTACTTTGAGTCAGAATAAATTCTAAACTTGGATTAAGATTTAAAGAATCTATAAATGCTGAATTCAGGTTTTTACTTTTAAAAACAAAAAAAGTAATCTGCGTAAGAAATAAAAGAGAAAAGCAAAGTATTGAAACCGATGAGAGAATATAGATTCTACGGCATCTATGCTTAATTAATCTGTTCCTGCCTTTCATGTTTAATTATTAAAAACAGGCCAAAGGAATTTGTCAATTTAGAAGAAATTTAGAATTTTTGATAGGTTCTATTTTTATTTGCAAAAGATTAACGAATAGGTCTCAAAAACTTTACATTACAAGCAGTACTTGCTTAAGCGTAGACAAATACTTATTTAAAAAATTCAGGATTAATTCAAAGTTTAGGTATAATTTGAAAAATTATTTTTACCTCTTTTTTTATCCAATTTATTAAAGAACGTAACAATAGATTTTCGATTTAAAATTTAAATGAAAAACAAAAACATATGTGGATCGTATTTGCTTTACTTTCAGCTTTCTTTGCTGCACTGACGGCTATATTTGCAAAAATAGGCATCAAAAATGTAGACAGTGATTTGGCTACTGCAATCAGAACTGTCATTATTCTAATTCTCGCTTGGGGCATTGCGTTTGCCAGAGGTGGCACAGCCACAATTAATTCTCTTTCCAAACAAAATCTGATTTTTATAATTCTCTCTGGTATTGCCACAGGCCTCTCTTGGATATTTTATTTTAAAGCACTGCAGATTGGAGAAGTATCCAAAGTTGCTCCTGTTGATAAACTGAGTGTAGCTATCGCTATAGTGCTTTCTGTTATTTTCCTACACGAAAAAATCAGTTTTCTAGGTATTATGGGGGTACTTTTAATTATCTGCGGTACTATATTAGTAATTTATAACTAACTTTAAAATGTGCACTAAGATATATTTGACTATATTTAGTATTCAAAGTTTCTTCAAAATTCATTTGTAAAATTGCAGCATGAAAATCTTAATTATAGAAGACGAGCAGGAAATTGCTCAGAGTATAAAGAATTACTTTAAAGACAATGGCATACAATGTGAGACTGCTAAAAATTATAGTCTGGCATTGAGCAAAATCGAAAATTATGATTATGACTGTATTCTTTTAGACCTTATGCTGCCCGACGGTGACGGTTTTGATTTATTAAGGGAACTTAAAAGAAAAAACAAAACAGATGGCGTAATCGTGATTTCGGCAAAAGAAAATCTGGAAACTCGTATTGAAGGATTTAATCTTGGCGCCGATGATTATCTCACTAAACCTTTTCACCTGGCTGAACTTTTGGTTCGCATGCAGGCTTTAATTAGACGTAAAAATTTTAAAGGAAATAACAATATTGTTTTCAACGAAATTACAATTGATATTCTCTCCAAATCAGTTACGGTAAATGATCAGAAACTAGATCTTACAAAGAAAGAACTCGATCTTCTGCTATTTCTAATCGGAAACGAAGACAAGGTGCTTTCAAAAGCTGCAATTGCAGAATATCTTTCGGGAGATATGGCCGATATGCTTGATAATCACGATTTCATCTACGCGCACATCAAAAACTTAAAAAAGAAAATTCATCAAGCAGGTGGTAGTGATTACATCAAAACCGTATATGGACTTGGATACAAATGGGAAAATGACTAAAAAGAAACTGCTCCATAAAACCACCAGAAGCTTCCTTATTTTTGCTGTTATCATACTTCTGGTTTCTGCTCCGGTATTCTATTATATTAGCCAGTGGCTCTATATTTATGAAACCGAAGAGGTCTTGCTTATGCACAAAGGCGAATTTGAAAAAGAAAGCCGAGAAAATTTTACTGAAGCAGATATAAAACTCTGGAATAAATACAATCGTGATGTTATGATTGTTCCAGATATGGGAATTACCAAAGATTCTATTGTTGGCAAAATGATGTATGATGAAACGGCTGGCGAGAAAGAACCTTTCTATCTTATTTATGCTCCAGTTGATATTAATGGAAAAAGATATACTTACACGGAGAGAATAAATCTCTTGGAGATGGAGGGAATGGTTTACAGTGTAGCCATTATGTTCCTTCTTATCATTATCATTCTTCTTATCGGAATTATATTGCTTTCAAAAAATACGGCTGCTAAATTGTGGAAACCTTTCTACAACACACTAAACCAAATTCATGAATTTGAAATCGATAAAAACAAAGCACCTCACTTTCCTCCTACAGATATTGAAGAATTTGACAGTTTAAATAAGAGTCTCCAGCTCTTAATTGAAAAAAACACAGCAATCTATAAAAACCAAAGGGAATTTATAGAAAATGCCGCGCACGAACTCCAAACACCTCTTGCGTTATTTCAAACCAAAATAGATACACTTTCACAGCTTGAATTAAATGAAAAGCAGTCTAATCTTGTAGGTTCATTGAGCAGAGATGTTTCTAGACTTAACAGGCTTAATAAGAACTTATTGCTGCTTTCTAAAATTGATAATGAGATTTATCTTGAAAAGAATGATATTCTAATCAACGATTACATCAAAAAACATCTTGATTTTTTTACAGAACAAGCAACCTCAAAAAATCTGACTGTTATAACAGAATTTACATCTGACTTAAAAATTAACGGAAACCCAGCTCTGACAGAAGTTTTGATAAATAATCTTTTCTTGAATGCAATTCGTCACAACGAAAAAAATGGAAAGATAGTTATAACAACTCTTCAAGATGAATTAATATTCTCTAATTCGGGCGACAAAACGCCTCTTGTTATAGACAAACTCTTCAACCGTTTTTCAAAAAGCAATCCATCCTCTCAAGGCAATGGACTAGGTTTGGCCATTATTAAAAAAATTACAGAATTAAACCATTGGCAAATCAAGTACAGTTTTTCCAACAATCTACATAGTTTTAGCGTTAAGTTTTAAAAATTCAAACTTCCTACAGATTCACTTTTCAAATTTGTGCTAGGTTTTTTATTAATTAAAAAAAATAGCACAAATGAAAAATTCACTTCTTGCTTGTTTAGCACTGCTTTTTTCCTGCTTTATTTCTGCACAGAACATAAGCGGTAAAAATGTTCCCAATATTGTAAAATCAACTTTTCTAAAATCCTATCCTAATCAGCCTGATGTAAAATGGGAAAAGGAAAAAGGTAACTATGAAGCCAATTTCAAAACTGGTAGTACAGAACGCGCCGTGCTTCTAGATGCTAATGGAAATATATTGGAAACGGAAGAAGAAATCAGCGTTAAAAAACTTCCTGCCAAAGCTCTCGCATACATCGAAAAAAACTACAAACACAAAAAAATTAAAGAAGCTGCTCAAATAACTGATAGTAACGGCACGATTACCTTCGAAGCACAAGTGTCGTCAATCGATTTAATTTTTGACAAACAAGGAGCCTACATTAAAAGTATTGCAGATTAAAACCACACCAATGAAATTAAAAATATTCTTAGTACTGTCGCTACTTATAGCGAAAATTTATAATGTTACAGCGCAGAACTCAACTGCAACCATCTCAGGAATAATTAAAGATAAAAATTTAAAAACAGCAATTCCTTATGTCAACGTAGCATTAAAAAACACCAAAGACCAAAAAATAGTTGCCGGCACCGTTACCAATGAGGAAGGCCGTTTTAATATCCCTGGAGTTCCTTCTGGAAATTATACACTCGAAATCAGTTCAACAGGCTATAAAGTCAAATCTCAAAAACTTTTTGTTGGAACTCTTTCTGATTTTTTAGATTTAAATAGTATCGATCTTGAAGAAGATATTAATACTTTATCTGAAGTTGTAGTTACTTCAAAAACTTCTGAAGTGAGCAACAAAATGGATAAAAAAGTATTCTCAGTAGCAGATAATATTACCCAAAGCGGAGGATCTGTACTACAATCCATGCAAAGTCTTCCAGGTGTAACGCTTCATGACGGAAAAGTACAGCTGCGAGGCAATGACAAAGTAATGGTTCTTATTGACGGAAAACAGACTGCGCTTACCGGTTTTGGAAACCAATCTGGTCTTGATAATATTCCAGCTTCTGCTATTGAAAGAATTGAAATTATAAACAATCCTTCTGCTAAATTTGATGCTAACGGAAATGCTGGTATTATAAATATCATTTATAAAAAAAATAAACAAGAAGGATTCAATGGTAAAGTTGGAATAAGTTCTGGATATGGTGCGCTATGGGAACGCAAAGCCAATCTGCCAACGATTCGTCCGCAGTATCAGGTTACTCCAAAAATAAATCCTTCACTCTCACTTAACTACCGAAAAGAGAAAATTAACGCTTATCTACAAGCCGATTATCTTTACACAGAAACCCTAAATAAAAACGAATTTGTGACCAGAACCTATGATGACGGCAGCGTTGTCAATCAGCAGACAGTCAGAAATCGCAACACACATTTTACTACGTTCAAAACAGGACTGGATTGGAATTATAATGAACACAATAGTTTTTCATTTTCTGGACTTTTTGGAAGTGAAAAAATCATTGATAATGGAGATGAGCCCTTCTTTAATCAAGATTATTCACAACGACTTCGTTTATGGTCGTTTTTAGAAGATGAACTTAAAACAACTGTAATGGCGAGCGCATCTTACGAACATAAATTTAAACAGCCTGGACATAAATTAAATGCAGGAATTAATTATACTTATCATCAGGAAGATGAGAAATATTTCTTTACCAATACCCTTCCCTCTTCTGTTGGACAGGATTCTTTTAAGCTTCTTTCGGATGAAAAGGTTATCGATATTAATCTTGACTACATCAAACCTTTAAAATATGGAAGGTTTGAAGCAGGTTTTAAATTCAGAAACAGAAATATTCCAACCAACATGCAATTCTTTCCTGGAGAAAACTCCCCGATCGATGCCAATGCTGGCGGTTGGGCCAATTATAAAGAAATCATTCCTGCTCTTTATTCTAATTATATCTACGAAACGAGCAAAATTGAGGCAGAAATCGGACTTCGTCTTGAATATGTCGATCTACAGTACGCTGTTAATCCTGATCATCCTACCTATAAAAGTGACGGTTATAATTATACAGAACCATTTCCTAATGTACGTTTTGGATATAAAATAAATGATGAAAATAAAATTACTGCCTTTTATAATCGTAGAGTAGATAGACCTGCAGAAGTAGATATTCGTATTTTCCCAAAGTATGATGATGCCGAAATTATAAAGGTTGGCAATCCTGCTTTGCGCCCGCAGTTTACAAGTGCTTTTGAGGTTGGATACAAAAAAACAGTGCCAAAAGGCTACTTCACCTCTTCTGTTTACTACAGAATTATAAATGGAACTATTTCCCGAATTGCAACTACTGTTCCTGGAAGTACTTTGATATACAATGTGTTTCAAAATGCTGATAAAAGTTCTTCAGTCGGAATTGAAGCTGTATATTCTCAAGAAGTAACATCTTGGTATTCTTTTAACATTAACGGAAACCTTTATCAAAACACAATTGACGCCTTTACCGTTACGAATCTTTACCCTATTCCAAGTATTTATCATGGAGACCGTCAGCAGATGGTTTCAGGAAATTTAAAATGGAATAATACTTTGCAATTAGGCAAAACATTGAAAGGTCAAATTTCTACACTTTATCTTGCTCCAGATATTATTCCGCAGGGAAAAATTGGCTCGAGATTCTCTGTTGATCTTGGACTTAAAAAAACAGTACAGAAAGGCAAGGGAGAAATTTTCTTAAACGCTACCGATATTTTTAATACTCTGGTAATACAAAAAACAGTTCAGGGCGAAGGTTTTAGCTATAATAGTAAAGATTATTACGAAACACAAGTTGTTCGATTCGGTTACAGTTATAAATTTTAATATTCACTAATAAAACCAAAATTCAGATTTAATTCAGAATTGAGTTGTAAAATTTGCCTCACTTTTTTTAATGTTATGGGTAAATTATCTTTTCGTTCTGGCAGATATGCTGTATTAGTTCATTTCATAATCTGGTTCTTAATTCTATCTCAAATTCTTAGAATTACTTTTTTCATTTGGCAATATGATGAGGTTTCTTGGAGCATCATCAATTTTATAAGAACACTGCTCACCGGTTTTTTCTTTGATATAGGAACCATCTCTTTTGTGTCGCTGACAGCAGTTTTATATTATACGATTATGCCCAATAAATGGATTGGTTCTTATCTGGATCGAATTTTGGTTTATTTTTTTACCACATTAACCATTTTTATTCTTGTTTTTACCTTTTTTGCAGAACTTACTTTCTGGGATGAGTTTAAAACTAGGTTCAATTTTATCGCGGTTGATTATCTAATTTACACACACGAAGTGGTAGCCAATATTGAGCAGTCCTACCCTCTTCCATTACTGGTTGGCGGTGTGCTGCTTCTCACGATTGCTTTTATTTTTATTTTTTACAAAAGACAAGCCTTCACTACAACTTTTACAGCAAAAGCAAATGCCAAGATTAGATTATTGGTCTTGGGTTGCACTATTGCGGTGAGTTTGTTTTTTGGCTTTTTTGTTCATAATTATCAAGCCGAATGGTCTGATAACCGCTATAATTCTGAAATTTCAAAATCAGGAATTTATTCTTTTTTTGCCGCTTTTCGCAACAATCAAATGAAGTATGTTGATTTCTATACTTCTATCGATAATGATGAAGCTTTTGCGATAATTAAAGAAAAACTTAAAACTCCAAATGCACGTTATAATTCAATGGGATATTCTATCCACAGAACTATAACCGACAGTATGCCATCGTCTTCAAGAAAAAATGTGGTTTTTGTTCTTGTCGAAAGTCTTAGCGGAAGCTTTTTGAAGGAATTTGGAAACAAGGAAAATATTACTCCTTTTATGGACAGTCTGGCTCAAAAAAGTATATTTTTTAATAATCTTTATGCAACAGGCACGAGAACAGTTCGTGGCATGGAAGCCGTAACGTTGTGTATTCCTCCGACACCTGGACAATCTATCGTAAAAAGGCCCGAAAATCAAAATCTTTTTACGGTTTGCAGTGTTTTTAAATCTAAAGCATATGATTGTAATTTCTTTTACGGAGGCGACGGTTATTTTGATAATATGAATGCTTACTTTGGCGGAAATGGCTTTACCATTTACGACCGAGGACGTGGCAGTGTATTGAGTGATAAAATTAAAACCGTAAGGCATAATATAAACGACAATGAGGTAACTTTTGAGAATGCATGGGGAATTTGTGATGAAGATATTTTTAATAAAATGCTCAAAACAGCCGATGAGCAGTATAAAAACAAAAAGCCTTTCTTCAATTTCGTTATGACTACTTCCAATCATAGACCTTATACTTATCCTGAAGGAAAAATTGATATTCCCTCAGGAACTAGCCGAGAAGGTGCTGTAAAATATACTGATTTTGCTTTAAGAGAACTCTTTAAAAAAGCTAGCCTTAAGCCTTGGTTTAAAAACACTATCTTTGTTATTATTGCAGATCATTGTGCTAGCAGTGCGGGAAAAGATGAAATTGATGTAGCCAATTATCATATTCCAGCATTTATTGCAAACCTGCCAGAACAATACAATCAAAAAATAGACAAACAGTGTTCTCAAATTGATCTTTGGCCTACCTTGTTTTCTATTTTCAGATGGAACTATGAATCTGATTTTTTCGGAAATAATGTGTTGGATCCTAAATTTGAAGAACGAGCATTAATGGGAACCTACCGAAAATTGGTATTGATGAAAAAAGAAAAAGTGATGATTTTGTCAGACCAGAAAAAACAGGCTTTTTATACTTGGAACAAGCAAGATAACAGTCTTAAATCCTTACCTATGAACAAGTCTTTCCTAGAAGAAACTATAGCTTGGTATCAGACTGCAGATTACCTTTTTACAAATAAACTTTTAAAATAATAATGATCTACATACATTTTATAATCAATCCAATTTCTGGAAGTGGGAAGCATGATATCACTACTTCTTACCTTTTGAGTCAATTCCCAAAGGAAGGGTACAAAATTGAGATCGATTATACGAAACAAAAAAAACATGCTATTGAGTTGGCAAAAACAGCCGTTGCAAACAATCCGCATTATATTGTTGCATGCGGTGGAGACGGCACTATAAACGAAGTAGCATCAGCTCTTATTGGCTCTAATATTAAACTGGGAATAATTCCCGTTGGATCAGGAAATGGATTAGCCTCAAATTTAAATATTCCGCGAAATTTTGATAAGGCCGTGGAAATTATTAAAAAAGGAAATACAGTTTCTATTGATGTTGGAAAAATAAATCAATACTATTTTTTCAGTAATATGGGAATTGGTATTGATGCTATGATTATAAAGAAATACGAACATTCGGGAAACAGAACCTTATCTTCGTATATTAAAGCGGCGCTTTCTTCAAGTTTTCAGTTTAAACCACAATATACCGTTGTTTCTTCTGACGGAAAAAAACACGAAGTAAATCCTTTTATGCTCTTTATTTCCAATTCTAACGAAATGGGATACAATATGAGCCTTACTCCAAAAGCAAGTCTTAGTGATGGTGTTCTCGATATGGTTATTATTCCTGAACTTACATTTTTAGAAAAATTACTGCTTGGTCTTAATGTGCTGAAAAATTCAATCGAGAAGTTTAAAAAAGCACAGCATGCATTAGTGCGAGAGGTACATATAGAAATGCCTCATAAAATTTTTATAGACGCCCAAATCGATGGGGAATTTCAGAACTTAAAAACCAATATTATCCAAGTTAGTATTCTGCCGAAAAGCATTGAAGTCTTGGTTTAATTTCCTTGAAAACGATTTTCAACTCCAAATAAGTTTCTTTATCAGTAATCTTATTTGGAGTTTTATTTTTAAATGACCACTTCTCTGTCAAGCAAAATTTCGTCCATTACCAAAATGTATTGGTTTTTATTTACAATACTATTGGTATCAATTCCGATTGAACCAAATCCGTAAGGTTCGTATTTTTTAAGATTAGAAACAGAGAACAATCCCACCGTGCTGGTATGCGATGCATTTGCCAGATGCATTATACCACTATCAGCCCCAATAAACAAAGCGACATTGGCCAGTACAGAACCTATTTCACGAATGTCTTTGCTATAAAAACTGGCTGCTTTAAACTGAATCTGAGATACATTCTCTACAGGTAAAATTTCAAGTAGATTATAGTCTCGTTCGTATTTTGCTTTTAAAAGCTCATAGAAATCCTCCCACCAAAATTCCGAAAAACATTTATCTCCTGTAGCATAAGTGAAAAAAGCAATGGTCTTTTTATTATTATCAAATTTATCCAAAAGGATTTTTCTGCCTTGAACAAGTTCTTGAGCGCTTAATTTAAGATCTGTTTCTGAGACTGGATTTTCAGTACGCTCTAAACCAATACTTTTTAAAAATGCTCTAAAATTGTATACTGGATATTTTGCAATATGTTCATAATCATCTGGTCTTAAAACATTCTCATCGAGATCATCTCCAAAAAATTTAAAAGTGGCTTTAGAGCGTTCCACAGCAAGTCTTCCCGATGAGGAATCTTTATCTACATTTATGGCTATATCATAGGTTTTACGTTCAATTTTAAGCCAAACTTTTAGATAAATTAAAAGATTGCTGAAAGGTTTTTTAGGCAAAACAATCACTTCTCCTGTTTGGCTATAATTATTTAAAATCAATGGCATTAATCCTCCTTTGACAAAAAAATCAATTTGCGCATCAGGAAAAATAGAATTGATTTCCTTAACTAAGGGAGTAATAAGCAGCAAGTTCCCGAGTCGTGCGTTCGGTCGACAGATTAAAATTCTTTTTACCGCTTTCGGATCTTGAATAAATTTATCAGAAAACTTAGGGGAAGAACCAATGTTTTTAGTCAAAAAACGCATTGCAGTTCTTCGAAAAGCATTCACTTTTTTAGGTATTTTCATTTATACAGAAAGATTTAAAGCTTAAATCAGCTTTGTGGTATTTAAATACTTACGTTAAATTCAAATTACTTGCGATGTACCTTAAAACTGTACAACCATTCCAGCGCCCATTTGCTTGCCATTATAAAAAGGAGCAATCATCGAGGTTACTTTGTTTTCTTTGGAAGGAAAAAAAGTGTTTTTTACATACGGAAACAGCCAGTATGCCGCTTTGGTGCTTAATATTCCAATTCCCGCTCCTGCCGCAACATCGGTAAGCCAATGTCTATTATTGTACATTCTAAAAAGTCCCGTTCCTGTCGCAACTATATAACCGCTTATTCCGTACCAAATAGATTGATCTTTATATTCCTGCCAGAGAAATTCAGCTCCAGCAAAAGCATTTGCAGTATGTCCTGAAGGAAAAGAATTATTGGCAGAACCATCTGGTCTTTCTACTTTCGTAATACTTTTTAAAGCAAAAACCGTAGTGCTCATCATCAGATACGACGTAGCCAAAATTATAGATCGGTCTTTCAGGTTGTTTTTCCCTTTTATGCCCATCGCATTTAGAGCGTACACAGATGCAGCAGGTGCATATTGCGAAAAATCATCGATAGTGATTTTATTATCAATATGTTCGTTTACCTCTTCTTTAATTTCTGCATTAAAACCCTTAAGCTGATCGCTTTCAAGTCCGATAAATCCATAACCAATAAGCACGGTGGGTATGATAAGCTGCTTATAGTTAAATTTTAAATTATGCACGGTATCAGTATCCTTTACCGCTATAGAATCAGAAACAGTCTTTTGTGCATTTGTAACCGTTATACTCAAAAGAAATAATAAAAAAAATTTTCGCATTTTAAGAGAAATTAGAAATCGAAATTAAACTGGCTATCAAACTATTGAAGTTTTATTCCTAAAAGTTATCGCAACTTTAAACAGCACATAACCCAAATAAATTCTAATTAGCTGCAGCAATAAACAACTCATAATAAACCATTTAATTTCAATGCAAAACTCTTTAGTAATCCTGAATTAATTCTGAATTAATCTCCTGCGATTCTTAATATTGCATTAAGCAATACAATAAATTAAATGGTTGGCTGTTGAGGTTCATTGTGATTATCGCCTTCTCCTTTCTTAAATTCTAATTTTCCGAATTTATAGCTAAACGAAATTCCAAAAGACTGAACAGGAATTTCTTTTATATTCACCTGATTAAAACTCGCACCATATTTAGTCGATCTTTGGCTCATATATTTATTAAAAGGATTCGCCATTGTTAATCCGATACTTGCAGATTTTTGCAGAAACTGCTTTCTTAGAGCCAGATTATAAAAGAATGAAGCTGGTCGATTTCCTTGAATATTTTTCTGAGAAGAGCGGTAATTTCCAAAAATCTCTCCGGTAAAAGAAGGTGCAAACTGATAGCTCAAATTCAAATTTGCTCTGTAATTAAAGCCGCTCACAGTAGGCAAAGAAGGATTGGTTGTTGTACGGTCTCCAAATTCAATTGTAGATCTTATATTTAGCTTTTCATCAATTTTAATAGATCCAAATAAGCTTGCTCCAATATCGGTTTGAGTTCCAATATTGTAACGCTGTGTTAGCGTTACATCTGTATAATCTGTTCCGTTGACATTCAGCACAGAATGATAGGTAGAAAAGCTCTGGATATCATCGGTATTTCGTCGGTAATAACCAGAGAAATAAATATTGGCATTATTGGCAAAATTTTTACTGTAGCCTAGTTCAAAACGATTCCCAATTTCTGGCTTCAAAAATGGATTTCCGGTACTAATGTTATGCGGATCGCTGATATTAAAAAACGGATTTAATTCTTCGTAATCAGGACGTTCTATTCGATAACTATAAGAAAATTTGATAGACTCATTTTCGTTGAATTTATGCTGAACAGTAAAAGATGGAGCAAAAGTATTGTAATCAGGAATACTAACTCCAACGAAATCGGCAGTTGTATTGGTACGTTCATATCGGAGACCTGCTCTTCCTTCTAAAAAGTTTTTAAACAATGAAAAAGATGTAGATGCATACGCTGCATAAATATTTCGTTTGTACTGAAATCCATAAGTTTGCCCCTGATTATTTATATAAGAACCATCTAATGCAAGAGTATCTGTAATGACATTACTGTTGATGTTTTCTAAAGATACTTTTGATCCCATTTCCAAGACAAATCCCTTAGAAATTGGCCTAACAAAATCTAGAGAAAGTTCTACTTGATGATCGTTTCCTGGATTATAACTTCTAAGTCCTGAAGTCGGGTTTACATTGTCTCTATAATCGGTTTCCTGCGACGCATCATTTGTACTTTTGCCATAACTTGACGTTACCAGAAAATTCAATTCTTGATCTTCTCTATCAAAAGTTTTTTTATATCCTAAACTCCAATCGATTGCATTATTTTTAAAATTGCTTACCGAATTTCTTTCACTCAAAATTTCAGACAAAACGGTACCGTCAGACAAAGAAGAAGTTTGGTCTTGCAATGTGATTCCAGATGAATTATTCTCAAAATGATTATATCCCAAAGTAGCAGTTAATTCGTCTTTTGGCGTAATACTCCAATTTGCATTTATTCCCGTTTGATAACCGCTTCTAGTAAAAGGACTTGTACCATTTTGATACAATCTGTTTATACTGTCTCTAGCTTCATTATAGGAAATACGGTCGCTTGAACTCTTTGTTTTTGTTGTCAATTGCTTATTTCCACTAAAATATACGCCTACACCAAAATTTCCCTTTCGTGCATTCAGATTGAAAGAACCATTTTCTAATCTTGTTCCTGCCGATAAGTTTATACTGCTGTTAATTCCTTGAACTTTACTTTCTTTTAAAACAATATTTATAATACCTCCCGTTCCCGCTGCATCATATTTAGCACCTGGACTGGTAATAACTTCAATACTTTTGATCTGACTTGCTGGTATAGATTGCAGTGCATCTGAAACGCTGGCTCCAAATATGCTCGAAGGTTTCCCGTTTATTAAAAAACGGATGTTTGGATTTCCTTGCAACTCCACATTTCCGTCAATATCAACACTTATCATTGGAACATTCTTTAGAACATCAGTAGCAACACCACCCTGACTATTAAGGTCATTAGCAGCGTTATAAACCATTTTATCAATTTTGTTTTGAACGGTCTGCGTTTTTGAAACAATTTTTACTTCATCTAATTGATTTGATGAAGGAACCAATTGAATATTTCCTAGATTAATTGAATTTCCCGAAGTATTTACTTTTACAGCATTGTACACGATTTCTTTATAACTGATAAAATCGATGGTAATGCGATATTCGCCCGTTTGAAGATTATCTATTGAAAACATTCCGTTCTGGTCGGTTGTCTGGCCATTAAAAGGTTTGCTTTCTCCAGTGCGAAACACACTTACAATAGCCATTTCTATAGGAACTTTTGTTTCAGAATCGATCACCTTTCCAGTGATTTTTGCTTTCGCATTAGAAGATTGTGCAACCGCCGCAAAAGGCAGAATATAAAGCAGACATAAGATAAAATAGCGCATAGAGAAAATTTATTTCAGCAAAATAAAAACTCAAATCTGAATATATCTTGAAGATTTTCATTGCTCTTTTATTTTCTAAAATGTATTAAAAAGCGAAAAATTCAGAATTAATTCAAAATTGGCTTTCATATTTGGAAGCACTTCAAACAATAATTCTTCTGAAAATTAAATAGCCTTGAAAAAAGTAAAACTTATCGAAATGCGCCTGAAACGGGAAATAAATCAGGATTTGATGGCCGTAAAAGTCAACATGACTCAGCCTACTTACAGCCGCAAAGAAAGAGGACTTACTAGCATTACTGCTGCAGAATGGGACAAAATAGCTGAAGTTTTAGGCGTTGACAAATATGAAATATACGAAAACAGTTCCCGAAACAGCATGCTCTCTGGAAATCTGAAAAAAACAAATACGATTATTCCTCCTGATCTCCTTGAACAGATTGAAAGCCTTAAAAAAGAAAACAAAGAATTGAAAGCAGAAATCAGAAGATTAAAAGCTAGAAAAAATAAAAAAGATTCGAAGTAAAATCTGGCAACGATTTTTAATTCACTTAAAATCAATCTTATGAATCAGTTTATTGTTTTTAAAATAATAAGCTTCATAAGATCTTTTATTTATTGCATATACAGCTTCAATAATTATTTTATCTGCATTGTTGCTTATGCTTTTTACCAATGATTGCTGTTCAGCAGTCAAATCCTTCATCGGAATTATTTGTTCAAACTCAAAACCTTCGTCATAAGTAAATTCCATTGCAAAACGTGCATTTTGCCATTTTAACTTTGCTTCAATTCCTTTAGACATGGAAGTTGCGGTAAAGTTCCCTCCTTTTTCCATTGCCAAAGTTGATGTTGTTTTTCCTAGAATTACAAATCCAGAAAGTACCATTGCATAATAGCCGATTTTTTTGAAAACAAACTCGCTTAATTTTGGCAAAACCCACTTCATAGACAAAGATGAAAGTATAGCTGCAGCGGCAACTACAACTCCTATCGAAATGACTTTCATTGATATCAATCCAAAAAGTGTGTACAGAACTATTTTAATTAAATGAAGAATAATTTCGTTGGCCGCTCTCGTAGCCACTATTTCTTCTTTTGATAGTCCATAACGTAAATAAAATTTATTAAAAAGAAGTCCAACAACTCCTGTAAGACCTGACAGAAATCCTGCTGAGAATCCGATAAAGCATAAAAGCCAATTTGCTGTTTTTTCTCCTGCATTTATTTCCGCAGGCTTTTTAAAAATAAACGGAAGATTGCTTATCAGGAAAAGTCCCATTACGATTTCTAAATATAACGGATTTAAAAATTTAAGCAACCACGCTCCTAACCAAACTGCGGGTATTGCTGCGGGAACAAAATATTTGACAATATACCAGCAGATATTTTTCTTAAAAAGAATAATTCTCGAAGCAGAACTTGTAAACGTTCCTATTGAAAGAGCTGCAGGAACCTGATTCATTGGCAATAGCGCACCAAGAATTGGAATAAGCATAAGCCCCGCTCCGCCTCCGCAGATTGCACTTATAGCAAATGCCAAAAAACTGCAGATAAATATTATTATTAAACTTGTAACCATTTTATGTTTATTAAACTTTGTTTATCTAACTTGAAAAAAGTAAGGCAAGTTATAAACGAATGTTGAATAAAACCTGAATAAGGTTTTGGTTCTAATTTTCTAGTTACAAGCATCTTAAAATAAGTTAATAAAACCACTATCAAATGTTTCCAAAAAGTCTGGCAATATTGCAGTGCAAATAATCAAAATGCTTTTTCAAATTTTAATATATCAGTTCGCAAATCTAGAACCACACACTAAAAATGTACAATTCTAAAATCAAAAAAAAGACAGATACCAAAATATCTGTCTTCATTTATAACGATAAATAATTAATGTAATTTAAAGAACCTTCGAAACTTCTAAGACTTCTATAAGAGATTAATTTCTAGATTATTTTTTACTAAAATCATAGCTTAAAGAAGCACCAAGTCCGAACTGAAATGTTGATGCATAATCAGTAACTGCCACTGGTCCCCAATAGTAGTCCCAATAGTAATCATATCCAACAGCTGCCGACATAGACTGCAAATAAGCATGAAGATTAATAGACAATGGCGAATCTGTTTTTACTTTCACACCAGCTTTAATCTCCCAAGCAAAATACGTTCCGCTACCGCTTCTTGGCGTTTCAAGAATTGAAACCCCTAAACCAGCACCAAGAAATGGAAGCGCTTTTTGAGAGCTTGAGCCAAAATAATACGTGTAATCTGCCAATATGTAGTTGATTGCACCTTTATCGTCTCCAGCATTAAGCTGAGTTCCAGGCGGAATAGTGTTGGCACCATTCGTTATACCAACTTTCGTATACAAAGGCATGTGTGTATCTAGCCTGTTATACTTTAACTCGATCGAAGCATTATCCATTATAAAATATTCCAAACCTATTCCGTACTCAAAACCATCTTCTACCTTGGCGTAAGAAGAATCAAAATCTACTCTGTCGGAAAAAGTATATCCTCCATACAGATTAAGCAAAAATGACTGACTGCTTTGCGCTGACATTGCCAGTGAAAGGAAAAAAAAGAAACCTAATAAATGATACTTTTTCATAATTTAAAATTTTAGTTTGTAATAATGGGAGTTACTATTTTCAAGCCAGTTAGCTTAATTGAAACTAGAGTCTGCATCAATGGCTTATTTATACCCAAAGTTATCTTACAAAAAATGATTCTCAGCTAAAATGTCAGCTCAATTATGTTTCATATTATAAAATGAAACCATATTTTATAAAATTTCTAGAAAATTATGTGCGTTATTTAAAAATCAAAGTGCTGTTAAACATATTTTTTATTTTCGAATATTACTTTAATAGAAAGCAACCAAGAGACATTTATTCAGCACACGTCTAACTACTTACAAATAAAAAGATTAGTAATAGCACGAATCATTACCTTTCAGTATTATGTTAAATTATTGCCTCTAAATTCTTATTTTTTAAAAATGTAAGAAAAATATGTGTATTTATACATTAAATAAATTCTAAATATACTTTATGATTATTGGTGAAATTTTAGATAAGCGCGGAGCAGTTAAACACTTTACTTACAAGATACAAAAAGGAGATGCTCCAATTTCAGTAGCAGATAAACTTGGAATAACACTCGAAGAACTTAGACATTATCATAATTTTAATTGTATTGAAGATTGTGATGTAATAAACAAGTCATTTAGAATTCCTTCTTTTAAAACCAACAAAACAGGAATCAGATAAGGAAAAAGAGAATGCAAAGCCAACCAAAGTAATTTTCGATAATGGTTTCAAAATACCTTTCCATAATGTAAGAGGTAAAAATAGCTACATGGTGCTTCAAACAATTGAAAACGATAAACATGTACAAACTATAAAATACGAAGTAAGCGCAGAACGCATTACAAGAGATAAAAATGGATACTCTTTATTTGAAATTGATAGAATATCCAAAGTATATTTAAATAATGTTCAAATTGAAGCCCTTACAGATGTTATAGCCGAAGAAGTTTCAAATGTTTTGTATCCTTTACTAATTGTGGTTAATCCAGAAGGCAAATGGATCGATATTCATAATTTTAGTGCTATACGAGAACGATGGATTGCGAAAAGAAAAAGTATCTTAGAAAAAAATGAAGGTCTAGCTATACATAAATATTTAGATACGATCGATTCTATATTAAATGAAGAAGAAAGCCTACTCCACAATTTATCAGATGATTGGTTTTTAAACGTTTTCTTTAGTGGAATCCATACTACTTACACTTCAGATTTATCTTTCATAACAGAGGCAGATTTTGCCATTACGCCAAAAAATGACTTTATATCATTCAAGGTAACTCAAAAAATCGATGAGTATCTAAATGATATAAATATGGTCGTAATTGAGAAAAAAGGCACATTATTAAGTACATCAAAAGAAAGCGCTCTTGAAAAAAATACTTTTTCTGGCAACTATCATTCCATTTACCATTTGAATCCAAATACATATAACATCGAGGGCGCAAGTTTAGAATGTGATATCATTGGTGATTTTACTAAAAAAGCGACAGTCAAAATCTACAATCTCAATGATAAAAAAATTACAGCATCTGAGCAAAATCATGACTTTTTTATAGGTGAAACTATTAAAAAAGAAAGTTTTTTCAAGGATCTTTTTAAACTCCATTAATTAAGAATAAGAGAAAATTATGAGCGAAAAACACATTGTTGTGAACGATGCAACGCTAAAATGCAACTTTAGTGTAGAACCAAAACTTGATAAATTAAAAGTAAAAACGCAAAGTAAACATTATGCAAACGATAAAGATGGCAGTGCAAAACTTATAGCGACAGATAAAGATATAGGTAAAACTCTAGAAAAGAATACTTTCGGCAAATGTAAAAAGCAACCTAATGGAAGTGGAGATTATTTACCATGTCAAGCTACAATTACCAAATGGAGTGGCTTTTATAAAAAAATAATCTTGTCTAATAATGGTAAGGTATTACTAGAAGACAGTAAAGGAACCTGTCCCATTGGTGGACCTGATTGTATTGAAGTAAAAAATCACGGGCAAATACCTGAGCCTAGTGAGCAAAATTTCATCAATGCAAATCCAGATGTTCATAATCTAATAAACCCAATGTTTAACATGGGAAAATTTCAAAACGAGTTAAACGGAATATCTGAAGCAAAAAAATAATAGTCATGAAATTTTATATCAAAGGAGACTCAAGACCTATAATTGGCAAAAGTGTTTATTCGTTAATGTATACAAAAACGGCTAAAGATCAAGAAAAAAAAGGAATGCAATTTTATGTAAATGAAAAAGAGGATAACCATAAAGAAGTAGATGGTTCTAAAATTGTAAAACAACATTGGACGCTTTTAAAAAACGGAAAACCGTTTTTAGATTTAGGCAACGATGGTAGAGTTACTTTTAATCAGGCAAGCATAGAAATCAATTATACAATTGCCGTAACTTTTACTGATATTCATGGAGCAAAAGATACTGTAGAACTGAATATTACCCCTGTTGCAGGAACACCAAGCATAGAAGATCTTAAATGGCAAGACCAATATTATCGTGACCTAGACGGTAAAGCGATTGGTTATGCTGACAATGTCCGTTTGTTCGTTCATACGTTAAATATTCCGGCTGGAGACAGACTTCAAGTGACCATTTGGGAGGACGAAGGAACAGACGGACATACTAATAGTTCTCGAAATATGGGAACCTATACCACATCTCCTGTTGACAAATATGGAAAAGCAGAACTATACTTTAACAACATAAAAGTATATCAAAAAATACTGAACGATAAAGATTATAGAGACGAAAACGAACATGAATTTTACGCCCAAGTTAAGTATATAGGCAAAATTGACACCATACAAGACACCATACAGCTTAAGATTATAAATGATCTCAAGAAAACAATTGAACCTCCTAAAAATAATAGTGTTGCAAAAGTTACTGCTCCAGATAAACAAAAGAAACCTGAAGATAAGGTAGGCGTAAAAGTAACAGTCAATGTGTTTTTTGACGGTACTTTAAACAACAGGGAAAATACCAAAGCTAGATTAGCTTATGAAAAAAAGAAAAAAGGAATACTATTAACTCCTAAAGAAGAAATAGCTGCAAAAGCTTTTGAGGATAATGATGGGAATGAAAGCAGTTATGATAACTATTTTTCTAACATTGCTATTTTACACAACATAAACCTTGCAGAAAACAGTGAAAATAAAGTAAAAGTTTACATTGAAGGAGAAGGCACCAGGGATCATGATGAAGATGATTTTTATGGATATGCTTTTGGAAGCGGTGATAAATCAGGAATTCCTGTTAAAGTTAGTAAAGCTTTTATGGAGATAAAGAAAAAAATTGACAAACTCAAGGCAGATAAATTTATAAAAGAAAACCAATTTGTAAATGAAATAGATCTAACCGTTTTTGGCTTCAGTCGTGGTGCAGCCGCAGCAAGAAATTTTATATCACAAAGACGAAAATTACAGGATATGTATGATCTAGAATCTAGCAAATTTAAAATACAATTTGTTGGACTATTTGACACTGTTTCCTCCTATTCCGAAAGTTTTTCAACTTCACCTAATTTTAACAATGACATACAAGAGTTAAATTTAAAATTAGAAGGAAATATTAAAAAAGTGATACATATTACCGCATCTGATGAATATCGTGAAAACTTTTCTCTTACCAATATTAAAAGCTCTATTGATGCCGGAATTGGCTATGAGTTTTCTATTCCTGGTGTACATAGTGACATTGGCGGAGGTTACGCCGAAATTGAAAAGGAAATAAGAAAACTTCATTTAGAAAATGGTTTTAAAAACATAAAAGAAACTCTAATAAAAGAAGGATGGTATCATAAAGACCAAATAGTGACTACAACAATTAAAGATGAAGAATACTCATACACAAAGCACATTGCTACTCGAACAATACCTCTATCTTATCAATTTATCCCACTTTCTATAATGGTTAAGCTTGCTGAAAATTACACACTAAAATTTGAAAATTCTGAAATTGATAAGGGAATTTATTCAATTCCAAACGATTTAATTAAAGCTAAAAATTCTTTGTTAAGTTATGCAATTACAAATGACGGAGCGCATAGTAAAGCGGTAACGTTCAAAAATGAAGAATTATATTTTATACGAAATAAATACCTTCATCGATCAACTTGTGATAGCTATGGAAAAGGAGGCAGATATGAAGACGGAAAACCATATAGAAAAAAGATTGATGGATAAATATAAACGAAATTTAAACAAAATGTCAGATCAAAATAAAAACAAAATATTATCAATATTCTTAATTGTATTCATTTCATTTTTATCCTACTTATTTTATCCTGATTATCTTGGTTATTCTTATAGATTAATACTAGTAATTCCTGTTCTAACTATTCTACTGGCAATCTATGCATCCATTCATGGATTTAAACGATTAATAACAAAAATAATATTCATACTCCTTATACTGGCAAGTATTACAATACTATCAATAGCCTGGTATACGTATCTATTCATCAAAGGTATGAAGCCAAATTAAATTAATATTATGAAGATAAATAGTTTAAATAAATTGTATTTATTGATAGCCATAGTACTATCGATACTACTACTTTCTAGATTAGGATATGACTTATGGAAAGAAAAAGAAATACCATTAACATATTATTTTTTAAATACAGAAAAACAAAAAGAAATGCTTACAAAAATAGAAAAATTTGAATGGCTAGCTGAAACAAGTGCCGATGAAACTTGTCCTGTAGATGTTGTCGATGGCAGTTTTATTTTATCTGATAACACCACTGCATGGATACCAAGCGGACAATATCTAAACGATAGTTGGGGAGCTAGCAGCAGCGGTACTATGGTAGTTGGTGATGATAAAAAGAAAGTTCCAGAACGCATGCAAATCGCTTGGTTTTCGTATGCAGAAAATAAGTTTTTTTCTGGTGATTTCGAATTGCCTCAAAAAAAAATGTACGATATCTTTAAAAAAGATTATGGCAGTACGATGGGTATGGACGGTGTAGAATATAAAAATGAATATAATACACTAACCGTCGCCTTTGCTCCAGAAGGTTTGGTCACTTTATGGATTGGCGGGATTGGTAATAAAGAAATTGGCACTTATCAAGCGAAAGAAACGAATATAGATTGGAGAAGTTTTAGAAGTCGTGGTGCTGACAGAAAAGAATGGGTAGATTTACGTAGAAAAGAAATGCCATCATTTGTTCAGGAAGAAATAGCCAAAAATAAAATAAGTAATACATATTTCAAGAATCGTCTTAAAAGATATCACTATAAAATTGGCACCAATAGATCAGACTTTAAAATATACAATTACGATATCTTTTTTATGAATAACGAAGTTATCAGCAACACCAATACTGGTCTTGAATTTCTTAACGATACTGTTGTCGGTAAAGCAGTTCCTATAAGTTTTGTAATTTTTGTACAAGACCAATTTTCAAGACAATTTGAAGTCCGTATTTGGGTTGATCTACTCGATGGCAAAACAGCAGATGAGAATGACGCTATAAGAGATCCGCTTGAGAAACGTAATTTCAATAATCAATTAATGGAGCGCTTTAAAACATTTTTCGATAAAAATGAAAATGTTGAGTTGTATATTAAATTCAATAAAGAAATTATCAAAAGTAACATCAACAAACCAGTCTATTCTGGTAAAGTTTATTTAAAATCACCAACTTCAGAAGTTGGAATACCAAACTCAAAAGTGGAAGTTTATGATGCAGAATAAACAAAATCTAAATTTCCTAGATGTAATTTCTAAAAAAATCAAAACAATGTTTCACTTGAGCATTTCTGAAAGTTAATAAAAAAACCAGTGAATCAACTTCACTGGTTTTCTAATCATTCTTTATAAATATCATCCATTTAAAGATGACTTATAAAACTGAATTTATTTCGTAATACCAAACATCATGATCAATCTATCGTTAAGATAAAAATTAAGTGTTTGCTCTGCTACATCAAAACGCAGGTCTTTATTGTTTAAATACGACAACATTTTTTGCTCTGTTTTATTTGCTTCTTCATCAATACATGCCATTCTTGTAGACGCTACTTTATCAAAAGAAATAGTATCACCATTAGTTTCATAAGTTCCAGAGAAGTTGTTGCAACCTGAATTTCCGCTCACTTTCTTTTCTGCTGGGTTAAACTTGATAGAAGCTTTTCCGTAATCTTGTCCAACATTTTCTAGTGCGATTAGTTTCCAATTGTTTTTTGCAATAAAACTCCACAGTTCATTTTGAGTTGGAATAGAAAATTCCATAACCACTTTGTTCTTATTGTTTTTAAACTGTACTTTATTGTTTTTCTTTACAATTTTGAACTTTTTGTTTGTAATCGCAGTGCTAAAATCTTGTTCCAATTTCATGCTTTCGCTATCACAAGCCATTAAAGTTCCCATTGGAGAATTGGTCTTAATTTGATTTTTTGAAGAAAGCTTCGTGTATTTTACGTTGAAATTATTACATCCGTTTTTACCGCTTATTGTGCCCGTTTCATCGTTAATGGTGATAAATGCTTTTCCGCTATTTATCTTTTTCCCATTTAATTGGGTTAAAATCATTTTGGTATTATAAATTCCTTTTTCCTTAGTTACAGGAGTTTTAGAAATTATACTTTTCAATTTATACTCATATGCAGAAGCATCAGCCGGAATAGGTTCTGGTCTTTTGGTTTTCGTAACCAGTATTTCATATCGGTTTCCTTTTTCAAAATTAAAACCTTCAATATGATTATAAAAAAGTTGCCATTCTTTGTCGTTGTCATACTTTACCTGTAGACATTCCATTGGGCCAACACCCGTACATGGCACTTTACTTTCTTTTACAAACATTTTTAAACTTTCCTGACCATATGTAAATGTTGATAATAACACTACAACAAAAACATACATACATTTAAATCTTTTCATTTATTTTAATTTTTTTAGAACACCGATTAAGCGTTCTGATTATTTATGATTTTTTTGCAGGCACGAATTGTGCCACTTTAAAATAAAGAATGTTTTTAACTTTTTTTTATCAGCCCTAAATTTGGCTTTTTCTTTAACAACCAAACTACTACATACTCATAATCAGTTTGTTTGTATAAATATAACAAAAATTCTACTTTCTGTTATATTTAAGAATAATTTTGTAGGATTTAAACCTTATTAAGACTTAAAACTGCCATCATCTGGATATTTGGCATAGTTTTTAACTCACCGATAAATTAGCCTAACGGAAAAGGAAAATATGATTTAGGATTTAAGCGCACTAGATCGAGAAGAAAGACTAGAAAGCAATTCTAAAGGTTCTACATAATGCGGGTTTTTGCTGATTTTTCCGTCTTTGATTACATAAGGATGTGTAAGCAATATATCTGTAAGCGTATTTGAGCTGAAACTACTTATATCGTACATGCAAATTAATGAAACTGAATGTTGTGGAGTCAGCAGATTCAGTCTGGCTTCATATTCTAAAAGTTCATCGGTTCCTGGCAGGTTCTTGAGCGCCCAAACCATATCTCCGCAAGCTCTGACACTATCATAACCCGCTCTTGAAGCCGACAGTAAAGTTTGTTCGAGCATTTTGTACATTTTATCTGCAGCGAACTCGCCATCTTTGATATAAGAATTTTCAGAAGCCATCACTTCCAATTGACCGCTAGACAGTTTTTCAGCGATAGAGATTCCATTATCAGCTAGACAACGGCAATGTTCACCATGACGGTTTCCTTCAAGAATGTTGATTACTTTGTCATTGGCCTCCAAACCCTCCAAAATATAGGGAATGATTACTTCATATTGCTGTTCTCTCGAATCGAAAAAACCGCAAATATGCATTGGAGCCGACAATAATTCTCCGCATACCGAAAAAGGAGTTTGTTTATTCATGTATCAAATATACGCATTTAGTGTTTTGCAAACACTTGATGCTGAAATTTTCAATAGAAAATTCTGATGATACTGCTTCATTTATCCCAAAATAAAAACGAATTCATCTAAATTATGTTTTTTTCTCGAAACTTTGGTGTAAATTTACACCAATACAAATTTGAATTATTATGACACGACAAAGTATATCATTAACTGCTCCTAATGATGAGTGGTTAAAAAATCAGGTTGACACAGAAGAGTTTAGCAGTAAAAGTGAAGCTATAAACTATTTGATTAAACAAGCTCGTACAAAAGAAGAATACTATGAGTTTGTAAGAGCTAAAATAGAAAAGGGAGAAAAAAGTGGCTTTGCAGAAAAACAAACTAGAGAGGAAATGTTAACCGAATTTAAAAAAGATCTGCCTAATGTATAGCTATTATTTAAGTAGCGAAGCCAAAGAAGATTTAAAAAGAATTTATTATTATGGTGTTAGTAAGTTTGGCATTAATCAAGCCGACCACTATTTTAATATGTTTTATGATTGTTTTGAAAAAATAGAGGAAAATCCTTTTTTATTTCCATCAGCTGATCACATTAAAACAGGATATCGCTATTGTGTATGCGGAGTTGATACTATTTATTACCAAATTAACGGAGATAAACGCGTAGAAATTATTACCATTATTGGAAGACAAGACTTTTAAAGCAAATCAGTTTGTCTAAAATGCTTTTTTTTTTATCATAGAAATTTAACTTGCGAGGATTTCCCTCCTCAACAAATCAGCAACAATCTATATTCTCCATCATTTTCTACTGGTGCTCTATGAACACAGGGCAATACTTCTTGTTTTGGATGATCTACAGCCAAACGCCAAAGATGTCCTAAGCCTAGATTAATAGGTTTTGCATCTTCGTGCAGCTGATAATGTAAATCAAAATAATTTTCCTTTAAAAAGTCTTCGAACTCATTCTCTGGTCCATCATGAAGCTCTTTTAGCTTCGCTCGAATTTCTGGAATTAAGATTTTTTGTTCTGCCTGTGCATTAGAAACAATATCGCTTGCCGCTCCGTGATAGGTGCATAAAAAAGTGTCTGTTGCAATAGGTGAACGATCTACGTGAAACGAATACACATCGGTAGATATGAAATCAAATTCATCATCACGTTCATAACATTTCAGTAAATTGAGAGAAGGCGAAGCTCCAAAATCGGCTAATAATTGTAAATCGTTTAAGATTATTTCTCGTGCTATATTTCCCTTTTCCGAAAGTTGAAGCGCAATTAAATCTGCGGGAGAAACTTCGGTTATATTTTCGCTTAAAGACAACTTGGCAACAATCTCGCTAAAATCGCCATCCAAATTTCTGTGCCAGCAAAGTGCATTCATTTCTCCCTTAAAATTGGTCTGTACAAGTTCAGAGAAAGTAGATACTATTCCTATTTGATTGCTGTCAGAAAATGTGCTGCTCATAGTATGATGCAAAGAAATCAATTAATTTAATTTTTATATTTATTTATGTAAACCGTTTTCTTGTTTACAAACTCCTGAATACCATCTTGCGAAAGTTCACGTCCGTATCCTGAATTTTTAGTTCCTCCAAAAGGCAATCTTTGGTCGCTCTTTACGAGTTCGTTTACAAATACTGCTCCTTCATCAAATTTTGGCACTAATCGGACGGCTTTTTCAAAGTCTTCCGTAAAAATTGTAACCCCAAGTCCAAACGGACTGCTATTTGAAAGTTCGACAGCTTCTTCTTCATTTTTAAAAGTCGTAATTCCGATTACGGGACCAAAAATTTCTTCTTTAAAAATAGACATATCAGCAGTAACATTTCCTATAACAGTAGATTCAAAATAAGCTTTATTTCTTTTACCTCCCAGCAAAACTACCGCGCCTTTTTCTAGTGTCTGCTCAAGCTGTTTTTCGAGTTCTTCGGCAAGATCAACACGAGCCATAGTTCCAATTGTGGTTTCTTCACTTAAAGGATCTCCGTGACGAAGACCTCTAACACCTTCAAGAAAGGCTTTTGTAAATTCTTCGGCAATAGATGACTCTACCAATAAACGCTTTCCAGCAATACAGCTCTGCCCTGCATTCTGAAAACGTGCCTGTACGCAAGTTTTTACTGTTTGTTCCAAATTACAGTCTGCAAAAACAACCAATGCATTGCTCCCTCCCAGTTCTAGCACTGTTTTTTTAATTTCACTTCCTGCAACGGCCGCTACAGCCCTGCCCGCTGCTTCACTTCCGGTAAGTGTAACCGCCTTCACTTTTGGATTTCTAATGATTTCTTCTACCTTTTTGCTGCCAATTGGGAGATTAGTAAAACAACCTTTAGGAAAACCAGCTTTTTCGAATACTTTTTCAATACTCATAGCGCACTTCATTACATTGCTGGCATGTTTCAATATTCCGACATTTCCCGCCATAAGCGCAGGCACAGCAAAACGCATAACTTGCCAGAATGGATAATTCCAAGGCATAATAGCCAAAACAACTCCAATTGGTTCGTAGCTCACATAACTCTTATGCGCTTCTGTTTCAATTATTTTATCTGCAAGCATTTCAGAAGCATGTGTCGCATAAAAATCGCACAAAGCAGCGCATTTTTCTATTTCTGCTATTGACTGAGTAATGGGTTTTCCCATTTCCTGAGTTATAATCTGTGCATATTCACGAGCGTTTTTTCTCAGTTCCTGACCAGCATTTTTCATCAATATGGAACGTTCTGAAAAGGAAACTTCTCTCCATAATTTATATTGCAGATCTGCCGTATCAATTGCATTTTTAATATCTTGACTCTCTAATTCAGCACATTCATATACCGTTTCCTGGTTATAAGGATTTATAGACTTTATCATAATTTATATTTTAATCTATTTAATTTAAAGCTATGTAAAAGGTACAATTTATTTTAGTTTTATCAAATAGGGTTATTTTTCTAAACCAGAAAAACATATTGCAAGTAACCAGAATAAACTAAACTGTTTTATCATGACTAGTGAAAAAAAAAGCATTGAAAATCATGTCAATGCTGATTTTCAATGCCTAGAATAAAAATACGATTAAAACTACGTATTCTTTGTTTTAAAAACTTTGTAAAATACAAAAAGAATACCCAGCCAAATAGGAATTAATTCTACTGATAATTTCATATTAGTCATCCACATAATACATAAAATACCTAATAAAAATACAAAACAGATGTAATTGCTAACTGGATAAAATATGGATGCAAACTTAGTTTTTGTGTTTTCCTTTTCTTTCGTACGTCTAAATTGTAGATGTGTATACGAAATCATAACCCAGTTAATAACCAAGCAAGACACTACTAGAGACATTAAAATACTAAATGCCTCTTCTGGAATTACTTTGTTGATTAAAATACAGATCGCTGCAAAGCATGAAGAAATTAAAATGGCGTTAACAGGTACTGATTGTTTGTTTAGCTTCTTTAAAAACTTAGGAGCACTGCCTTGATCTGCCAAACCAAATAACATTCGTGAGTTACTGTATACACTACTATTGTATACGGATAAAGCAGCAGTTAACACAATTAAATTCAACACATTGGCAATCAATCGCGTAAAATATATTTTGTTGCCAAACAGCTCAAATTCCATTCCGTTTAAATTCTGAAAAACCATTACAAACGGACTACTGTCTGTGGTAATTTGTCGCCAAGGTGACAAAGCAAATAAAATGACCAAAGCACCCACATAAAATATAAGAATTCTATAAATAACCTGATTGGTTGCTTTTGGAATATTTTTTTCTGGATTTTCGGCTTCGGCAGCGGTAATTCCAATTAGTTCTAAACCTCCAAAAGAGAACATAATTAAAGCCATTGCTGATAATAATCCTTGAAAACTGCCATTAGCCGTTTTTTCGAAGAAACCTTTTGGAAAAAAGCCTCCATCGTTATATAAATTATGAATTGTAGCATGTTCTCCTCCTGTTCCACTTATCAATAAATAAGTTCCAAAAAGAATCATTGCAATAATGGCAACCACTTTTATAATTGAAAACCAGAATTCTGTTTCTCCGTAAACTTTTACCGAGGCAAAATTTAAAGCATTGATAACTAGAAAGAAAAACAAACTAGAAGCCCAAAGCGGAACTTCTGGCCACCAAAATTGCACATAAACACCAATGGCTGTAAGTTCGGCCATACTGACTAAAATATATAAAATCCAATAATTCCAACCAGATGCAAAACCAGCAAAAGAACCGCAATATTTATAGGCAAAATAGCTAAAACTTCCAGATACAGGCTCTTCGACAACCATTTCTCCAAGCTGTCTCATAATAAAAAAGGCAATGATTCCGGCAATAGCATATCCTAAAATAACAGATGGACCTGCTAACACAGCTGCTGGACCAATACCAAGGAAAAGCCCTGTTCCTATTGATCCGCCTAAGGCAATTAATTGAATGTGACGGTTAGTCAACCCACGTTTAAGCTGATTGTCTTGTAGATCTTCATATTTTTCTTTCACAAATTAGATTTTAAAGGAGTTAAATATTTTCGGAAATGTATAAACAGCGAAGATAAGTTAAAAAAGGAATCGTGCAAAGCCACTCTTTTAAATATTATTTGAATCAAATGCCTAAATCCTCTTTAATTTGTTTTTGCCATTCTTTTAAAGACAATAGAAATAAAAAAAAACCGCTAATAGCGGTTTTTTTTATGATTTTTAAGTGGCATGCATCCTAAAAATATTAATTTCAACGAAGTCCTAGATTAGTGTAATCCCATGTTCTATCTCCAGAAATAGTCCATTCTGAATTGCTGGCCGAAGTTCCTTTGGTGGTAGCCCAATCGGGATTAGGATCTTTTACGGTTCCTTTTCTCCAAAACGTTCTGTTACGTGTGTCTTTAGTTTCTCCTGCAATTGTCCACATAAAATTATTACGGCTACTGTTGCTTCCTCCCGAAGTTACACGCGCTACATTTGGACTACCAAAAGCATCAATAAGACTATAAGATTCTCCGTTTAGAGTATATTTTCCTGCTGCATCCTTTTTTAAAAGAGCAATACCGCTATTTCCGCTTAACTGCAAAGGTTTACTTGCATCTGCATTTGCACTGCTTGTAGTTCCCCATTCGGTATCACGCTTTACGGCAGTTGTATTTGCCTGCGGCGAAGCAATAACATAACATTTTCCTTTTTCTAATGACCCTGTCAATAATAAATAATTTGCAGTGCTGGTAAAGCTCCAATCTGTCAACGTGCTTTCATCTGTTGTAGCCTGATATCCAATAGCATATTTTGACAAATCTATCGTATTTCCAGTACCGTTATACAATTCCACATAGTGATTTCTAACTCCACCTGCGGCACCATCTGTGTTGATAAATGTTGCGATTTCAGTTATAAGTAGATCTTTTCCTTCGTCTGGTGAAGGCGGTTCTGGCGATGGACCCGAAAAATCAATATTTGAATCGCATCCAGCCAACAATAGGGCAATCGCTAGTATTTTTAGTGCTTTCATAACTGTTAATTTAAAATGAAATTTGTACCGCAATGTTATTTATCCATGTTGTTTTATTCTGACCGGCTCCATTCTGGTCAATATAGGTCGCATTAATTCCAAACTTCAAAGCATTATTCATCATATATTTATTAAATGCCGCTGTATACCAATGTTGAGTCTGAATTATAGATGTTGCTACATCAAACTCAGGCTTAACGTATGAATAACGTCCTTCAAATGCCCAACCATCGTGTGTTACATACGACGATTGAACGTTGATTGCGCTTCCCACGCTATATTTTGCAGAAGCATTTTCAGGCGTAAGCCTAACTGCGCCTGCAGTGTCTGTGAATAAATCTTTTCCATGAATGGATCCATCAATATATTCTCCCACAAAAGCAAAACCGTTATACTTAAATATTAAATCCAAAACGAATTTATTATAATTTGCAAAAGCTGCTTTACCAGTTTCATCATAAATACCTGAAACTGTACCATTGCCCGCACCAATAGAATTACTTGTTTTTACATTATAACTGTCTGCAACTCCAATCGCAAATTTTGGTTTTGGTTCGTGATAAATGTCTTGAGATATAAAAGCATTGTTTTTAATAAAATCTCCCAAAGGCATAAAATCAATTCTTCCTCCGTATTTGAAACCAGAATTAGCCACTGGATCAAAGAATCCCTGACCTTCTCCTGTAGTGATCGATACAGATGGATACAATCTCATTTTATTAATGCTGAAATTGGTTTCAAAATACAAACCGCCTTCTCTTGTTGTACTAACAAAATTTTGCATTAAACCGCCATATATACTTCCATCATTCGATTTTCCAGATATTGTTGGTGCCATTACCGATGCATATCTTTCATCGGCCATTGCAAGTCTGTTATTGGTATTGGTTTGTCGTTCACCAAATACAAGTCTGTACTTTTTATTTTTGCTGGCAATTCCGATCCATCCTTCCAATATACCAGTTGTTCCAGTAAAATCAGATAAAATGGCCATTGTAAGCCTGTTGTCGTAAGCCGAAAAATTAAGTCCGAGACGAACAAGATTAAGAGATAACTGTTCTGAATTTGTGGTCACATCTTCAACATCTTCACTCTTTAACTGAAAACCAGGCTGCAAAGTGGCATTAATATTAAAAATAAATTTGTCTTTTTTGCTAAGCGTGATATATGTGCCTTCTCCAGTAACATAACGGACATTTGAGTCAGATTTTCCTACCTCAGACACTTGCGCACGTAACGATTGAAATGCAATTGCTAATGTGCAAAATATAAACAGGGTGTATTTTAATTTCATACTGTTATTATTTAGTGGATAATTGAGATAATTGTTCACGAGATATACGATATATAGGAATCATATTTTCTTTGCTTTTTTTTCTGATAATATTATTTGCATACAGAGAGTTTGCACCATCAGGCTCTATAAGGTCAGCTATTACATTGCTCATAGGCTGTTGAGAATCAATAACAAGAGCATCTTCTGGTACAGAAACTGCTCCTTCTACAATGTTTATTTGTCCGTTTTGATTTACGGCATATTGTTCTATATGATTAAACTGGAAGGGCTGTTTTATCACTTTCACCGAAACGCCCGATACTTCAAGCACTTTTTTTACTTTCTCCGATGCTGGAAAGATTATAAATGCACCAGGTTTTGGCCGAGTAATAACAGGTGACTGGTTTACATTGTAATTAGCATTAAAAACAATGGTTGTGTCAGAAACCTTGCACTTGTCTACAAAATGATAATCTCTTTTAATTGTTTCAGGTTTTGAAGTGCTTACAGAAACACGTGTAGCTTCTACAGCATTCTTATTAGCCGTTTTAATAGCAGTTCGTATTTCCGCTTCATGATCGTGTGCAATCTTTAAATATGATAATCCTGTAAGAGCTGCCGTTTCAATTCTTCTTTTAGCCGATTTTTCTTTTTCTGATAATCCGCGAATTTCCATTAACATAGAAATTCTATTTTGCAGTGCGTAATTCGTTGCGCTTGAACGTGAAGCAATACCTCCTATATTTAGCCAGACTTCATTATCTTTCATAAAGGTGGTACAATAATCTGCAACTCTTCGGCCATGGCTGGTTAAAAAAGATTTTGTTGGCTCTACAAATACTGTTTTGATTACATCGCGAATTGCAGGATCTACATTTAGATTTCCTGTATAAAGAAATAAAATATCATAAGCCGATGTATAACAATCATTTAATTCTTTAAAATCTAATCTTGCTGGTGAAAATTCATGAAAATCTACTACTACATGAGGATCAAACTTGTTAATTGCTATTTTAAGATTTGCACTTTCTTTTGCATTAAGAATCGTAAGATCCCTATTTAAATCGACACTGTTATTGCTTGCTCTTGTTTCTGCAGTTCTTCCGTCTGCATTTACCATAGGTATAACCTGCAAAATCATATTATCGAGCATGGCAGTATTTGAAGCATCATGAGTTACCAAATACATTAAATATAGCATACCATCGGTTGATAATGGTTCATTACCATGAATACCTCCTATAAAAGTGACTCTCAATTTATCTTCATCTGCTACCTTGCTTTTACGTGTCAGTAAAACCATGGGCTGATTTTTTCCTTTTTGAGTCGTTCCAATCGAACTAACCGTCATTATATCTGGGTATTTGGCCGCTAATTCCTGAATAAAAGAAATCACATCTTTATACTTAGTAAAGTAATTAAATGTCGAATTCCCTTTTGTAATTGGCAATGGCATATCTGTTGCTGGGTCTGGAAAATATTTTTGATAAATATCTTCTGTCTGCCCCTGCATTACGGAGACAGAACAGATTGTAAACATGATAATTAATAGTGACTTTTTCATTTTCGCTATAATTGAAGAGTAAACATTATTTGACCATATATATTTCCCTTTACATCAGGTGTTTTTAACATGTCTTTGTATTCCTGATAACCCACTTCGGTCTGAAGTTTTAAATTATGCCCGCTAAAATAAAAGGTTCCAACACAACTGTAATAACGGTTCATATCTGCAAAATTGGCGGTATTAGGATCATTCTCGATATATGAGTATCTGCCAGATAAGGCAAATGCATTAAAGCAATATCCCACTTGCACATTGAATCCGCTTCCAACATTTAATCGGCTAAGCACCGTATTTTCAATCTGTTCTGGAGTTTGGCCAGTATATGGCGTAAATTTTCCGCTTGTGTTAAACTCTCCCGCAATACCTGAAGGCACTTTAGCATGAGTATAAACATATTCGCCTAGAGAATACCATCCGCGATATTTGAACATGTAGTCAATTCCCGTCTTAATTAAATCAGGCAAAAGCTCATTCTGTGCTGCATCACCATAAATATACCTTCCTCCATTGGTTCCCTTTGCTGAACTAATACCATCATTATAACTAAAAGTAGGACCGATTATTAATTTCGGCACACGTTCATGCACTAAATCATCCATAAAATATTCACCTCCTTTACTAAAGGTTCCAAAAGGCAGATAATCTAAACGAATACCATATTTAAATCCGCCGTAATTCTTTTGCAAAGCAGAAGTTCCGTCTCCGGTAGTGATGGAAACATACGGTTTGAGGACATTTCCTCCAAAACGATATACGCCATAATATCTTATTCCATAATCAAATATTGGATCAAAGGCTGTAGATATGGCACTTCTTTCAATAAAGCCAAGAGACTCCCCTTCTATCCTAGCTTCTCTCGAGTCGTCATAATTGGCACGCACACCAAAATTGATTCGATGGTTGGGAGTTGGCCTATATTCTATTAATGCGTCTTGTAAAGTACCATTATAAGAACGCGATCCAGTTGTCGTGCTCTGGTAATTTCCCACTAGATTTACACGGAGTCTTACATATACTTTTTCATTGAATAAAGTTCCTCTAAAATTAAACCTAGCTCTACGAATATTAAATTCTGAACTGTACGTATCAAAGCCGTCAGTAGAATTGACACCTGCCAACAACTGCAGACTTTGCGTAAAGTTAAGCCAAGTGCTTTCAGATTCCAGCGTCAATCCATCACCTAATGAATAGCCTTTTTTCAAACGCATGGCCTCAGATACATCTTGAGTTTGAGCTGTCTGTTCAGAGTCCATTTCGTTCCTTACCTCCAGTTCGTCATCTTCCTGTGCTATTGCAAAGTAGCAGTTTGAGAAGAATAACAGCAATAAGAATAGTTTTATTTTCATATTTATCTAATCTTTCTTTTCAAAACTTCCGCGTACTAAAATTTCTTTTTCCTTCATCATAACTCTACCTCGAGCTATGACATCCGTCAAATTAAAATTGGAATCAAACAAACATAAATCGGCGTCACCTCCTGCGAAGACTCTCCCTTTTTGTGTAAGTGATAAATTACGTGCAGGACCTGATGTTACCAACTGAATAGCTTGCCCTATAGGCATATTAGCTTCTTTCACCAGTTTTTGCACCTGCTTATAATTCAGATCAATGGGTGCTTTTTTGAAGCCTACCAAATTACCATCTTTGTCATTTACTCCTAAACCAGCGTTACCATCACTGCTGAAGGTCATATTTTCTATTGGAACTCCTTTATCTAGAGCATAAAGCACTTGTTTATACGGTTCGTCAAATTTAGTTCCGCCTGTTGTTATATCAATCATTCCGCCCAGTTTGGCAAAACGAATCGCTTCCTCAAATAAAGGAGCTGTTCTGCCTACATGTGTTGGCGATATATTTCTAATAGGAAAATCGTATTGTTCTACCAAATCAAGCAATAACTGCATGTTGGTTTTGAGTGCTCCGAGATGCACATGCATAATTCCTTTTTTACCTGATGTCAAACCGCCAACATGCACATCTTTTAAAATAGACAACAGTTCTTTGGCGGTAGGAAAAGAAGAGCGTTCGTCACTGATTGCTACTTTGCATCCTAATACTTTATCTATAAACAGCATATCTTCTAATACTGAACCCATCATAGTGATTGGGGGCAAACCAAAATAGCTGGTTAGCATATAAGCGGTAATGCCTTCATTGTCTAGCGCTTTGGTTTTAGCGTAAAGTGCTTTCAGACTTTTTGTTGCTCCATCTGTACCTAACAGTCCCACTACAGTTGTTGTTCCGCAGGTAATAAATTCAGTCAAAGCAATTTCTGGCGTAAGCGACTGAAAGCCGTGCTTACCGCCAGCACCTGTAATATGCACATGCTGATCTATAAATCCTGGCGTTACTGTTTTTCCGTTTGCATCAATAATCTCAACATCTGGAAGATTTGGGTTTATTTTATCACTGATTAGCGCGATTTTTTCTCCACAAATCAGAATATCTTTTTTCCCCAATGATTCGGGAGCATATAGGATTGAATTTTTTATCAGTTTAAACATCTTTATTTAAGTTTTAAATAAAATAATGAAATACAAGCATAAACAATAAACCTACTGACATGGGAATTACGTTGCGTTTTGCAAGATCCATTGGCTGAACCTCTGCTATTTTAGCGATACCTACTATTACACCCGCAATTGGCGATACGGCTCTTCCCATGCTTGATGAAAGCTGCATTGGCAAAATAATTCCTGCTGCTGATGTATTAAATTTGGCTGCGATTCCAGGAACTAATGGCGAGAAAGAAAAGAAAGAAGCATTACCGCTACCCATGAGTACAGAAGCTAGGAAAATTATAATAGTCATTAATATTCCAATACCTACTATTCCAAGTCCTAAACTCATTGAAGCATTGGTTAAGCTATCAATAAATCCTAGTGAAATTAATCCGTTAGCGAATATTTCCGCACAAACAATTAGTGTAACAACAGATGCAAATACTTTACCCATTCCTTCCCAAAATATTTTAAGTGAAGCAAAAACTCCTTCGACATTTCGTAACCTAATTATTTCCATTGCCATAGAAATAACCAATGATATAAGCATTGCAGTTGTCGTATCAAGATGAACAGGTTTGCTAAAAATATTAAGAATTGGAGAAAATACAATTAAGAGCAATAATGGTAAAACAGGCAACACTGCATAAACCAAAGGTGTTTTTAAAACAATTTCATCAGGATTATAATTTTCATGATGTTCTTTTGGCAATTTTTGGTCATAATGTCTGTTTACAAAAAAATAGACTATCATAAGAAGCGTAGTCATCGGAATTACCAGTGGCAGCTGATACTTAATAAAATACTCTACATTATGCATATCTAGGAGTTGCGATGCACGGGCAGTATTTGCTGATGCTGGTCCCATATCAAAAACAGTACAGGCAGAAATAACAGCCACAGCCGAAACCCTACTTACTCCTAATGAAACTAATATTGGAAAAAATGATGCAACCAATAATAAACCTAATCCTGTTGCAGATGGTGTACAAATAAAAAGAACCTGACCGATAGGTATCACTATAGAAGCTGCGATGTACGGAAACTTTTTAAAAACCCCAAGCGGTTTAACAGCAACATGCACTAATGCATCGCTAGCTCCAATCGCTTTCATATAAGCAACAAATCCGCCAATTGTCATAATCATGAGCCCGACATTGGCAGTTTTATCAGATAATGATTCTTGTAAGCGTTTAAATAAGTCGAATACGAAAATTCCTGTTGGCTGCGCTACAGGAGTAATAGGGAAATTTAACAAAGTAGCCATGACCATCATCAATATGCCAGCAAAAAGAAGAACAGCTTGCGGATTGAATTTTTTCACAAGCAGATATGCTGTTACGGCTATAAATAAAATACTAACCACCAAACCTAATACATTCATAAACAATTAGATAAGTTAGACAATAAAAATATTCGATTAAATTTAGCTCTTTTTTTGTTTTATTTTAACAACCTTATTAAAATTAGCAATTAAGCAAATCACGCTCTGTTTATGCAGTTTTTTATTAATAAATCTTAAAGAGGAACACCTTTTTATGCAAATAAATCAAATAGAACGGTTTTTTCTTAAAGCCTCTTTTTCTAAAAAACATACAGCATTGACTGTAAAATACTTAACAAAAGGTAAATAAGATTTATTTTACAATATTTTCAAACCATAAGATTGTCTAAATATGAATATAGAAAAATGGAAACTTAGCTTTTTGAAGTTCATAGAAGTAACATAAAAAAAGCCTATTTTCGATGGAAATAGGCTTTTTTATTATGGTTTTAATTTAATGCTAAGCATGCTTTAACTCCATTCCGGAAACTGAGTTTTATTTAAATCCAATTTTGCAATCGCTTTCATATCAGCATCATCAAGCTTAAAATCAAATATATTTAGGTTTTCTAAAATATGTACTTTTTGAGAAGATCTCGGAATAGCCACAATACCGCGCTGGTAATGCCATCTTAAACTTACCTGTGCAGTAGTTTTACCATGCTTCTTCGCAATTTGAGTTAATACTTCATTTGTAAAAAGATCGTTTCGGCCTTCTGCAAAAGGCGCCCAAGCTTCTGTTTGGATATTATGCTGTTTTAGCACCGCATAATCATTTGTCTGCTGAAAATAAGCATGGGTTTCAATCTGGTTTACAACTGGTTTTACCTGAGCATAAGACAAAAGATCTGTCAATTGAGCTGTATCAAAATTACTAATTCCAATAGCTTTTATTTTTCCTGCTTTATAAAGTTCCTCCATTGCTTTCCAAGACCCTTTTACATCACCTCTCGGACGATGTATTAGATACAAATCAAGATAATCAAACCCCAGTTTTTGAAGCGTTTCTTCAAAACCTTTTTTGGCATTTTCATATCCAGCATCATCAACCCATAGTTTTGAGGTCACAAAAAGCTGTTTTCTATCAATTCCGCTTTGTTTTATCGCTTTTCCAACTTCTATTTCATTCCCATACACTTTTGCAGTATCGATAAGACAATAACCTGCAGATATAGCTTCTACAACAGATTTTTGACATATATCACCGCTTAGTCCGTAAGTTCCAAACCCGAGCATAGGCATTTTCAATCCATTATTCAATTTAACATCTGGAATGCCTTTAGCATTTGTATCTATCAATACATTTCCGAATACTTTAGGCGTACCTAAAATGCCCAAGTAAATTCCAACAGTCGCTAATGAAGTATTTCGTAAAAATTTGCGTCGGTTTATTTCGCTTTTTTGGTTTTGAGAATCCATGATTTTTGGTGTATTAGTCAGTTCGTAATCAATTAATAAAAATATATATTATATTTTAGATACAAGATCTATTTTTCTTCAATATTCGTCAATTAAAACACTACAAAAACTTACAAAGAACCTGCTTTTACAAAAGTCTGCCATCCGCGCATGGTTTCGATAAAACGTTCGCTAAGTCCGCCCTGTCTCAGGAAATCCGCCATTACAGGCAGCTGCGGACTATCGTACATTGGGTTTGCTTTTACCTGAAGAGGAAAATCACGCTGTAAAATTGCCGCACGCGCAATAAGCACAAAATCGCATCCTTCATCTAGAAGTTCTCCGGCACGCTGTGCACTCATAATTTTTCCTGCCGCTCCTAAACGCACACCTTTACGAGGAAGTTCTGTAAAAACACTCAACATGGTTTTTCCTTTAAAAGTTCCTTCACGAACAATTTGAGCTGAATCCCAAAGTGCTAAATCCAAATAATCAATTAATTCCCTGTCAAATATATCAGCCGTAATTTCTCGAAGTTCCTCCAAAAGCAATCCATAACGTTCAATCGACAATCTCCAACCAATCTGAAAATCGGGACCGCAAGCTCGACGAATTCCTTCAATAACCTCAATAGTAAAACGAGCGCGGTTTTCTAAACTTCCTCCATACTTATCGGTACGATCGTTTAAGTTTGGCGACATAAATTCAGAAAGAATCCATCCGAAGGCTCCGTGAACAGAGATTCCGTCAAATCCTGCCAGCTGCGCTCTTTTTGCCGCGGCAATAAAACTGTCGCGAATTCTTTCTACTTCTTCAGTCGTAATTGCTTTTATCCCTTCTAAAGTTTTACTCGAAGCTGGAGCCGGAATTCCTCCTATAGAAGGTTTAGCACGATGTCCCGCATGATGCAATTGCACCGCAGACAACGCACCACCGTCACGAATAACCGATGCCATTTGGGTTAAACTAGGCAAATGATCATCACTATGAATACCTAATTGGCGTTCGAATGCTATACCTCCAGCCTCCACTGTTGCAGCGCTGGTTTGAATTAATCCGTAACTGCCTTGCGCAAGCTGTTCCATCCAAAATTGATCGTATTGAGATGCAGTGCCATCAAATTCGCTCTGCTGGCTTGTTAAAGGTGCCAGCATAAAACGATTCTTCATTGCTGGACCATGCAGTAATGTAAGCGGTTTAAATAAATCAGAAACAGCCATTTTATTTTTTTTAAAGTTCAACTTAAGTGCATTATTATCTTATGCAAAGTTGTCAAGATCATCTCTCCTGAGAAATGGATGATTTTTACTTTATAATGGACGTTTTAAATCTAAATTCTTCTAAAAACTTCTCATAAAAATTCTCCATCATAAAGTAAATTTCCTCCATTCTCTAACAGGTATTGGCGTCAGATCTTTGCGGTGTTATTAAAACTTATTCAAATGAAAAAAACAGCTATTATTATTCTTTCTGACCCAAAAGCGGGTTCAGAAGAAGCGTTAGGACGTGTATTCAATGCTTTAGCATCAGCTTATGAATTTAAACACGAAGGTGAAGATGTAAAAATTATTTTTCAAGGTGCAGGTATCAGATGGCCTGAACAGCTTGACCAACCAGAACATCCTGTTAATGCTCTTTATAAAGAAGTAAAAGATCATGTTCACGGACTTTCTAAAGGTTGTGTTGCTGTATTTGGCACCGAAGTATCGGGTTATGAATTATTAAATGACAACAAAGTTCCTGGAACTCCAGGTCTTCCGAGTTTTGTAAACCTTAAAAAAGAAGGTTACGATATTCTAATTTTCTAAGCCAAAATTTAAACTGCCCTTTATTTAGTAACAGGGCAGTTTAAAAATTGCAATAGAATTCGACCCATCTAATCCAATAAAGCAGTTGCTTTTTTGAGTAATTTAGCTAAAACTGGATTATTCCTTAAAATCAAAATTTAAGTTTAAAGTTATGCAAGAAGATTTTCAATATTATATGCATCAATGTTTAGATCTTGCCAAAACAGCTCTTAAAGCTGGAAATCCCCCTGTGGGCGCACTGATTGTGCTTGATGGTAAAGTAATCGGTACGGGAATTGAATCTGGAAAATCAACGGGAGATATTACCAATCATGCCGAAATATTGGCGGTTAAAGATGCATTAAAAAACGGATTTTCGGATAAGTTGCATCTGGCAAAAATGTATACGACGCACGAACCCTGCATTATGTGTTCTTATATGATTCGTCATCACAAAATTGCTGCAATTATTTATGGTACATCTGTGCCTTATGTTGGCGGTTTTACTTCGAAATATAATGTTCTAAGTGCTGAAGATGTTCCTAAATGGGGACAGAAACCAAAAGTCGTTGGCGATGTTTGTGTTGATGAATGCAGTGAATTAAATGCTCAATTTTTAGAACTACTTGGCAAATTATAAAGATGTTATCACAATCTGTACATACTCTGGTTAATCAGCAAAACGGAAATTTATCTTTCAAGGTTTTTGAATTTGATAATGCTAGTTATTTTGATCATATTCAGCGTAATAACTATTTTACGTTAATTATAATTACTTCGGGAGAAGGATTAGCCAAAGTTGATCTTTCTGAATATGCATTCAAAGAAAACACTTTATTTGCCTTTTATCCGTATCAGCCTTTTATGCTAGCTTCAGAAGGGCCAATTGCTGGTGTTTCCATTCAGTTTCATCATGATTTTTTCTGTATTTATCGACATCATAAAGAAATTGCAGCAAACGGAATTCTATTCAATAATGTTTATGAGCAGCCTTTTATTCTTTTAGATCAAAATAACAAACAGACATTGATGAATATTGTCAGAGAAATTGTCAATGAGCTGAAAATGGAAGCTTTGAGAAAAGATGAAGTTCTGGTTTCTTATTTGAAAATATTCTTGGTTTTTGCCACACGAATAAAACTCGAACAACAATCTGTGAAAGAAATAAACGGAAATGAAAAACAGCTTTTTATAATTCAAAATTTAAGAAATGCTATTGAAGATCATTTCCGAACGAAACATTCAGCCAGTGAATATGCCGAAATCCTTCATGTAACTCCGGTTGTACTTGCGCGTGCAGCAAAAAATCATTTTAATATGACACTTTCTGACTTAATTACAGAACGTATCATTGTGGAAGCAAAAAGAGAATTGTACCTCACAAACAAAACAGTCAAAGAGATTGCTTATGAATTGGGCTATGATGACGAATACTATTTTAGCAGAGTATTTAAAGGCAAAACCGATATTTCTCCGCAATCCTACAGAGAAACAATAGGTTTTAACCGAGGTGCGTCTTGAAGATTCTAATACATTTATTTTTATCCTAATTATCAAATAACCAAAAACGATGCAAACAGAAAATTTAGAAATTCCGAAAATAAATTTTGATGCAAATGGAGAATTAATAATAACGGCCTCTCCCACTTCATCGAAACATGATTTTGATTTTTTTGAAGGAAAATGGAAACTTCATAATAAAAAACTCAATTCGAGATTGTCTAATTGTACAGAATGGACCGAATTTGAATCTACACAAGAAATGTATAAGGTTTTAAACGGAATCGGTAATATTGATAATTTCCTTGCCACATTTGACGGACAGCCATTTGAAGGTATGACCGTTAGATTATTTAACCCGAAAAGCAGATTGTGGAGTATTTATTGGGCCGATTCTAATGAAGGAAGATTAGACCCGCCAGTTTTAGGTTCTTTTGAAAACAATGTTGGCCATTTTGTGACTAAAGACATTTTTAACGGAAAAGATATTCTTGTGATTTTTCGCTGGGATGCAAGAGATAAAAATAACCCTGTTTGGAGTCAGGCATTTTCTGAAGATAATGGAAATTCTTGGGAATGGAACTGGTACATGTATATGTCTAAGTTTAATCCGGAAAACTAATAAAAGTAAAGCCGCATCAAACTTCCTGTTGATACGGCTTTCTTATTTTTTATTATATTTCTTTTAAATTCACTTCTTTCTTTTCCCCATCCTTATCAATAGTTACACGCTTCTCAATGTTAGCTTTATCACTATAAGATTGGCTAGCTGTGCCATAATTGGTTGTAGAACCTTGATAGCCAAAATAATTATAATAATTGGTATATCCTGATACGTATGAATAATTATAAGAATTTGTAAAATCAAAGCTCACCATAACCACATAAGTTCCCGGCATTAGATCTGCAAACTCAAAATGTCCCTGATCGTCATATACTTTGGCTTTTTTAACCGAATAACCAAAATCGTTATCCAAAGGAACTTCTGGCATTTTTTTCTGTTTTCGAATTTTCTTGTTCACTTCCAGCCATTCTTCATAATAAGCAGAACTTGGAAAAAGTGTAATTTCTGTTCCTTTTGGAGCATATTGTTTCTTAGCTGTATTAACTAAGCCTCCTAATTTTTTACCAGAATCGGATCTTGCGTAAGCGGTACCAATTATAACACCATTGCCATTAGAAATCTGTCGGGCAACTTCTTCTTTATTAAATTTGTTTTTAATAGGCTGATAATCTAATTCTTCGTTAACTGTGATTTCCCACATTCCGTTTGCCATAGACATTTCTCGCTGCCAAAGACGGTGGTCTTTTTTGTCTATAATATAATTGTAATAAGCGTTGGTGCTTTCTTCTAGAACTGAAACAATCCATGTATCGTGTTTACCAGTTCTCGGAGAATTGTAGACGTAACTTTTAACCTCTTTGATGGTGTAATATTCAACCAGCACATTTGACTCATCATTATAATAAAATTGAGGGAAACGGCCCTTATAGCCTACATCCAATGGTAATGTTCCGATTAAATGATCCGTCCAGTTGAAGTCAAAAAATTCTTCTTTAGGCTTCAATTTTAGCTTTTTATCTTTTTTGGTTTTCTTCGAATAAAAATTACCTGTAATCGTTTCGCCAAAATTAAGGTTTAGTTTTGCATTCTTCGTTTCATCAGAATAACTAATCGCTTTCAACGTGAGAGCATCTGCTGTACTAATACGCGTGGTAGGTTTTCCGTTATCTTTGGGAGTGAAAGTATTGTTTAAAGTTAATTGATTGTTGGCTAAAACAATATCGTAGGTCAATGCTCCCATGTTTTTCCATTCTGTACCTTTTACATAATAAACGGTATAAAGCGATTTTTCGGGTTTAATGTATTTGGTATTGATATCTTTACTTCCAGGAACTATCTCTTTTTGACCGAATGCAATAAATGGAAGCAGCATCATTGCATATAAAAGGGGTTTTACCAAAATTGCTCTTCTATTTTTTAAAAATGTTAATTTCATTGATAAAAAACTGCCTAAACTGTTAACTTTCATTGGAAACTATTTGATTAGGCGCAAATTTACTGACGCTATCTACAGAAAACAATACCTGATTTCATGGTTATTTCCAATCAAAATTCAGCTTCATTATCATTGTTCTTTTCTAATCTGTCCAATTCCGTTTTTATAGTTTGTTACGGCAAAATCTGGGAATCGTTTTCTAAATTTTGAGTCATCAAAAATATTGTCGTGTTCGTATCTCGGAAGCAATTCCTGTAGCTCTTTTAGCCTCTTATTGAAAAGTGCTCCTATTTTAAACACAAACTTTGGTATAACAGCATATTTTAATTCGCTCTCGTATATTTCAGAAGTCAGCGCAATAAATTCTTTATAATTAAGATGACTATCATCAACAGGTAAATGCCAAGTCTGACCAAAAGTGTCTGGTGTGTTTCCTATTAACGCAGTAGCGCGGCTTGCATCTGGTGTCCAAATTAAGCTTCTTTTTTTAGTATCACTTAAAGGCACTTTTAGTTTTTTATCTTTTCTGATGTTATCAAAGATTAAAGTATTGGTAATACTCTGTGTTTTATCTGGACCATAAAATTCAGGAGCACGACAGATAACTGCTTCTAATTGACCTGACTTTATTTCGTTTAAAACCATTTCTGCCATTTCTTTTCTAACAATACCTTTTCTTCCTACTGGTTCAAATGCTGTGTCTTCTGTAAGCCTTCTATCATCCTGCGGATACATATAAGTATTATCAAAAAAGACAAGTTTTGTTTTATTGATTTTACAAGCTTCGATAGTATTTCTTAGAATTAATGGAAATTGTTTCTCCCATAGATCAGAATCCATTGGAAGTCCTAACGTGAAATAAGCAATTTCGCTACCTTTTACAGCTTCTATGGCTTTTTCTTTATTCATTAAATCTGCTGAAAAAACCATATCGGTATCATTTACTTTTTTAGCTTTACGGCTTACAATCCGAACATCTGAAGTAAAATTTCTTTTCAGTTCTCTAGCCAGTTCTTCGCCAATCTGTCCGCTGGCTCCTAATATTGTCTGCATTCCGTTAAATTAGCTTTTCTTTAATACTTATTGTTTAACAACTTTTTTTATTCTTATAAAGAGAATAATCATTTAAAAATATTTCGAATCGCTTTTCCGATTTCAGCAAAATCATCATGACTGCTGACTGACCTTTTTTCGGTATTGTTTGAAGTAGTTTTAGAAAAAGGATAGATAAGCATGTAGTTGTTGTTATTAAATTTTAGATTTAAAAGATCTGGAATATCTCGCATTCGCGAAAAATACGAGTGCATTCCCTTATCTCCCATCATAATAATTAATCCTTCATTTTCTTCAATAGTCAGGGCGGTTTGCTGAGCATCTTCCCAATTGGAAAAAACATCAAATGTTGCTTCTATAGAGGCTTTTTTAGCGATTCGTTTTAAGATATTTAGTGTTTTTTCTTTTCCGTAGAAACTCATTTTGGCTCCAGAATTACGGCCAATATTCCAGATTCTTAACATCGAATGAAAAAATCCTGCATCCAATTCGGCATCTGCTGGAATAAAAACCAAATATCTTTTGATAGTCGCTGCTGGCTGAACCGCATGATAGACCATTAAATTGATATTTTTATTTCGCAGATAACCATTATACAAATTGTATACAAATGAAGCCGAAAAGCCTTTTCCGCCTTCCAGACCTACAATAAGATCGGTAATATCTTTTTCCTTTATCACATTGCTTATTCCCCCAGCTGTATCATTGTCATGGCGTGTAATTGGATGTAGTTCTACATCTGCAGCCGAAGCAGCTTTTATCGCGCTTTCTAGTATTCTTTCGGCATTTTTTTCAGAAGATTCATTGGCATCTTCATTAATCACATTTACGGCGTAAAGCTGTTTATTAGATGCTGTTTTTACCATCAAGCCAAGATTCACCATTTTTTCTACCGTAGCTTCATGATTCACAGCAAGCAGTATATTTTCTTTTTCTTTACTATCGCCCGACACTGTATTGTCTTTTTCTGCTTGTGCAATGCGTTGTGCACTCGCCATAGAGACAAACGATGATATGGTACAAGAAACCAAAATAAGAAGAATACTGCCGTTAAGCACATGTTCGTTTAAAAGTCTTATAGGTTCACCCGCATCATTTTCGCCAATAATTATATTGTAACCAACCATGACAGAAGCCAATGTCGCCGCCGCAGATGCCGAACTCAGTCCAAAAATTAACTGTCCTTCATCATTTGTTAGTCTAAATGTTTTCTTTGTCAGAATGGCTGCAACATATTTACCTCCTATTGATGCGACCAACATAATTGACGCTACCCATAAAGTTTCCCAACTTTGTATAAACGCATTAAAATCAATCAACATTCCAACACTAATCAAAAAGAAAGGAATAAAAATGGCGTTTCCGACAAACTCGACCCTGTTCATTAAAGATGATGTATGCGGAATTAATTTATTTAAGGCCAATCCAGCAAAAAAGGCACCAATAATAGATTCGATTCCTGCCAATTCAGCCAAAAGCGCTGCCAGATAAATCATAACCAATACAAAAAGATATTGCGAGATTTTGTCATCCACCGTTTTAAAAAACCATCTGGCAATTACCGGAAAAATGAGCAGTACAATTAAAGCAAAGACAACCATTGAAACGGATAATTTTACCCAAAAAGCTGTTCCGACTTCTCCCTGCGACATTCCAACGATAGCCGCTAAGACTAAAAGCGAAAGCACATCGGTAATCATCGTTCCGCCTACTGTTATATTTACAGCAAGGTTTTTGGCAATCCCCAAACCGCTTACCATTGGATACACAATTAAAGTATGCGATGAAAAAAGACTGGCAAACAAAATTGAGGTAAGCAGTGAAAAATGAAGTAAATAATAACCGCCTACAAGCCCTAAAGCAAACGGAACGGCAAAAGTGAAAATCGAAAAGATAATACTCTTCCATTTGTTCTTTTTAAAATCGGCCATATCAATTTCCAGACCTGCTAGAAACATGATATACAAAAGACCTGTAGTTCCTGTAACTACAACACTGCTGTCTCTAGAAAGCACTCCAAATCCATTTGGACCAATAAGAGCACCGGCAATAATAAGGCCTAGCAAATGTGGCACCTTTATCTTATTCAATAAAAGCGGAATACATAAAATAATGATAATTTCGATAAGATACTTTAAAAGAGGATCTTCGATGGGAAATGTGATATGATGTATACTCAGTAGCATAAATTACTTTTTAGTAGATGGAGTAAGTTCGACTGAGAATTTTGCGATACAATTATCCTGACCAGTTATAGTCTGTGTGCCTTTTATGATGTTTTTTTTAATATCATCTAGCACTACGCTCACTTTTATTTTGTTTTTTGAAGAGGCTTCTTTTGCAGAATCAAGGACTATTTTACTTTCTAAATATTGTCCAGCAAAAACACGTTTAATTTCGTTATTACTTAAGACGTTTGTAAACATTCCGGTAGAATCTGACACAAACTCCCAAACCTCGCTGCGCTGATCGCCAATCACATAATTGCTGCAGTTCGATTCTCTGCAGATCATCTTGCTATTCCATGCCACTTTAAGATTTTCTGGCCATTCTTTTATTTTAGGAAGTGTATCTTTTACTTTAGAAATAGATAATAAACTGTCTCTCATTTTTAAGAGCTTATCATAATCTGCTTCTTTATCTTGAAATTGTTTTTCTCTTTCTAAAAGTGCATTTTCACGCATAATAAGTTCCTGTTCTTTTTTATTGCTGCAGGAAGATAAAACAAGTACAAAAAAGATAAGGAATAGTCTGTTTATAGTCATAAAAATTGGTTTTGGATTCTACAAGATAAGCAGAAAAATCCTTTTAGCAGGCCAAAAACGGATAAAAAACAGATTTTTTTTCTCTTTCTTATGCGTAAAATCAAGATTTTGAGTGCTGTTTTTATAATAAATTTACTTTCACGCTATTTATTTTTCCTTCAAATTTAAAAGGCGCTTTTTTATAATAGCGAATAGAAACTGGTCCTCCAAGATCTTCACCAACATCAAAAGTTTCGCTGGCTGTAAAAGCTACTGGAACAGTACGTTTTACTTGCCCTTTAGCATATTCTTTGCCGTCAACTGTGATAACAATATCTGCTGGTGCACCTGGTTTTGCAATAGTCGTTAAAACCTCTATTTTATGTTTTCCTGCCGGAATTTTTTCTGAAGATTCGACATTATAGCGTTCAATAATCAGCATATTATATTCGTACACTAATTTTCCGTTATCCATAAACAAAGTCACACCGCCGCCAGAGCCTCCAAGCGCATATAAAACTCCCGAAGCATTTTCTTTTACTTCAACTTCGGCAACAACTTTATTGCTTTTTTTGCCTAAACCTGGCGCGCTAAACTCGGGCATTCTTTTGGTTGTTTCATCAAAAGTCCAAGAAGTATACGGTGCTTTAATAACATCTTCGGGATGAATGCGAAGCCAGATTCCGGCACCAATTGGATAATCTTTATTCTTTTTAGCTTCTTCATTAAAAATCTCTTGAAGCTCTTTTAATTTTTGTGGATTTTTAGCGGCTAAATCATAATACTGCGTATAATCCTCTTTTATGTTATACAATTCCCAAACATCTTTGGTCGAATCCCATTCGGCTAAACCTTTCTGAGCAGGAATCCATGGATATAAAGGTCCAAAAGTACAGGCATACCAACCGTCTTTATAAACTCCACGGCTTCCGTTATTATCAAAAAACTGAACTTTAGATACTTCTTTAGCTTTAGCATCATTGAAAGTATATTTAAAACTTACTCCATCTAATGGCATTTGTTCAAAACCATTAACCACTTTTGGTGCTTTGATATTTAAAATATCATAAATAGTAGGCACAATATCGTTTATATGATGAAACTGACTTCTAGGCGTACTATCGGGTTTAATCATTTTTGGCCAACGAACCACCATTGCATTCTGTGTTCCTCCAAAATGAGAAGCCACTAATTTGGTATGTTTAAAAGGCGTATTTCCAGCCCAAGCCCAAGCGGCATGATAATTATTCTCTAAAAGAGGTCCGCCAATTGCGTCTAATCCACCGAGTTTATCCAAAGCTTCAAGCTGTTGCTGAATGGTATTTGAAACGCCATTCTGAGCCAATAATTCACTTATAGAACCATTTTGCCCTTCGGCACTCGAACCATTATCTCCCCAAATAAAAAACACGATAGTATTGTCCTTTTGCCCATTCGCTTCAAGCGCATCCAAAACACGACCAACTTCATGATCAGCGTGTTCTACATATCCCGCAAATACTTCCATCATACGAATTTGAAATGCTCTTTCAGATTGTGGAATACTTTCCCAAGAAGCCATTGTTTTGTCACGTGCCGTAAGCATGGCGTTTTTTGGAATCCATCCCAATTCTTTCTGGCGTTTAAATACTTTTTCGCGATAAGCATCCCAGCCGTCATCAAATTTTCCTTTGTATTTGTCTGCCCATTCTTTAAAAATATGATGCGGTGCATGACCAGCCCCTGGAGCGAAATACAACAGAAAAGGTTTGTCTGCTGCGTACGATTTGTGTTGTTTCATCCATTCTATTGCGTGATCTGCCAAATCGGTTGTTAGATGATACTTTTCGTCTTTTGGAGGTTCTACTGGTGTAAAATCATTGATTAATCTTGGTTCGTATTGTGAAGTTTCTCCAGCCAAAAATCCGTAAAAATGCTGAAATCCGTAATTGACCGGCCAGTAATCAAAAGGCCCAGCAACTGTCGTTTGGTTCGCTGGCGTATTGTGCCATTTTCCAAAAGCAGAAGTACTGTAGCCATAATTCTTTAAAACTTCGGCAACGGTAGCAGCTTCTTTCGGAATAATTCCCGTGTAACCATCCCAATCTACGGCTCTTTCTGCAATTGTTCCGTTTCCTACGTGCGTATGGTTTCTACCTGTTAATAAAGCAGCACGGCTTGGAGAACAGATTGAAGTAGTATGAAACTCATTATAAGCAATTCCCTCTTTAAATACTTTGGTTAAAGTTGGCGTATTAACTCCACCTCCAAAAGTTGATGGTGTACCAAAACCCAAATCGTCCATTAAAATTATAATGATATTTGGTGCGTCTTTCGGCAAATGATCTGGCTGCGCTCTTCTTTTGTGTGTGCTTTCCGCCAATGTTTCGTTGGCAACGCTCGCACTAGGAACTGGTGGAAAAGGCAGAACATCTTGTGCATAAATTTTTGAATGACTGCTTAGAATCAAGATAAGCGATACAATCAGATATTTTTTAATGTCTTTCATAGTAGATTTACATTCTCTCTTTTAAATTTTATCCTCTATTTCAAGTCAATATCAACCTTATCAACAATTCCTGTAAACTTAAATGGAGGTTTGTACGATTTTGCAACGGGAGATCCAGAATCTTCACCAATTCCGAAAGTATCAATTCCGAAACGAGCGGCTACGGTTTTATCAACTCGCCCTTCGCCGACTAATTTATCATTGATATAAAGTTTTCCTGTTCCACCTTTTCCAGTTCCTCCGCCATCATAAGCAAAATCAAATTGCACAGTACTTTTTCCAACTGGAAGTGATTCTTTAGAAGTAATGACGTAACGGGCATCATCAAAATAATTATAGTGATAAACCAACTTTCCGTTCTGCACATATAAAGCAAATCCTGCCGAACTTCCTCCAGAAGCCACAATGATACCACTGTCTGATTTTGATTTAAGTTCAATTTCTGCTGTTATACTATGCGATTTATTTTTAGTATTTGGCGACGCTGTTTCAGCCAATCTCGTTGCTCCTGCATAAAAAGTAAAGTGTTTGCGTTTTGGGTCAGATGGCGTAGGTTTTGGCGAAATTAATCGACCAGTTCCTCTATCATCTAATGGATACACATTATACTTTTTGGCTTCTTCTGCAAAAATCTTTTTCAGTTCTTCCACTTTTTCAGGATATTTTTTAGCCAAATCAACCGATTCGCTATAATCTTCATCAATATTATAAAGTTCCCATTTGTCTTTATCCCAATTTCCTGGCGCATAATCCTGTCTCCATGGAAATGTGTGTTGGGTAGCTGCAACCCAACCATTATCATAAATCGCTCTATTGCTGAATACCTCAAAATATTGTCTAGTTCTAACTGGTTTTGCATTTTTATCACTAAAAGTAGACAAGAAAGAAACCCCATCCATAGGTTTCTGTTCAACCCCATCGACAGTTTTTGGTGCTGGCAAATGAGAAGCCTCTAAAACTGTAGGAAGCACATCAATCAGATGCACAAACTGACTGCGCATTCCGCCTTTATCCTTAATTACTTTTGGCCAGCTAACCACCATTGGGTTTCGGCTTCCTCCAAAATGAGAAGCTACTTGTTTTACCCATTGAAAAGGAGCATTTCCAGCCCACGCCCAACCTACAGGATAGTGTGGTTCTGTATCTGGATCTCCAATTTGATCAAGATGTTTTAAGTTATCTGCCAAAGGAGTGGCGATTCCGCTTAATGCTTTTACTTCATTAATTGTACCTTCCATTCCGCCTTCAGAACTAGCGCCATTGTCACCAACTATATAAAATATTAAAGTATTATCGGCATCTGGAAGTTTGCTAATGGCTTCTAAAAGGCGTCCCGTTTCATGATCGGCAAACGAAAGATAACCCGCATAATTTTCCATCAAACGCGCAAACAGTTTTTTCTGATCTGCCGAAAGTTTATCCCAAGGTGTAACCCAGTCAGGTCTTGGAGTCAATTTTGTTCCTTTTGGAATAATTCCCATTTTTAACTGACGTTCGTAGGTTTCTTGTCTTACCACATCCCAGCCTTTATCAAACTGACCTTTAAATTTGTCACGCCATTCTTTTGGTGCATGATGTGGTGCATGTGCCGCTCCTGGAGCAAAATACATCATAACTGGTTTTTGAGGTGCAACCGATTTACTATATTCTAACCAATTAATGGCTCTATCGGTCATATCGGTCATAAAATGATAACCTTGTTCTGGAGTTTTATCTGGTTCTACTGCTTTCGTATTTTCAAAAAGAACTGGATAATATTGATGCGTTTCACCACCAATGAATCCGTAAAAATAATCGAAGCCTAACCCCGTAGGCCAACGGTCAAATGGCCCTGTAATACTACTTTCCCAATCTGGCGTATTATGATTTTTTCCAAACCAACTCGTACTATATCCGTTTCCTTTTAAAATTCTACCAGATGTTGCAGTAGTTTTTGGAATCATACAATTGTAGCTTGGATATCCTGTTGCCCATTCGGCCAAGAACCCAGAACCCGCATTATGATGATTTCTCCCTGTCAACAAGGCTGCGCGCGAAGGCCCACAGATGGCTGTAGTATGAAAACGGTTATATTTTAAGCCATTTGCGGCAAGTTTATCTAATTCTGGTGTTGGAACCGGTCCTCCAAATGTGCTTACCTGTCCAAATCCAACATCATCTAAAAGAATGATAATCACATTTGGCGCTCCTTGCGGAGGCGTAACCAATTTTGGCCATTCTTCTTTTGAGTCTTTGTAGGTTTCTCCAATTTTTCCGCCAAAAGGAGGTTCTGGAATTGGCAGTATTGTTCGATCTAGTTCTCCTGAATCGGTTTTTTCTGTTACAGAATCGGTTTTCTGAGATTGATTGCAGCTGAAAAGAAATACAGCTAAAATGAAGAGCAGTTTTGGGCTAATAAACGGTTTCATATTACAAGATTTTGTTATTCGTAATAAATTTACAAACATGGGTTTTACAAAATCTTTTGATGATGTTTCAAATTATAATTTGCAACAAAGTTTTCATTATTTTCTGTTCCAACTCACCCAATCTCTCGATTAAAATCAGTAATTCATTCTATCAATATGTTATTTATATCAAAAAACGCTTTAATTAAAAACTATAGCTTTTAACCTTAAAATTATTTCATAACCCAATTGACAATCTTCGTGATACTAAAATTTAAAATGTACTATTGACACACATTTAGACAAATTCGAAACATTTATAGTAAAAACTGAAACACGGTTTTCGTAGTCCCTTTTAATTTCGCTTTAAAGATATTCAGCCAAACCGAATATCAATAAACCGATTACACTATGAAAAAAACCTTTAACCTATTTCTGGCACTTGCATTTACCGCATTAAGTTCTTCTGCAAAACCTGTTCTAGAAGATCCATCGCCACTTTGGTTTACAAAAACAACCGAAGTAATTCATTTTCAGTTAAACAAAGCCGCGCAAACTTACAAACCTGGAAAAAATCCGAGATCTGTTAATCCAGACGGAACTGTTCGTCTTGCAGGAATAACTGATTGGACAACAGGTTTCTTCCCTGGAAGTTTGTGGTACGGTTATGAACTTACAGGCGATAAAACAATGGCAGAAGAAGCGAAGAAATTTACCCTTGCTTTAGATTCTATTCGAAATATCAAAAACACGCACGATGTAGGTTTTATGCTGTATTGCTCTTATGGAAATGCCTACAGAATTACCGGAGACAAAATTTATCTCCCTGTTTTGGCAGACGGTGCTGCAAATCTTTATGCACGTTTCAGCCCTGTAGTAGGAACTATTCGCTCTTGGGATTTTCCGTGGCTGCACTATCCCGTAATTATAGACAATATGATGAATTTGGAGTATTTGTATTGGAGTGCTACTGAGTTTAATAAGCCTGAATATGCAAAAGTGGCAGATACACATGCTTTAACTACCATGAAAAATCATTTTAGAAAAGATTACAGTTCATACCATTTAGTAGATTATGATCCGAATACAGGTAAAGTTTTACGCAAAAGAACACATCAAGGTGTTACAGACGAATCTTCTTGGGCGCGCGGACAAGCTTGGGGATTGTATGGTTACACGATGTGTTATGCAAACAGCAAAAATCCTAAGTTTTTACAGCAGGCAGAAAACATTGCCAAATTTATTATGAACCATCCTACAATGCCAAAAGACAAAGTGCCTGTTTGGGATTTTGATGTTCATAATGCTTTAGATACCGACGAACTTGCTCCACGAGATGCTTCAGCTGCTGCTGTTATTGCTTCTGCTCTTTTAGATTTAAGTACTCAAGTTAAGGATGGAAAAAAATACGTTGACTATGCCGAAGAAATACTAAAATCCTTATCATCTGATGCTTATCTGGCTAAACCCGGAGAAAATCATTTCTTTTTGTTAAAACACAGCGTGGGCGCTTTTCTGTACAATTCTGAAATTGATACACCGCTAGATTATGCCGATTACTACTATCTGGAAGCATTAAAGAGATATGCGGCAATTAAAAAAATTGAAATCTAAATTAGATGAAAATGCGTCTTTTTATAAAAACTTTCGTCTTCTTCTTTATTTTACTTTTAATGCAAAAAACTTTTGCACAAGATGTTAAGATAACCAAATCTAGCTTTAATGCCATAAACTTAGATTATAAAGGACTTGAAAAAGTAAAAAAACTAGTTTCTTCATCTAAATATGAAGAAGCAGCAAACCGACTATTAGATTATTATCGAAATCGTACCGATGTTCAGCATTTGAATTTTAATGCAGCTGATGTAGAAAAATTAAAAGGGAAAAAGGTTAACAACAATACCTTAGAACTTGCCAATAATATTCTGATACACAAATTTAAACCGCATAAAGGGTATCCAGCATATGATTACGGACAAGATATTAATTGGCAATATCGTCCTGTACAAGATCAATTACTGTCTACCTTTTTACATCGAACTGCTTTCTGGGAATCATTAGGTATTGTCTACAATAGTACGGGAGATGAAAAATATGCCAAAGAATGGGTTTTAGAAGTACGCGATTGGATTAAAAAAAACAAGCAAGGCACATATTCTGACGAAAAAGATTTTGCGTGGAAAGCTTTTGTGGTTTCTTTCAGACTTAATCATTGGTCTTCGTATTTCAATATGTTTTTGAATTCGCCAAACTTTACTCCTGCTTTTTTAATGGAATTTTTGAATTCTTATAATGAACAGGCAGAATATGTATCCAACAATTATACAGATGTTGGAAATCATAGGTTGTACGAAGCCCTACATATGATGTACGCAGGTAGTTTTTTTCCTGAAATGAAAAATGCTGCTGCTTGGCGTAAAAGCGGAATTACCGTTTTAAATGAAGAAATTAAAAAACAGGTATTGCCTGATGGCATCCAATTTGAACTTTCGCCTTCTTATCATATCGGAACCATTAAAATATTTTTAGATGCTTTACAGATAGCCCAATTAAACGGAATCGAAAATGAATTTCCAGAAAGCTATAAAAATCTAGTCGAAAAAATGGTGCTTGCGGTTGGTAAATATTCATTTCCAGATTATACTTTCCCGTTGTATGGAAACTCTTTTTTAACAACCAAAAGTGCTATGTTAAAGAGTTATCAGATCTGGGAGAAAGCTTTTCCAAAAAATGAAATTATTAAGTATTATGCATCAAACTTTAAATCAGGAAAAAAGCCTGACTATTTATCAAGCAGTCTTCCATATGCTGGTTTTTATGCTTTTAGAAATGGCTTGGATACCACTGCAACCGTAATGCAGATTAAAGCTGGGCCTCCAGCTGAGTTTCATTCTCATCCTGACAATGGCAATTTTGCACTTTGGGTAAAAGGTCGAAATTTCACTCCAGATTCAGGCAGTTTTGTCTATGCAAATGTCGGCGATCAAGAGAACTCTAAAAGAGATTGGTACCGCTCTACTAAAGCGCATCAAACTTTAACACTTGATAATCAAAACATAACAAACGATGCCAAACTATTAGAATGGCAACCTGATGGAAACACTCAGATTTTGTCTTACAGCAATCCGAGTTACAAAGATTTAAGCCACGAAAGAACTTTCCTTTTTATCGATAACACTTTCTTTCTCATTATTGATCAAGCAATTGGAAACGCAACTGGTAATCTAGGAATTCATTATAATCTTAAAGAAGACAGCAATGCTTCAAGCAATTCTTTAGACAATAGCATTACAACTCATTATGAAGATGGAAATAATTTATTGATACAAGTCGCTGATAAAGAAAAAATTGCTTTAAAAGAAGAATCTAGTTTTGTTTCGTACGAATATCAAAAAGAAACACCAAGACCTGCTTTTGCTTTTGAAAAAATAAAAAACAATCAGCAGACACAAGGCTTTATTACCTTATTACTCCCATTCGCTGGTCAAAAGGCTCCAACAGTAAAAATTACAGAAAACCCCGAGCATAATATTTCTAAGGGAAAAATTGATCTAAATATTACTATCAATGGAAAAGAAAGCCACATAAAGAAAAACCTTGTTCATTAGATCTAATCTGACGAAAAAATCTATCAAACTATAGTTTTATTTGAGCTTTTTCCAAAATTAAAAACAATACAAAGCTATCTTTGATATGATAATATCAACTGGATAGCTTTTTAATTATAACAACAAATTATCTAACTCACTTAATTAAAAACCTAAATGAATAATTTAAAGAAAACAACCATCTTGTGCTTTCTCTTCCTGTCGTGGTTCTTGGGCAATGCGCAAGAAAAACCAATAAAAAAAGAAAGCTTTGACATTATCAATCTAAACTACAAAGGCTTAGAAAAGGTAAACAGTCTATTTAACGCAGCCAAATACGATGAAGCAGCGCAAGAACTGCTAACGTATTATCGAAACAGAAAAACCGTTAAACATCCTGATTTTAATTCGGGAGACGAAAATAGATTTCGAGGAAAAGAAATTGGTAAGGCAAATCAGGAAAAAGCAGACAATGCTCTGGAACATAAATTTCAGCCTCAAAAAGGGTATGGATTTTATGATTACGGAAAAGATATTAACTGGGAATATTGGCCCGTAAAAGACAATGAAGTCCGCTGGCAATTGCACCGCGTTACATGGTGGCTGCCAATGGGAATGGCGTATCGCAGTTCTGGAGATGAAAAATATGCCAAAGAATGGATTTCACAATTTCGCGATTGGGAGAAAAAGAATTATTTAGGAAGTTCTAAAGAAAATGATTCTTTTGCATGGCGTCCATTGGAGGTGTCAGATCGTGTGCAAAGTCTCCCTCCTACATTCAATCTATTTGTAAATTCTCCGAACTTTACTCCTGCTTTTTTAATGGAATTTTTAAATTCTTATAACAAACAAGCCGCATACATTCCGAAACATTATAGCAAAGAAGGCAATCATTTATTGTTTGAAGCACAGCGTATTTTAGGAGCGGGAGCATTTTTTCCTGAACTAAAGCAAGCTGAAGCATGGCGCAAAAGCGGTATCGAAATCCTAAACCGCGAAATAAAACTGCAAGTACTTCCAGACGGCGTACAATGGGAACTCTCTCCTATTTATCATGTTGCGTGCATCGATATTTTTCTAAAAGCTTACAATTCGGCTAAAATGGCTGGCGTAGAAAAAGAATTTCCAGATACTTATTCGAAAACCATCGAAAAAATGATTTTAGCTTCAGCAAGCATGATGTTTCCTAATTACAACAATCCGATGTTTGGCGATTCTTGGCTGGTTGAAAAAGAAAACCGATTAAAACAATTTAAGATTTGGTCTAAAGTGTTTCCCGAAAATGCGCAACTCAAATATTTTGCAACTGACGCTGCTGAGGGAAAACAACCAGATTATCTTTCAAATGCCTTACCAAACGGCGGATTCTATACTTTTAGAAACGGGTGGAACGACCAATCTACGGTAATGATCGTTAAAGCAGGACCTCCAGCAGAATTTCATGCGCAGCCAGATAACGGAACTTTTGAACTTTGGATAAAAGGACGAAATTTTACACCAGACACAGGCTGCTACATTTACAGTGGTGATGAAGAAGTTACTAAAAAAAGAAATTGGTTTCGTCAGACCAAAGTCCATAACACTTTGACACTAGACGATCAGAATATGGTGATTACCAAAGCAGAACAAAACAAGTGGCAAACGGCCAAAAACCTAGATATTTTAACGTATACCAATCCAAGTTATAGCGACTTGAATCATCAGCGCAGTATTTTGTTTATTGATAATAAATACTTCCTAATAATCGATAAAGCAATCGGAAAAGCAACTGGTAAATTGGCCGTTCATTTTCAGTTAAAAGAAGATAGCAAACCTGTTTTTGATAAAATAAATAACAAGGTATATACGGCCTATGAAGACGGAAATAACCTTTTAATTCAATCTTTAAATACAGATAAAATTGCATTAAATGAAGAAACAGGAAAAGTTTCCTATGCTTATGCAAAAGAAATTTCCAGACCAGCATTTGTTTTTGAAAAAACAAAAAATGATGCAAAAACAGAACAATTTATCAGCATCCTTTATCCTTTTGCAGACAAAGCTCCAGATATCAAAATTCAGCCCAACAAAGACAATGATTTTGAAAAAGGAATCATTAGTTTAAACATTCTAATTGATGGCAAGAAAAGTGAGATTAAAACTCGACTAAACTAAACATTAAAATTACACTTCTAAAAAAACGTCTAAATTAATTTTAGACGTTTTTTTTTAATTATTAAAATATAGCCCGTGGTTTCAACCACTGGAACACCATCAAAAAACAATCCGTATCTCCCGTGGTTGAAACCACGGGTTATGTTTCCAGCAGAATGAAATATTTATAGAAATTATAATTGTTCTTTTGAAAAAACTCGCAATAAGATGAAATATTTCCGTTTTATATAATCCTAAAATCTGCATAAAGAAACATTTTTTCTATTCTTTGTTATTTTATTTTTTTCAATTAATAAGGTTAATCTGAAACTCTTTTGTTCAAACAAATCTTCAACTCGAATTTGAATTTGTAAAGATAATTTTACGTAACATTTTACTTCATTTCACTTAACTTATAATTTTTACGCAAACGATTTAGAGATTACTCGTAATTGCTAGCTTTGCATCAAAAATTAATTCAGCAAAAAAACACTAAATTCAAATTAAACCCTGATTTTAAAGGACTTTAAACATTGTATTAATCAAATTCAATAGTATTTTGGACGCATTCAAAACTGTCATGAAAACCCGATTTCTATATTTGTTTCAATTAAAAATCAAAAAAACATGACTAATCCAAAAAAAATGACCAGGCCTTTACAAAATTTAAATCTCTTTCCTAAACCTAAAATTCCGTTGCCCTTTTTTCAAGTTATTTAATTGTTATGATTTTCTCCACAACAGCTATCTAAAAAATATTGTGGTGATTTTTTAACAAAACCTAAAACCAACTGAAATAACATCAACAGGAATTATACTCAGTACTTATTCCTCTTTAAAAGAAAAAATTATGAAAAGGATTATATTTTTATGCTTACTGCTAACCACATGTAAGATGATGTATGGGCAGGACAAAGTAACCGTAACAGGTAAAGTAACCGATGCTCAAAATCTGCCAATGCCAGGAGCAACTGTTACAGAAAAAGGAACTAAGAATGCTACCCTAACATCAATGGACGGGGAGTATCAAATTAAGGTAAAACCAAATGCCACGCTTGTGTTTTCTTTTATTGGTACCAAGACGAAAGAAGAACAAGTTAAAAACAGAACGCAAATCAATACCAAACTGATTGATGACACCAACAATCTTGACGAGGTAGTTGTTGTTGGTTACGGAACTAAAACCAGAAAAGATCTTACTGGAGCTATTTCTTCTGTAAAAGGTCAGGAATTGGCCAAAGTTCCTGTACAGAACGTAGCACAGGCATTGCAAGGTCGAATTGCTGGTATGCAGGTAACTATGTCTGACGGAACTCCAGGATCTGAACCTTCGTTAAAAATTAGAGGTGGAACTTCTATTACTCAAAGCAACGAACCTTTGTATGTTGTTGACGGAGTAGCACAAACGGGCGGATTAGGATTTTTAGATCCAATGGACATCGAATCTATCGATGTTTTAAAAGATGCCGCGTCGACTTCTATTTATGGTGCACAAGGTGCAAACGGAGTTGTATTGGTAACAACCAAAAAAGCTAAAGGCGGAAAACTTACGATAAGCTACGATACTTATGGCGGTATAAAAACGATTGCCAAAGAACTTAAAGTAATGAATCCGTATGATTATACCAAGTTAATATACGAATCTGCTACAGATGATGCCAGAATGCAAAAGTTTGTAGGCGCTTATGGAACGTATGATGAATTAGAAGGTTTATACAAAAACAGAAAAGGAATTAACTGGCAAGATGAAGTTTTTGGAAATGCTGTTGTAAATCAGTACCATAAAATTAGCATTAGCGGAGGTGAAAATGACACTAAATACAATGCTTTTTATTCTGTAAATGATGATGAAGGAATTATGCTTGGAACGGGTTCTGTAAAGAACATCGTGAAATTGAACGTAATCAATAACATCAGCAAAAAATTCTCTGTAAATGCAATTGTAAACTATTCGAATCAAAAAATTACTGGACTTTCTACTTCTGATGGCGGAAATGCGAGATTGAGCATGCTGCAGAATTTATTGCAATACAGACCAACTATCGGGAAAAATGGATCTGACGAAGATCTAAAAACTTTAGTAGTTGATCCGTTAGACAATCAAGATTCACCAACATTCCAAAGTCCGCTTATTACAATTGACAGCCAGAAAAGAGAAGCCATCAACAGATCGATTAACATGAGCTTACAACTGCAATATAATATTACACCAAACTTAATTTACCGCGGATTGGTAAGTTATACAGACAACAGTAATAAAAGCAAGTTTTTTAACGACTCGAGAGGTATTCAGGCTATTAGAGCTGGTGGTGCAAATGGAGGTGTAACGCATAATATTGGAACTCGTTTAAACTATAACAACGTTTTAACGTACAGCAATACTTTCAACAAAAACCATAAATTTGACGCTACTCTTGGACAAGAATACATTTACAATTATACAGAAGGCGTTACTGCAACTGCATCTGCTTTTCCTAATGTAAACTTAAGCTGGGATAAATTACAGCTTGGAACCATTGCCGGAATTCCGACAACTTTTGCAGAAGATGACAAATTGCTTTCATTCTTCGGAAAAGCCAATTATGCCTTCAAAAACAAGTATTTATTCGCGGCTAGTTTAAGAGCAGATGGATCTTCAAAATTTGGAACCGAAAACCAATGGGGCTACTTCCCTTCTGCATCAGTTGCTTGGAGAGTTGTTGAAGAGAATTTCATGGAGAAACTTCCAGTGTTTTCAGATCTTAAACTTCGTTTAAGCTATGGTGAAGCAGGAAACAATAGAATTGCTAATTATGCTGCTTTAGGAATTTTTAATTCTGGTTCTTATCCGTTAAACAACCAGACTAATATTACCGCTTTTCAAAACAACCTTCCTAATCCGTTCTTAAAATGGGAAGCTACAAAATCGACTAATATTGGTCTTGATTTAGGATTTTTTAAACAAAGAATCTCGTTAACGACTGAATTGTATGAGAATAAATCAAAAGATCTGCTTTACAACACTCGTGTACCGGCTAGTTCTGGTTTCAAAAAGCAGTTTCAAAATATTGGAGCAACTTCTAATCGCGGTTTAGAATTTACACTGAATACAATAAATGTTAAAAACGATAATTTTATCTGGAACACTACTTTTAATATTGCTTTCAATAAAACAAAAGTGTTAGCTTTAAGCGAAGGCGAAACTTCATTAATAACAAACAGTTATACAGATAAAAACGATTATATTCTGAAAGTTGGTCAGCCAGTTGGAACCATGTACGGTTATGTAAATGATGGTTTGTATCAAGTTAGCGATTTTGATTACAATGCAACCACAAAAGTTTATACTTTAAAATCGGGCGTTCCAAGCGATAATATTGTTGTACAGCCTGGATTTATCAAATTTAAAGACATAAGCGGTCCTGACGGAAAACCTGATGGCGTAATAAACGATTTGGATAGAACGATTATTGGAAATGCAAATCCGAAATATACTGGTGGTCTAAACAATACTTTCAGCTACAAAGGAATTGATTTGAGTGTTTTCCTTGATTTTACAGTGGGCAATGATATTTACAATGCCAACGTTTTAAACAATTCAAGGCTTAACCTAGACAACTTAAACACTTTTGCAATCTACGCTGATCGATGGACTACGATTAATAATGCTGGACAACGCGTTACCGATCCAGATGAATTGACAGCCTTAAACGTGGGCAAAAAGTATCCAGCTTTTAATGGTAATACTACTGGACGTTTGTATAGCGATATTATCGAAGATGGTTCTTTCTTAAGAATTAACAACATCAGCTTAGGTTATACATTGCCAAAAGACTGGCTTAAGAAATCTAAAATCTCAAACCTAAGAATCTATTTTACGGCGTATAACTTATATGTATTTACTAAATATTCTGGTTATGATCCTGAGGTAAATGTTCTTAACAATGCCATTACCAGAGGAGTAGATTTTAGTGCTTATCCTAGAAGTAAATCCTTTGTTACAGGATTAAATATTTCATTATAATTTAAAGTTTAAAAAGATGAAACACAATATATTTTCACGCAAAGCAATGGTTATAGCAGGTGTAGCCTGTCTCCTATTGCCTCTTAATTCCTGTGACAAAGATTTAGACGTTACTCCATACTCTTACTTTACCACAGCCAACTTTTTTTCTGATGTAAACGAAGCCAACATGGCAACGCTAGGAGTTTACGAATCAATGTCGTCAATGGACAGTTACGGATGGAACATTTCACTAATTTTTGACGCTGATACCGATATTGAACAAATGTCGGGAATTGGTGCCGATGACTGGCGAACAATTGCACATTATCAAGGTATTTCGCAAACCAATACTTTTTATCTGGCTTGGAGTAAATTGTACGAAGGAATTGACAGAGCAAATGTGGTGATCGAAAGGATTCCGCAAATGGAATTGTATACTAACGGAACAGAAACTCAAAAACAGCAATTAAACCGTTTTCTTGGCGAAGCTAAATTCCTTCGCGGATTTTACTATTCAGAATTGGTGCGTTTATGGGGAGATGTGCCATTTAAAACAAAAAGTTCACAATCGGGAGATAAACTTAGCGGTGCTTTAGTAGATCGTCAGGAAATATACAATCAGATTATAAAAGACATGCAAGAAGCTGCTTTGCTTCTGCCAGACCAGATGCCAACAGACGAACGCATCAATAAATGGGGCGCAAAATCTATGCTTGCCAGAGTGGCTTTATTTGCTGGAGGATATTCTTTAGGTGCAGACGGCGTTATAAAACGTCCCGCAAACTATAAAGACTATTATAAAATTGCACAAACAGAAATCAATGATGTAATGGCACAAAATCCATACAAATTGAACCCATCTTATGCTAAAGTATTTAAAAACCAATGTCAGCATGTTTTAGAACCAACCGAAAATATTTTTCAAGTTGCCTTCTATAATCCATCAGGAAATATTGGAAATGCTTCATGGGTTGGCAATTTTAATGGTCCTACAACTGCAAGCGGCGTATATCCGTCAAATATTGCTAGATGTTTAGTTCCGAAACCTTTTTACAACAGTTATAACGCCGCAGATCAAAGAAGAGATTTCTCAATTGCCACTTATCAAATTAATAATTTGGGGAATAAAATTCCGCTTTTGACTACCAATCAGGACGAAAGATGGACCGTTTCAAAATGGAACAGAGAATTTATGACTAATGCAACCGCAGAAAGAGTTTACACGCACATTAATTGGGTAATTATGCGTTATTCTGACTTGCTATTAATGCGTGCAGAAGTGGAAAATGAATTAAACGAAGGTCCAAATGCACTTGCTTACGAAGCTATAAACCAAGTTCGAAAAAGAGCTTTTGGCGCTGACATTCAAGGAAGCCGAATTGCAATTGACTTAAAAACAAAAGGAACTGGCTATACCAATGCTGCAAATGTGGTTATTCAAATTACTGGAGGCGGCGGTACAGATGCTGCAGCAGCAGTCGTTAACCTTGCCAGCGGAGGTGTAAACACTATCGGAATGCTTCGTTCTGGAGACGGTTATACTTCTGTGCCAACGGTAACTATAACTAGCACAGACGGAAAAGGTTCTGGAGCAACAGCAACAGCGAGATTATTGCCTAAACCAACAACTGCCGAAATAAACTTGCCAAGCGGACTTGATAAAGTGGCATTCTTTAAAGCTTTACAGCAAGAAAGAGCGTGGGAGCTTTCTTTTGAAGGAATGCGCAGAGCCGACTTAATCAGATGGGGAATTCTAGCAGATAAACTGGCAGAAACAAGTGCAGCAGTAAAACAAATACGTGCTACGTACTTCTACCCTTCCATCACCAATTTTGTTACTGGAAAACACGAATTATATCCTTTTCCACAAAATGAGACTGATGTAAATAAAAGTATCACACGTCAAAATCCCAAATACTAAGTGCTTACTATTTTAGAAACCATTCATGTTTAATGTTAGTGCAGAACTTCGGTTCTGCATTAACTGTTATTAAAGAAAGCTGATTTTAGACGAAAAAGCGTTGTTTTTAGCTAAATCTAATAGCATTTTGAACAAATTCAAAACTATAAATAAACAAGGATTGGTATTTTCGTTTTTAGATTTAAAGCATTAAAATAAAAGAATCCACTAGTAAAATAGAGATGAAATTTCAAAAAAACATATTCGTTCTGTGCCTCTTAGGAATTTTAAATATTCCATTACTAAATCATGCACAAAATGCTGATCGTCCGAACATTTTAATCATTATGACCGATCAGCAAACTGCTGATGCGATGAGCAACGCAGGAAGCTCAAACCTGCATACGCCTGCGATGGATAAACTGGCTCAAAATGGAGTTCGTTTTACTAAAGCCTATTGCGCACAGCCCTTGTGTTCGCCATCACGTTCTGCCATTATGAGCGGTAAAATGCCTTATGAGACCGGCTTTATTGGCAATGCTCCAGAAAAAGACGGACAATGGCCCGATGATTTATTAATGATGGGAAAAATTTTCCAAAACGGAGGATATAAAACAGGTTATGTTGGAAAATGGCATCTTCCCGTTCCTACTTCCAAAAAAAGTCAGCATGGTTTTGAATATATAGAAAACACCAATTTTCAGGATTATAACGATGCAGCGACACCTTCTTTCTGTGCACGATTTATTAAAGAAAATAAAAATACGCCTTTTTTACTTGTAGCCTCTTTTTTAAATCCGCATGACATTTGCGAATGGGCACGCGGAGAAGATCTTAAAATGGATGTTCTAGAAAATGCTCCATCTCCAGATCAATGTCCGCCACTTCCCGCCAATTGGAAAATTCCAGAATACGAACCCAAAATAGTACGCGAACAGCAAAAAGTAAGTTTTAGAACTTATCCATCAGTAAACTGGACACCAGATCAATGGCGTCAATATCGTTGGGCGTACAATAGACTGATTGAAAAAGTAGATAGTTATATCGAAATGGTTTTGGCTTCACTCAAAAAATACGGAATCGAAAAAAATACAATCATTGTCTTTACTGCCGATCATGGCGACGGTTACGCAGGACACAGCTGGAATCAGAAACAGATTTTATATGAAGAGTCGGCTAAAATTCCGTTTATTATTTCAAAAATTGGAGAATGGAAACCAAGTACAGACGAAATGTTGGTTTGCAATGGAACAGACATTATTCCAACCATTTGCGGTTTTACAGGAGTTTCAAAACCTTCTGATTTAAAAGGAATTGATTTAAGTAAAAAAATAGCAAATCCAGCTCTAAAACTTCGCGATACTTTGGTTATAGAAACCGATTTTGCCGATAACGAAGAACTTTTAGGAATTAGCGGACGTGCCGTAATTACTCAAAATTACAAATACATTGTTTACAACAAAGGTGATTTAAAAGAACAGCTTTTTAATCTAACCACAGATCCAGGAGAAATTACAAATCTAGCCGTAAACAAAACGTATAAAAAAGAATTGCTCAACATGCGCCGGTATTTAAAAGAATGGTGCAAAAAGAACGGCGATTCGTTTCAATCTGGATTATAAATCATTCAACACCAAACAAATGATCAATAAAAAAACATATACAGTTGCGTTACTTTTGGCAGCCTTCTCTGTTTTCAGTCAGAAACAGCAGGCTGTCATAAAGTTAACCACCGAAAAACTGCACTCCAGAGTACGCGAATGGCCGTATCCTGTAGACGGTGTAACGGTTCCAACAAACGCTCCCGCTCTTCTCTGGCCTGGAACTAACGGCAAAGAAATGGTGAAACCAATGGAAAGCGGCAGTGAAGTTAAAGAAGATCCAAATATTGGCAACGTACGATATAAAGTGATGCTTGCCAGCGATAAAAACTTTACCAAAAATGTAATTGCCAGCGCAGAACAGCGTTGGGCCGTTTATCCTCTGCATCAAGCGTTAAAAACTGGAAAATGGTATTGGAAATACGCTTATGCCTTAAAAAACAGCAATCAATGGACATGGTCTCCAACTTACGATTTTGTAATTGATGCCAAATATGCAAACGAAAAAGTTTCTCCGCCAGTAACCGAAGTTTTAAAACGAAATGAAGGAGCACATCCGGTTTTGTGGGATATGCGTACTATTGGCGACGACTTTTATCGCAATAACTTGAATAATCCCGAGGCAAAAAAGTTTATCGCTTTCGCGGAAAAATTAATGCTGGCGCCTCTTCCAACTGAGAAACCACAACGCGTCATTGATACAACGGGCAAAAATCCTTTAGAAAAAAAGATCATTATCGAACGAATGTATCATGGCTTTGGAGATGCTGTCGGAACTCCTGTTCGCAATTTATGCATTGCCTATCAGCTTACTAAAGATGAGCGTTTTATCTTAGATGCGAAACGCAGAGCGATAAACATTGCCAACATGAATCCTGACGGACTAGCAACAGGCGATGACTTTACAGGCGGTGCCGTACTCGAAGCTTTAGGATGGTTTTATGATGCAGGTTATGAATTCTTATCTCCGCAAGAAAAAGAACTTTTTAAAAACATTATTAAACTGAGAGCCAAAAGAGTTTACGATCATTTACCTAATCGTTTTGAATTGCACGTTAGCGACAATCACGTTTGGCAGATTACCATGCGAAACCTTGCTATTGCAACAGTTGCGGTTATAAATGATGTGCCTGAAGCAAAAGAATGGCTTACGTATTTATATGAAGTCTGGTCGGCGCGTTTCCCGGTTTTAGGCACAACAGATGGCGGCTGGCATGAAGGAAACGGCTATTTTAGAGTTAACTTTAAGTCGATTATTTATCTCTCTCAAATGTTTGGCGATTTTAGCGGAGTCGATTATTTCAAACTGCCTTGGATGCAGAATCTGCCTTACTATATGCTTTATACACATCCTAATAAATCGGCAAGCACTGCGATTGGCGATATGTGGGAGAATATTCCCTACATTACAAAAGGTGAAGCTTGGTTTGCAGATGCGCTTACTTATAAAATTGCCAATCCGTATTTAAATTGGTATGTTGATGGAATAAAAAGAGAATATCCATCGTATTATCATGGTACAGACGATTATCTTCTTTTCCGACTTTTAAATTATAAACCAAATCGAAATTTGCCTGCTTCCTCGCCTTCTGTTTTACCAAAAACACGCAAATTTGGAGATGTCGGTGTTGTCGCGATGCACGAAGATTTAGCTAATGCCGATAAAACGCTAAGCAGTTATTTATTGAGCAGTCCGTTTGGTTCTTCTGGACATGGACACGCTTTGCAAAATGCTTTTACTATCAATTATAAAGGAAAAGTAATTTTTGGAGGAACGGGTTATTACAGCAATTTCAGCGATAAACACAATCTTTTAGATTATAGATCAACAAAAGCTTATAATACCATTTTAGCAGACAGTTTAAATCAGAAAATTGGTGAAGAAGGTTACGGATGGATTCCGAGAGCGATCTCAGGAAAGCGCATTCAGTATGCTTTAGGAGATGCCAGCAATGCGTATGGCGAAATTAAAAGTGAATTTTGGCTGAATAGATTTGAACAAATCAAAGTAGTTCCGAGCAAAGAAAATGGTTACGGAGAATCTGGCGTAACATTGTACAGAAGACATATGCTGCAATTAGAAGGCGGATATATTGTTTTATATGATGAATTGGAAGCTAAAACTCCAGTAAAATGGACAACTCAGTTTCATTGTCCTTATTACACAATTGAAGGTCAGAATTCCGAAAACTCAAATCAGCAGCAATTTGCAGTTAAAACCGATTTAGGAAATGTTACGGCCAATGTTTATGCTGAAAGTCCGTTAAAAATGGCGGTACACAATCAGTTTTTCGAAGCTGCTGTAAACTGGAATAAAGTGACCAATGATGAAGGACAAATTAAAGATTTTAAAGATCAATGGCACGCGGGAATCACTTCTCAGCCAAAACAAAAATTTAGATTCTTAACCATCATCCAAATTAGAGATGGCATAACAGAAGCCATTAAAACACTATCCAACAAAGATGGATTTACAGCTTTACAAGTTGGAGACTGGAATATAAAAGCGCAATTAAACGGAGAAAAACCTGCGGCATTGCAAGTTTCAGGAAACGCAGTCAAATCAATGTTTAGTTACGGAAATCTGCCAATTCAATTTGAAGGAAAAAAATACATGCCAAACATCGATGGAAGTTCTTTATTGCTTGAAATTGATCATGCTAAAGTAGTCCGACAAGAAGCTATAGATGAATTGCCAGATGTGGCTAAATATGACAAAAATTAAGAATAAAAGTGTTTTCTTTTTGTTTAAATTTAAACATTCAGTAAAAACAAATAACAAATTATAATTCAAACCTTTATGAAGAAAACGATTGTCTTTTTTACGTTTTTCTACATAACTCTTTTCAGTGCTAAAAGTTATGCCCAAGTGCAAGACCGCTATTTCCGAACCATTTCGGTCGATAAAGGCTTGTCGCAAAGTTCTGTTTTTGCCATTCAGCAGGATACTTTGGGTTTTATCTGGATTGGAACACAAGACGGATTAAATCGTTATGATAGTAAAGGTTTTAAAGTCTATCGCCCAATAAAAGACGTTAAAACCAGTCTGCAATCGTATTACATTCGAAGTTTGTTTACCGATCATAAAGGACAATTATGGGTTGGCGGCAATCAAGGCATTAGTGTTTACAATTACAATACGGATAGTTTTATCAATTATCCGCTTCCGCGAAATATTGGCGAATGGTACATTTCGGCCATTACAGAAGACAATCAGCATAGAATTTGGGCTTCCTCTATTGCTGGAGATGTTTTTGTGCTTTCTCCAAATGAAAAGAATTTTGTTCCGATAAAGTTTAATGCTTCTTCGCATGAAATCAAAAAAATAGCATACATCGGCATTTGGCAAAAACAGATTTTATTGGGAACAGATGTGGGGCTTTTCCAACTGAATTCACAATCTCATCAGCTTTCAAAAATAAATCTAACTTCAAAAAAACCTTATATCAATGATGTTTTTATTGAAGGAAAAAAATTATGGATCGCTACAGAAGGCGAAGGTGTAATTGAATACAATGCAGAGAATAGAACTCTCATTTCGCTTCTTCATAATACCGGAAACAATAGTATTGCCGATAATAACATTAGATGCATTAACAAAGATACCGAAGGAAATTTATGGTTTGGAACGTTTAAAGGTTTGAGTATTTATAACCTTAAAAACAAATCATTTAGCAATTATTCGCACCAAATTTCACAGCCTTATACAATCAGCCAGAATTCGGTACGCTGTATTTTTAGAGATAAACAAAACGGAATCTGGTTGGGAACCTATTATGGAGGTTTGAACTATTATCATAAAAACGATATTAAGTTTAATCTTTTAAGTCAAAACTCAGGAAAGCCATCTTTAAACGATGAAGTTATTGGCGTTATCAAACAAGACGTTAAAGGCAATTTCTGGATTGGAAGCAACGATAAAGGGCTGAATTACTGGAACAAAAACACCAATACCATCAGTTATTATTCTAATAGCGAAAACAGTCCAAACAGTTTAAGTTCGAACAATATTAAAGCCATTGAATTTGACAATAACGGAAATGTCTTAGTGGGAACACATAACGGCGGATTGAATGTTTTGAATCCGAATACTGGTTTGGTGCAGCGCTTTCGCCACGACGAAAACAATCCGAACAGTATTGCTGGAGATTTAGTTTATAGTTTACTGAAAGATTCTAAAGACAGAATTTGGGTCGGAACACGATCTGGATTGGATCAGTTTCATCCCGAAACCAAAACATTTACGCATATTCATTTGGATAAAGCAGGAAAAAGACCCGCTTCTGACGATATTACTTTTCTTTTTGAAGACAGCAAAAAAAGAATTTGGATTGGCACCACCAACGGCGTAACGCTTTTTTATCCAGAAACGCAATTATTTGGCACTATTGGCCACGGAAAATTAAGCGATGATATTGTAAACTGCATTACAGAAGATCCAAAACACCGAATCTGGATTGGAACGCGAGAGGGCTTGCGATTGTACGATGAAACGCAGGAATCATTTATTAGTTTTAAAGCAAGAAAAGATTTCTTCAAAGAAACGATTTACGGTATAATCCCAGACGATGATAACTTATGGATTTCTACCAACACGGGATTAATTAAGTTTAATCCAGACAAAGGTTCTGTACAGACTTTTGACGAAAGTGATGGTTTACAGAACAAGCAATTTAACGATTATGCTTTCTGCAAGGCTAAGGACGGAATGCTGCTTTTTGGCGGTATAAAAGGAATTTCATACTTCTACCCGTCTATGGTAAAACAAGGTCCGCTTCCTTTAAAATTGAGTTTTACAGCTTTAGAAGTTCTCAATAAAACCGTTGCTGTTGGCGACGAAACTGATATTTTGGAACAGCATATTGATCAGGTTAAAGAATTGGAAATTGGACCAGAATACAAACAGTTCAGTATCTTTTTTAATACGTTCAATTACATTTCTTCCAACAGAACATATTATTTCTATAAGCTGGAAGGTGTTGATAAAGACTGGCAAAGAACAGACCAATTGAAGGTAAGCTACAGCAATTTATCTGCAGGAAAATATAATTTTCAGATAAAAGCTGTTGGTCCAAATGGCGAAATGAGCGCTGTTAGAAGTTTGCAAATTGTAATACTTCCGCCTTGGTACAAAACGATATGGTTTTCTTTGTTGTTGCTTGCTATTATTGGTACAGCAGTTTATATCGGTTTTAAGATCATTAAGGAAAGAATTCAAGCCGAGCAGCAGTTAAAACTGGAAAGAATTGAGAAGGAAAGAGTGAGTTATATCAACCAAATCAAAATGGATTTCTTTACTAATGTATCACATGAACTCAGAACCCCTTTAACGTTGATTCTAGCGCCTTTAGAAGAATTATTAAAAATGCCTTTTGCAGATAAAATCACCAAAAAGAAACATGAATTAATGTTCATTAATGCCAAACGGCTTTACAATTTGGTCGATCAGCTGTTTGAGTTTAGAAAAACAGAAATGGGAACGCGTCCGTTAAAAGTGGGTAAAAGTGACATTGTTCGTTTTACACAGGAAATTTTCGAGTCGTTTAAACCGCTTTCAGAAAAAAACAACATTCATTATACTTTTCATTCAGCCGAAACACAGCTTGTATTTCTTTTTGATAAAGATGCGATGGAGAAAATTTTGTTCAATCTCTTGTCTAATGCTTTTAAATATACCAAAGAAGGACAAAGTATTCATGTTGAATTATTGAAGAAAAACGATACGGTACAAATAAAAGTCGCTGACACGGGAGTCGGAATTAGTGCGGAGAATTTATCTAAAGTCTTTGATCGTTTTTATCAAGTAAACAACCGCGAAATGAATTTGGGCTCTGGTGTTGGTTTGGCTTTTACAAAACGTTTGGTCGAATTGCATCATGGCGAAATTAGTGCCGAAAGTGCCGAAGAGCAAGGAAGTACTTTTACAGTTGCCATTCCGATCTTGGATCAGGTTTATAAAAACGATCAGCAGATAGAAGAATCATTATACGATTTGTCTATTGTTACCGATAATGAATTGGATAATGAAAATGAAATAGAAGAAGAAAATGAAGTAATAGACAGCAATCAGCCAGTGAAATTACTAATTGTAGACGACAACAAAGAAATACTAGACTATCTGCAGGATTATTTTAGCAAAACCTACAATGTAACGGTTGCGTACAATGGTCAGATGGCATTAGATTTATTAGAAATTAATCCTTTTGATTTAATTATCAGCGATGTAATGATGCCTGAACTGGATGGTTTGCATTTTTGTAAACGTGTAAAACAGAACATTAATACGTCGCACATTCCGCTGATGCTCTTAACGGCACGAAATGAAACCAGCCAACAAATAAAAGGCCTTGAAATGGGAGCTGATGATTATATTACAAAACCATTTTCGACGCCACTATTGGCTGCAAAAATCACTAATCTATTGCGTTCTCGTAAACGATTAAAGGAATACTATTCAGTTGGAAAAGAAATGGTTCCAGAGAATATCGCATTCAATACTTTAGATGAAGAATTTTTAAAAGAAGCCATTAGAATTGTCGAAGATCATTTGGCAGATTCTGAATTTACTGTAGATCATTTCAGCCGTGAAATCGGAATGAGCCGTTCGAATCTTTATATCAAATTAAAAGCAATCACGGGCGAATCGGCAATGGATTTTATTAAACGAATCCGTTTTAAAAAAGCTGTAGAATTAATGCAGAGCAAGCGATATACAATTGCTCAAATAACCTATATGTGCGGTTTTAATTCGCCATCTTATTTCTCAACCGCTTTTAAACAGCATTACGGTTGTATGCCGAGTGAATATTTAGCCCGATTAGAAAATACAAAAGAATAAAAATGCAAAAAAATAAATTTGATACAGAGATAGAACCAATATATAAAGAAAAAGCTTTCTTTAGAAATAAATGGATTTTTTGGTTTAGTATATGCGCTATAATCATTTCTATTATTGCTTCCATCATATCATTCAATAAGTCTGGAGCTTTCAAATATATAATTTGGGGAACAATTCAATTTTTATTTTTTGTTATAGTAGTATCAAAACATGCTAAAACAATAAAGGCTTTAAAAATACTTTCGACTATTACATTACTATATCTGACAAGTTTATATCTATTTGATGCTTTAACTTTAGAAAATAAAAAGCTTGTATTTCAGCAAAAAGATTTAAAAATCGTATTGATATTAATAATAGTATATTTTGGAGGAGACCAATATATCGAAGTGAGAAAAATACAGACCAATAAAAATCCACACCACAAGAATGGAGATTAACGTGGTTAATAGAAAGATGAGATGTAAGAATTGAATTTTTTTATCAAAAATTCTTATCAATTCACATTGAACTAAGTAGATAAACATACACACTCGCATAACATTATTGAGTTAGATATGAACTAAGACAAGGTACTTTAGAATACTAAAAATCATTTACAAATTTCAATTTTGAAAATTATAAAACCGCCCAAATGAAGCTGTCATTTTGGAGCGAGAAGCCGAAACTATGCCTTAACGGAACCAACTATTAAATAAAATTTAAAACATAAAACATCAACTATTATAATGCTTACTAATTAATACAATTACAATGAAAATCATTAAAACCCTCTTTTTTCTCGCTTTTACTTTACCCTTTACTTCTTTCGGGCAAACAATGGCAAGTATTACTATTCAAAATAATTTGACTGTAGATCAAACGGAAACTGTCGTTTCTGTAAAATGGAAAGAGATACTTTCCTTCTATCCGCAAATCGATACTGCAAACTTTATTGTAATTAATACCAGCACAAAAAAGCAAATTCCGTTTCAATTGGAACATAAAGGTTCTGCTGCTGTTCAAAATTTATTACTGCAAGTAAATATTAAAGCGAAATCAGTGTTAAACCTTTCTATTCAAAAAGGAAAACCGGAAACTTTTGCAGCAAAAACATATGCTCGCTACGTTCCTGAAAGGTTGGATGATTTTGCTTGGGAAAATGATAAAATCGCTTTTCGCGCTTACGGGAAAGCTCTGGAAAAAACAGAAGGCGATGCTTACGGTTTTGATGTTTGGGTAAAAAATACTTCTAAACTGGTTCTAAATGAACGTTATAAACGTAATGATTATCATATCGATCATGGTGACGGACTTGATTACTATCATGTTGGCTATACTTTGGGCGCAGGAAACATGGCTCCTTTTGTAAAAGATACTATCCGCTATTCTGGAAATTATCACCAATGGAAAATATTGGATAATGGTCCGCTTCGCACGACTTTTCAACTGATTTATGACAGCTGGAATGCTGGCGGAATTAAAGTGAAGGCTACAAAAACCATTTCTATAGATGCTGGTTCACAGCTTAATAAAATTGAAAACAACTATACTTTCGACGATAAAAACCCTTTGCCTGTTGTGGTTGGGATTATAAGACGTGATAAGCAAGGCATAATTGGCTTAAATGAACAACAGGGAATTATGAGTTATTGGGAACCCACTTTTGAAAAAGAAGGAACTACAGCTGTCGGTGCAATATTGAGCACTCCTGCCCAAAAAATGTGGGTAGATAAAGAACAGCTGCTAGCCCTAACTTCGGTAAGAAATAACGAACCTATTGTTTATTATTCTGGGGCTGCTTGGGACAAAGCGGGGCAAATAACCAATTCTAAACAATGGCAGGATTACTTAGATCGTTTCAATCAGAAACTTCAAAATCCTTTGATTGTAAATGTAAAAGAAGCATCACTAACAAAAAAATAATTAAGAATACTATTAACCAAAAAACAAAAAAAATGTCAATTAACTTATTTGATTTAACAGGGAAAACAGCGCTAATTACAGGAGGAGTTCACGGATTAGGAATGGCAATGGCCAAAGGTCTTGGACATGCAGGTGCAAAAATTGTAGTAAATGATCATTCTTCGCAAGAAGCTGTAGACAGCGCAATTGCAGAATACAAAGCAGAAGGAATTGAGGCGTATGGCTATTTATTTGATGTTACCGACGAAAATGCAGTAATAACAGCGATCAGCAAAATTGAAGCTGAAGTTGGGCCTATCAATATTTTGATCAATAATGCCGGAATTATTAAAAGAACTCCGATTATCGAAATGGAAGTTGCCGATTTTGAAGCGGTTATAAAAGTAGATTTAACGGGTCCTTTTATTGTTTCTAAAAATGTAGTTAAAGGAATGATTAACCGTGGTGGCGGAAAAATCATTAATATGTGTTCTATGATGAGCGAACTGGGAAGAGATTCTGTAAGTGCGTACGCATCGGCAAAAGGAGGTTTGAAAATGCTAACCAAAAACATGGCGACAGAATGGGCTAAATTCAACATTCAAACTAATGGAATTGGTCCTGGTTATTTTGCTACAAGTCAGACCGCGCCAATTCGTGTAAACGGCCATCCATTTAACGAGTTTATCATGGGAAGAACTCCTGCAGGACGTTGGGGAGATCCTGAAGATTTGCAAGGAGCGGCAATATTTTTAAGCTCAAAAGCCAGTGATTTTGTAAACGGACACGTGGTTTACGTTGATGGCGGAATTCTAGCTACAATTGGAAAACCTTCAAACGAATAATAATTTCTACAGCTGGTGCATTGGTTTATTGAAAATCGATGTACCAGTTTTATTTTATCGCTTAAAATTCAATTGACTAATCAGAAATAAAAAATACCTTTTCTAAAAATGGTCTTCCTAAATCGGTAAACATTTGATTTTATAAAAATCAAACTTTTTACATTCTTCTTAATTGTAGCTGGTTACAACTTCAAAAACATCCATAAAATCAAAATATGCGATGCCGTAAATATTCTTAAAAGCGCTCAGATAGTGTTTTTTTTTTGATATAAACCCAAGGAGATTAAAAATTCCATTGGAGCCTCCATATCTATAAAACATCATCTATCAAATTTGATAAAAGTGAATATTTAAACAAATTCAAAACATTTATATCCGAATTTGAAATATCATTTTCATTCCCGCATTTAACTTAGTCATCCGAAACCACAAAATCTCTTTGGCTATTAAATGCGACCCAAAGAAAAGCTTATTTACTAACTCAACCAAAACCAATTAATTATGAAAAAAAGTTTACTTGTTTTACTTTGTGTATTTTCTTTATTAGAAAGTAAGGCACAAAATTCCAATTGGGAATATAACTTTGGCATTACCGCCTCGATGCCATACGCATCTACTGCTTATAGTTCAACTTATTTGCCTTCACCAACGGCTGGCGGAGGTACTGCTAGTGTAAGAGCTTCGTCTACTACTGAAGGTTTTGTTGAACTCACTTCTTCTAATTTGGCAGGAGGTTCGGGAGCCGAACTTAAAATGAATGGTGGTACAACCGTATCGGGTGCAAAATTTGGCTTGGGGCCTTTTACAGCTACAGCCATTGCAGCATTTGAATGCAAGATCAACATTACATCAGGAACTAATGGCAGATTCTTAATCTATTTTGGCAATGGTAGCAATTTTACCAACGGTAGCGGAATAAGTTTACCGCAAACATTTGCTGCTTTAAGACTGTCTCCTACTCCCACCGCTGTAAGCCTCGATTGGCTTTCGTCTACGACAAGTCCAAACTATACAACAGCAGGACTTTCGCAGGTTACAATAAATAAAAGTCAGGTTTATGTTCTAAAATTTTTTATGAACAACAGTAATGCTGAAACTTCCTATACAAGCGGAAGTGCGTCTAACTTAACTACTCATACCCTTGCCGCAGGAACTTTTGACATCTGGATCGACAATATCAAAGTACTTACTAATGCAGATCCTGGAACTGGTTTTCTTCCGCAAGGCACTAATATTAACAGTATGAATCTGCTGAATGTGGGAGCAGGATCATCAGCACCTGTAATGTATATGGATGGTATTGTTTATTCTAACTCTTTAATTGCAACACCACCCACACCACATGCAACAATTACTGGTACCCTTGTTACTGTTGACTATGAAAGTGGTACAGCAAACTCTGGAATTTCAAACTTAACTACAACACATGCCACCGCTAGTGATGCGGAATACTTGGTAAGTCCTGGCCGTACTGGCAATTATGCTATAGCTCACCGTGTGACCATTGGAGATTCGGGATATTTTTCTGATAACCATTGGCGAAGCGAGGCAGCCACAGCTCAAATGCCTACAGACGGGAAATATTATCCGGGAGATGAACGCCGTTTTGAAGTGAGTCTATTGCTGAAAGATTGGGAATCTTATACTCCAGGAATGGCTCAAAATGGTGATATTATTTTTCAAGGCAAACAAAGTGGAGGAGAAAATCCTGCATGGTACTTAAGCGCAAAACGCAATAGCATTACCTTCCGTATACCTAACGACAATATTGAACCCTCTATCATAGACGATTTTCGTCCTTACATCAATCAATGGATTGATTTTAGGATTGATGCAAAAATGACAACTGATAATACAGGTTACTATAAGGTTTATTATAGGTTACCTGGACAAAATGATTATACATTGGCATGGCAAGTGAGCAATTTTAAAACTTTCAATCAGGATGTTCCTGAAGCTAATCCTTCTGGATATTTGAAATGGGGTTTGTATCGTCCCGGACAGTCTATTACATCTGATCCTCCTAATGTTATGACACGTATTATTTATCATGATGACATCAAAATTTTTGAGCTGAATAATACTAGTGCACCTGTACAAATCTGGGGAAACACTTTCACTGGAAATAATGTTGAATTTATTGCGCCTATTACGGCAGGAAACACCACAAATCCTAATATAATCAGTGACGGAAGTACGGCACCAAATTTTTATTATGGCACTAGCGGCGGCCTCAATACAGCAGGCGTAATTAGTGGTCGTGTTTTACTAAATGGCTGGACTAGCAAAACAAATACTTCAGATCCAGCTACTTCATTTAATCCAGATCAGTATTTTGAGTTCAAACTTCAACCTAAAAATGGCTACAAAATAGATTTTTCCAATCTTCAATTTACGGCTAGAAAAGGAAACGCTTCTGATCCAAGCACATACGTTATAAGATCCAGCATAGACGGTTTTACAAGTGATATCACGGCACCTCAAACCTTCACTGGAACTGCTGCAACTTTGCTTACTTATGACTTAAGCCCTCTGACCAATATCAAAACCCCGATTACATTGCGTTTATATTGGTACGGATCAAACAGAATCTCTGGAACTTCTTTAGTGGGTATTGATGACTTTTCATTCAACGGTCAAGTTAAACCAGTACTTTATCTGCCTGAAATGTCAAATATTATCACTAACACTAATACGGGTTTGCCTACCTATACAGCACAAGCCAATGAATTTGACATCACCGCATTAAACAACTGCAGTAATGTTGCTTACAGCTATTTGCTTACCGGAGCAACCTCTGCTACTGGTAATACTACATTAGCCAATAAAGTTTTTAATAAAGGAATTACAACTGTTACGTGGACAGCAACCGATGGATGCAATAATAGTTCGACTTCTTTCCCTATTACAATTAATGATACAGAAAAGCCTGTTTTTGCAATACCTGCTCCCATAACGCTCTCAAATGACGAAAATCAGTGTGGAGCAGCATTTATATTAACTCAACCAATAGTTACTGATAATTGCGCTGTAGCAAGCATTATCAATAATGCACCGACAGTATTTCCTGATGGTACAACAACTGTAATATGGACAGCTACCGATGAAAATGGCAATACCGCGACAACTTCCCAAACAGTAACGGTTACTGATGCACAAATACCAACTGTAAACTCAGTTGCTTCTGTTGTTCTTTGTTATGAATCAAGCGGAAATTACAATATCCCTTTAGCAACTGCTACCGATAATTGTGCAATTGATACCGTTACTTATACGATTACAGGTGCAACTACAAGAAACGGAAATGGATTAGATGCAAGTGGAAATTTTAACGTAGGAACATCCGTTATAACATGGACCGTTACTGATAACGCAGGAAATAACAGTACCAATACCTCAACAGTAATCATCAATAATCCGATTGCGGCTCTCATTCCAGATGTATATGCTGTAAATCCGGGAGGAGACGCTAATACTATTTACTTAGGATATGGCACTTCTTCTTTAACATTGAATGCAATGCCTACAAATGGAACAGCACCTTTTACTTATTTGTGGAGTAACGGAGCTATAACAGATGCTATTTCTATTAATCCGTCAACACCGGGAGTTCACGATTACAGCGTAACTATTACTGATGCGAAAGGCTGCTATATTACCATAACAAAACAAATAAAAGTAATCGATATTAGCTGTGGTGCAAAAAAAGTACTAATATGCCATACGAACAATAAAAGTCTTTGCATTTCTGCCAACGCTGTGTCTGCACATTTAGCACATGGCTGTCATCTAGGCTCATGCGAGGCTACTTTATCTTTAAAAAATACTGCAACAAAAATTTCAGAATATCAAATAGATGATTTTATAGTTAATGCATCGCCAAATCCAACAAAAACTGAATTTCAGATAAACATCATCGGAGGTGATGAAACACAAGCTATTTATATTAATGTGTTCGATATATTGGGAAGAAAAATAGATACTGTCAAATCAAATTACACGTCGGCTATAATATTAAAAAATAACTTTAGTGCAGGAATATATCTTGCCGAAATATGCAATGGAACAAATACAAAAACCATTAAGCTTATAAAACAATAATGTAATTCTTATTTGCAAAAATTCATCTCATAAAAAAACTGCCCGGAAATAGTGTTTAGCTATCAGGGGCAGTTCCTATTTATTAACTTATTGCTTCTACTGTATTAAGCCTTTAAGTCGAATCTATCTAGATTCATTACTTTAGTCCATACTGCAATAAAATCTTTCACAAATTTTTCATGTGCATCAGAAGCTGCATATACTTCTGCAATTGCTCTTAATTCTGAATTTGAACCAAAAACAAGATCGGCACGTGTTCCAATCCATTTAGGCTGTCCGGTGCTTCTATCGTTTCCTGCATAAAGTTCCTGATCATTAGAAACCGATTGCCATTGCGTGTTCATATCTAGCAGATTTACAAAGAAATCATTTGTCAAGCGACCTGGTCGAGTGGTAAAAACACCGTTTTTACTTCCGTCAGCGTTAATATCCAAAACGCGAAGTCCTCCTAAAAGCACTGTTAATTCTGGTGCTGTAAGATTCAATAAATTTGCTTTATCTATAAGAAGCTCTTCTGTTAGAACAGATGATTTTGTTTTTCTATAATTTCTAAAACCGTCCGCTTTCGGTTCAAGATAGCCAAAAGATTCAACGTCTGTTTGCTCAGCAGAGGCATCCATGCGCCCTGGAGAAAAAGGAACAGAGACTGAAGCTCCAGCATCTTTAGCCGCTTTTTCAACAGCTGCAGAACCAGCCAAAACAATTAAATCGGCTAATGAAACTTTTTTATTACCATTTACGTCATTAAATTCTTTTTGAATACTTTCTAATTTATCTAAAACCACTTTTAATGCAGCAGGATTATTTACTTCCCAGTCTTTTTGTGGTGCAAGTCTTATGCGTCCACCGTTTGCACCGCCTCGCTTATCTGATCCTCTAAACGTAGATGCAGAAGCCCAAGCTGTTGAAACTAACTGAGAAATACTTAAACCTGAATTTAATATTTTCTCTTTCAGCTGAGCTACATCTTGATCATCAATTAATGTATGATTTACTTCTGGAATAGGATCTTGCCATAGCAATTCTTCTGCAGGCACTTCAGATCCAAGATAAAGAGTTTTTGGCCCCATATCACGATGTGTCAGTTTGAACCATGCGCGAGCGAAAGCATCTGCAAATTCATCAGGATTTTCAAAAAATCGGCGTGAGATTTTCTCGTAAGCTGGGTCTAGTCTTAACGATAAATCGGTTGTAAGCATTGTTGGCAAGTGCTTTTTATTAGGATCAAAAGCATCTGGAATAATTGCTTCAGCATTTTTTGCCACCCATTGATGCGCACCTGCTGGACTTTTAGATAGCTCCCATTCAAAACCAAATAAGTTTTCAAAGAAGTTGTTGCTCCATTGTGTTGGCGTTTTTGTCCAAGTCACTTCAAGTCCGCTCGTAATTGCATCTGGACCTTTTCCTGAACTATAACTGTTTTTCCATCCTAGACCTTGCAATTCTAAGCCAGCCGCTTCTGGTTCTTTACCTACGTGATCAGATGAAGCAGCTCCATGAGTTTTACCAAAAGTATGTCCACCAGCAATTAACGCTACCGTTTCCTCATCATTCATTGCCATACGTCCAAAAGTATCACGTATATCTTTGGCTGCTGCGATTGGATCAGGATTTCCATCTGGCCCTTCTGGGTTTACATATATAAGTCCCATCTGCACTGCGGCAAGTGGTTTTTCAAGATTTCTGCTATGAATATTTCCATCTGCATCATCATCTGATGAAACAACACCATGATCTTTTGGAACTCCCTCTGAACCATCTTTATAACGTTCATCGCCACCAAGCCAAGTAGTTTCAGATCCCCAGTACACAGATTCGTCTGCTTCCCATACATCTGCACGTCCTCCTGCAAAACCAAATGTTTTAAAGCCCATTGACTCCAAAGCAACATTTCCAGTTAAGATTAGCAAATCGGCCCATGAAATTTTTTGTCCGTACTTTTGTTTTATTGGCCAAAGCAGTCTTCTTGCTTTATCAAGACTCACATTATCAGGCCAGCTATTAAGAGGTGCAAATCGCTGTTGTCCAGCACCAGCTCCTCCTCTACCGTCATGCACTCTGTAGGTTCCAGCGCTATGCCAAGCCATTCTAATAAAAAGTCCGCCATAGTGACCAAAATCGGCAGGCCACCAATCTTGTGAATCAGTCATAAGAGCATGTAAATCTTTCTTTACAGCTTCAAGATCTAGACTTTTAAACGCTTCTGCGTAATTAAAATCCGTATCCAGCGGATTTGACAATACTGAATTTTGTCTCAGGATATTTACCTTTAACTGTTTAGGCCACCAGTCACGATTCTTCGTTCCTGAAGCTGCTTGCTTGTCCATGCTCCCGTTATGAAAAGGGCATTTGCTGATGTCATTTGATTGATTATCCATAGTTGAAAAATTTTATTTTTTACTAAATTACAAACTAATGAAAGAGAAAATTAGGGCTGTGGATTGTAAATACTACTTCCAAAATAGACAAAATCTATTTATCAACATTTTTCATATTTAAAATCCTTATAACTCACATAGTACGCAAAAAAAGATATTTCTTGAAAAAACATTTTTTTCTGCTATGAGATATTGACTACATAAATTTAATAAAAAGAATCTTTTCATTTATAAAAAATTATAGCCCAGTCACTTGCTGTAAATATTATACACCAATGGAACATTTTTGAAGAAAAGAGAGTTGTATCAATCTTTAAAAATATACAAAAAATATAGCTCGGATTTTTGTGTACGTAAAAACGTACTTTATTGCTCCTGCCTAAAATTTATATTATTCAACTTTACACTTTCGGTTCCCAAATACCGTAATCTACTATCTATTATTACTAACTATTAATCATTTACTAACCTTAAAACTAAAAAAATGAAGAAATTCTTAAAATTAACCAGCGTATTATTTATTACAGCATTGGTGCTTAATTCTTGTGAAAAGGAACAAGAAGATGTAAATGCGCTTCAAACCGCTAAAAAAGAAGCCCAGCAAATTGCTAGTAAAGATACGCTTGCATCTAATTCTGTATTAGAAGGCAGTACAACAGCTAAAGGAACAGCTGGAGCAAGAACCATTACATTGCAAACTAATACATTATCTTGTCCTGGCGGTTTATGCACATCATACGGCGTTTGGTCTACGGGTGTCTATACTGTTTGGTTTCAAATGAAATTTAACAACGGATTTTATTGGAGCCGAGGTGGAAAATGTGGATATGGAATCTTAATTGGTGACCAAAACACAGGTGGTGACGCAGCATGGGACGGAAATGGCGGAAGTGCCAGATTTATGTGGTACTGCCCAAATGGATCTAACACAGCTAAAGGAAGTGGCGCTTATCTTCAGCCTTATGTGTATTACAGAGATCAGCCTGGACAATATGGCAATGATTTTGGAAAAAAATATTACATTCAAGAAGGTGTTACGTATAACTGCCAGATATCTGTTAAACTGAACACTGGATCAAATACAGACGGATACGTTAAATATTATGTGAATGGCACAGAAATATTAAATGAAAAAATTCGCTGGGTAACTAACGATGCTAAGCGAAATGTAAATGCTGTAAGTCTACACACTTTCCGTGGCGGAAGTCAAGATTATTGGACAGCTCCAGTTACAAGTTCTATTTATTATCCAAGCGCATCTTGGGATGCTCTATAATGTATAGACTTTAAAAACAATTTGGGCCGGAAAAATTAAACTCACAACTTCGATGCTTTTTATTATTTGCTAATAACAACATCGAAGTTGTTTTTACTTAGAGTTAAAGCTCTAATTCTTTTCTAAAACAAATACTGGTTTCGATGCCAGCATATTGTCCATAATTTTCAGTAACTGCGTAACCGCTTTTAGTATATAGTTTAACTGCTTCGACCTGCACATTACTGGTTTCCAAAACGGTCGCTGCATAACCTAATTCTTTTGCCCAGTTTTCAAGTTCATTTAAAATTTTATGTGCTATGCCTCTTCCTCTAAATTCTTCAGAAACAAACATACGTTTTACCTCAACAGATTCACTGTCAAATTGCTTTATGGCTCCGCAACCCACTGCAGTGCCGTTGACAAACGCAATAATAACATGCTTAATACTGTCCAATTTATTAAATTGATTAAAGTATTCCTGCATCTCCCCATTTCTGCTTGCTAAATTGGCATCCAATTCTACAATTAATTTTGAAAAATCTGCATTCTGAGAATTAGTTCTTTCGAGTTTCAAATCTTCTGTATATCCGTATATATTCATATCGATTAAATTTTGTTCACCCTTTCTGTAGTCTTTCTTTAAAAGTCCTTCGTATATAAACCCAGCGCGTTCAGCAACTTTAATACTTGCTATATTTTCCTCAGCAATTTTCATAAAAAGTCTATTAAACTTCTTTTCTGTAAAACACCAATTTTTAAATGCATTTAAGGCTTCTGCTCCGAAATTATTACCGCTATGCTGTTTAAATATAAAGTAGGCCAGTTCACCTTTAGGTATTTTCCAATCGATTTCTCTTACCGATATATGTCCTATAAGTTCCTTGTTTTCTTTTTTAAATATTCCACAAGCATAACTTTTATTCTCTTTCCAATCCAAATCTTTCTGCTCGAAATACTTTTTTGTTGATTCCAAGTTGTCATTAACCTTGATCATATTAGCGAAATAATCGTATAAATGATCGCTGTTATCATTTAAAGCATTTAAAAAGCGTTCTGAATCTTCCTGTTTATAAGGCTTTATTATAAGTCGTTTGGTTGTAATCATTATTTTGGTAATTTGTAAAGTAAGAAAGTAACGAATGCTCTTTCAGAAGATAAAACTAAACAAAAACCTTATGCTTAGAAATGCTATTTTTTTATTTGTTAATGCTTTTTTTGCATTACTATCATATTGATGCTAATCGGAATTAATTTAGATAGATGTTATTATCCTGCACTCTCTTCTTTTTCTTCAGGATCATAAAGCATAGCAGTACATAAACAGTTTTTTCTTTCTTTGCTCATTAAAATGGAACAGTTTACGCAGGATTTGCAGTTTTCCCAAAATGTGTTATCTGATGTTAATTCTGAAAAAGTAACGGGTTGAAATCCTAATTCGTGGTTCATTTTCATTACTGCAAGACCAGATGTTAAACTGAATATCTTGGCCGTGGGATACTTTTCGCGGCTAAGTTCAAATATTTTGTCTTTAATTTTTCTGGCAAGACCGGTATGACGAAATTCGGGTGCTACAATAAGGCCAGAATTTGATACGTAACGCCCGTTTTCATAAGAAGAAATAAAAGAAAAACCAGCCCATCTTCCGTCTGAAGCAAAGGCAATGACGGCTTCTCCCGTACTCATTTTCTTTTCGAGAAATTCTGGTGAACGACCTGAAATACCTGTTCCGCGGGCTATGGCAGACGATAAAGTAACCTCGCAAATTTGCTTGATCCAAAAAGTATGGATTGATCTGGCTTTTTCAATTATAAAATCAATTGGAGATTCAGCCTCTTGATCAGATGAAACTGCTTTATTACTTGGAGGCAAAATAGAGAAAAAGCTCTTTTTTGTCAGGTTTATATTTGGATTGATTATGGGATTTATAATTTTCATTGGTACTGTATTTCGTTTAATTAATAATAGTCAAAAGTGTAAAATTCATATGCGCAGTTTACACCATTTGAGCTATCAGAAAAACAGCTATAAAAAAGACAATGCTAAAAACCATTACATTAATAAACCGGTCTTTATTTTTCATTGATTTATTGGATACATATTCTTTTGTAATTTTCTTGCTTCGAGTTTTATCTGTTTTCATGTTATTGTTTTTTGGTTCTTATTTTCATCAGCAAAAACAAAGCACATGCCAAAACATTAAAAACTAAAACAACACATTAATTATCAACAACTTGAAGTAAATCCATTTTTAATCATGATACAAATACCTATCAAAATGAGAAGATGAGCATTTCAAAATGAGAATTAAATTCCATACGTTCCAATATTTAATATTCCGCTAGGAAAGCTCATAAATAAAAAAGCCTCAAATAGTACTATTTGAGGCTTTTCTGCGTATATTTTTATACAATTATCGCCAACCCAATGCAGGCGCAACGTGTTCTAAAATAGACGATAAAATATGTATGTTATAATCAACACCTAAAGTGTTTGGAATAGTCAACAACAATGTATCTGCTTCTTGAATCGCTTCATCTTGAGCTAATTCTTCGATCAATATATCAGGTTCGGCCGTATAGCTTTTACCAAAGATTGCTCTTTTATCTTGCTCGATATACCCGAAACTATCATTTCCCTTTGCCTGCCCACCAAAATAATATTTATCCTGATCGTTGACTAACGCAAAAATCGAACGACTAACAGAAACTCTCGCTTCACGCTGATGTCCTGCTTTTTTCCAAGCTTCTTTGTACAATCTTATCTGTTCTGCCTGTTGAACATGAAACGGCTTGCCATTTTCGTCATATTTAAGCGTAGAACTTTGAAGATGCATTCCGTTTTCGGCTGCCCAGATTGCTGTTGCATTTGAGGCTGCTCCCCACCAGATTCGCTCTCTCAATCCTTCAGAATGTGGTTCGATACGCAACAATCCTGGCGGATTTGGAAACATCGGGTACGGATTAGGTTCTGCAAATCCTTCTCCACTCAATTTATCCAAAAATTCTAAAGCTTTCTTACGTCCCATATCGGCATCGGTTTCACCAGCATCAGGTTCATAGCCAAAATAACGCCAACCATCAATAACTTGTTCTGGCGACCCTCTGCTTATTCCGAGTTGTAAACGTCCTTCTGATATCAAATCGGCAGCTCCAGCATCTTCAACCATATACATCGGGTTTTCATACCTCATATCGATAACTCCTGTTCCAATCTCTATTTTGTTCGTCTTAGCACCAACCGCCGAAAGCAGAGGAAAAGGTGAAGCTAACTGCTGTGCAAAATGATGCACACGAAAATAAGCGCCATCTATTCCTATTTCTTCAGCCGCAACTGCCAAATCGATAGATTGCAACAAGGTATCTGCTGCTGTACGAGTTTTGTATGATGGATGATTAGACCAATGCCCAAATGATAAAAATCCTATTTTCTTCATAATGGCTTCTATTTTTTTATTCTCTCAAATATACGCATAACTGAGAAGAAAAAGAAAACCATGTCTTTTTCTTGAAAAGGACATGGTTTTGCTCATTATATAAACTTTTAAAATAGACGATTTGCCTATCTACCTTTTTAGTTATTACTTAGTATCGACACTCAAAGGCGGAAGATCAACTTTCTTTTCATTCATCATTTTTTTCACTTGTTCGATTGTTCTATAACGCTCTATCTGCATTTCTCCAGTAAAAGTTTCACTCTGAGGCGCTCTTGGAGGTATTTTAGCATACGTTTTCATCAAATCGGCAATAGCTTGATTAAAAATGATAGCTGTCCATGTTTTCTCTGTCCAGCTGTTCATGAATAAATCATAACGCTCTTGTGGATCTTGCCATAAATTATAAATAGCAGGAACTGTCGCTACATAACTTTCATCTCCTCTCCAACCAAGCTGCTGTCCAGGTGCATCACTTCCGGCAATAGCACCATTATCTCCTCTGGTATTAAATACTGCTTTGAATTTTCCAATACGCACAGCTCCTGGCGATAATTCTGCTTCTGTAAAATAAAACCATTTATCACGAAGTGGTGTTCCTTTTTTAAATAACACATTAGACATATCATAACTGTCAAATACAATATCTACACCGGCTCTATCTTTTTTAGGAAGTTCTACACCAGCAAGACTTGCAAATGTTGCCATAAGATCCAGTCCGCCTACAATATCATGACTTTGGCTTCCTGCTTCAATTTGTCCCGGCCACCAAGCAATTGCAGGTACACGGCTACCTCCTTCTCTATCCGTTCCTTTTGTTCCTCTAAAAGGCGTATATCCAGAATCAGGATGCACATCTTGCCAAGCACCATTATCTACCGTGTATATTACGATAGTATTATCAGCAATACCTAAAGAACGAATCTTATCCATGATGCGCCCTACATTGTAATCCATCTCTACAACAGCATCTGAGTATTTGCTTTTACCTGGCGATTTGCCAACAAACTCTTTGGAAGGAAGATTAGGCTGATGGTTTTTAGCAAAGTTGATACACATAAAGAACGGATCTTTGCTTTTTCCATACTCATCAAGTTGTTTCAAATTGTTCTCAACCATCATCATATCTAGCTCGGCAATATTATCTTCTGTAACTTTGCTTACTTCACGTGCTTTTCCGCCTGCTTCACCTTCAAGTATACCGGTAGTTACCTTTTTAAAAAATGCTAACATTTCTGGAGACATCTCTGGATTCCAAGACTGAAAAGCATACGTATAAGCATTTAAATGATAAAGCACTACATTCTGCATTTTATCAAAACCGTGAGCTATAGGCATAGAATAATCTGCTTCTCCAAGGTGCCATTTTCCTGAAAAATAGGTTTTATAATTGGCTTTTTTAAGTACCGAAGCCAATGTCCATTCTTCTTTTGGTAATCCGCCTCCTTGTCCTTGAAAAGCAACAGTCGTCATTCCGCTTCGATTCGGAATACGCCCTGTTAGCATCGCAGCTCTTCCCGGAGTACAGCTAGGCTGTCCGTAAAAAGACCAAAACTGCATGCCCTCTTTTGCCATTCTGTCCAAGTTTGGTGTTGGCATTCCGCGTCCGACTCCTCCTCCGTAAACTCCTAAATCTCCCCAACCAGTATCATCAGAAATTACCATAATAATATTAGGTTTCTTCTTGGTTTGTCCGCTTACATTTCCAAGGAAAGTAAAACTAAGCAAACCTGCAAAAATTAGTTTTAAGGCATTTTTTTTCATGATTTTTTTAGGTTTTAATTATTTATATAGCTTGCTTTTAAGTCGCACGAAATCATGTGATTTTGTATATAATTCTTGAAGAATTCACATAAAAAAAACGACTTTTTTGAGGAAGTAAATTACAACTATTAGACAAGCCTTATTTTTTAAACAGGTTGCAAATTATAACTTGCAACAAGAATTATGAATGCTTTTTAACGATTGAGATACAACCGAAAATACTTTTACTATAACTCCATTTTCCAACATTAAACTTTCAAGTTTAATTTCTGTAGATATTCCATTATGCTATGATTGTCTGTTTATTGCACAAAAAAGTGCAGCTTGTTTTAGCAGTAAACCCTGTAAACATTGCGGCTTCATTTACACCCTCACTCTCTTTATTCTACACAAATAACTGATTTTCAACACCAAAACAATCAAAAATCACTGTATAAAGTTTCATTTTATTTTGTTGCAAATTATAATTTGAAACATCTACACCTTTCAATTTGTACAATTATTCTCAGTTTGTAGCCTATATTTGAGGGATGTAAAAAAAATCTGTTTTACAAGCCCTCCCCTTATCTTTCTCCTATTCCTTGATTTTCATAATCAATTATTGATATATATCTAAACTAAAAACAAATAATTATGGATTGGATTATTACTACATTAAAAGATTATCCCGAACTGGCAGTTTTTCTCACACTATCCTTAGGCTATTTTATCGGAAAATTTAAAATTGGAAGCTTCTCTCTAGGAACTGTCACCAGTGTTTTGCTTGTGGGAGTCTTAGTCGGACAATTAGACATTGTGATTTCTCCTAACGTAAAATCAGTCTTTTTTCTCATGTTTCTTTTTGCTGTAGGATATAGCGTTGGGCCTCAATTTTTTGGAGGTTTAAAAAAAGATGGACTGCCTCAAATGTTTTATGCAGCTATAGTATGTGTACTATGTTTAATATGTCCCTATCTAATAGGTAAAATTATGGGCTACGATATGGGCTTAACCTCTGGTATGCTCGCGGGTTCTCAAACCATATCTGCTGTTATTGGTGTTGCTTCAGACACCATCAATCAGCTCAATATACCGGCCGATCAAAAAACGGCTTTAATCAATAAAATTCCAGTCGCATACGCTGTAACCTATATTTTCGGAACAGCAGGTTCTGCTTGGCTATTGGCTTCTATCGGTCCAAAATTATTAGGTGGCAATTTAGTAGAAAAAGCAAAAGAACTTGAGATTCAGCTTGGAGGAGATGCCATTAGTGATGATCCAAGTATTGCCTCTGCTTATGATCGCGTAATATATAATGCCTATCAGATCGCTGCACATTCTTATGCGAACAACAAAACAGTTGCAGAAGTTGAAAACGAGCTCGAAAGAAATAACAGACGTTTATTTATACAGCGAATTCGAAGAGGAAAAGAAATTATAGATGCTACTCCAGAATTTGTAATTAAAGAAAATGATGTTGTTGCTTTAGGCGGAAGAAGAGAATACATGATGAACTATGTTGCGGTGAATGAAAAAGAAGTTCTAGATATCGAGCTTCTTAATTTCCCTGTAGAAGTATTAAGCATATTAATTGTAAAAAAAGAAGTCATAAACAAAACCATTGCCGATTTGCGTCATTTAAAATATATGCACGGTGTTGTGGTAAGATCTCTAAAACGATCAGGGATTCAGATGCCTATATTACCCAATACTGTTCTTCAAAAAGGAGATATGATCGAACTTATTGGCATTAAACGAGACGTAGATCAAGTAGCGACACATATTGGATATCCTGACCGCCCTACAAATACTACAGATATGGCTTTTGTAGGTTTAGGAATTGTATTGGGAGGATTGCTTGGCGCTCTGACGATTAAAGTTGGCGGAGTTCCAATAAGCCTTAGTACTAGTGGAGGTGCCTTAATATCTGGACTTTTCTTCGGGTGGCTAAGAGGACAGCATCCTACTTTTGGACGAATTCCAGAGCCTGCCTTGTGGATTATGAATAATGTTGGTTTGAACATTTTTATAGCCGTTGTGGGTATTACAGCGGGGCCAAGTTTTATTGTAGGTTTTCAGGAAGCTGGCTGGGGGCTTTTCATTGCTGGTGCAGCGGCAACCGCTATTCCGTTAATCCTAGCACTTTTTATCGGAAGATATATTTTCAAATTCCATCCTATTATAACCTTAGGATGCGCTGCTGGAGCAAGAACTACTACAGCGGCCTTGGGAGCTTTACAAGATGCTGTAAAAAGCAAAACCCCTGCATTGGGTTATACCGTGACCTATGCCGTTGGGAATACGCTGCTCATTATATGGGGCGTCGTCATTATTTTAATTATGAGTTAGTCGAATTTTTTATATAATCTCTAAACATTTTAGTTATGGCAATTGATATTTCAAAAATAAAAACATCAAGAGAGGTAGAAAAAACACTTCAGACCCTCAGTCCATTTGAAATTAAAAACGAATTAATTCATCTGGCAGAAGAAAGCGCGCTTAAATCGACAGCGATAACGCTTAATGCAGGAAGAGGAAACCCAAACTGGATTGCTACAGTTCCGAGAGAGGCTTTTTTCCTATTCGGACAATTTGCATTAGAAGAATGTCGTAATGTTATGGAAGAACAAGGCATTCTAGCAGGAATTGTACAGAACAAAAGCGGAGTCGCTTCTCGTTTTGAAGCATTTTTGGCTAAACACAAAGATAGTCCTGCTGCATCGCTTTTAGGGAAAACATATCATTATGGTATAGACAAACATGAGTTTGATGGTGATGCGTGGATTCGCGAATGGATAGAAGCTGTAATCGGATTTAACTATCCTGTCCCAGATCGTATGCTAAGTCAGATAGAAATTATTGTTCATGACTATTTGGTGCAGGAAATGTGTGGCGCAGGAAATGACAAAGGCAAGTTTGATATTTTTGCCGTTGAAGGTGGAACTGCCGCAATGTGTTATATTTTTGATTCGCTTATGCAAAATCACCTTACCGAACGCGGTGATAAAATAGCATTGCTTACTCCTACTTTTACCCCTTATATTGAAATTCCAGAATTAGATCGATACAAATTTGATGTCGTTTACGTAGAAGCAAGCGGCGTTGGCGAAAACGGATTCCATACTTGGCAATATCCAAATTCTGAGTTAGATAAGCTTAAAGACCCAGCGGTTAAAGTTGCTTTTGTGGTAAATCCGAGCAATCCGCCATCTTCTGCAATGAGTACTGATACACTTAATTATATTGCTGATATAGTAAAAAATCATAATCCTGGTTTGATGGTGATTACAGATGATGTTTATGGAACATTCGTTAATAATTTTAGATCATTAATGGCTATTATTCCACAAAATACGATCACAGTATATTCCTTCTCAAAATATTTTGGCTGTACAGGCTGGAGACTAGGAACAATTGCCATTCATCAGGACAATATTTTCGATAAAAAAATTGCCAATTTAAGTCCTGCTCACAAAAAAGAACTGCACGATCGTTATTCTTCTCTGACATTACAGCCAGAAAAAATCAAGTTTATTGACAGACTTGTTGCCGATAGCCGTCAAGTGGCTTTAAACCACACAGCAGGACTATCCTTGCCTCAGCAATTTCAAATGATGCTTTTCTCTGCATTTTGTTTATTAGATACTCAAGATGTATATAAAACGCTTACTCAATCTATTATCCAAAAACGTCTTAGCTTATTATGGGAAGGACTAGAAGTTCCAATTCTTGAAGATCCAATGCGTGCAGGATATTATTCTGAAATTGATGTTATGGTGGCTGCAAAACATTTTTACGGAGATGATTTTGCGAATTGGCTGAAAAAGAACTTTGAACCTGTTGATGTTTTATTCCGCTTAGCCGAAAAAACAGCGATTGTACTTTTAAATGGTGGCGGTTTTGCCGGGCCTGAATGGAGTATTAGAGTTTCGCTTGCCAATCTTCCAACAGATAGCTACTTAATTCTTGGAAAAAACATCCGTAAAATTTTAATGGAATATGTAACCAGCTGGGAGAACTCAACAAAGTAATAAAAGTTAAATTAAACACATCTGATCTATGAAAAATTTATTTACATTATTATTATCGGTTTTATTAGTAACAGGTATTTATGCTCAGAAATTACCTAGAATCAAGATACTTGCAACCGGAGGAACCATTGCGGGAAAAGGAGCTTCGGCAGACCGTTCTGCTTATAAAGCGGGAGAATTGCCGATAAAAGATTTGATCGCGGCCGTTCCGGGAATTGAAAAAGTTGCCGAAATTACAGGAGAACAGATTTCAAACGTAGGAAGTCAAGACATGACCGTAGATATCTGGATTAAGCTTAATAAAAGAATAAACGAAATTTATAAAAATAATGAAGCTGATGGTATTGTAATCACTCACGGAACCGACACACAGGAAGAAACAGCTTATTTTTTATCGTTAACCGTAAGATATGATAAGCCTGTAGTTATTACTGGCTCTATGCGTCCGGCAACAGCCATAAGCGCAGACGGTCCAAAAAACTTGTATGATGCGGTGACTTTAGCAGCTTCAAAACAAGCCGAACACAGCGGTGTTTTACTAGTATTTAATGAGTACATTTTGACTGGAAGAAATGCTGTAAAAACTAGTACAACGCACTTAAATGCCTTTACGGCTCCAAATAGTGGCCCGATCGGACAAGTTTATGATGGAAAAGTTACACTTTATGAAACTCCAGTTCGAAAAGCCAATAAAAATACCCCGTTTGATATTACAGGTTTAACCTCTTTACCTGAAGTAGCTGTTGTAGAATTATATGCTGATGCTCCTGCAACTGCATTAAATGCTTATGTGGCTTCTGGAGTAAAAGGAATTGTAACGGGCGGTCTTGGCAACGGAAATCTTAATAAAGTAAACTCAGATGCTGCAGTAGCAGCAATTAAAAAAGGAATCGTTGTGGCGAGAGCCTCAAGAGTTCCGTCAGGAAGGGTGACCTTATTTGATGAAACTGATGATCAAAAGCTTGGTACCATAGTCGCAGATGATTTAATTCCGCAAAAAGCGAGGATTCTATTAATGTTGGGGCTTACACAAACTACTGACAGTAAAAAACTCCAAGAATACTTCTTCGAGTATTAAACCAATTGAAATTGTAAACTATGCGTATCTTAACTTCAATAATTTTGGGCGTTTTTCTGGTGGCTGGCGCTTATGCACAACAGGAAAAACAGACTGATACCATCTTAAATCATAAAACACCATTGATAAAAGCAACCAAAGTTGATTTGCTCAATAATGTTGATTTAATTTTTAACACTCAATTAGGCTTTAATACCTATGTCGACGACGGAAAATATACTGGCAGTAAATTTGAAGTAAACCAGTTTAGATTGGAAGTAAAAGGAAAAGTCTATAAGGATAAAGTATTTTTTAGGTTTAGAGACCGTTATACTAAAGAAACCGAACCGCAATCTACAGATAACATCAGCAGTTCTACAGACTTGGCTTTTATTGGGTATAATATATCCAATAGAACCAGTATTGCTATCGGAAAAATGACAGCAAACTGGGGTGGTTATGAGTTTGACATGAATCCGATTGACATCTATCAATATAATGATATCGTAGATAATTCAGATAACTTTTTAACTGGAGTTCAAGTAAACTGGAAATTAAATGCCAATCACGTTTTTTCTGGTCAGATTTTAAATTCGAGAACAAAAACTTTCTCTGAACTGTATCAAAATGTACCCGATGTTGAAGAGGCAAAATTTCCTGCTGCATACGTCGGAAACTGGAACGGAAGCTTTTTAGACGGAAAATTTAAAACTATTTATAGTTTCAGTATTTTTCAGGAAGCCACAAAAAATGGAAAACCTGTAAATATGTATTATACAGCGTTAGGGAATCAGTTTAGAACCAAAAAATGGCTTTTTCAATATGATTTCAAATGGAGCAGCGAAGATCTAGATCGAACAGGAGTTGTGAGCAATATTATTCCAGACACTGTTTTAGATCATGCAGCAGAAAATGTGTATTATATTGAACATTGGCTTAGAACTGTATATTCTCTAAATGAACAGTGGAAACTTACAGTAATCGGAATGGTAAGCAAGGCTTCATGGAAAGAAATCCCTGATCCAAATGTGAGTTCAAACCGAATTCGTACCGCTTGGGGCGTTATTCCAACAGTAGAGTTTTATCCGATTAAAAACTTTAACTTGAAGTTTTTTGCCACTTATGTAGCTCGATGGTACGATTACAGTGATTATTCGAAAGCAAGCTTGGGACAATCTAATAACAATACTGGCAAAATTATGCTTGGTGTAATTTCTCCGTTAGTCGTGTTATAAAAATTTAAGTAACTAACTCAATTCAAAAGCTGGAGCAAATCGTAAAATATGATTTATTCCAGCTTTTTTTATTTGTTTTTATGAAGATTTAAATAGGCTTTAAAAGCTAGTTTATTTTTCCTCTCGCAGATTAAGCAGATTAATTAGATTAATTAGATTAATTAGATTTAAGAATCATTCGCAATTCACAATTCACAATTCACAATTCATAACTCATAATTCATAATTCATAATTCATAACTCTTTTTCAAATATCTTAAACGAATAAAACAGATCGTACTGTAAAAAGCAAAAAGCAGAATAAGATGCAACAAAACAGACGGATTATCCCATAAACTTGCCCCAGACTGCACAATAGAGGTATACAAAACAATAAATGGCGTTGTTGGCAAAAGATTAGACAGCCACTGCAATACTAGCGGAAGCGATTCAAAAGGCCAGCTGTATCCAGTAATCAAGAAAATCGGATATGTAGAGAAAGCCATCATCTGCAAACAAAGCAATTGCGATTTGAAAAGCGAACCAATAAACTGAGCCATCGGAATTAAAGTAACGATAAACAAAAGCAATAATAAACTTAATTCAAACCCGCTGCCTCTCATGGGCAAATTAAGCAGTTTATAATTTACATTTAAAAAGAAAAAACCATACGAAGAAAAAAGTATCAGATAAAACAATCCTTTTCCCCAAATACCATTAGAAATGCCAGAACCCAGCCATTCGCCTAAACGAGAACGCTGACGCTCACCAGCAACACTTTCGCACAAACCAATCAACAAGGTCTGCTGTAAAATCAAGGCCAGCAATCCTGGCAATAAAAATGCGCCGTAACTCGATCTTTCGTTAAACAAAGGGCGATAATCTAAATTTACAGGCATTACATTTTCCATCGCAATAGTAGTGCTCATGCCTTCTTTTTTCTGATAATACTGAAGCCTCACTCCTGCTCCAACTGTCAGACATATCTGCTGTACATTCAATAACAAATCACTCGAAGGAAGAAATCTTGCAGCATTGATTGCCAATACCACATTGCTTTGTTTTAAACTCAATAAATTGGCTTCTGTTCCTTCTGGAATGTAAAAATAGCCTTGGCAATTTCCTTGATACATCTGTTCTTTTGCCTGTTCCAAATTTGAAAAATGAATGAGTTCTACTATTGGCGAATCATCTATATTTTGCTGCAGCAAACGCGATAATCTGGAGCCATCATCATCAACAACCGCCAATTTTACATCAAATTCTTCTTTGTTGATATAAATGCTTCCGTAAAAAAAAGCGTAAAGCAAAGGAGCAATAAGAAGCGTAAGCAGTAAACTATGATCCTTTACTACTTGCGAAGCTTCCCTCAAAAAGAGACTAATCAGTGATTGTTGCGGTTTCTTTTTCATCTTTAATCGAATTAAATTGACGTTTAAACAACAACATCGCTGTCGGGTACATTACCAGACAAAACAATAAGAGTTTGGCCATTTCTCCTTGAGCATATCTCAAAGGCAAATTCATATAATACACCTTAAAAAAACCGTCCAAAAAAGCGGTATAAGGCATAATAAGCGCATAATATTGATCGTACCAAGGCATTGCCCATCTCGGAAAAGTAAATCCGCTGAACACAAAAGCGGGCGAAGTATAAAAAAGAGCAACATCTCCCGAAAGCATAACATCTTTAAACAAAGCCGATATAAACATTCCGATACCAATGCATGCCAAAGAAAGCATGGTGTATAGCACAAAAAACTTTCCTGTGGCTGCAGGAACACCAATATCGAAAAAAGTAAAAATAATTCCTGCAATAATGAGAAAATTAATCCAGCTGATGCTGAGATGCGCTATTGTTTTTCCGATAATAACAGCAACAACAGAACCTTTTGATGAATCGTAAAGTTCCTGCATCGTTCCTGTAACCCATTCATAATTTAAAGCCAGCATAGAACTAATAATCAAAATCATCTGCATTCCTACTGTTATCAATCCCGGAACCAAATATTCTTGATAATTGTAAGTTGGATTATAAAGCTGATACGTTCTCAGACTAATCGGGTTTGCAATTGCCATTGCCTGATCACCTTTCATTCCGGTTTTTACCAATTTCTGCAAAATTACGCCTGTACTTCCTGTAATTACAACTTCGGCAACAGCCTTATAAACTAACTTAGCAGGAACAAGCGCGGCGGCATTGGTGTACAAAGTCACATTGCTCGGATGACGGCTATAAATATTCTTCTGCAGATTGGCAGGAAAATGTACCGCACCCAATATTTTTCCTTCTTGAATCAATTTTTTAACTTCGGCTTCACTGCTTACTCTTCTGGTAATTTGAAGCGTTTCTTTTTGTTCTAATAAAAAAATCAGCTCTCGGCTTATCGCGCTTTGATCTTCATCCCAAATAGCAAATGCCAAATTCTTAGCATCCTGCTTTTGGTAAATAAGAGCATAGAAGAAAAACAAAGCGACAGGAACTACAAGCATTACCAAATAAAATACCTTTAGACTTAGAATGCGCTTCCATTCTCTAATAATTATGTTCAGCATAAAAATCATTGAGGAAGAATTAAAGAAGCGGTCATTCCAGAACGAAGTCCTTTAATTTGTGCAAGGTTTTCGGGTTTTACTTCTATTGTAAAAGTTCTCAGTTCAAATTCTCCTTTATCCTTAGACGGAACCCAATTGGCAAATTCTAATGTTGGCGCAATAGAATGCACAACGGCATCAAACGTTTCTGGTTCGCAACCGGGAACTTTAACCGCTGTCTTGCTTCCAACTTTAAGCAGATTGGATTTGTCTTGTCTGATATTAAACTTAATTATAGTGGAGTTTTTTTTCTCTATGGTCATAATCGGATACCCAATAGAAATAATTTCGCCCTGATGTGTAACCAAGTTAGAAATTACGCCATCTGCAGGAGCATAAACTCTTGTATTATCGCCAAGTGCTTTGGTCAATTCATACGCTTGTTCTGCTTGTTTTACAATAGCATTTGCCGTTTTTAGTAATTCTGGTCGAGTTCCGTTTTTTAACATCTGAAGATTTAACTGAGCAGTTTCCATTTCCTTTTTAGCCGCTTGAAATTTAAAATAGAAAACATCTTTTTCTTGTCCCGATATTACATCTTCATTATACAATCGTTCCATACGATCATAAGTTGTGCTAAACAATTTATATTGCTCCTGACTAATTTGATATAGTTTAGAAGTCGCTTCTATCAGTTCTGGTCTTGCTCCTTGTGTAAGCAGTTCCTGCTGTCCTTTTGCGGCATCAATTGCCGATAATGCCTGAGCTTTTATGGCGTTTATTTCGTTAGAACGAAGTACAGCCAGCAATTGTCCCGTTTTTACGGTATCACCTTGTTTTACAAGCAACGAATCTAACCTTCCTGGAAATTCGGCCGCTACGTCAACACTTGTTGCATCAACCATTCCTATGAAATTGTTGTCTTCTTTGTTATTGTCTTTTAAGAAAAAAATCAGTCCTGCTATTACTACAAAGATTGGAATGATCAGCGCCCAGTAGTTTTTAAATATATCTTTCATCTATTTAATAAATTGCGTTATTTGACTTGGATTTCCTAAACTATTAAAATATTCAGCTAATGCTAAGTAGTATCCTAAAACAGCGGTATAATACCCTTTTTCTATTTCTGTTTCCACCAGCAAAGCATCATTAACGTCTTTTGGCGATGAAAGCTGATTGTTCATTCTTTTGGTAATTAAACTGCTAGTCGTATTGGCTTCTTTTCTGGCCGCATCCATAGCCATAACATCATTTTGCAGCGAACTCATTTTATTCTTTGCCACTCTCGACTGCACTTGAAGCATTAGACTGGAATTCTCCTCTCCTAACTTGGCTTCTTCAATAAGCTGTTTGGCTGCTAAAGTCTTTTTATTGGTCTGCCCGTTATACAAAGTCCATTGCAATTCTAAACCTACGAACCAATCGGGAATAGAAACTGGCAAATCTTTCTGATACAAATTATAATTACCTATCGCAAAAACATTAGGCAAAGCCATAGATTTACTAATTTTTTCTGCAGTTTCTGCATAAGAAATTTTGTTGTTTGCAATTCTGTAAACTGGATTGGTAAGCCAATACTCTTTCATAGGTTTTTCTAGATTGATTTCGGCATATCTTAAAGTATCAGAAATCACTATTGTGGTGTCAAGGTCAACCCCCATTAATTTATTCAATTCAAGATGGGCATTTTGTTTTTCCATCTTGATATTATTGTACTGGCTCTGCGCCTGAATTAAAACCACATTGGTCCAGTTTTGTTGGTACGGAGGCAGAATTTTGTTTTTGACCAATTCTTCGGCGTAGTTTCTATTTTTATCTAAAGCACTTACAATTTGTTCCTGCTTTTTAATTAAAGAGTTGAGGTACAATATTCTTAAATACTGAATTGCAATTAAAAAATCGACTTCTTTGCCCGCAATCTCTACTCCAATTCCCGCCGAATTGGCAACCGATTGAGCGAGATCTATACTCGAATTTATTTTGTTTCCAAGAAAAATAGGCTGACGCACTCCCACTCCGGCAACAAAATAAGACTGCTTGCTTAAACTCGGATTATAATCGGGATAAATCCCACCAATGACCGTTTTTGAAGCATTATAAATACGGTCTTGCGCAGCCTGAGACAAATTGCCTCCTGTAATTTCATGATAGATTTCATTTGCCGTGTTGACACTTTGTTTAGACGAGCCTTCAACAACTCCGTCTCTAACGGTCTGCAAGTTTATCGTTAGCGGACTGCTCAAATAAGAATAACTTGATAAGAGATCTACTTTTGGCAGATAGCCTTTCTTTTCGGCCTGAAGATTATATTCGCCTGTTTTTAATGCAGATTTTGCCTGTTTGATCGTAATGTTATTTTGCTGTGCTATAGAAAAACATTCTTCAAGAGAAGTGGTCTGCGCTTTTGTTTCTAGACAGGACAAAAAGCAAAACAAAATAAAAGGCTTTAGAAAATGTAGTCTTATATGCATCTATTTAATATTCTTTTAATTGAAATTACTTTTAACTAGCGACTTCTTTGCTGTTTAATCAAAAACAACAGGATAAAATAGAAATGAGATAAAAACTTATTATTCAGATAAATTCTGAAATTGTTTGAATGTATTTAAAATATACTGTTTACGAAAATATGGGGTTCTTAACCTAAACAGCTACAAAAAGTATAACAGCAAAAAACACATATAAACCGATATACCAACTAGTTAAAGATAAAGATTTTATTTTATAAGTGCTATTTTAATTTATAGAAAATCAGAGACTATATTAAATATAAATTTTATCAACTGTTTCTCTAGACAATCGATTAAAAATTAGAAATCAAATAGTTTTAAATCAACAAAACTTTCAAAATAGCTGCGTTTTCCCAAAATCATTGTTTCAGATTATAACTTGCAACCTGTTTCAAGCTAAATATCAGACTTTTAATACTCTTTCTTAATAATTTTATACAACTGAGAAAAAGCTTCTATTCAATTTACATAAGATAAAGCTTAACTACTTCTCTCTAAATCGTAATAATTTTAAATCATTTTTCAACACTCCATAATCCCCTACCCCTACAATACAATTATCCATGTTTATTAATTTCTAAAATCAATACTTATGAAAAAGAAAATTCCTGAACTCCTATTAATGATTCTATTAGCGGTATTTATTTGCGATGGCGCAAAAGCACAAAATGCAAATTCAAACAAAAAAGAAGCTAGTACCTTCACCAAAAAGAAACAGGAAGATCTGCTTTCTTATCTTCCTTTTAATGACAATACCGATTATGAAAATGCCCGAAAAGGCTTTATTGCAACTCTTCCTGAAGGAGAAATAAAAGACGAAAAAGGGAATGTTGTATATAGCATGAAACAATATGATTTCATAAAAGGTAAAGCTCCTGCAACTACTAATCCAAGTTTATGGAGACAAAGTGAGATAAACAGTATTCATGGTCTTTTTAAAGTTACTGACGGTATCTATCAAATACGTGGATTCGATCTTGCAAATATGACCCTTATTGAAGGAAAAACAGGATGGATCATAATTGACCCTCTTTTGTCTCCTCCAACGGCTAAAGCAGGACTAGAACTAGCCAATCAGAAGCTGGGAAAAAGAAAAGTGTCTGCCATTATTCATACACACAGCCACATTGATCATTTTGGAGGAATTAGAGGTGTTGTGGATGAAGCCGATGTTAAAAGCGGTAAAGTCCCAATATATGTTCCCGAAGGATATTTTGACGAAGCCATTAGCGAGAATGTTATGGGAGGAAATACCATGGGAAGAAGAGCTTCTTATATGTATGGAAACCTCTTGCCAAAAGATGCCAAAGGAACTCTCGGAACTGGATTAGGCCAAACAACTTCTACTGGACTTGCAGGAATATTGGAAGGAACAGAAATCATTAAAAAACTTGACGGAGAAAAAAAGATAATTGACGGAATAACGGTTGAGTTTATTTATACACCTGAATCGGAAGCGCCAGCAGAAATGATGTTTTATTTCCCAGAGTTTAAATCTTTCTGTCAGGCAGAAGATATTAGCCATACGCTCCATAACTTATACACTCTTAGAGGCGCAAAAGTTAGAAATGGACAAAAATGGAGCGAGTACATTGACTTATCACTGCAAAAATGGGGTAAAGATGTACAATCAACATTTGGTTCTCACCACTGGCCAACATGGGGTAATGAAACAATCAACACCTATTGGAAAAGCCAGAGAGATTTATATCGATTCATTCACGATCAAACACTTAGATTAGCCAATGAAGGATATACGCCTGTTGAAATTGCCAATATGATCAAACTTCCAGAAAGTCTAGACAAACAATTTTATAATCGCGGATATTATGGTTCTGTAAGCCATAATATTAAAGCGCAATACGATCTTTATTTTGGGTGGTTTGACGGAAATCCTGCAAATCTTGACAAATTGCCACCAGAAGAAGAAGGCAAAAAGTATGTAGAATTTATGGGTGGAGCAGCAAATGTATTAACCAAAGCAAAACAATCTTTTGATAAAGGCGAATACAGATGGACAGCTACAGTGCTTAACAACTTAGTTTTTGCCGATCCTAAAAATCAAAGTGCCCGTAATCTTCTTGCAGATACTTACGAACAATTGGGATATCAGGCAGAATCTGGACCGTGGAGAAACTTTTATTTATCTGGCGCAAAAGAATTGCGAGAAGGAGTTAAAGTAATGCCTTCACCAAATACAGCAGGTCCTGATATGGTAAGAGGAATGTCTACAAGTTTGTTTTTTAATTTCTTAGCTATGAAATTTAAAGGTACAGAACCTGACGCGGCAGCCATGAAATACAACTTCAATATTACAATGCCGGACGTTAACGAAAAAGTGGCGCTTCTAGTAGAAAATGGCGCTGTAAATCCAAGAATTGGCAGTAATGTTAATGAAGATGTTACAGCAAGTCTTACTATAAATCGTAAAGATTTAGATCGAATCAGCTTAGGAGAAAGTTCTTTTAAAGACCTGGTTGATAATGGCACAATTAAAATTGATGGAGATAAAAATGCCTTTATTAAATTTTTAGGAAAAATTGACAGCTTCAATTTCTGGTTCCATATTGTTGAACCTTAAGTAAAACTTCTAAAATCTCAAATACACCACTTTTCGAGTCTTCGAAAAGTGGTTTTGTTTTTCTTAATTTCAAATTATCTATTAAATCATTTTAAAATAGTTCGTATTCACTGGCATATTTCTTGAAAATTATTCTTCATTATTAACTGATTTAAAACTATTTACCATGAAAATTACTTACTACGGACATTCGTGTTTTTCTGTTTATGCCAACGGAAAACACCTTCTTTTTGATCCTTTTATTACACCAAACGAATTAGCCAAAGAGGTTGATGTTGATGCCATAAAAGCAGATTATATTTTTATTTCTCATGCGCATTATGATCATATTCTAGATGTAGAACGAATTGCTAAAAATACAGGAGCAAAAGTGCTCGGGAATTTCGAAATCTATAATTGGCTATTGAAAAACGGAATCGAAAATGCGCATCCTATCAATCCAGGCGGTAAATTTGATTTTGATTTCGGAACTGTAAAATGTGTCATAGCACAGCATCCAAGCAGTTTTATGGATGGTTCTTATGGCGGAATTGCCTGTGGTTTTGTTCTTACAACCGCCGATGGGAATTTCTATTATAGTGGCGATACCGCTCTGACTTTAGACATGCAGCTTATTCCAAAATTCACAAAACTTGACTTTGCTGTTTTTCCTATTGGTGATGGACTCACAATGGGAATTGAAGAAGCAATAGAAGCTTCTAAACTTGTTGGAGTAAACAAGATATTAGGCGTTCATTATGATACTTTTGGTTTCATCGTTATGGATCATCAAAAAGCTTTAGACGCGTTTAAAAGTGCTTCGCTACAATTATTTCTCCCTAAAATAAACAGTACGATAAATATATAAATTGGGTGTTTTCTTTGCTATATTTCGCTAAAAGACAGCTTTTAGCGAAATATCATTTGCCATTAGTTCTGGGAAAAAGCCTGATTTTTTTTTACATAAAAAAAAGGAATAGCTGCTAACACTATTCCTTTTGCATATAATTAAGTTATGCTGATGAACTTAAAATTATATGTATTCTATAAAATTGATGATATACTGTGCTGTCAATTCAGGATATTGATGCTGAGGTCCATGTCCTGTTCCAGAATACACGATCATTTGCGCATTTGTCATTTGATTGATAATCGGATACCAATTGTCTACCGCAAAACTGATATCATGATCTCCAGAAATAATCAAAATTGGTGTTTTTATCTTTTTAAGCTGTTCTCTGAAATTTAAAGCATCTTCTCTAAAAGTATCTCCTCCGCCAAAATACAATTGAAAAACATCCATTGTAGAAGGAATCTTTTCTACTTCAATCCTTTTATGAATTCTATCATGCGAAGCCTTTGCTGCCAATCGGCTAGATTCTGATTTTGGTTCAAAAAATAAAACAATTTCATCGTCAAAATCATTTAATGGTTTTAACGCAGCATCAAAAAATGCCTGTTCGATCGGAATCTCATTTTTCCCTGGCGGATTTGTTCCTACTAAGATAGCATGCGTCACCAAATTAGGATATAGTAAAGTTGCCGTTTGCGCTACCAATCCTCCATAAGACCATCCTAAAACAATAACCGAATCGAGCTTTAAGAAATCTGCTAGATCTTTAACATCTTTGGCTACAACTGTAATATCTGGAGTAAGATTTCCTGTAGAAGAGCCAATTCCAGAATAATCAAATACGATAACATTGAACTTTTTTGCCAGCTCAGCAATAAATAACGGATCCCAAGTATCCAGCGTTCCTCTAAAACGGTTCACAAAAATTATTGCTTTTCCTTTTCCGTAAGAACGATATGCAATTTTACGGTCACCAAGTTCTGCGAAACTTGTTTCTGTATTATAAATTTTTTCCATAATTATAATTTAAAAGATTGAACCCTATATTATTTTTTAAAGAGGCAGACAAAGATTAAACCAAAACGCAGAAGCTTAAAAATAAAGCACTTGCAAGCTTTTTTTAGGTATAAACTGATGATATTTCAATAATCAAAACTTGATTTTAACGATATATAATAACTCAGAAATCATCTGCGCCAGCAATTCTTTTATAATCAATACTTTACAAAAAAGGCATCTCTTTTGTTTTTAAAGGTGTATTGGTTTTCTAGAAATTAACCTAATAGCTTCGATATGATGTATTTATCTAATAAAAAAACGATTATGTTTGTCACTGGAGCATTTGTAAGCCATACTTGCTGGAAAGAATGGATTGTTTTTTTTGAAAGTAAAGGATATAAAACTGTCGCACCGCCCTGGCCACACAAAAACGAACTGCCTGCCGTTTTAAGACAAACACATCCCGAGTCAAAAATTGCCCAAAATGGTTTAAATAATCTATTGGATTATTATATCGAAATTATGGACAAACTCCCCGAAAAACCTATTATAATTGGTCATTCTTATGGAGGTCTTTTAACTCAAATACTAATTCAGAAAGAGCTATGTTCTGCTGGAATCTGCATTAATTCTATTCCGCCCGCTAATGTGCTTTATTTTAATTTTCCTTTTTATAAAACGATCTGGAAAACTTCGGATTTTTTCGGTTCAAAAAGGAAAACCTATTTGATGCCTTTTAAGGATTGGCAATACTATTTTACTGGTAAAATGACTTTTGAAAAACAAAAAGAAAGCTATGAAACGTTATTAATTCCAGAATCGAAATTAATTATGCGTGATATTTTTACCAAAACAGGAAAAATAGATTTTAAAAAGAAACACAATCCACTTTTGTTTATATCGAGCTCAGAAGATGTTTTTACTCCCGTTTCTTTGAATTATTCCAATTTTAAAAAATACAAAAACCTGCATTCCATAACTTGCTACAAAGAATTTCAAGATTCAAATCATCTAAGTATCATTCAGGGAAACTGGGAAAATATTGCTGAATTTATCGCAAATTGGTTAATGAAAATTACTTAATTGATCGCGGATTTTTTTTGTGTTCCCGTGGTTGAAACCACAGGCTATATTTCTAAATGTGACTAAAAACAGAATCAACATTTCTACTAAATAATCCCTTTCTTTATTTCCAGCTTTTTAATTTTAGAATTCAAAGTCGACGGATGAATATCCAGAATTTCAGCAGCGCCGCCAGATCCCGAAATTTTTCCGTTGCATTTTTTGAGAATATAGAGAATATAGTCCCTTTCGTTTTCTAATATCGTTTTTATCGAAAAGGATTCAGAAACTGGTTCAGGATGCATTTTTGATGACATAGAAAGCTCAATTTCTTTAATCGTATTTCCGTCAGTCAGTAAAATTGCTCGTTGTATAACGTGTTCAAGTTCTCTAATATTTCCTGGCCAGTTGTAATTCATAATCTGCTGCAAAGCCGCATCAGAGAGAATTGGTGCTTTTCTTCCCATTTTATCACTGTAAACCGCAATAAAATGATTGGCTAAATCTGGAATATCTTCTTTTCTCTTTTTTAATGGTGGCACCATAATCGGGAAAACGTGCAGACGATAATACAAATCCATTCTAAACCTTCCTGCAGCTACTTCTTCTTCTAGATTTTTATTGGTTGCTGCGATAATCCTAACATCAATTTTCATAGAAGAAGTACCGCCTACGCGTTCAATTTCTCTTTCCTGCAAAACACGAAGCAGCTTTACCTGAAGTTCTAGAGACATTTCTCCTACTTCGTCTAAGAAAATCGTTCCTCCGTCTGCCAATTCAAATTTACCGATACGTTTATCCAATGCGCCTGTAAAAGCCCCTTTTTCATGTCCAAAAAGCAATGATTCTGCAAGATTTTCAGGAATAGCTCCACAATTAATAATAACCAATGGCTTATCTTTTCTTGGAGATAAGGCGTGAATACTTTGCGCAATTTTTTCTTTTCCTGTCCCACTTTCACCAAGAACGAGAACCGAAGTGTCAGAAGGCGCTACTTTTCGGATATAATTAAAAACAGAATTCATTTGCGAACTATTGCCAATAATGCCTTCAAAACCTTCTTCGGCAACAACTTTAGCATTTTTGATTTCAGCTTTTTTGGAAGACACGTTTAAATCTTCTTTCAAATAAATTTTAGCTACAAATTGACTGAAAACGGGTTCTAGCGAACTTAAAATTCTTAAATGCTCCTGAGAATAAACATTCAGGTTACGGCTGTAAAAAGTAAAATGATAATTCTGAATCGCAGCAATTGAAAGCGGAAAAACCAAATACGATTTTATTCCGAAATTATGAGCAATCAAAGCCTTTATTGGAGCTTCCTGAAAGTTATTTATCAGTGCTTCCTCACTATAAATTATTGACTCTTTATCTGTTTTTGACTTTTTATAAGTTTCGTTTATCTCTTTTTCAGATAATTCTGTTATTTGAGAAAGTTTCTGTAGGTTAATAATCTGATACTGATCTATATTTCTGCGAACAATTCCGAGATTATCATAATGTGTGTCCGTTACAAAACCCGTTTCTAAATAATCAAAAGGAATAAAAGTCTGAACCGCTTTTGCAAAAGCCAACAAAGCCTCTTCCTTCTTTACATCTGAAATTATAATTTCTGAAATTAATTTCTGAAGCTGAAACTGCTGCCTCAACTGACTTTCGAAACTATATTGCTGACGATAAAAAGCGATCTCGAGAGTTGTAAGAACATCTTGATCTCGAAATGGTTTTACAATAAACCCGTATGGCTGTGTGGTTTTTGCTTCGTCTAAAATACTTTTACTGGAATTGGCCGAAAGAAATATAAAACCTATATGTTTTTCTTTAAGAATATGTGCTAGTTCTATACCATCTCGCTTACCTTTTAGCATGATATCCAAAAATACCAAATCTGGTTTTTCATTCTCAATCTGCTCCAAAGCCTGCTCTACCGATCGTGCAATTCCTGTAACTTCATAGTTTGCTTTTTCAAGAATTAACTGTAAATCGTGTGCCTCAATAAACTGATCTTCAACAATTAAAATTCGCTTTTTTAATGCTGAAAGACCAGCTTCAAATCCGTTATCGGCAGACTTTTTCATAAGTGAGTAAATTTTGTTCTATATTACACTTAATTAATTGATACAAAAATAGTTAATTATCGTAATTAAAATTAAGCGTATCCAAATTTAGCTAAATAAAAATCATATTTTACCATAATTTTCGTGTTATTTTGCAACCCAAACACAATTGTTTCTCTTTATATTTGTGAATTAAACACTTACTAAAATTTAATTCTAATAAAACGATGAAGCCACTGTACTTTTTTTGTTTGCTGTTCTTTATTACAATTAATTTCGAAGCACAAAATCATCCCGCAACAGCTGGTTATGATTTAAAAAAGAGGCGTCTATTAATACATACCTGTTCGTCCTATTTATACAATTCCAATCAAGGATCAATAGATGCAGACAGTGCTGTAGTTTTAACTTGTAAAGCCTATAAACTTCCTGTCTCTTTAGCTTATGATGAAGGTTATAATGATGGTTCTTATCTAATTGGAAATGATTTAATTGAAAAAGGAAATATAGAAGCTGCCAAAAAGCTTTACCACAAATCAAAAAACGTCGATAAAATAAAACTGGCTCTGCAATTGGGAACTTTTTATTTATTCAAACCTTTTACAAAACCAGACGACATAAAAAACGCTAATCTTTATATATCTGAAGCCGTTAAAATCAGTAATCAGTTAAAAATTCAAAAATGGCAGCATCAGAGTTTGATGTTATTGGGAAAGTTTTATTCTCAAATTAACAACTATCCTGAAAGCAAAAAGTGTTTTCTTCAAGTAGTAAATGAGTGCCGAAAACAAAATGACAAAGCCGCACTGGCAGATGCATTATTTAATCAGGCTAGCAATCAGCACGATTTAGATCCCGAAAAAGAAAAAATCTTAATAGAAGCGGAAGCTTTATATAAAACTTTAGGCTTTGAAGAAAAAAGACTTGTAACGAAAGCACGAATATGCACCATTTATTTTTGGCACGGAAAAATAAATGATGCCAAGAAAATCCTTTATCAAAATATTGCCGATATGCGAAAAATCGGTTTTAGGCAGCAGCAATTTAGCGAAACCACAATTGCTTATATCGAAGGCGTGCAGTTTAATATGAAGAATGCGCTGTATTATGCCCTAAAAAGTGTCGAAAGCATGGAATCTACCAATGATTACACCTTTGCCGATATTTTTTATATGCGATTGGGATTAATTTATTTAAATATGGGTCATATTGACGATGCAATGAAGGCTGCTGAAAAAAGCATTAAATATGGACAAAATGCCTATAATAGCGGTAGTTGGTACAAAAGTTTTATGACAGCAACTGTAGCTTTATCGATGAAAGGGAAAAACAAAGAGGCTGTTGAATACATGAATTCGGTAACGAGCAAATATCCGCCACCCAATAAGTTTGACAATATGCTTATGAATTATGGTTACGCTAATTGCTATTGGCGAATTAAAAACTACGGCACCGCAGAAAAATATTTTATAAAAGCAGGAGAAGCTGCCGATGGCTTAGATTCACCACAAACGTATCGAGATATCTGCAATACCTACTCGTCAATTGCTTTGTTTTACTCAAACCGAAATAACCTGCAGAAAACAAAATTGTATATCGATAAGATTGCGGCCGTTTCAAAAAAGTATAGTCAAAACTACAATTCTGAAGCGCTACAAATGTCTTTATATAAATTAGATTCCTTGAATGGCGATTTTAAATCGGCTTTGGCGCATCATAAATTATATAAAAAAATGAGTGATTCTCTTTTGGATTATGCTAAAAACAAACAGATTGAAGAACTTAGAATACAGTATGAAACTGAAAATAAAGAACAGAAAATCAAATTATTAGACAAAGAAACAGATCTACAGCAAACGGCATTAAAAAAATCAAAATTATTAAACACTGTATCGATCTGGAGCTTGGTTTTATTGGTTCTTTCAATTGTCTTATTGTACAATCGCTACCGTTTAAAACAGAAAACCAATGCCGAATTAGAACTGAAAGAAAAAGAAATCAATCAGAAGAACATCAATCTAAGGCATTTGCTTGATGAGAAAGAATGGCTGTTGAAAGAAATTCATCATCGTGTAAAAAACAATCTTCAAACTGTAATCAGTCTTTTGAATTCGCAATCGGCTTATTTGGAGAATGATATGGCATTATCGGCTATTAAAAACAGCCAGCATCGTATTCATTCCATGTCTTTGATTCATCAGAAATTGTACAATTCAGAGAACATTTCGACGATTAATATGCCCAATTACATCAAAGAATTGGTAGAGTATTTAAAAGAATCTTTTTCGCTTGGACAGCGCATTCGTTTTGAACTCAAAATTGATCCGCTTGAATTAGACGTTGCACAAGCTGTTCCGCTCGGACTTATTTTAAACGAATCGATTACCAATTCTATAAAATATGCTTTTCCAGACAACAGAACCGGAATGATTTACGTGACATTGCAAGCCACATCTGAAAACAAATATCTCTTGACTATTGCAGATAACGGAGTTGGTTTTGATATGAATATCAGCGATAAAAAAATCAATTCGTTTGGATTAAGTCTGATAAAAGGCTTAAGTGATGACTTAGATGCTACTTTTTCTATGGAAAATAATAACGGAACGATTCTGAAAATTGAGTTTTCAAAAGAATTTCCAATCAATGAAAAAAGAAGATAATCTAAAAAATAAGCGTGAATTGATTTTATAGCGAAATCTCACTAATATAAATTTGTTTAGCGATATATAGTGCTTTTATATCGACAAAAATAACGATAAGTTCCTATTATCAAACACTTTAAAGCATGGCATATAAATTGTTTTTTTGAAAAAAAGTTAACTTTTATAAGATTCAAGACAAGAAATTTTAAAAGAAATTCTAACATTAATCAAATAAAAAGAATCATGTCAAAATCAAAAACAATTGTACTGATACACGGAAATTTTGTCAACGACAAAACTTGGACCGACTGGAAAAAGTACTATGAACAAAAAGGATATACTGTTTATGCCCCTGCCAATCCTGGGCACGATGGAAATCCTGCCGACTTAAGAGCAAAACTTCACCCAGATCTGGTTAAAACTGGATTTATAGATATTGTGAATAATATCAGTAGATTAATAGATACTTTACCCGAAAAACCTTTGGTAATTGGGCATTCAATGGCAGGAATGGCTACGTTAAAATTGGTAGAATTAGGAAAAGCTACTGCCGGTGTAAGCATTGACGGAGCACCTCCAAAAAATGTTTTTCCGCCATTTCAAACCTTAAAAACTGCATTGCCTGCTTTTGGTTTCTTTTCTTCTAAAAAATATTTCATGGGAAGCCGTGATTGGTACGATTACGCTTTTTTTAATACTATGCCTGCAGCAGAAAAGAAGAATGCTTTTGAAAAATTTGCGGTACCCGAAAGTTATAAAGTAAGTCGAGAATTGGTTTTAAATTCTTTCTCTAATATCAATTTCAAAAAACCGCATGAGCCAATTCTATTTATTGGCGGTGGCAGCGATCATATTTTTCCTCCAAGCCTTACCGAAACAATAGCTCGAAAATACAGCGATAATGCGGGGCGAGTTGATCTTAAAATATTTGATGGAAAAAGTCACTTTATCTGCGGAGAACCTGGCTGGGAAAATGTTGCCGATTATATTTTAAACTGGTATGAAAAACTATAAAAAAATTGTTAGCCAAATAAAAAGCCCTGCATCTTAATTGATACAGGGCTTTTTGACTCAAAAAAACAACACATTGTTTATTTCACATCAAACCATAATTTGGTTGTCAATAAATCTTTTCCCTGTTCTGTAACAGCGGCTTGATAACTAGCTCCGTTTAGTGACTGCTCAGTACCAGGATAGAAAAGACGCGATGGAATTTTTCCGTCCAAAACAGTAGCTGGACCAGCTGTTAATACTGGATAATCTAATCTTCTCCATTCTGTAAAAGCATCAAGACCTTGTCCGAAGAAAGCAATCCATTTTTGCGTACCAATCGATTTAGCATAATTTGAAGCGTCATATTTTACACTTGCCTGATTCAGATAAGTTGAAATAGTGGTCGCATTGGTAACTCCAAACTGATTTAAAGAAGCCGTAATGGCACTATTATAATACTGTTCTGCATCTCCAGAAATATAACCGCGTGCAGCAGCTTCTGCAAGATTAAACAGAGTTTCAGAGTAAGAAGCAATTACTGCTGGCGAAGCCGATGTCAGGAAATAAGTCCCTGGTTTTGATGTTTTAGCAAAACCTTGGCTATTTGCATCACTATTTGATAATCCGTTTGCTCCTCCAACATATTTGCCTACGCTTGCGTCTGACGGCAATTGTGCAAAAACCGATAAACGTGGATCTGATAATGCGTACAATTGATCTACCATAGTTTTCGAGATACGAAAATCATCTCTCGTTTCAAACCAAGCCGAAGCAGGGTTTTGCTGTGGCGAACTGGTATAAACAAATTGGAATGTTTCGGTATTACTGCTTATTAAACCTGCCGCATCACTTGTAGCGTCAATAGCAGTTTGTTTGGCCAAAGCAGGTTCTCTGTCGGAAATTCTCAAAGCAATACGCAAACGAAGTGAATTAACCAGTTTTTTCCATTTCAAGATATCTCCTTTATAAGCTAAGTCTCCAATAACACTTCCGTTTGCAGGATTTAATAGCGATTGCGCTTGTTTTAAATCTTCCAATAATCCTGTGTACACTTCTTTTTGAGTATTGTACGCTGGCGTTACATTTTGCCCCGCTTCTTTGTACGGAATGCTTCCGTAAGCATCTGTCAGCAATAAAAATGTCCATGAACGAAGCGTTAAAGCGATACCTTTATAATTAGAGTTAGCTTGCGCATCTGGAAATTTTAAAATGGTGTTCAAATCTGTAATTAGAGTTGAATATCCTTTATCCCACAATGTTGTGAAAGAAGCATTCGAAACATCGTATCGATCTGGTTCTGTATATTGGATTTTTGCCCAATGCTGTACAAATAACAAAGTTGAGTTAAAGTTATTTACATCTCCCCAATACAAATCTGCTCCTTGTTTCAAAGTTCCTGTCAACAAATAAGGCGCTAACGGAGTTTCAGTTGCATTTGGGTTTTTATTTATATCGTCTAAAGTATCACTGCAAGAGCTCAGTGCCAATGCAAACAGTATTGTATATGATAGTTTTTTTAGCATGATTCCGAGTTTTTAAAATTTAACATTAAGATTAAGACTGAAGTTTCTGGTTGTTGGCAACGCTAAACTTTCTAATCCTTGTGCATTTCCTGTATTGAAAGCCGTTTCAGGATCAATATTTGGTGCATCTTTGTAGATAAAGAATAGGTTACGGCCAACAGCAGTAACACTTGCTCCTTCTAATCCCAGTTTTTTAATGAGCTTTTTGTTAAAATTATAAGTAAGCTTAATCTCTCTCATTTTTACAAAAGTTGAGCTGTAGATATACGCTTCGCTAATGTTGTAAGAAGCTTTGTAATATTCTTGTGCACTAATCACTTTATTGTTTGGAGTTCCGTCTGCAAATACACCTCCGAAAATCATTCCATCGTCATAAACCGTTACTCCGCTTGGAGCAGCTCCACCAGCTACCAGAGTTTTCGGGTTAGCCGTATTGTTTCCTGGATAGTAATAGCTTAATCCGCCGTTTTCAGCACCACGACCTGGAAGAGTCTGTGCTAAAACTCCAGTATAGTTTCCTGTTCTATTAGTTCCAGAGAAAAGTTCGCCACCAACACTAGCATCAACAAGGAATGAAAGTTCAAGATTCTTGTATGTCAAAGTATTTGTAAGACCTGCTAAATAATCTGGCGTATAATGTCCTAAAACTCTTTTTGTCGGATCTGCTTTTGGAAGACCGTTTGCTCCTACCACAATATTACCGCTTGCATCACGCTCGTAGGCTGTTCCGTAAAGTGCTCCGTAAGCTTGTCCTACAGATGCCAAAACATCTACACCTCCAGAAGAACCAATTGTGTAGTTTTTAATATCTCCCGCGTAATCTAGAATTTCTACTTTACTTTTATTTTTTGAATAATTTAAAGCCACATTCCATTTGAAGTTTTCTGTTTGAACTGGATTTCCGTCCAACTGCACTTCTATACCTTGATTGTTAATTTTACCTGCATTGATTAACTGTGAAGTATAGCCACTCGCCGCTGTCGTTTTTATTTCTAAAATCTGGTCAAAACTATTCGTATTATAATACGCTACATCAAAATGAAGTCTGTTTTTCCAGAAAGAAGCTTCAAGACCTACCTCAGTAGAACGAGTTGTTTCTGGTTTTAAGTTTTCATTTAATTTCTTTTGAGAAGAAGTCTGGATCGGATTTCCGTCAAAAGCAGTTTGGAAATTATAAACTGTAGCCAATTGGTACGGATCTGCATCGTTACCTACTTCAGACCAACCACCTCTAACTTTTAAGAAATCAAGCGTACTGCTCTTAATGTTTAATGCATCGGTTAAAACTACACTTCCGTTAAAAGAAGGATAGAAATAAGAACGGTTGCTGCTTGGTAACGTAGAAGACCAATCATTACGTGCCGTAACGTTCAAGAAAGCATAATTTCTAAAACCAAACTGAGCAGAAGCATAAGCGCTGTAAACTCTCAATCTAGATAATGAATTTGATGACGTTAACGGATCTCTAGAGTTGGTTAAAGTATACAAATCTGGAACTGCTAAACGTGGCGCTTTCTGATAGTTGTTGGCATCGCTATGGTTACGAATGTTGAATCCAGCAAGTGCATCTACAGTAAAATCATCATTAAGCTGTTTTGTGTATTGAAATATACCCTCAGTATTTTGTTCATTTACAGTATAAGCATCTTCTGCATACGATCCGAAAGGAGTTCCGTTTGTACCATACTTGATAGTATATTTTCTGCGATCGTTGTAATAATCAACACCTGTACGGAATCTAAAGTTAAGTCCTTCAGCCAATTTCGCATCTAAGTGAATATCTCCAATTATACGGTTACGCTGTTGGCTTGTTGTATTGTAATACGCATTCCAATATGGGTTGCTATAGTAACTGTTATTCCAGTTAGTGTTCCAGTCTTTATCCAATTCATTGATGTCAACTTGACGTCCAAACCAAAGAAACTGCAGCATTACACCTGCCGCACGTCCACCAGATGGACCTCCTGGCAATTGTGGAGAATTCGTTACAATATAATTCGCATTAACCCCAACTTTTACATTTTCAGAAATCTGATAATTGGTATTAATTGTAAAGTTTGTTTTGTTTATTTCACTGTTCGGTACAGTTCCAAGCTGTTTTTGGTTGTTTACACCTAAACGGAAATCCGATTTTTCATTCGATTTAGCAATAGAAACGCTATTATCATAAGTAAGTCCTGTGTTAAAGAAGTCTTTCACATTATTCGGATGTGCCACAAAAGGAACTGCTTCACCTTTAGAATAAAACTGCGGAATAAGACGACCGTCCAATCTTGGTCCCCAGCTTTCATCAACACCATCATTAACTCCCCCTCCTTTTCCGTCTACGTAGCTGAATTTTCCATTAGAACCTTGTCCAAAACTATTCTGGAAAGAAGGTAATGTAGCGACTTGAGAAACGGTTATACCAGTATTAAAAGTAACTCCATATCCTGATTTTTGGCCTTTTCCAGATTTTGTAGTAATAAGCACTACACCATGCGCAGCACGCGATCCGTAAAGAGCAGCAGCATTTGGTCCTTTCAAAACTGTCAAAGTTTCAATGTCCTGCGGATTTAAATCGGCAATTGCATTTCTAAAATCACGTGTAGCTCCACCAAAATTCAGTTGTGAGTTATCTACAGGAACTCCGTCTACCACAAAAAGCGGCTGGTTGTTTCCTGCGATAGAAGTTTCTCCACGAATAATAATACGTGAAGATCCCATATCTCCTTGTGAATTTGTAATACGAACACCTGCCACTTTACCCGAAAGAGCATTCAAAAAGTTGGTTTCTTTTGTAGTTGCCAATTCTTTTCCTTTAACGGCTTGAGTCGTGTATCCTAAAGATTTCTTTTCTTTTGAAATTCCAAGTGCCGTAACCACTACTTCAGATAATGCATTTTGTTCTTCGGTAAGGTCAATAACAATTGCGTTTTTGTTGACTACAACTTCTTCTTTTTTATATCCTAAATAACTAATTAAAAGCGTATAAGGAAATTTTTGTCCTGTTTGGAAGAAAAATTTTCCATCTGTATCTGTGATAACACCATGTGTAGTTCCTTTAATAGTTACTGAAGCCCCGATAATTGGCTCTTTTGTAACGGCATCGACTACTGTTCCTTCCAGTTTAGACTGAATCAAAGGCTGAGTATCTTGAGCTTTAACTCCTATGGAAATCAACAAAATACATAACCAAGCATATCTTTTTAATTTTATTTTCATTACTTTGTTTTAGTTTAATAATAAGGCGAGCTGTGAACAGATTTTTACTATTCCTGCTTTCCTTGTAGAGATGACAATTTCTTTAAACTCTAACCATTTCTGCTGCAACAGAAATGGTTTCTTTTTTTATCTGCAACACATTCGTTTTTTCATTTTTACTTTTTTTAGATTATTATTTTATTTGGCCTATACAATTTTTACCCTTGTTCAGGATAGTGTTATTAAAAATCTATAATGAATTTAAAAAGAGGAATTTTAACCGTAGTGATGCATAAGGTGTGAATCTCTTATGCTTTTATATTTCTGAAAATGAAATGATAAGGTTTTAATCTCTGTATTTCTAACTAAATTTTAAACTCTACTAATTTGATAGAACAAAAGTATATTAAAAATTTAAGTTCCCAAATTTTAATTAAACTTTTTGCAAAAAAAATGTTAATCAATTTAAACAGAAAACCTTAAACAATTAAAAATAAAACAGTTAGATAAAATTAGGTTTTTTATCGTTTTATAAGAATTCTACTAAAAGCTGAATATTTTCACTTTGCGAATCCCGATATTTATCGGGAATGTGTCCATTGCTCTATAGCTTTATATTTTTATCGCAAAGTGCGCTAAGATTTTTTAAATACAATCCTAAGCAGAACATAATTTAAGTTCGCAAAGCTTTGTGAACTTTCATTCTTAAATGATTCTTAGAAAAAAACTTGGTGCACTTTGCGAAAAACCTTTGCGCTCTTTGCGTTAAATATTACTCGCAAAGTGCGCTAAGATATTTTTATTGTGAGACTAAAAAGGATTTAAGTAAAGTATAAACAAAAAAAAGCTCCAAGATCATAAGACCTTGGAGCTTCTATATTTAATTATTGAAATATTACAATTCGTTGAACTCGTGTAAAGATTTCAATGTAGTTTCGTAAAATAAGATTGCAGCGATAAGATTTCCTTTATCAGAATAAGGCATCATTTTTCTTTGGAAATCTACTGTAGTATCTAAGAAAACATTTGTGCCTTCTGCCTGTCCATCTAAGATTTTTTTATTCTCACTAGTGTCCGGAATACCTAAATCTGCCATTGTTACACCAGGTTTAGTAACCAAAGCAATGTAAGGAAGTGTTTTTACAAGAACTTTAATACGTTCAATGTACAATTCTAAAAGTTCTCCTTTTTGCATACCACTTAATTCTTTTTGGTCATGGTATTTACGGATTAAGGCTGTTGTACTAATGATACTTCTTGGTGCATTTTTTGCCTGTGCAGAAACGGCAGCAGTTGTCAAGAAGAAAAGGACACATAATAAAATAATCTTGCTCTTCATTTTCTTAATAGATTTGGTTCTTGAATAAAAACAAAAATATATAAATTATGTTAAAATGCAACTTTTATAATTTCTTTTTCACAATAAAATTATATTTGTGACGTTGCGATAGGGAAAATAGTACAGCCAAAGCAAGAATTTTGGCTATTTCAGCACATTTTTCCAAAAAGTTATTTTACTGTTTTACGACTTAATTATTCTAAAACGGCTCGGATATTTTATCCATAAACTCTTTTTGTTTCCATAATAGTCCATAAATTCTCCACAGACAAAAACAGCATGAACTTTTGACCAAGCCACAACGCCGCAATAGTCTGTTCCTGATTCTTTTTTTAATTTTTGAATCTGTTTGCCTAATGCAAATCCGAGGTATTTGTAAATTGTTGGAGTATACACTGTCCCATCTTCTAAATCTTCCAGTGCTTTGTCAAAAGTAGATTCTTTATCTATAATCTGTTTGTATTTTGCCATTACTGCGTAAGTCAGCTCTGCATAATCGGTAATTTTTTCGCTATCGCAATTGTCTTTAATATAAACAAAACCAGCAGATTCTTTGGCTTTATTTATTTCACTGCTATTCAGATTAAATGTTGCGTTGTTTTTTAGTGTGATTTTATATAAATCGTCGTTTAACTTTTCGCTCACAAACAAGTTGTCTAGACCATAAATGTTTAAAGACGCTTTAATAAAAGCAATAGATGAACAATTGGTGCGTTCGCCTTGTTTAAAACTCTCGAATATTTTATCAGAGCTCAGTTGTGAGTAAGAACTTGAACAGACAAACATTAAAAGTAAAAAAACTGAAGTAACCGATTTCATGCTTTGTATTATATAATTGTTTCCCTATTATGGGATAGTATTGTATTAGATTATTACAAATCTATAAAAATCAAATCATATTTTTTACTTCTTCTCTTTTATCTCTTAAAAAAAGTCGTTTAAAGGCAATAAATGAATTTGGTATCAAAAAAAACGCCTCAAACAAACTTGAGACGTTTCTGTATTATTTTTTTTCTTCATTATTCAGCTTATCATCGAGTTCAGGTTCTTCACCTTTAAACTTTTTCGTGTCAACATCATAATTTTCATCATTTGTCAAAACTTCGTCATGTTCTTTATATTGATGTTTTCTCGTGTCATTTCGATGATCTCCTCCGCCCTGTTGTTTAGGATTCGGATTTTTCTGGGTTTGATTATTCTTTTCCATAATTCTTCCTTTTTAAATGATTATTAAAATTACTTCAAATACAATAGCTTGGCTTATATAATCATTTTTAAAAATTATAAAATAATCCTATAAAACACTAAAAATCTAACCTCATAAAGATTAACGATTTATTCTAACATCATTTAGTTATTTTTACACCTTTAAAATAAGCTACAACAGATTATGTGGACTATATGTCAAGAATGCCAAGGACAAGGCAAAATAAATCGCGGACTCACTAAAAAAGCACAACGACGTTATCAGACGGAATTGGCTGCATTTGAGAGTACACAAAGCGATGTTGCACCAATTCGTCCTAAAGCTCATTTGCATTTGTGCCAAAATTGTTCGGGATCTGGATTAATTCAGTCTGAAAATTATCTTGAACCTGATCTTACAAAACCACATGTTGCCATTATTGGTGCTGGTATAGGCGGTGTTGCTTTGGCTGTGGCATTTTTACATCGCGGAATACCTTTTACAATTTATGAAAGAGACAGCGACTTCAATGCTAGATCTCAGGGCTACGGACTTACTTTACAGCAAGCCAGTAAGGCTATGAAAGGTTTAGGAATTACTTCTTTGGATGGCGTAATTTCAACAAAACATATTGTACACAACACTGAAGGCAAAATATTGGGCGAATGGGGAACTAGAAAATGGCTAGAAACTGCCATCAAAACACCTACAAAACGCACCAACATACATATCGCTAGACAATCGCTTCGATTAGCGCTTTTGGAACAGCTTGGAAGAAATAATAATGTACAATGGGGACATCAATTAGTAGATTTTAATGAATCTGAAAACGGTGTAGAACTTAATTTTCAGGTAAACGGAGAAATAAAAACTGCAAAAGCCGATCTTGTCATAGGCGCAGATGGTATTAGAAGCGCTGTTAGAAAACTAACAATTGGAGACGAAACTACACCGCTTCGTTATTTGGATTGTATTGTTATCTTAGGAATTTGTCCTTTAAATTCGCTCGATGGACTTTCGAGCGATTTACTAGATGGCGCAACGATATTTCAGACGGCCAACGGAAACGAACGTATTTACGTAATGCCTTATACTGCAGATTCTGTAATGTGGCAGCTTAGTTTTCCTATGTCAGAAGAAGAAGCCAAAGAATTAAGTGCAAAAGGCCCAAAAGCATTAAAAGAAGAAGCCCGCAGAAGAACGCAATGGCACACTCCTATTCCTCAAATTATAGAAGCAACACAGGAAAATCTAATTTCTGGATATCCTGTTTATGATCGTGAATTATTGAGTGCAGCATTATTAGAAAAGAACCCGAATATTACCTTAATTGGCGACGCGGCACATCCGATGAGTCCGTTTAAGGGACAAGGTGCAAATCAAGCTTTATTGGATGCTTTAAAATTGGCTCGGAAAATTACAAAAGGCTGTAACGCTAAGTCAAAATGGAGAGAAAGAGGATTGAGAGTATGTGTACTAAACGAATTTGAAACCGAAATGCTCGAACGTAGTGCTACAAAAGTGCAAGGTTCTGCAGATGCTGCACAGTTTTTACATTCTGAAATTATTCTTCAAGAAGGCGATGAACCTCGAGGAAGATGCACTAAAAGAAAAAAGAAAGAGTAAAAAAGAAAGAGTAAAGAAGAAAGAGTAGAAACTCTATAAAAAAAGCTAAACAAGTCTAGTTTAGCTTTTTTTATAGAGTTAATTTTCAATCACATACATGCAAATTAAACAATAATTTAATATTATTTTATAATTAATTATGATTGGTTATTTCTACTTTTATAATCTCATTTACAAACAATTATAATAATTACGTCATGAAAGATTTACAAATAAATTTCAGTCCAAACAATGAAACCTGTACAGACCGAACTTTGGTTTGTAATGGTGATAATAACGAATTAATATTCCGTAAAACTTATGTAGGAGATTGGGGAGATTGGGACGAAAAACCAGATGATGCTAAACAAGATAAGCCTATTTATCTGGATCAAAATACAAGTTTTACAAGTGCAGTTTAAATCTGCGATATTAAGCACTATAATTGTACAATTCTATCAAATTATGCTAGAACACTAATTGTATTGCTTAAATTTTCTTTGTTTATAAAATCTAAAATAAATTCTTTTACTTCGTTGCTTGCTTCTGTTTTAGTTGCAAACGAATTAATGTAAAATTCATCGTCCTTATCGCTAATATGGATAATTTCTGTGTAGCCTTTGGTAATTAAACTGCCTTTCAGCTTAATTATGTTGACCTGCTGCTTCCCGTCAAGCTCTTTGCGAACCTGTAATTTTATAGCTCTTTCCATATTCAAATACTTTTAAATAATTAACTATCATTCAGTTACTAAATTTAAAACATTTAATCTATCGAAATCAGATTTTAACACTATTCGCAACGTATTATTTATCAACATATTATAAACATTCCTTCTTTTTTATAAAAGAAATGCCAAATACCAGTAAAATCAAGTCTTTCGAGATTACTTCCCTGCAAAATCTTTGTCGCTCAAAGTTTTCATGAATGCAATAAGGTTTTCTTTTTCCAATTCTGTAAGCGGAATTCTGTTACCATTATTTTTAAAAATAGGATCTAAATTCTCTGCTTCCAAAACACCATTGTCAAAATAATCCAAAACAGATTTTAAAGTCGTGAACTGTCCAAAGCTTCCATAAGGCGCCGTATATTCAACATTACGTAAACTCGGAACTCTAAAACTCATAAAATCAGACGGAATTCCGGTAACTCTTCCTCTTCCCGCCTCATTAGAATCTGTATTTAGCGGAAATCCAATATTTCTAAAACTATGGTCTGTAAACAATTCTGTACTATGACAGCTGGCACATTTCTGCTGAAACGTTGCATAACCCGCCGCTTCACTTTCTGTAAACGTCTGACCTTCTTTTCGTTTTACTTTGTCGTATTTGCTATTAGCAGAAATTAAAGTGTATTCAAACTGAGCAATACTTTTATAAATTCTATCAGCTGTAATTTCCTGATCTCCAAAAGCTTTTTTAAATAAGTCTTTATAAGATGCATCGTCTTTAATTTTTCCGATCACTTCCAGAATCGAAGAATCCATTTCTTCGTGGGTAATAATGGGCACTAATGGCTGTGTTTCTAACTGGAGTCTGCTTCCATCCCAATTAAAGAACTTTAAAAACATTAAATTCTGAAGCGGTGGCGCATTTCTAAGTCCGACTCTTCCTTCAATACCAATTGCTCGTGCATTATGATCTGCAAAAGCATTTCCTTGAATATGGCAACTTGAACATGAAATTGTATTGTCTGCGCTAAATCTTTTATCAGAAAAAAGTTTTTCGCCCAATTCAGCTCCATATTTTGTAGGCTTATTCAAACTCACATAACTGTTTACTTCTGGAAAATCTGTGGGAATATGTAATGAAAGCTCAGGATTATCAAAATAAGTTTCATCAGAATCACTACTGCTACAAGAAGTGAAAAAGATTACGACTATAATGAAGCCAAATATTTTTTTCATTTTAATGAATTTTAAAATAGAGCCGTCTTTTAATTTCAGACGGCTCTGAAATATAATTTAAATCAATAGATTAGATTTAGTTTTTCAATAGCCCCTAGTTTTAACTAGGGGATTTTAAAAATGCAAACTAACTAGGCTTAAGCCAAATTAACATGTTTGGGCTAAAGCCCTGTTTTTGTTAATTTTATTGACCTCCATCTAAAGATGGAGGCAATTATTTTTTAAAATCAAAGTTTAGTTTAGTTTTCTACACTAGTTACAGAAAACATTCCTGAAATATCGTTTGTTCCGTTTCCTCCCAGATTGTCCACAAATTTTACCATTTGGGCTGCAGTATGCACATTTGGAGTAGCATTATCACTCATACCTGTTCCTGTTGACAATGTAATTGTATTGATTTTTCCACTCAATAATTTATCAAAATCAGCTTTAATTTTGATTTTTGGAGCTTTACTTCCAACCACTGCATTTGTTGTAAGACTTAATGTAACATCTCTATAAGCATTTACACCTTGCGTGTAAGCTCCTTCTGTTCCAGCAACAGTACTTCCGGTATGAATAGACATTACTTTGTTATCTGTATCATAAAAACCTTCTACTTTTGTAAAACGGTATCCAGTTCCCCATTCCCACATCATCTGCGTATCATTAGCTCCAGCTGCTGCATAAAATTTAGGAAATCTTGTTTGGTCTAAAGTATTTTGTTCTGTCTTGATTCCTAAACCAAATTTAATCTGCTTGTATGTTGCAGATGGCACATTACTCAAAACATAACTCAAAGAAGCTGTTTTTGCCTGATCAATAACCGTTGCACCTTTATCTAAATCATTTACATTGTAAGGCACTTCACTTCCGTCATCTTTTATAAGACGAATGTTACTGATCACATATTTTACTTCAGAAAAGTGATGAATTTGTCCTGCAGCAGAAGTATTTGTAGTTGCAGAAGCCGAAGTCGCATCTCCTAAAACAATTGTCTTGTCTTTGAAAGTATTATTGAATTCCAGCGTTAGATTGTTTGCCGCTGGAGTGCTATCATCATTTGAACAAGATGCAAATGCCAAAGCAGCTGCTGATAATAAAAGGTATTTTTTTAAAGTTTCCATTATATGATTTTAAATTTTTGTAAGGTATTCTATTTTTATAATTGACAAGGGGCAATTACAAAATAGGCGGCGGTACAAAAATTTCGAGACAAGGTTCTGTCTGATCGGTTTCTTTATAAAGAGTAACTTTTTTAGAATGTATAACTTTTGGAACAGAAACTGCAAATTCAATATTGGAGATTAAAGCGATATCAATCTTTTTGCTAATGCTTCTCAATTCTAGATCTGTATTTTTCTCTGTTTCCTGAAGCTCTTTTTTTAAATGGCATTTACCATGACATTGCAATTCTGGCTTGGCTTTATTGACACAAAACTCTTTTTCTATGGCATTTTGATTCAGTTTAAAGTGCACAATGATAAGCGCCTGCTGGAATGAAACCAGCAGGAACAGAATTGTCATTGTGATACTAAAAACCTTTTTCATTTTTATTTACTAGAAATTCAATTTTAAAGACGTGAAAATATTGCGTCCCATTCTCGGGATATTTCCCCAATCAGCATACGTGCTGTAGTATTCGTTTAATAAATTCTCAGCTCCAATCTGTACTGTGCTTCTAACTTTATTGATTGTAAAAGAATAATTGGCAGAAATATTCCAAATTGCATAAGCCGCCGTTAAATCTTCACCATATTCAGGACTATAGTTAATCTGTTCAAAATCCCCATTTACAGAAGTCTGGATTCCAAAGTTTTTATACATATAATGCAATGAAGTCACGTAACTTAACGGACGTATAAATGGCAGATTTCCTCCTTTATTATCCATTCCGCGGGCATAAGTAAGCGTTCCTTTCCAATGAAGATGTTCCAAAATATCATAACTCACATTCGCAGACATATTCAAAAGTGTTGCATAATCTAGCGAAGTATATCCTTTTACTCCAACCGATTGATAATTCATCGGACTTCCTAAACTCAAGATTTTACCAATAATATAATTATCAATGTAGAAATAGTTTATTTTTCCCTGAATGCTTAATCTTTCATTTGTAAAACCTGCGCTTGCATTTCCTTCATACGAAATTTCATTTTTCAAATTAGGATCTCCGATGTAATCATAACGGTCAAAACTATTATAAATGTAATATCCGTAACCCTCAGAAACAGAAGGCGCTCTATGGCCGTAACCTGTTCCTACAGAGAAATTAAACTGATCTATATTTAATTGATAACTAGCATTTAAACTTGGTAGAAATCTCGTTTTTTCCTGAGGCGCTCCAGGATGAAAAATCCAGTTGAACTCTATATACTTAGAATAATTGTAATTTACTCCCAAAGAACCACCTAGATTGACCGTGCTTTTCTCCGAAAGTTCCCAAGAATTATTCATGGAAAGTCCAGCAAAACGAGTCGTTACCCAAGGCCAGCTATAAGCAAACATCGTTCTCTCGCTTCTATCTTGCGGGTACATACGCATTTCTGCAATCGACAAATTATCATAAGCATTCAACTGAATTTCAGACGAATAATTATTCTTTTTCAAATTGGCTTTAGAAACCAATCCGTAAGTCGTGCTCCAGCCTGGCATATCCATGTGAACCAAATTTTCTGGTCGCGTTGTATCATCCATATAATGCTCAATGGCATTAAAATATACTTTTGTATCTACCACTCTTACCAATCCTTCTTCAAACAATTGCTTATAAGAAGCCGAAGTAATCAACGCGCGCGAAAGCCACAAATCCATTGGCAAAGCAGGATAACCTACATCTTTTGCCACATCAAAAATCGCATCCAATCGTAATGACGATAAGTCGCTTGTTTTATACGCTAATCCTAATGAAGTGTTGAATTTATTGTATTGCGAATGCTTTACTTCATCGTTATTTCCATCAGAATAATTATCGGCTGTTCGGTACGAAATGCTTCCGTCTGCCACAAATTTAGTTCCCGAATAAGAGATATTTCCTAAATTGAAAAACTGCTTATTATTAAACTCAAATCCAGTTTGATACGCTCCATTCCATTTCTTTTGAAGACCAAACGGCGTGCTTTTTCGTTTTAAATCGATGCTTCCTGCAATGGTTGATCCGTGCAGACTTCCCTCCTGTCCCGATTTAATATCAATTGCCGCTAGATTATTACTTTCTACATAAGAGGTAATCGGGTCCATCTTGTCAGTACAAGCGCCAAAAACGTGCATTCCGTCAATAGTTACCGTAGAACGTTCGGTGCTCATGTTGTTCAATAAAGGTTCCCAAGCATAAGCTCCACGCTTTATGAAACTGATATTATCCGATGATGATAGAAATTCATCAACAGAAACTGCCATTTTCATCTCGGTTTCAATTTTCTTTTTTGTCGCATTTTTTACGGTTACTTCTTCTAAGTTTTTGATGCTGTCGTGGTGTGCATGCTGATTTTGTGCTGTTACCGACAATCCCAAAAAAAGCAACATTATAATATATTTCATGTAATTAGAATAAAGTATCAATATATAGTTCGCTTTTCACGCCTTCTACTCCTGGCGTGTGATCCGTTGGAACTACAGTTCCTTTTACGATTAATCCGTTCTGATTCATCATAATTAAATTCAAGGTCCAGTTTCCTGTCATCGTGTAATTAACAACACCATGATAGAAACCATCATTTTCCTGCATCAAATCCTTGTTATTTGGAGAAGAATGATTTCCCATAGAAGGTTCAGGCATTCGAGGATCTAACTTTAAAGTATATCCAGCAACTTCTGAATACGAAAATTGCGTTGGATCTGGAAAAGCTCCAGCAGGAGTTGTTGGTTTATTGTATTTGTAAACTCCAGCCACAAGCGGGTTTTCTGAAACTGTCGGTTTTTGAGGTGAAACGAGTGCGATTACATATTGTTCTCCGTCATTTCCTGCAAAAGCCGTCATGTTTAGATTCTTATTGGTTTGTTTTTCAACTGTTACATCTTTATTGATTTCCTGTTTTTGGTTATCAGCCGTAAAACTGATGTACAATTTCCAGCTTGCCGTAGTTGAGCTTTCGCCAGTAAAAACAGAATAACCGCTATAATATTTATTAGCAGCATCGTACGCCATATTATACTCATGCGGACATGAGCTTTTGCTTCCGTCAGCGTTGCTTAATATTGGCAGAAAAGTTACAGCAGAAGAAATCAGTTCTTGATTATTCTGAGTATTGACAATTTTTAAATGAAGCTCATTATATCCTTTGTAAAATGTTCCGTTTAAGGCATCTATAGTAATTTTATAGTTGCCACTTGTTAAAGAAGTTGCTTCTTTAAATTCGTAATTTCCAGGAACCTCAGAACCGGTTTCAGCTTCGTAATCTGTTTTATCAATTGTACAGGAACTAACCGCAAACAATAATACGATAATCCAAAAATTAAAAGATTTCATTTGATGATGTTGTAAAAAACGTTTAAAATTTAGCATCATGTCATAAATTTTTGAATACCAAAAAAAGAGTCAAAATGCTGTGAATGAGCCAAAGGATTGGCAAGTGTAAATGAAAATGGAAGCGTTTTTCCCTTTCAATTACAAAAGAAGATCAAAATTAGTTTCAAAAAAGAAAAACAGATTATACAGAGCCAATCCAAAAGTTAGAATTTGGAATTTGGAGTTTAAAATATTTGGAATTTAAAACTAAAGTGACCTCTACGCTGTATAGAGCGGAGGATGAAAAGTAAGATTAGAAGCCCCGATTGGTTTCTTATCAAATAAAATAGAAGAATTATCTTTTGATTCGATAATAGGAATTGCTTGAAAACTAATTTCAGCAGTATTTTGAACGTATACAAGCTCTAATTTGTCTTTTAGACTGTCTTGCATTTTTCGTTCGTTATCAGAATATTTTTTAATGCTTTTTTGAAGTTCGCATCGACCATTACAGCTATTAAAAGCCTGCTTACGCTGCACGCAAATGGTTTTCGCAATTTCTTTTTGATTAATTTTAAAAGAAGCATAAACGAACAAGCTACCAAAAGATGGCGACAGAATTAAAATAGAAAGTGCTATGATGATTACCCTTTTCAATTGCTTGTTCAATAGTTGCTCGCAAAAGTACATACTATTTTGTATTTATTTTAACTAATTCTGCATTTTTTATTGGATGGAACTATTCAAATCCTATTTGCGAAAAAGCGAACTCCTCATCAATTAACGAAATATCGCAAATAAAAAACTTCCTCTTTTTGATAAAGCCTTTAAAATAAAGCAATTATAAATAAGGCACACTAATTGGCTAAAATCTGGCATCATTTATAAATATAAAAATGCAAATATGATACACAGCCAAATTTCCTTCTGTATACAAGCCTTGGCGCATATTAAACACAAAAAATTTCACTTCTTAATCTAGATTAACCAACAGACCTTTCACTCTGTAATACATTTGCAGTGTAATCATAATAAAACAAAACAGAATACCATTTATAAGTTTAAATTTTAAACCAAAAAATCAATTTAAATTAAAAATATAAACAAATATTAATCTTAAAATCAAAAACCATGAGCACATTTACAGTAAAAGACGGAGCAGAAATTTATTACAAAGATTGGGGACAAGGACAGCCAATTGTTTTTCATCACGGATGGCCTTTATCAAGCGATGATTGGGACGCACAAATGATGTTTTTTCTTCAAAAAGGATACAGAGTTATTGCACACGATCGCCGCGGACACGGACGTTCTAGCCAAACTTCTGAAGGAAATAATATGGAAACTTACGCATCAGACATTGCTCAATTAGTTGAAGCTTTAGATTTAAAAGATGCAATTCACGTTGGTCATTCAACAGGAGGCGGTGAAGTAATTCGTTATGCAGCAAAATACGGAAAAGGACGTATCTCAAAAGCAGTAATTATAAGCGCTGTACCGCCAATTATGGTACAAAGCGAATCGAATCCAGAAGGTGTGCCTTTGTCTGTTTTTGACGAAATCAGAAAAGGAACAGCTTTTACGAGATCACAATATTTTTATGATTTCCCAATTCCTTTTTATGGATGGAATCGCGAAGGACAAACCGTTCAAGAAGGAATTAAGCAAAATTGGTGGCGTCAAGGAATGATGGGTTCTGTTTTGGCTCATTACGAAGGAATTAAAGCTTTCTCTGAAACCGATTTTAGAGAAGATCTTAAAAGTTTAGACATCCCAGTTTTGGTTTTACATGGAGAAGATGACCAGATCGTTCCGTATCATCAAGCACCAAAATCGGCTGCATTGCTTAAAAACGGAAAATTAATTTCTTACCCAGGATTTCCTCACGGAATGCCAACTACAGAAGCAGAAACAATCAACAATGATATTCTGGCTTTCATAAAATAACTCCAAAACACAACTGTCTGCAAAGAAGTTTTGCAGACAGTTTAAACTCTCCAAACCATGAGTTCTATACAACAACCCTATTTTGAAACCGTTACAGAAGCTTTACAATGGCTGAATGTACAAGGTTTTACAGAAAACTTTAATCTCGATTCAGATTGTATTCGATACAATAACAATACGCTTAGTATGTCTCCAGAAGAGTTCAAAATCGAATATTTATTCCGTTTTGAAGGCGACACCGATCCTGGCGATGAAGATATTGTATACGGCATAATCTCTGAAATCTACAATATAAAAGGTGTTTTAACCAGCGCTTTCGGGATTTATGCAGATTCTGTTTCTGCCGAAATGATCAAAAAACTTTCTACGCATTAATATAACCCAGTTGCGAAATATCGCTAATAGCTAAATATCCCAACAAGCTTAACTAATTATAAATCTAAAAATAATAAACATCATGAAACCATCAGTAAACTTATTAACTCCAGACAATCACGCATTAGTCCTAATCGATTTTGAAGGCCAGATGGCTTTTGCAACAAGCAATCTTCCTGTGCACGAATTGCGTACCAATGTGGCAATCGTTGCTGGAGCATCAAAAATCTTTAATGTGGCAACAGTGGTAACTACGGTTGCAGAAGAAAGTTTCTCGGGTCCTGTTTTTCCTGAAGTTGAAGAATTTTATCCAATTGCTACTTCTGGATATATAGACCGAACCACGATGAATACTTGGGAAGATGAAAACGCTTATAAAGCTATTGTAGCAAAAAACAAAAAGAAAATTGTCCTTGCGGGTTTATGGACAAGCGTTTGTATAGTTGGCCCAGCTTTGTCTGCTATTGAAGAAGGTTATGAAGTTTACATCATAACAGACGCTTGCGGTGATGTAAGCAACGAAGCTCACGAACGCGCGGTTCAGAGAATGATACAAGCTGGCGTGATTCCGATTACTTCTATCCAATATTTATTAGAACTTCAGAGAGATTGGGCTCGCGAAGCGACTTATGGTCCCGTAACTTCTTTAATGAAAAAATATGGCGGTTCTTACGGTTTAGGTATTCAGTACGCGCACACGATGCTAAAACACTAATCAGGAAACCCAAATTTAGTATCAATCTCTTACGCTTCATTATCTTGGAATCATCAAAATCCATATTGCCAAAAATCCTTTTGCTTGTTATTCTTGCTTTTCTTTTAATGGGAAACAAAATATCAGCACAAAATTTTAAACTCTTGCGTTACGATGAAAATTATGAGTTTTTAAAAGATTCAAATCGAAACTTTTACGAACGATTAAAATTCATTCCCTTAAATCAGAAGAAAGACATTTATATGTCAATTGGCGGTGAAGCTCGATATGAATATGTTGATTTTAATAATGAAGATTGGGGAAGATTTAATATCGGACATAACAATTTCCTACTTCAGCGCTACGATCTTCATGCCGATGTTCATTTAGGAAAAACCTTTAGAATATTTGCTCAATTAAGAAGTGCCTTAGAAGATGGCCGAACAAATGGAGCACGCGGGATTGACGAAGATCAGCTGAATGTTCAGAATTTATTTTTGGATGTGAATGTCTGGCGGCATAAAGACAAAAAAATAACGATTCGTGCCGGAAGACAAGAATTAGATTATGGTTCTGGAAGATTGATTTCTGTTCGAGAGGGTCCAAACGCAAGACTCTATTTCACAGGAGGAAAACTAATGTATACCTCGTCAAGAGTATCAATTGATGCTTTTGCGATGATGGCAGATACTGTTTATACAGGTGTTTTTGACAACAAAATGTCTAAGCAACTTAACCTTTGGGGAGCTTATTCTAAAATAATATTTCCAAAAGCAGGAAATCTCGATCTGTATTATCTCGGGTTCAGAAGAGATGCCTCTGTTTTTGAAGAAGGAATTGCTCCCGAAAGACGCCATACAATAGGTTCCAGATTATGGAAATATGGCGGTGGTTTTATTTACAATCTCGAAGCAGCTTATCAATTTGGGACATTCGGATCGGGAAATATCAACGCTTGGACAGGCTCAATTGATATCGGATATATGTTTGAAAATGTAAAATTCAAACCAACCATCAATCTTCGAAATGATTATATCTCAGGAGATAAAAATCAAGGCAATGGAAATCTCCAAACGTTCAATCCTTTATATCCAAAAGGAGGTTATTTTGGTTTTAGTCCGCAAGTTGGCCCAGTAAACCTTATCGACATTCATCCGTATGCAACTTTTGATTTGCTTTCGAATTTAAAAATGCAGGTCGATGTAGTTTTAAATTGGAGATATTCAACACAAGACGGAGTTTACAGACCAAGCGGTATCTTAAACCTTCGTGGAAGCGATTCTGATGAAAAGTATATTGGAACGGCTTATCTCGCCAATTTTACATATGGTATCAACAAATATATTTCGGTTGTCAGCGGTATTCAGTACTTCAAAACAGGAGCTTTTATCAATGATGTCATTCCGAATTCTAAAGACGGCGTTTTCTTTAATGCCAGATTAACATTCAAATTTTAATTGTCAATTATCAATTGTTAATTATCAATTTCTCACAAACTAAACCCTTAACCATGAAAACAAACACTTCAACATACAGAATTAGATTTTCGCATCTACTTCTTTTACTTATAACATTTGCAGGCTCACTTAGTAACAATGCATTTGCACAAACTGCTTCAATAGGTTCTACAGTAACTTGGGGGAAGGTAGACGGAATTGCAGTAAACGGATTGGTCCAAGGACCATCTGCAGCAGAAGCTGATTTACAAGTTGCCTGCGTTTTTGAATATACAGAAGGTGATATTTTTAACCCTCCTGCCCTTCCTGCAAACTTAAACGGAATGGTACATCTAGACGATGCGTTGAAAGGAATTATAACTGAATTACGCAAAAGCGGTAAATTTCAAGGACATGCTCTAGAAACTTTGCTAATTACACCTCCAAAAGGCACTTTAGCCTCCAAACAATTATTATTAATCGGATTGGGAGACCGCAACAAATTTACACCCGATTTAATGATTAGCGTTGGAAGCACTGCCATGCGCGAAGCCTTACGTTTAGGTGTTTCCAATTATTCTTTTGCAAGTGATATTAAAGACGCTGGAATCGATTCTCCAACCGCTTTAGTTGCCGAAAATGTAGTTTTAGGTTCTTTCGAAGCCTATAGAACGCAATCTTATTTAAAAGAAAAAAAGTTGACGGATTATAAGCCTTTAACAAAAATTATTCTTCTTGCAGGCCCTGCATATTATACTGTTGCAGGAGAAGGAATTAAAGAAGCAATTGCAAAATTAAACTCAAAATAATTTAATTATGAAAGCAGATTTAATTTTATTCAATGGTAAAATTCATAGTTTCAATCCAGAAACACCAGATGTTACTGCAGTTGCAATTAATGACGGAAAATTTATTGCCGTTGGAAATGACAGCGATATTATGAGTTTTGCTTCTGAAGAAACCAAAATAATAGATCTTCAGAATAAGAGAGCTGTTCCTGGAATCAATGATTCTCACATTCACCTTATTCGTGGCGGATTGAACTATAATTTAGAATTGCGTTGGGATGGCGTTCCTTCTTTATCAGATGCGCTTCGAATGCTGAAAGAACAAGTAGATCGCACACCAAATCCGCAATGGGTTCGTGTCGTAGGCGGCTGGTCAGAATTTCAGTTTGCCGAACGCAGAATGCCAACTTTAGAAGAAATTAATGCTATTGCGCCAGACACTCCTGTTTTTATTCTGCATTTGTACGACAGAGCCATTATAAACAGAGCGGCACTGAGAGCTGTTGGCTACAACAAAAATACGCCTGCTCCACCGGGCGGACAAATAGAACGTGATTCCAAAGGAGAACCAACAGGACTTATAATTGCTACACCAAATGCAATGATTTTGTATTCGACTTTGGCTAAAGGTCCTACTCTTTCGTATGAACATCAGATTAATTCGACTCGTCATTTTATGAAAGAATTGAACCGCTTCGGAATCACAAGCGTAATTGATGCTGGCGGCGGATTTCAGAATTTTCCAGACGATTATAAAGTGGTCAATGAATTGAATGAAAAGAACCAATTAACGGTAAGAATTGCGTACAATCTTTTCACACAAAAGCCAAAACATGAATTTGAAGATTTCTCCGATTGGATTGATACCGTAAAATTATATCAGGGAAATGATATGTACCGCCACAATGGCGCTGGTGAAATGCTGGTTTTTTCTGCAGCCGATTTTGAAGATTTCCTGCAGCCAAGACCCGATCTTCCTGAAAATATGGAAGCCGATTTAGAAAAAGTGGTGCGCCTTTTAGTCGAAAATCGTTGGCCATTTAGACTTCACGCAACTTACAATGAAAGCATTACCAGATTTTTGAATGTTTTTGAAAAAATAAATCAAGATGTTCCTTTCAACGGACTTCCGTGGATATTTGACCATGCTGAAACTATTGATGAAAGAAACATCGAACGCGTAAAAGCTTTAGGAGGTGGAATCGCTGTACAAAGCAGAATGGCATATCAAGGCGAATATTTCACCGATCGTTACGGTGCAAAAGCGGCTGAAAACACACCGCCAATTAAAAAGATGATAGAAATGGAAGTTCCTGTTGGCGCAGGTTCAGACGCTACGAGAGTGAGCAGTTACAATCCGTGGGTTTCTATGTATTGGATGACTGTTGGAAAAACTGTCGGTGGATTGCAATTGTACAATGAAACGAGATTGAACAGACAAACTGCTTTAGAATTGTATACTAGAGGAAGCGCATGGTTTTCGCAGGAACAAACTAAAAAAGGAGATATTAAAGTGGGAATGTTTGCTGATTTAGTGGTTTTAGACCGAGATTATTTTACCATTGACGACGAAGACATTAAAAAAATCGAAGCTGATTTAACCATTGTGGACGGAAAAATTGTGTACGCCAATGGAGATTTTTCTTCTTTCTCTCCGCCTCATATTCCGATACTTCCTGATTGGTCGCCAACGAATATCTATAACGGATATCCTGTGAGAAGCGGTCTACAAAGTGCTATCGAAAAAAATGCAAAAGAAGATGCAAAACCTAAACTGACTTCGCAAATTCATAGCTGTTCAGGAAGTTGCGATGTTCATTTACACAATCACGATGCTGCACGAATGAGCAATGTTCCAGTTAACAATTATAATGCATTTTGGGGCGCTTTGGGCTGTTCTTGTTTTGCTTTTTAAACTTAAAAAATGATTGATATTATAAAACAAATCCTTTATTCCGATTTAGGAACAGCATTCAACAATGCGGCGCTTTTAGTATTTAGAATTCTGCTTGCCATTGAATTGTTCAGAGTCCACGGAATGAAGAAATTCAGAGTCGAAGACGGACAAAAAGAACATGTCCCGAATCCGTTGCATTTACCTGAAAAACTAAACGGTCTAATGGCAACGTTTTCAGACACTGTAATTCCGTTTTTCATTATTCTCGGACTTGGAACAAGGCTCGCTGTCTTGCCTACAATTGGCGTAACCGCAATTGGCTATTTTGTGGTTCACAAAAACGATTCGCTCGAAGTGCGCGATGTACCATTTATGTACACTTTATCCTTATTACTGCTTCTTGCCCTTGGCGCAGGAACGTATTCACTTGATTATTATCTAATAACGTTTCTAAACAATTAATTTAAATACAAAATATTTTTAACACATAGAAACATAGCTTTTTAGAGCGAGTAAAAGGCGTTTCACTTGTATTAATACACATAGCTTTATCAACTTTGTCAAAGTTTAAAACTTTGACAAAGTTCTCGCAAAGAACTATGTGTTAGAAACTAGTTTCTTTCTTTATTCTTTTCAAAACAAGGAGAAAAATTATGTTACTATGTGTTTATTCATTTAGATTCCTTCATAACTCATAACTCATAATTCATAATTCATAACTTAACAAAACCTAATTTAAAAATGAAAGCAAACATCGGAATCAAACAAGAGAACATCTCAAAAATCGTCGAAATTTTAACTAAAGTTCTTGCAGACGAATTTATACTTTATACCAAAACAAAAAGAGCACACTGGAACGTAGAAGGTCCAGACTTCTACAACAAGCATATTTTCTTTGAACAGCAATATGATGCCATTGACGAAATTGTTGATACTGTTGCAGAAAGAATCCGTTCTTTAGGTCATTATACACCAGCAACTTTAAAAGATTTCTTAGCTTTAACACATCTTACCGAAGAATTACAAGAGAAAAACGACAGTAATGGTTTTATTAAAGAATTACTTTTAGATCACGAAAGCATTATTATATATCTGCGAGAAAACATCAATCTAATTGCTAACGAGCTACAAGATGCAGGAACAAGCGATTTTATAACTGGTCTTGTAGAAAATCATGAAAAAATGGCGTGGATGCTTCGCGCTCATTTAAACTAAAAAGAAATTATGGAACTAAAACAAAACAATATTTGGTACGTAACCCTGCTTCTAACAATCATAGCAGGGTATTGCGATACCGTAACTTTTGTTGCCGCCGATTCGATATTTTCGGCTCACGTTACGGGTAACTTTATCGTATTTGCTTACCAGATTATCAAAGGCTCAGATCTTCATGCGTGGATAAAACTGCTTACTTTTCCCATATTTATTATGGCAGTAATTATTGGTGGAAGAATTGCATTAAAAGCTACTAATCGTTATACCATTTTACTTTGGGAAGGCATAATACTGCTTTTAAGCGGCATTGCTTCTTACGCTTTTGGCTATTTGCAAAACTTCGAACAATGGACCATGTATACGGTCGCCATGTCAACCGTTTTTGCAATGGGACTTCAGAATGCTTTTGGAAAACTTTACGCAAAAGAAACCTATGGCCCGACAACTATGATGACAGGAAATGTCACTCAAGCTTCTCTTGATCTAGGAAATCTATTAAAAAACGGATTCAAAGATGCTGAAATCCTTGCAAATTTTAAAAAACAGCTTATTACTATAATTGGATTTCTTGTCGGCTGTTTTCTTGGAGCTGTTGCAGGAAAGTTTTTCGGATTAGGAACTTTAATTCTGCCAGGAATTGCAATGATTATTTGCTATTTATATCATCGAGACAGCCAGTAAACAAGCCTTTTTGAATTGCAGTTTACTAATAAAATAGTATCTTTAAAGAATGGTTTTATCTCTTTTTCCTAAAAAAAGAAATAACTGAAATACGTATAAAACAGAAATATAACCCAATAATATGGAAACAATAAAACTAGAATTAGACGAAAAAAAACATGGCGCTTTTAATCTTTATGTTGATGATAAAAAATTAGGAGAAATGACAGTAAGCATCAAACCTGATTTACTAACGGTTTATCATACTGGAGTTGAACCAGAAGCTGAAGGAAAAGGTTATGCAAAGAAACTTTTAGAAGAAATGGTGTCATACGTTCGCGCCAATAATTTGAAGGTTTTACCGCTTTGTCCTTATGTTCATGCGCAATTCAAAAGACATCCAGAGGAATATGCGGATATTTGGAAGAAGTAAAAAAGATGAAAGAAGAAAGATTAAAGATTAAAGACGAAAGACTGGAGATGAAAGTCTCTAGTCTCTAGTCTCTAGACTAAAATTAAAGATTAAAAACTATGAATACAGATATATTAACAGACGGTGTTCCTTTAAACGAAGCGAAAAAAGCTTTAATTATGATTCACGGACGCGGTGCAAGCGCTCATGATATCCTTTCTATCGCAAAACATCTTAAAGTGGAGGATTTTGCTTTGGTTGCTCCTGAGGCAGAAAACAGAACTTGGTATCCGTATTCGTTTTTAGCGCCGCTAAACGAAAATGAACCTTCATTTTCAAAATCTTTAGAAGCAATTCATCAGGTTGTGGTGGCTATTCAGCAAAACGGAATTGAAAAAGAGAATATTTATTTCTTAGGCTTTTCTCAAGGAGCTTGTCTTGCTTTGGAATTTACAACCAGAAATGCAGCAAAATATGGCGGAATAGTAGCTTTTACAGGGGGACTTATTGGAGATAAAGTATATGAAAATCATTATTCTGGAAACTTTGAAAATACGCCAGTTTTTATTGGAACAAGTGATCCTGATTTTCATGTTCCCGTAGAAAGAGTAAATGATACTGAAACACTTATGACAAAAATGGGTGCAGACGTAACTAAAAAAATCTATTCAAATATGGGACATACCATCAGTCAAGATGAAGTAGATTGCGCAAATGCATTGATTTTCAATAAAAAACAATGATCACTATAACTCGTGTTTACAGCGATTCCAACGGAGAAAGCCATTTTGAAGATTTTCAAGTTCCGCTGAAAAATAATGGCGATATCGGATTTTTATCTGATGATGAACCTGTCCAATCTATTGTTTTTAGAGAAGTAAATGCTTCTTATGATTACGATTTTCATAATGCGCCAGACCGCCAGTATATTGTTTTACTGGAAGGAGGCGTAGAAATCGAAACTTCACTGGGAGAAAAAAGAACATTTCCAACTGGTTCCATTTTATTGGTAGAAGACACTACTGGAAAAGGCCATAAAACTAAAAATATTGAGCCAAAACTTCGAAAATCAATCTTCATAAAACTATAATTTAAAAAACTGCCACTCCCGATAGCTATCGGGATAAAGGATTCAATGGTTTCTTTTGCCACGAAGACGCTAAAACACAAAGTTTTCTTTTAAAGAATAATAAAAAGGAATCTCGCAAAGACGCAGAGTCGTAAAGTTTTTTTCTAACTAATAATAAATTTAAATCTGCTCAAATCTTTTTATCCCGATAGCTATCGAGAGCGTGAAAAAATATCAATAGTAAACACAAGACTATGTGTATTTATATAAGTGAAACGCCTTTTATACACACCATAAAAGCTATGTTTCTGTGTGTTAAAAAAATCCCTCCTCCCGATAGCTATATTTCATATCATTAAATCACGATATATCGTGTAATATCAAATTTAATTTTTCTTAAAAAACCCTGAAAACAAAGCGTTTAATCAAATGGAATAGGATTTGGTTATTCTTTGAAAATTTTAGAAACGCACCGTATTTCATTTCTTAATCTAGGTTAATCGATGCAGAAGCATAACGGACGTAAATTTGTAAAAGAAAATCAAACAACAATTTAATATTACAAATACCATGGAAAATAAAATATTAGGCTTACACCATATTACTGCAATCGCAGGTGACGCTAAACGCAATTTTGACTTTTATTCAAAAGTTTTAGGATTAAGATTTATCAAAAAAACAGTAAACTTTGACGATCCTGGAACATACCATTTTTACTTTGGTGACGAAGTTGGAAGCGCTGGAACAATCTTAACTTTTTTCCCTTGGGGAGAAGGAATCCAGCAAGGAAGAAAAGGGTCTGGAATGGCAACCGAAATTGGGTATTCTGTTCCAAAAGGAAGCTTAGATTTCTGGCAAAAACGTTTTGAAAAATACAATGTAATTTACAACAAACCTGCTGAAAAGTTCGGAGAAAAATATCTGACTTTCTTAGATCCAGACGGACTAAAATTAGAGTTAATCGAATCTAAAACAGACGATAACAGAAAAGCTTGGGAAACTGACGAAGTAAAAGCAGATGTAGCTACAAAGGGTTTTCATAACATTACTTTGACTTTAAACAACATCAAAGCAACTGCTGCCATCTTAACAGACATATTCGGTTACAAATTAATCGATCAGGAAGTAAATCGCTACCGTTACGCAACAGATGCTGTAGAAAGCGCTGCCATTGTTGACTTGGTAGAATTGCCAGAGGAAAAACGCGGTTTAAATGCAAATGGTACTGTTCATCACGTAGCATTCCGTGTTCCAAATGATGAAATTTTGATGAAATTCAGAGAAAAAATCGAAGATTACGGATTGTCTATTACTCCACAAATTGACAGACAATATTTCCATTCTTTATATTTCAGAGAACCAGGAGGCGTTTTATTCGAAATTGCAACTGATAATCCTGGGTTTACTGTAGACGAAAGCTTAGAAGAATTAGGTCAAAACTTAAAACTTCCTGCACAATACGAACCTCAAAGAGCTGCTATTGAAGCGCATTTGGTTAAAATTAATTAATTGAAAAACTAAGCCGGTTTGTTTTAAACCGCAACACAACTATTTGAAAAAAGAGGTTTTCTTTTGAGAAAACCTCTTTTTTTGTAAGCTTTCGAAAAGCATAAAAAATGTGTCGCTCCGCTGGAGCTTTTTCCCATTTGTCTTATTGAAATTCTCTAAATATTTTGCCCCGCTGGGGCATTACCTAACAATTTACAATATAAAGCTTTAGAAGATTTCTCTTTACACGCTTCGGAGAAGCGAAATATTTATAGCAAAAATTGAACATTTACAATATAAAGCTCCAGAGGAGCGACATATAAGAATTCAAAAAATGTCCCTCCGCTGGAGCTTTTTTTCATTCATCTTATTGGAATCTATAAATATTTTGCCCCGCTGGGGCATTACCTAACAATTTACAATATAAAGCTTTAGAAGATTTCTCCTTACACGCTTCGGAGAAGCGGAATATTTATAGCAAAGATTGAACATTTACAACATAAAGCTCCAGAGGAGCGACATATTTTACTCCACTTCGAAATTTAATCTTCTGCAGCCATTAATTCTAATTTAGCCATAATCAATGCAAGATTATTTTCAATCTTAATTTTTCCATCACGCCATTCTTTTTTATTTGATCCTCTTGAAATTCTAAAAATAAAATCGCCTGTAAAAAAATACCCCCAAGTTTCTCTCAGACCATTTTTGATTAGTCTTTTTTGTGCTTCTCTTAAATCAACTTTAATTTCAGTTCCATTATTAAAGCAAACCGTATCCAATCCGTCGAGACCTTTTCTAAATTCATGTCCACGGTATCGAACCAGTTTTATAAAAGCATTCATAAACAGCAAGGCACGATTCAGGTTTTCGACAGAAACGCTCAAATCCAAAATCTCCAATTTATCGGCTAGAACGTCATCATTTAAAATTTTACTTTCCCAATACTCTTTAGTCGAGGTAATAATATTAATTGACTTATCGAGCTTTACATCAATAGTCAAAGGAGCTTGAGAGTCATTTTTTATACTTTGAGTTAAATCAAGCAAAGGAGTAGATTTAGCAGGAACTCTAAGTTGCATTTCGTACGTCTTTTTAAAAATAGTAATCTCATTACTTCCGTCAAAATCTAACGGTAACTGTGGAATGATTTTTCTCTTATATTCTGGTCCAACCCAATGTCTGCTTTTTGGCAGCGGAATCTTCATTTTTTCGCACGCATTTTTTATTCCCATACTGGAAACTTCATAATGTTTTGCAATCTGTGGAATCGGAAATTTCCAAACCAAACCATAAAGTTCTGATCGGGTAAAAGTAATTTTGTCCATAAATCAGTAAATTCAATTCAAAAAGAAATTCACCACCTCTACAATTGCTTAAAGAAATGGTGAATCATCAAAAATTAAGTGTTACTCTACTCCGCCTCCTAAAGCACGGTACAGGTTAATTGCTGCATTCAGCTTTTCGAGTTTTATTGTTACCAGATCCAATTCGTTTTGAAGCGAACTGTTCTGGGCTGCGATTACTTCAAGGTAATTCGCCATTCCGCTTTTGTAAAGCAAAGAAGCATCCGAAGTTGCTTTGTCTAACGACTCTGCTTTATCTTTCGCTAAAATCATACGTTCATCGGCATATTTTAATCTAGACATAGCATCGCTTACTTCTCCAACTGCGGTTATAAAAGATTGTTTGAATTGTACAACCGCTTTTTCTTGTTCGATAACAGCCACTTCGTAAGCTGTTCGCAATGCCTTTTTTCTAAAAATTGGCTGTGCTAAATTGGCTGCAATCGTTTTGGTAACAGAACCTGGAAAATTAAACCAATTTTCGAATTCAAACGAATTAACCCCAATTGACGGATTCAAACTCAAAGTCGGATACATAGTTGCTTTTGCCAGTCCGGTTTTAGCATTAGCAGACATTACGGCATATTCACTGGCTTTTACGTCTGGTCTTCTACTTAAAAGCGAAGCAGGAATTCCTGCTGGAAAAACAACGGCAACTTCGGCTGCATCAATGTTTCCTGCTCTTTCAATCTTGTCTGGATATTCTCCACATAAAATCTGCAAAGCATTTTCTTGAACCGCAATATTCGCTTTCGCTAAAGGCACCAATAATTCAGCTGTTTTTTTCTGAGCTTCAGTCTGATTAACAGCCAAAGAACTAATTGAACCTGATTTATACTGCAATTGCATCATGTTCAAAGTATTGGTACTCAATTCGATATTTTTCTCTGCAATTTTCAATTGTTCGTCTAAACCTAACAAATTATAATAAGATTGCGCTACCTGAACAATAATTCGGGTTTTTAATGCCGAAAGATTTTCTTTTTGAGCAAAATATGCTGCTTTTGCATCTCTTTTCTGCATCGCTGCTTTTCCCCAAATATCTACTTCCCAAGAAAGACGAAGATTCGCACTGTAATCGTCCATATAATCTTTACCGATAAACTGCTGGCTCAAAGATCCGTTCAAAGAGTTTTTTGATGGATAAGCACGGCTTGCACCTGCATCAAAATCAAGTGTTGGCATTAGAGACAATTTGGCTTGTTTATAGTTCAAATCAAGCTGTTCCATGCTTTTCATGGCAATGATAACTTCATTATTTTTAACCAAAGCCTTTTCAATCAAAGCAACCAGAAGAGGATCTTTGTAATAGTTTTTCCACGGAAGCAAAACCGTATCTCCAGTTACCGCGATTTCCTCGCGGAATTGGTCTGGAGCATTTAAATCTGTACGGGAATATTTTTTTCCTACCACACACGACGTCATAATCGCTCCGGTAAATAAAACAATTCCGATTTTATATAGTGTTTTCATTATTATTCTTTTATCGTTTGAACTTGAGTCGCGATCTTTTTTCTTGATACTTTTTCCTGTAAATATTGGAATACAATGAAAAGCAACGGAATGACAAAAACACCCAACACAACACCGCTAAACATTCCGACAGCCGCACTCACACTGATAGATCGGTTACCAACTGCAGTTCCTCCAGAAGCAAACATCAACGGAATCATACCTACAATAAACGCTAGCGAAGTCATGATAATTGGTCGCAACCTTGATCTTGATCCTTCAATTGCGGCTTCGATTATCGTTAATCCTGCCAAACGTCTCTGCAAAGCAAATTCGACAATCAAAATCGCATTTTTAGCCAAAAGTCCGACAAGCATTATTAATCCGACTTGAACGTAAATATTGTTATCTAAACCAACAGCTTTAATTCCGGCGAAAGCTCCTAAAATTCCTGTCGGAATAGAAAGCAATACCGCAAGTGGCAATAAATAACTTTCGTATTGAGCAGCAAGCAGGAAGAATACAAACAATAGACACAACCCAAAAATGGCAACAGTCTGGCTTCCTCCTGCTTTTTCCTCAAGACTTAAACCTGTCCATTCGTATGTATAATCAGATGGAAGTTTATCTAAAACTTGTTCCAGATTTTCCATAATTTGTCCGTTACTATAACCAGGCAACGCCATTGCTGTAATGTTTACCGAATTATAAAGATTATAACGGTTTACCGATTCTGGTCCGTACACTTTGTGGAACTTCACAATTGATTTTACTGGAACCATCTGCATATCACCATTTCTAACGAAAATTTCATTAAACGCATCTTCATCCATTCTAAAAATACCGTCGGCTTTTACATTCACACGGTAAAATTTACCAAATCTCGAAAAGTCAGCTGATTGATCTCCTGCAAAATAGGTTTGGATATTTCCTAAAAGCTCTTTGATATTTACCCCCATTTGGCGTGCTTTGTCTTCGTCAACTTCCAATTCCAACTGCGGATAATCGGCTCTAAAAGTCGTATAGGCATATTGCACTCCAGGCTGTTTCATAATCTGTGCGATTACTTTATCAGACATGGCTTTTAAAGTTTCTGGACTTCTCGCCATTCTATCCTGCAACACAATCTCAGCACCGCTCGTTACCCCAAAACCTTCTACTGGAGGCATTCTGAAAACCATAATCTGACCTTCTTTAATTTTTGCCAGTTTTCCGCTTACGATATTCATAATTTCTTCAATATCCTTAACTGCTCCCCTGTCTTTCTTTGGCTTTAGTTTAATAAAACCTAATCCATAAGCAGGGCTTGCACTGTTACTCAAAATATTGAATCCTGTAATACTCGTATTAACATCTATAGCTTCTATTGGAGCCAATTCTTTTTCTAATTTTTGAATTACAGCAGTTGTACGATCAAGCGCCGTTCCCGGTGGCATTGATAAACTGTACACCATGAAACCATCATCTTCAAGAGGCACAAAACTTTTTGGCGTAGACATCATGGTATATACCGCAATGGCAGTAATTCCTGTAACCACTCCTGCCGCAAGCCATTTTCTTCCAATTAAGAAACGAACACCTTTGATATATCTTCCCGTTAAATTGTTGAAACTTGAATTGAATCCAACGAAAAAACGATCTTTAAAACTTGTTTTATGTTCCTTATTATCTCCATGCTTATGTCCGTGATTCTTTAGCAAAAGCGCACATAATGCAGGCGTAAGGGTCAAAGCGTTTACAGCAGAAATGATAATTGCAATCGCCAGTGTATAAGCGAATTGTTTATAGAAAATCCCTGAAGACCCCGTCATAAATCCAATCGGAATAAATACCGCTGACATAACCAGAGTAATCGAAATTACCGCTCCCGTGATTTCTGCCATTGCACTGTGCGTTGCTTCTTTGGCCGAAATTCCTTCGTCTTCTTCCATTTTACTGTGCACCGCTTCGACAACCACAATCGCATCATCGACCACAATTCCGATCGCTAAAACTAAAGCAAAAAGCGTTAGAATATTAATCGTAAATCCGAAAACAAGCAGGAAGAAAAACGTTCCCACAATCGCAACCGGAACCGCAATAGCCGGAATAATCGTCGAGCGAAAATCCTGAAGGAAAATAAATACTACAATAAATACCAGAATAAAGGCTTCTAGCAAAGTCGATTTTACCTGTCCTGTTGCTTCATCCAATCTTTCTTTGGTACTCATTACGTTAACGTATTTAATACCCGGAGGAAAAGATTTAGACAATCGTTCTACTTCTTTATTAATTCCGATTTCGATGTCGTTGGCATTTGACCCCGAAGTCTGTAAAATAGCCATTGTAACGGCATTTTTACTATTCGATTTATTATCACCGCTGTACGAAATAGAACCAAATTCTACTCTCGCTACATCTTTAAGTCTTAAGACATTACTTCCGACATTCTTAACCACAATATTTTCGTATTGCTCTGGCTTGTTCTTTTTTCCTTTGTAACGTATTACATATTCTAATGCTGCTGAAGATTCTTCTCCCAATTTTCCTGGAGCCGATTCTAAACTCTGTTCCGCAATAGCTTGAGTAACATCTGACGGAACCAAACCTGCATTGGCCATTTTACGAGGATCTAGCCAGATTCGCATTGAATAATCTTTCTGCCCGAAAATCTGAACCTGTCCTACTCCCGGAACACGTTTCATTTGAGGCACTAAATTGATATTGGCGTAATTCTGGAGGAACAGCTCGTCGTATTTGCTATTATCATCTGTATACAAGTTGAAAATAACAATCATACTATTTTGCTGTTTCGAAGTCGTTAACCCCATTCGGATAACTTCCTGAGGCAATTTTGGAGTTGCCTGCTGCACTCTGTTTTGCACGTTTACGGCAGCCTGATCTGGATCTACACCTTGCTTAAAAATGACGCTTATCGAAAAAGATCCGTCATTACTCGCAGTAGATTTAATGTACTGCATATTTTCAACTCCGTTAATCTGCTCTTCTAAAGGCGTTACTACCGAACGAATAACGGTTTCACTATTTCCTCCCGGATACGAACCGCTTACCATAACAGTTGGTGGCGAAATATCTGGAAATCGCGTTACCGATAATCTGGTAAGACCTATAATCCCCAGTATAACCAGTACAATAGAGATAACTGTGGCCAATACTGGCCTGTCTATTATTTTCTTTAACATGGAAATGTTATTTTATTGAATGAAAAATTATTTACTGCTGGTGTTTTTAGCAGCGATTTTTGGAACGACTTCCATCCCATCGTAAAGCACATCGATATTATTGAGTGCCACTTTATCTCCAGCTTTCAAACCAGATTTTACAAAATAATCTGCTCCAGCGCTTCCCGCGATTTCAATTGGAACCATGGCTATTTTGTTTCCTTCTTTCAGAATAAATACAAAAAATTTATCTTGAATGTCTTTTACGCTCGCCATTGGAATTGTAATTACAGATGATAAACTTTTGTTCAAGACAATTCTTGCCGAACCTCCAGAACGCAATTCTTTTTTAGGGTTTGGAAATATGGCTTTCAAAGCAATTGTTCCTGTTGCACGATCAATGTTTCCGCTGGCCACTTCCAATTTTCCTTTTTGATCGTACTCGCTGTCATCGGCCATAATTAAACTTACAGTCTGATTGTTTTTTGCATCTTTTGAAAAAGCCAAATAATCTGCTTCTGTCAAAGAAAAATATACAAATACGCTATTAATTTCTGAAAGTGTGGTTAATGGAACGGCATCATTTGGCGTAACCAAGTTTCCGATACGGTTTGGAATACGGCTAATATAGCCGCTCACAGGAGCTTTAATCAAAGAGAAATCGGCATTTAACTGAGATGATCCTAAAGCGGCTTTTGCTTGTGCTACTTGTGCTGTTGCGGCTTCGTAATTGGCTTGAGCTGTTTTTAACTGCATGTCTGAGAAAACTTTACCTTCAACCAAAGGTTTGATTTTCTCTACTTCCAATTTCGCATTCGCCTGATTAGCTAAAGCGCTTTTGTAAGCTGCACGGCTATTATTTACTTGTTCAGCATAAACATCGCCTTTAATTTTAAAAAGAGATTGTCCCTTGGTTACATAGTCTCCTTCTTTTACATAAATAGCTTCAAGATATCCTGAAACCTGAGCTTTTATATCAACGTTTACAGTACCTTCGACTGTTCCTGGATATTTCTTTTCTACTTCTCCTGTAACCGAATTGGTCTGAAGAAAGTCTACTTCTGGCTTTGGAGGAGCCATTTGCGCATCTCCGCTTTTTCCGCATGAGGAAAGGGAGATCATTATCAATAAAATTGCAATCCTGCCAATTGCTTTATTATTTTTAAAAAACTGTTTTGTCATTTTACTTTTCATTTTTAAATGAATTACCTCAAATTTGGCAGCAAAATAACAGCGTAAAACCGTTTTTTTAAGGAAGAAATTTACCCAAACGACATATTTTGATACTGAAACGTTGACTTAGGTTTATGCCACGAAGGTGCTAGGGCGCGAAGTTTTTTCTGCCACGAATTTTTGCCACGAAGACACTAAGACACAAAGTCTTTTTTTAAATAAACAAAAAAGGAATCTCGCAAAGACACAGAGTCGAAAAGTTTCTTTTTGCCACAGATTAAAAGAATTAAAGAGGATTTTTTTCTCGAAAATTAAACGCATTCTTTGTCATCCTGACGAAGGAAGGATCACACTAGAAACTCGACGAAGATTTGCTATAGATTGCGGAGCTACTTACGAAGATTTCTCGTTCCTCGAAATGACAAACGTTATAGTAAAATGTAATAAAAGAAAACTTCGTGCCTTAGCGCTTTTGTGGCAAAACAAAAAACCTTAGAATCTTAGCATCTCAGAACCTTAGCACCTTTCTTACCTATCCATCCACTGCTTAAAGAAAGGAGTTTTTTCACGACTAATGATTACCTCTCGTTCGGGATCGAGTTTTAGTTGAATTTTAAGTTTTGCGTTGAAGTAGTTCGCAATAGATTTGATGCTTTCAGCACGAATGAAAAACTGGCGGTTGGCACGGAAAAAGATATTCGGATCTAATTCCTGCTCCAGTTCTTCCATAGTTTGCGGAATAGAAATAATGACACCAGATTTAAGAAATAAATTGCTGGTTTTAAATTCCGAATATATAAAGTCGATATCTGAAACGTCTACACTTTTGTAGCCATCTCGATAGGTTACTAAAAAGCGCATTCTGAAAACTGGCTTTTCAATCAGTTCTTTTAAAATTCCAGCGATATTGGTTACGTTGGATTCGTTTTTATTTAAAGATTTGAATTTGGTTAATGCAAATTCCAATTCGTTCTTTTCAATAGGTTTCATCAAATAATCGATGCTGTTAACCTTAAAAGCGCGAATTGCATATTCGTCATACGCTGTGGTAAAAATGACTGGACAAGTGATATTGATTTCATCAAAAATAGCAAAACTTAATCCGTCGGCTAGACGAATATCCATCGTAATTAAATCGGGAGCTGGATTTGATTTTAACCAAGCCACAGTATCTACAACTGTATCAATAATGCCTAAAATCTCACAATTGGGTTCTAGTTCTTCCAACAGCCTTTTTAATCGGCTGGCGTTAATGCTTTCATCTTCTACAATTAAAATTTTCATAACTTTTAAATTAATGGCAGACGTACCTCATAATAGCTGCTTGATTCATTAAAAATCGGCATTCTTTCGGATAAAATTTTATAGCGGAATTCGATATTTTTATTTCCAATTCCTGTTGAAACCAGACTTTTTCCAGCAGTTCGCTGCAAGTTATTACGAACAATAATATCACCAGAATCAGAAAAAACAGTAATTGTAAGCGGATTGGCCAATGTTGCCATATTGTGTTTTACTGCATTTTCTACCAACAACTGCAAGGTCAAAGGCGGTAAATGAAGTGCTAAAGAAAGAGAATCAACCTCAATTATTAAATCGATTTTATCCCCCAGTCTTTTCTTTAGTAAATAAAAATAAGCATTAAGAAATTCTATTTCTTCTTTTACGGTAATAGTATCTTTATTCGAGTTCGAAATCATATAACGATATACTCTCGTTATATTTTCTAAAAACGAAGCCGCTTCTTTCTGATCTTTATAAATCAATTCGGTTAATGTGCTGAAATTATTGAAGACAAAATGCGGATCTAACTGCATTTTTAAAGATTCTAATTTCGAGCGCGTTACTGCTTCTTGCAATTCTGATGCTTTAACTTTTAATTCAGCCGTTTCTATAGCATTTAAACGCCATCTGTTCAGCAGAAATATTCCAGTATGAATAGCACTTATGAAAAGCGAAATAATGGCTGCCATAATTTTAGACTGCCAAATAGTAACCAAATCATTTACTTCTAAAGCTGTACATGGATATAAATAATCCCAAAGCCATGAAAAAAAGTAATTTAAAAGTATATTTCCTGCAATTAAGCAGATGAATTGGGCAATGGCCCTAAAAGCCGGATTTTGTTCCCAACTTATGTAATAGTTTAATTTTCGGCCAACAAACAAAGTAAGTTCTGTAAGTATGGCGCAATACAATAAAATAATGAAGATATCGAAGGTCTGATCTAAGTCGAGCAAACCTTCCTCTTCAAAATTTCTATACGGATTCAAGAAATAATAAGACGAAAGATACACCAAAAAAACGGCTGGAATTACTATAACCCTGTAGTATTTATAGAAAAAATTCTTGCTCGATTTTTTATTTTGGTTCTTTCTCCCCATTAATTCACCCAACTTGTAAAAATTGAAAAATCCTATTTATTAGTGTTCTACTAAAACACCTTCTGCCTTATTGATGGCTGTAATAGTTTCAACTGATTTTCTCTCACGCATAACACCCCATTTCAAGCAAGTTGCTCCCCATGAAAATCCTGCTCCAAAAGTAGTTATCAATACATTCTGTCCTTCTTTAAAATCGTCTTTGAAATCCCACAAACACAACGGAACTGTTGCAGATGTTGTATTTCCGTAACGATCAATATTTACTTTTACTTTTTCAAAATCAATTCCTAAGCTTTCACCTACAGCAGTAATAATTCTCAAATTAGCTTGGTGTGGAACTACCCAGTCAATTTGGTCTGCTTCTAGTTCATTTTTTGCCAAAGCATCTTGCGAAACTTGGCTCATTGCAGCCACCGCTCTTTTAAATACAAAAGCTCCGTCTTGTTTTAAATAGTGCGTTCTGTGCAAAAGACTCTGCATAGAAGTTGGATTTCTAGAACCTCCAGCTGGTACAGCCAAAGAAGAAACACCGCTTCCGTCTGTTTTAAGAATTGTTTTCATTAAACCTGCATCAGATTCTGTTTTTTCTAATAAAACAGCTCCTGCTCCATCTCCGAAAAGAATACAAGTATTACGATCTTCATAATCTACGATAGAGCTCATTTTATCTGCTCCAACGATGATTAACTTTTTGTAGCGACCGCTTTCGATCATGTTTGCTCCCATTTCTAGTGCATACAAAAATCCGCTGCAAGCGGCATTCATGTCAATTCCAAAAGCATTTGTAAGTCCGCTTTTATCGCAAACAATACTTGCTGTTGGCGCCAAAATGTGATCAGGAGTTGCTGTAGCTACAAGCAACGCTTCTATTTCTTCGCGATCTACATTATAATTTTCGATAAGATTTTCAATCGCCGCTGCGGCAAGATCAGATGTTGCTGTATCGTCGTCTGCGATTCTACGTTCTCTAATTCCAGTTCTTTTGATGATCCATTCCTCCGATGTATCGACTGTTTCTGAAATTTTCTTGTTGGTCAGAATTGATGATGGTACGTAACCACCTATAGCTGTAATTACTGCGCTCATTGTTTTTTGTTTTTTTTAAAGCTTTGTACTCTTAGAACCCAATGCTTTTACCTTTTTCTTCTTTTTAACAGCTCATATCAAGGAATAAAATCTTTTAGAGCCATCGCAGGAAACTGCACCAGTATTCCTTAAAAGCTAATTAAATCTGATGGCAATAACTTTTTCTGAGAAATGATGTTTAAAAAAAATCTTAACAAACTAAAAACATTATACAAAATCCAATTAAAATAAATTAAAAACCCACACAAAGCCTTCTCTCGGTAGTACTCGGTACAGAACCTTTAATTTATTTTATTTTTAAAATCATACAATGCGGTTTCAGTTTGCAGATAATTCCCAATTTTTAGCTGTTGCCATACTGATAAAAAAACCTATCTGCATTAAGTTTTTAGAGTGCCACAAAATTAATTTAAAAATATCTGAAACAAGCAGACAATTAAGAATAATTAACAAAACTGCCTTAAATGTTAAAATATACTTTTGAAATTCGGCAATCAACCCTCAAAATTATAGAATCCCTAAAATCAAAAAAAATCTGTTAAAATTTATTTTGATAAAATTTCCTCAAAAAAACCTTGTAATTTTTATATCATTATTTTTAAATCAAATCAATCTTTAATAATTCGGAAACGACAATAATGGAATATCAAGTCCCGCTGCCAAAATCCTAGTTTTGCTTCTGTGGACTAAAGAATCCCAGAAACCATACTTTTGAGGCACCATAATAAGCAAATCGGCCTCATAATTTTTAATTTCTTTTCTAATTTCGTTAATAACGGCATTCGACCTTACCGTTTTATACATGTATTTTACATCTTCAAATTCTTTTTCGATATTCGAATTCATTAAAATTCTGTGCTGTTCTTCTTTCAAATCATCTAGTTTATCATCTACACTAAAGAACTCAATTTCCGCGCCAAAGTCGCCAAGAGCATTTTTGATCCAACTAAACTTTTTAATAGCCGAAAAACTTAAGCTATCACAAGCATACAATACCTTTTTTATATCTAAGAAACGTGCATTTTCTGGAACAGCTAAAACCGGAATAAGCAAGCTTTTAATTGCTGTTGTAGTTGAATTCCCCAATAATTCCTGTTCAAAAGAACGTTCTGCCATTCCCATTACCACAACATCTGCATTTGTTTCTTTGATAATTATCGGAAGTTCATCTTCAAGAAAAGAATAAGTACAAATTGAAGCGGTTTCAATTTGATGCGAATCAGCTATTTCTTTGGCTGCATTCTCAAGCTTAGAAATAGCTCTGTCAATCTGCTTTTGCATTGCATCTGCAGTGATATGTGAGTTGGCACTGTGTACACTTAAAGAAAACGAATTAAATAAAACCAATTTAGCGCCAGTAGCTTTTGCTAGTCCAGCTGCGTAGGCAACGGCGTTATTTGCAATATCAGAAAAATTTGTCGCGGCGATTATAGTAAGAGGTGAAATCATAAAAAAATAGAATTAAGCTTTCTGCAAAATTGCTCAATTATATGCTTTAAACCTTTTTTATATAACTGAATAATCAATTTTCACGACCCAACCGTAAAATATCATTCCTGAAAAAATAGACTTTCCTTTTTTGTTTCTTACTTTAAAAACGATAAAATGCTGGTGTGATTTAACCGCAAAGAGCGCAAGGATATTTACTCTTTGGGATTTATAAAAACGCAAAGGTCGCAAAGCTGTATGTATAAAGCTGATGAAAATTGCTCGTAATCGTGATAGCTATCGAAAGCGAAGCCACGAAGGATTATATTTTTAAAGCCACAGATTAATAAGATTAAAATGATTTTGTTTCACGCAGATCCTGCAGATTTTAGCAGATTTTAATTTTTAAATCTTAAAAAAATCTGCGCTTATCTGCTTAAATCATTTAAAATCTGCGTGAAATAAACCTTTGTGAACTTAAAATCTCCAGCATTTATATAAAAAACCTTAGCGCACTTTGCGGTAAAAAAACACCACCTCTCTCCCTGTCCAGTTCACCCTAAAGTTTGTCCGTTTCAACAAGTTTCCGATTTCGTTTTTAAGGCTTTCAACGCACATTTGTACCGTTAAATAACTTTAAATATCAAAATCATGAACTCAAAAACAACAAAAATTATCTATTGGACAGGCGCAGTATTAACTTCTTTATGGTTTGGCGCAAGCGGTTTCTTCGAATTAACAAACAATCCATTGGTTTGGGGAATTACACAACAATTGGGTTATCCTGCACATTTTATTTATATCCTTGGCGTTTTTAAAGTAGCTGGTGTTATTACACTTTTAATTCCGAACAAATTATTACGATTAAAAGAATGGGTTTTCGCAGGGGTATTTTTCGATATCATCTTTGCTTTCTTTTCAAAAATTGCCGTTTTAGGTTTTGGCGCTGCGACAGATGCCATTATTGCCTTTGTAATGGTAAGCGTAACGTATGCTATGTACAGAAAACTGTACACAGCAACTTATACTCCATCAGCAATCAATTAAAACAAAAATACATTAAAATAAAAATGCCTAATAATTGATATTAGGCATTTTTATTATTTCTTACTCTAATACAAACTAAGATGAAAAAAATCATTCTAATTCTCTGTTTTATACTTTCAGCTTTGTTTTTCATAAGCTGTTTTATGTTTCCAGGATTATAAAATCAAGCCAATTAGGTTATCTCAGGAAATGGTAAATTAATTGGTTTTATCGGTTTTCTAACCAGCTTAAAAATGCGGTTGCTTTTTCTTTTCCAACCAATATTTTTTCTTCTGTCGGAACACTTAATTTCACGATTATTTTACGCGAAAAATAATGTTCTGCTTCGCGAATAGCCGAAAAATTAACCAAATATTGTCTGTTGATTCTAAAGAACTGAATTGGCGATAAAAGCTTATGAATTTCATCTAATGACTGCGTTAACGGATATTCATTTTTATCTAAAGTCATAATCGTTGGCGTTTCGTTTTTGATAAAGAAAAACGCGATATTCTCCGTTAAAACGGTTTGATATTTATTGTTTTTGAAAACTAAAAAGCTGCTTTTTCCTTTGTTCTCTCCATTTCTCGTTAATAAATAATCGAAATCGGGCATGGCTTTTTTATTTCTCTGAAAGAAGTTTTTCAGTTCTCCCGCTTTCTTTAAAGCTTGCGAAATGCTATCTCTCGAAAAAGGCTTCAAAACATAATCAATTCCATTTGATTTGAAAGCTTCAATGGCATAATCATCAAAAGCGGTGCAGAAAATTACAGGCGACAAAACCTCAACATTCTTAAAAATCTCAAAACACTGACCGTCTGCCAGCTGAATATCCATAAAAATAAGATCTGGCTGATCGTTTTCTAAAAGATAATCTACTGCGCCGTCAATGCTTTGTATATATGACAAAATCTGAACATCGGGTCTGATGCTCAGAATTAATTGGCCAAGTGCTTTGGCTGTTTTTACTTCATCTTCAATTATTATGATAGTCATAATTAAGTGGTATTTTAACTTTAAAGGTAGTTTCGTCTTTGTCAATTTCGATTTCTTTATGAATCAGGTGCATAAAACGCTGGTTGATATTATCTAAACCAACACCTGTAGAAACCGCTCCTCTTTTGAGCTGAATTTTATTTTCAACTACCAAAAACTCGTTTTCTGTATAAAGTCTAATTTTTAAAGGTTTGTCTAAAGAAACGACATTGTGTTTGATGCAGTTTTCGATTAATAACTGCAAAGTAAAAGGCGGAATTGCCGAATCGTACTGTTTGGGATCAATTTCGTTTTCTAAGACAAATCCGTCTTCAAAACGCGCTTTTAGCAGATATACATACGAATCTAAAATCTGTAGTTCTTCGCGAAGCGGAATCAAATCCATTTTTCGGCTTTCTAACGTAAAACGATAAAAATCGGATAATTTCAAGATAAAATCTGAACTCTGCGGATCTTGGATATCGACCATCGATTTTAGCGTATTCAAACTATTAAACAAAAAATGCGGATTTACCTGCTGTTTCAATAATTCGTATTGAGCGCCAAGGTTTACGGCTTTTGTACGTTCTAACTCAACTCCCATTTGCTGTGTCTGATAATTTTGAAAAAGCAAATGCAGAAACATATACACAATCAAGTTGATTAAAACTCCGCGAAGTTCAAACATGATTGGAGCATCCATTTTTGATACCTCAAACAGTTCTTGATGCGCGATTACTAGAATCACCATTAAAACAATCCCCAGAATAACACTTAGTAAAAGTTTCCAATTAAAGAGACTTTTATTGGCATGATTAGCAGAAAATTTTGGCAAACTGTAAATGTTGTAATACCATATAAAAAGAGAGAACAACAGCGTAATCGAAGAATTTATAATAAGGTCTCCAGGTGTAGAATCGGCATCAAATAATTTAGGTATCGAAGCCATAACTGCCAATGCAATCGAACTTCCCCAAATGACTTTGAGCGAAACCTGAAAACGTTTTGTTTTTTCCATATTGTAATTGGTTTGTTATGATCAAAGATAAGTTTATTTGAAAAAGATTTGACGCAGATTTTTAATGATTTTAGGAGACAAATTTTAATCTCGCAAAGTCGCTAAGACGCAAAGTTTTCATTCTCATTTTTGTGGAATGAGAAAATTTCTCTCGCAGATTTAGCAGATCTAGCGGATTTATTTTTATCTGCATAATCTCCAAAATCTGCGAGAGATTTTTTTAATACTAAAGCTAAACTCTCTTAATTCCTAAAATAGTACCTGAATTCATATCTTGAACAAAGCCAATGATTTCGAAATCCTGCGCATTATAATTTTTAGGAAGATGAATCGCCGTTGTACCTTTTTTATTTTTATTTAAATCTACAGATTGCAGACTACGAACAATTTGATAATGCGATAAAACTCGATTAGCATTCTCGCCTCTTTTCACATTGCTTTTAGCTTCTTTCTGAACAACTGCAAGTAATAGACGACTGTTTCTTGAAGTGCCTTCTACATTATAATTTACAGAAAGTGAATTCTCATTTTGATTTGCCTCTAAACTTAAACTCGCTAAAGCTGGTTTAGAAAGTGCCGATTTAATTCCGTTTCTCAGACTCGTTTCTTGAGAACCTATATAATCTGTTTTTCCGTTAATGATTACTTGAGGCGTGTAGATTGGTTCTTTTCCTAGAAATTGAGCATAATCGTATTGTCTTTTGGTGAAATCGGCATTGCTGAAAATATCTTTCCAACCCTGTTTGTCCCAATAATCTACATGATAAGCCAATATATAAACATTTTTATCCTTGTATTCATTCTGAATTCTTCCTAGCAATTCATCTGCTGGTGGACAACTCGAACAGCCTTCTGAAGTGTATAATTCTAAAAGTGTAAAACCTTTTTTATCTGAGTTCTGACTAAAAATACTGTTTCCAATTGAGAGAAATAGCATTGTAAAAGTGATTAGTAGTTTCATGTTTTTTGTTTTTGGTTGATAGTTGCCGGTTGATAGATTGCATTATTTTAAAAAGCCAACAACTATCAACCAAAAACCATCAACTAAATTTAAAGAATATTAATCTCAACGTTTATATTTCCTCTTGTCATTTTAGAATACGGACAAGTCTGATGCGCTTGTGCCGCCAAAGCTTCTGCAGTTTGAATATCAATTCCTGGAAGACTAATATTTAATCTTGCCTGAAGCGAATATTCTCCTTCCGTTACGCATAAATCTACTTCGGCATCTACAGAGGTTTCTGCTGGAAGTCTAACGCCAAGTTTAGAAGCTGCAATTCCTAAAGCTCCAATAAAACAAGCCGACCATCCTGCAGCAAACAACTGCTCTGGATTTGTTCCCGGACGCGAAGATCCCGGTGCGCTTAATTTGATATTCAATTGTTCGTCTGAACTTTGAGAAGCTCCTTCTCTACCGCCTGTTGTGTGTGTTTTTCCTGTGTATAAAACTTTTGTGTCCATGTTTTTTTTTGTAAAATGTTATTTGTAAAAAGTGAAATGTTTTTTGTTTTTTGTGAAATGTAAAAAGTAAAATGTGAAAGAATGATTCACCATTATTTAGATACGTCAATTATCGCTTGTGCAAACGCTTTTGGATCTTCTTGCGGAACGTTGTGTCCGATTCCTTTTAAAACTCTGTGTTCGTATTTTCCAGTGAATTTGTTTGCGTAGGCTTTTCCATCCGCGAAAGCGCCATCAAAATCACTTCCTATTGTAATGGTTGGAACTTTAATCTCTGGTTTTGCAGCAAGGCGTTTTTCTAGATTATCGTATTTAGCTTCACCTGCTTCTAGAGACTGTCTCCATCTGTAATTGTGAATCACGATTGCTACGTGATCTGGATTGTCAAAAGATTGAGCTGTTTGATCATAAGTTGCTTTGTCAAAATTCCATAAAGGAGAAGCAATTTTCCAGATTAGTTTATTAAAATCGTAAGTGTTTTGAGTGTAACCTTGTCTTCCTCTTTCGGTTGCGAAATAATATTGGTACCACCATCCTAACTCAGCTGTTGGAGGAAGCGGTTTTAAGTTTGCTTCTAAGTTCACCACCAAATAGCCACTTACCGAAACCAAACCTTTTACGCGTTCTGGCCAAAGTGCCGATACTACAACCGCTGTTCTAGCGCCCCAATCAAAACCGCCAATTACGGCTTTGTCAATTTTAAGGGCATCCATAAAAGCGATAATATCACTTGCTAAAGCTGCTTGTTGACCGTTTCTGAAAGTGTCTTTCGAAAGGAAAGTCGTTGTTCCGAATCCGCGTAAATAAGGTGCAAAAACGTGATAACCTTTTGAAACCAAAATCGGAACGACTTCGTTATAACTGTGAATATCGTAAGGCCAACCGTGAAGTAATATTACTGGAGTTCCGTTTGATGGACCTGCTTCGGTATAACCTACGTTTAATAATCCAGCGTTGATTTGTTTTAAAGTTCCTAAAGAACTATTTACTTCGATTGTTTTTTGTTTTGAAGTTTGTGCTTGAGTGAAAGATGCATTCATAAAAAGAATAGCGATTAGAATATTTGATAGTGTTTTCATAATTTTTATTATTTGATTAGTTGATTATCAGTTAATTTCTTCGTCAAAGGTATTTTGACAATGCTTGTTTTAAAAGGTAAAAAAAGGTGAAGTGGACAAAGTTTCGGTTGAAGTGGACAGGGAAAGATTTTGCCACGAAGACACGAAGGCACTAAGATTCTTTTTTTTTAGAATAATTATTATTAAGGCATTTATAATAAAAGTCTTTGTGGAATTTGTTATAAAATAAATCTTTGCGTCTTTGAGCCTTCGTGGCAAGAACCTTAAACTTGGAACTATTTTTTCATTACAAGTATCGGTTTCCCTTTTTCTACGATATAAGTCGCCAGTTCTGATGCTTTTGCATTTGTATTATTTTTAGCCGAATGCACCACGCCGGCCGGAATAAAAAGTACTTCGCCTGCTTTTAATGTTACAGGTTTTTCGCCTTCGATCTGATATTCTAGCGAACCTTCAACTACATAAATCACTTCTTCGCCTGGATGAGAATGTTTGCCGAAAGCAGCATGTCCGTCAAAATCGATTCGTGCTTGAACCATTTCTTTCCCCGGAGTACTTAGATCGTGTTTTTGCAAATCGATACGTTTTACTCCTTGTGCCGCAATCTGATTCGGAACTAAAAAGGCAATGATTCCTAAAACAATAATTGCGATTATAATCCATGTTTTTTGTTTTTTCGTTTCCATAACTTCTGATTTAAATTATTTGTTTTTCGTTAATTTCTTTGTCAAAAGTATTTCGATAACCCTTCTTACGAAATCAGAAAATAGGTGAAACGGACAAACTTCAGGGCGAAATGGACAGGCCGTGAGTTGTGATTTGTGAGATGTGAGATGTGAAATGTGAATTGTAAAATGTGAAATACAGAGAATTTTTAACGCAAAGCTTTGTCTTTATTTTTTTTGCCACTCCCGATAGCTATCGGGAATAAAAATTAAAAGGATTTCTAATCTGTGGTAATCTGTGAAATCTGTGGCTATAATAAAAATTCCGAAAGTTTTATCCTCAAAGCTTTGCGTTCTTATTGTAATAAGTTTAACCCTAAAAAATATCTTTGCGTGCTTTGCGTATCCCGATAGCTATCGGGATTGCGAACTTTGCGGTTAAATAAGCAGTTAGCAAAAAAAAGTCAGGACTAGTATTTTACTACTATTCCTGACTTATATAATTCTTCTGTGGCTAATTTTAATTCTCTAATTTCAAATAATTGCCATCAAAACTAATCACAACCTTTTCAAATTGGCCAAGTACATCCTGACCAATATTCCCATAGTTTACTTCGCCATAAACGCCGTAATCCTTTGGGGAAATTTCCATTTTTGGAAGCTGAATAATTTTATTTCCAAGTGATATTGGCTGATCTTTTAAAACCAAAACTTCCGTCGAAACAACTTCTGCACCAGCACTAGCGGATTTTGTCGTTTCTAAAGCACCTATAGAATCAAGATCGGTTTTGAATGTTTCATAAAACGCTTTGTTAAACAAACTTACTTTTGCACCGCTGTCAAAGTTAAATGGCAGGATTTTGCTTTTATATTTCAGCATTACAATCGCTCTTAGTTCGTCTACAAACAAGTTTTTTTCGTTTGTACCTGATTCTGATTCTTTAGAAAACGTCAATTTATCTTTTTCAAAAGTAATGGTTCCTAACTCTTTTATTATCGGAAAACCAATAATTCCGTTAATCACATACGCTCCATCTGCAAAAGTAAAAGCCTTATCAGGATAAACTAAAAACACCGCATTATGAATTTTCAATTCTCCTAAATTAATTTCAGACGCGACACCAATACGCACTTTATTTTTCTGCCCTGTAAAACTCTCCACCGAAATATTATTGTCTGGAAGAATTTTAACACCCACTTTTTTAGCTATGCTTTCTGTAATACAGCTAATTCCTGCTCCAGTATCAAAAACAAAATGAGACACCGTGTCTCTTACTTTAACCTCTGTTGTAATCAAACCCGCTTTGTCTTTTACGGCGGCAACAGTAATTTTAGTAAACTTATCTATAGATTGTGGCCTAGTACCTCTAAGCGTCTTCCAAATTTGCTGTGTATTTATTTCATCCTGAAGTTCTTCTTTGGTAAAACGCTGCTGAAATTTCATCGTCAAAATTTTAGAAGCCATATAAGCCGAATTATAACTAAAGAGTTTGATATAATTATCATCTTTCAACTTTGTAAATTCATAACTATTTATAAGTTCGTTATTTTTCAGACTGTCCAAATACTGATTTGACAGCTTAGGATTATTGCACACATTGGCATATAATCCTTTGTAGAAATAATAATCTTTACCCTTTTCTTTGCTGTTAAGACTATCCATTTTAGCAAACTGATGCTGTTTACTCAGCTGTTTTAAAATAGAATCTGATTTCGTCTGCCCTAATACTATTTGTACCGCAAATAAAAGCCCCAATAAAAGTTTGTTAGAATTCATCTATCTGATTTTTTGAATGTTAAATATAAGGAAAATCGGAAAAAAATTGAAGTTCAAAATTCCGATTATTTGATTTGGAATTTGGGTTTTCAAAAATTGAAATTTCAAAAAAAATCAGGATTTGCATTTAACAGCCATCCTGATTTTCTGAATTAAAATTAACCTTCACTTTTATCTTCTTCCTCTAAAGCCGCCTCCACCGCCTCTAAAACCTCCACCGCCGAAGCCTCCTCCATTAAATCCGCCTCCACCTCTTTGAATGTTTTGGAAATTTCGGGTTTGCATTTCACCGCGATCTCTTGACATAGCCGAACGATCAAGATCGTTTGTAATGTCAGGACGTCCAGGCTCTCCAAGTGGTTTACTTGGCTGTCCGAGTGTTTGATTTGCTTTAGGGAAATTATCTCTCTGAATTCCGTCTCCCATTCGGGTTTCGCCTCCTAGGTTTTGACCAGCTTTTGGCAAATTATCACGTTGAATTCTTTCGCCTGCACCATTTGCGCCAAGTCCTTCATTTGGTCTATCACGCTGAATCCTTTCTCCTGCTCCATTTGCGCCAAGTCCTTGATTAGCTCTATTCTGAATCCCTTCACCCGCTTTTTTGGATGATCCCAAAGTTCCCGCTTGTGTCCAGCCACCGTTTCCGTTATTGTAATGGCTCCAGTTTCCGTTAGCATCTCTTTTATAAACATGTCCATCGTGACCAGCATAGAGATTATTGTTGGTATGAATCGTTGTTCCTCCGCCTCTTCTGTGTGTAATTACACCTTTATTTCCGCCCGAAGTTTCATAACCAATTGCCGTTCCACGTCGTGTAGTGATATGTCCTGTCTGCGCCCACTGATTTCCATTTGTAGCAGCCGAATGTCCCCATTGCGCATACGCATTATGTCCTTGATTGGTTCTCGCATAATTACCCGTCCACGGATTGTATGTGCTTGCAGCCGTGCGCCCGCCATACCAGCCTTGCACGCTTGCAGAACGCCCGTATCTTCCCGTTGCAGGATTATACCAAGCCGAAGTTCCAGCCGCGCCATAAGGTCCGTAAACACGTCTTCCGGCGGCATAACCACCCGTCCACGGATTGTAGACTGCACCGCCTCCGTACGCATAAGGCCACGGACGATAGATCGGATACAGTCCGCCGTAATACATATAAGGCGGATAATACCATCCTGTGCCGTAAGTTAATATAGCGCCAAATGTTGCTCCAATAATAAAAGCACCCAAATAACCCGCTGTTGCACTGCTTTCAACTGTTGTGTCGGTTGTAGTTTGCGTTACATACGTAACATTATATACTGGCGAACTTGGCGGAATTGTATAAATTTCTTGCGGAACAGAATCGCATGTCTTCCAAGGTCCATTCGGACTTGTCGACATAAACCAAACCGCCTGAAAACACAAATAATACAGATCGCCCACTTTTATAATCTTCTCTTGCGTATTGCTTGCATATTGCATTTTGGTTCCATCGATAGGTTTAAACTGAGGTGTTCCGCCATCATACGATACTTTCACTTTTGCCTCAGCATCCGATTTCTTTAAAATAGCCGTTGTAGGAACTTGCGACAACATTACAGCATCATTCGCTTCCTGAGTTCCAGGCACAGATGACAATACATTAGCACGCGGAGAATCTTTCGGAATTTTAGCAAAATCGGCTGGAAGATTATTGCTGGCATAACTCCATGGTCCAGTTAATTCTTTAGACTTAAACCATCTTCCAGATAACAATATATAATACTGACCTTTATTTTCATCGGCAAAAACATCATTTTCGGTATTGTCAATATATAACAATTTAGTTCCCGGAATTTTAACAAATTTCGGACTTCCGTTTATGGCAATCAACTCAGCAGGTTTATTGCTGTAGAAAACTTCTGGAGCTGCACCAGAAGACGGAGGCGGAATCATTTTCTTAACATCATCAAAATTCTGACCCGAAGGCAGATTACTTAAACCCGAAGGCAGTTTGGTTGTTTTGGTCCATTTGCCCGCGACATTTTTCGAAGTCAGCCAGATATTCTCTACCAATAAATAATAATCTTTTGTGGTTTTATCAAAAAACAAATCCCAATTGGTATTTACCACATATTGAATATCCGTTTTTTCTACAGGCACCAAAACCGGTTCGCCTTGCACAATAAGCAAAATCGACGGATTCGTACTGTAAAAAATCGCAGGAGGATCGTTTTTAGCCGCAATTCCCTTTGGCGGACTTTTGGTATGACTCAAATCTGCCAAAATACGATCTACCGAAATAGGATCTCCACTATGAGGCAGCGTTTCTTTAAACAGCTTTTCCATTTCAGGAACTTTCTTTTTGTCAAGAGCTGGAAACCGGATATCGGTTACCTGAAGATTTTTTATAAAAGCGCTTCGGTTATCTTTGTCTACCAAAGTTTCCGCTTTCAAAGAAGCCACACCCAAAACCTGTTTTCCGTCTTTTGGAGTCAGCGAAAAAGCTACTCTAGCAGTAATTTCTTTAAAATCTTTCCAATCGTCTACCTGAGGCTGATAATAAACCAGTTTTGTTCCGTTATTTTCGGCCTCGCGAGGCCAACCTCGATCTGCAATTAATGTAGAGTCGGCAGTTTCAGACTTTCCAGTTTCAGAACTTGACTGCTCCGTATTTTTATCTTTTTTGCAGGAGAACAAAATTGCACTCAAACAAACTCCAATTATTAGAAAAGCATTTCTCATAAATTTAAAAGTTAGATTATTCATTGAAAACTTATTTTCTCGATAGTCGTATAAAATTGTTTCGTATAAAATTAAATTCACCGCATAAATAAATCTACAAATCAGTCACTTACTTTGTTTCACTTTATAATTTGAAACCAAATAAGTGCCAAAATGACCTTTCTTTTCTAGAACCAAAATTTTAATCTGAACCCATAAATTGAGCAAAAATGAAGCATTGATATTGATTAGGAGCTATTTCCTGCTATCCGCTATATCTTTTGTGGCGAACCCCGCCACAAAAGGATGCCGCTACTATCAGGGCTAGGGCACTCATTTTCAAAAGGAAGTTCTCGGGAAATTATTATTTAAGAATTGTATTACTTTTTACAGTTTTAAACCAACTTCTTTTTTAATATATTTGCAGTCCTAAAAGTTAAGACATGATTACAGAAAAAAAGTTTGCCCGTGTGGTATGGTGGCGGTATTGGAAACAACTGCAACGCGTTCTTAACTGCGTAGGACACCTAACCTACGCGGGTTTTATATTTCCCTAAAAGTTAAGATTATGAGTACCAAAACCCTTTCAAAAGAAGCCGAAATCGGTTTAATGAATTTCTTCAACGACAGAATTGACCCACTCGATATGGCGAGAGCCATAAGACAGGTAAATCTAACCCTCGCATTGGGCGTTCTAAACGATCAAGAAAACATTCAGTTAAACGCTGCCAAACTTGGAGACAGCTTCTATTGGCTCAATGAACTAGCCGAAATTTTAGATCCTTATCTGGATTTGGAGTAAAAAGGTTCTTATTTGAAAAATTAAAACCCTTGGTCTTTTTGGAGATTGAGGGTTTTGTTTTTTATTATCCGTATAAATACTCTTTTTTATTTATTTAAATAACAATATACTTGCCTTAAATATTTTTATTTAAAAATTACGGATTTCCATAAAAATATTATTTACTAAAAAATAATATTTGCTTTGGGATTAAAAATGAAACTTATGATATGTATTCAAATTAAAGATTAATTTAACTGAACATCACAATAATGGTTTTTATATTTGTGATATTCAATTTAATTAGAAATAATATGAACCGCAGCACAATATATTCTATTGGACATGGAAACAAAACTTTGAAAAAATTCATCGAAGAGTTACTCGCCTATAAAATAGAGTTTTTATTCGATGTAAGATCGAAACCATATTCTAAATTTAATCCGCATTTCAATAAGGATTCATTAGAAGCTGAACTTACACAAAATGGTGTAACATATATATATGCTGGTGATTTTTTAGGTGGGCTTCCTAATGATATAACTTGCTACGTAAAAGGAAAGGTCGATTACGAAAAAGTAAAAGAAAAGGATTTTTTTAAAACAGGAATAAATACAATAGTTGAAGCAAATCATGAAAAAATGATAATAGCATTAATGTGTAGTGAAACTAAGCCTGAAACCTGTCACAGAAGTAAATTGATAGGTCAAGAATTATTAAAATACAATATTTCTGTTAATCATATTATTGATTCGAGTTTAATTAAAGATCAAGCAAAAGTGATGAACGAATTCATGCAAGGTAAAAATTTAACAAATCTATTTGGAGATGAACCTTTAACATCTAAAAAGAAATATTAAAACTTATGAAAATTTATACTATTGGTGTTTACAATTCAACTGAAGATATTTTCTTTAAAAAACTTATTGAAAATAAAATTGATACTTTTATTGATGTAAGACAAAGAAGAGGTGTCAGAGGTTCAAAGTATTCATTTGTCAATAGCAATAAATTACAAGAAAAATTATCCTTATTAAAAATAAAATATATTCATCAATTAGATTTAGCTCCAACTAATGAAATTAGGAATTTACAAAAGAAAGCTGATCTAAAAAAAAATGAGCTAAAACAAAGTCGTGAAGAACTCGACAGCTCTTTTAAAAATGCATACAAAAGCACAGTCTTAAACAAGTTTGATTTCCAACACTTTATAGACAATCTTCAAGAACAAAATTCTTCAAAAATAGTTTTGTTTTGTGTAGAAGAAAACTCAAGTGCTTGTCATAGATCTTTAATTACAGAAAAAATAAAAAATGAATTTAACTTAATTATTAATCACTTGTAATGTATGAATGTACTAATCGTGGCAAAAACAAAATGGGGAGACTACTTCTGCATAGGAGGAATTGAAATTACCACAAATAAATATTTACGTCTTATGGATTTAAATGGTGGCTATCAACCATTTAACACTCCTTTTAAGGTTGGTCAGATTTGGAACATTACATACAAACCAACTCCTGGTGTACCTCCACATATAGAAGATGTTCAAGTTATTTCCAAAACACATATTGATACGGTGAACCCAAATCAGTATATTTTAAATAATTGTAAAATCTGGAAAGGTGATCTAAATGATGTTTACGATTTTAAATTAAAATGGAACAATGGAAGAGGTTTCTTAAATGATCCTAATGATCTTCCCATAAACAGTGTTGGTTTTTGGCAAACTGATAAAGATTTGATTTTAGGAGATAATTTTGGAAAGCCTTGTTATAATTACAATTATAATAGCTTTTTAAAAAGAAATAAAAAAATGCCTTATAAAGGAGAAGTTCCCCCTATTGGTAATATTCCTGCTGGGACATTAATAAGACTGTCTCTAGCAAAATGGTGGAATCCACCTGACAATCCTATGATAGAAAAAAGATGCTATCTTCAACTTTCTGGATGGTATTAAAAAGTCCAACATACTAAAATGTTGGACTTTTTAAATATTAACTTCTTTGAACATATCCAAATTAACTTAACATTAGTAATAATTGTTCATCGCTAATATTTGGGAAATTATTTTTAATATGAGTTTGAAATTCTAAAAGAGAACCATTATATTTTTTAACGAAATCAACCAACTCTCCTTTAGGTTTTTTGAAATGTTTATTAATATTTTTAATAATCGCTCTTCTGGTACCATTTTTTAGTCTATTTATGAATCCTTTTGAGCCATTAACCTTTAATGTTCCTGCTAGAATTTCTTTAGACAAATAATTACTAGATATAAACCAATTAAATGCATTAGTGTAAGCTCTTTCTCCTCCTATCAAAAATTTAGGAACCAATATGATTTTTTTTCCTGCGAATGATGGAAGATTAGCGTCTTTAAACATCCAACAATTTCTAGTGGAATCAAAATATTCAATTTGAACTTTTGAAGTTGGAATGTTATGTAATATACATTGCTCATAAGTGAAATCAGCAAAAATATCTCTGCAAACATTTGCCAAGGTATCAGACATATTATCAGCTCCAATTCCCTTCACCAATAGTAACACATTATGAGCCTCATTCGTTATTGATAATCCCTCTCTTGCGAAAAGATTATTACTTAATGAATCAAAAATTACTTCAGCTTTAGTTGAACCAATTCCTTTTCCTTTATTAGTTTTAGAATATCCAAATCCATATTCATTCGCTTCCTGCAAATGCGAAAGAAAAGCAAGTCCATTAATTCTGTCGTTTGGAATAATGTAAGTTCTATTCAAATTTTCTAAAAACGATTTACTTCTCAGATATACCCTTTTAGCTACTTTATTTTGCAAATTATTAGCAATATTATATGGATCAATAAAAAGCTCCAAATCACTTCCTAACAAAATATTGACATGTTCTGTTGGTTTTGTGACATTAAAATGCCCATTAAAATTTTTCTTTATCTTTTTCATAATATTTAAAATTATTTTTTTTTATAATTCCACTCCATTTTTTAATAGAGTGGAATTATTGATTATGTCTGACAGTATTATTTTTTACCTTTACTATCACTTCTATTACTTCTAATATGTTCTTTAACTTCTATCTTTTTCCCATCAACAACTTTTGTATATGCAGGAATTCTATTGAACTTCTTTCCGTCCGAATCTTTAGCCATAATTTTACACCTCCTTTCTAATATTTTGTATTATTAAACTTCTTATATTTACATATACAAGATTCAGTGACAAAGTTTTATTCAAGCTAAAATCTCTGGAGAATGTCACTGTTTTAAGTATATATTAATATAAACATTCGATAAGTTGAAGAAAAGTGAAATAGAAGATATGCTTATGAACTTCTCTTACAGAGAGGAGTTTGCAGCAAATGCGCAAAATTCATTTATAACATTTTATAGAGAGTATTCTAAGTATCTTTATAAAGTTATAAGTGAGGCAAAGAAAAAATATACTTTTTTGAGAGAAGACATTATTCACGATATTGTAAACAACACTTTTTTAAAGATTTATGAAAATCCATTACTATTTCAAATAGATGAAGCTCATAGTGATATTATCACTGACGCTCGTTTTAAGGCGTACTTAGCCACCATTGCAAAAAATAATCTGAAGGATTTATTAAAAACAGAAATAAAAGAAAACCATTTAAAAATTATTGATGATGATGAACAGATTTTTGATCCGCCAGAAATTGAAATTGAGGAAAATATTTCTCTTTCACAATTAAGAATAATATTGGATGAAGTTTTAAATTCATTCAAAGAAAGAGACAAGGCTATCTTACTTACTCTCTATGAATTTTATGAGGAAGGAAAAAATACTCCTTCTGAAACTTTGGACTGGCTTTGCGAAGTTCATAATACAACTAGAGATAATATAAAGGCTATTAAGAGTAGATGTACTAAAAAAATCATTGAGCATTTTAATAGCAAACTGGGAAATACAAAAACAATCTCTAAATGAGCAAACGAAATAAATTAATAAAAGTAATTCGATCTCAAGGATACATCTTTCCAACTGATGAAGAAAGTGTAATTGAATTTGAAAAAAATTACAAAAAGGATATTGAAGCAATTAAACCCAAAGAATGGGATAATCCTCTTAATATTCTAAAAAAAGGTTTTGTAGACAAAATTGATATTTTACAAGAGAAAAATCCACATTCTGATAATTTGGCTCAAGCTGCCAGAGAAGGCAAACAATTATCTATTGAAATACTTAAAAAAATGCGAGAGGATAGAAAAAAAAATGAATAAATATTTATCACTACATCGAAAAAATGAATTGTCAGATTTAGCAGAATTCATTGCTAATTCCTATTGCCCAGATAATGTAATAAATCCAGAACATATAGCTAGTAAAAATTCTATTTCTTTTTGCTATGGGAACTATGAACAATATTTCGATGGAATGATTGAACATTTAAACAATAAATTTCATATCTATTTAAATGTAGATAGATTAAAACACTCACATACAGCAAGATGCAGATTTACATTTGCGCATGAATTAGGACATTATTTTATAGATGAACATAGAAATGCACTTTCATCAGGGTTAGTTCCAGCGCATAGTTCTTTTACAAACTTTTCTTCTGATAAGTATGTAGAATGGGAAGCTGATTATTTTGCTTCATCATTACTTATGCCCAAGCAACGATTCATAAATGATTGTTTGAAGAAGAAATTTAATTTTTTATTATTAGACCAATTATCAAAAAAATATCAAACGAGCTTAACATCTACTGCAATTAAATTTGCGGATATTGGCAATCATCCAATTTTAATTGTTTTTGGCCAAGATAATAGAATAAAATGGTACTGGTCTAGTGTTGACTTTCCTTTTAAAACAATTATATACGATAAATATAAGATTCCTGAACAAACTGTAATGGGAGAGTATTTTAACAAGCAAAAGAAACATGAAAAAACACAAGAGGTCTGGGCTATAGATTGGTTTCAAAATGTATCAAACAAAGATACAAATAGAAAATTTTTTGAACATTGTATACCTTACAGAAATCAAGCTTTAAGTATCATTTGGGAAATCTAAAAAGAAAAGCCTGTAATTTATTGTAGACTTTTCTTTATTTAAAACAAATCACCCCAAACTCATCCCACCATCCATAATAACATCAGCTCCAGTCATAAACACCGCAGCATCACTACTCAAATGCGAAACCATTTGAGCCACATCTTCTGCCCTTCCCATTTGTTTTAGTGGGACTTTTTCTACTACGACATCCATAATGCCTTTTATGGTGGTTTCGTCTAGACCTACTTTGTTCATGACTTCAGTTTGAGTTGGTCCTGGGCTAACCGAATTGACACGAATCTTTCTTGGCGCTAATTCTAAAGCCGCCGATCTCATAAACGAATTCAAAGCCGTTTTACTCGCCGAATAAACCGAAGATCCCGGACCTGGCATACTTGCAGTATTCGAAGAAAGAAATACTACCGAAGCACCATCTTTCAAAATCGGGATAAATTTGCTTAAAGTGAAAAAAGCACCTTTTAGATTTACATTCATAATATTGTCGTACAATTCTTCTGTGGTTTGTTCGATTGTTCCTAAACCCGCGATTCCCGCATTGATAAACAAAATATCTACCGAACTGAAATCGGCTTTTACTTGAGTAGCCAGTTTTTCGATATCCGAAATATTCGATTGGTCTGCTGTGATGGCTGTAACGCCTAGTTCTAAAGCTGCCGTTTCTATCGCCTCTTTTCTTCTTCCTGTAATAATTACGTTTGCTCCTTGCTGCTTTAATTGTTGGGCTGTTGCGTAACCTATTCCGCTGTTTCCGCCTGTTATCACTGCCACTTTATTTTTTAGATTTTCCATCTTTTTGATTATTTAAAATTTATTTGGCAAATTTAAATTCAAATTGGTATAACTTTGTAACCAGTATCATGGAGTATACCAAACTAAATAATTTGATTTTTCAATGGAAAAAATTATAGCCACGAATTGCTCCGCCTATTCGCTGTCGCTCGAGTCACGAATTTATTTTTATAATCTATGCCGAAAATGTGGTTAATTACACGAATTATATTGATTGAATATCAACCAATATAATTCGTGGGGAAAAACTTTGAAAAAGAAAAAATTCGTGAATTACTTCGTCTGTCCCTTCGGTCGAGTCGTGGCGGAAAAACTTTGATAAAAATTAAGCAAAATGGAAAGAAACCAGAAAGAAGAAGTACAAGCGCTTCAGGACACACTGCATGTTTTGGGTGGAAAATGGCGTTTGCCAATCATCAATTCGATCTGCAACGGAAATCATCGTTTCAGGGAAATCGAACGCAGTATTCCGGGAATTACGACACGTATGCTTTCTAGAGAACTCAAAGAAATGGAAATCAATATGCTGATCAAAAGAACCGAAGATCGCGATGCTGAGATTCAGGTGAAATACGAATCGACGCCTTATTGCAAATCTTTTGGTCCCGTAATCGAAGAAATGATCAAATGGGGAAAATCGCATCGAAAGGAGATTATTCGAAACTCTTAAAATATTCTCTCGCAGATTTTGCAGATTTCGCAGATTATACAAATTAAAAAAATCTGCTTTATCAGCTGAATCTGCGAGAGAAAAAATAGAGAGATGTTAAAATTGTTTTAAACACGAAGCCAACTTTGTCAAAGTTTAGACAATCGCAACGAAAGGAGATTATTCGAAACTCTTAAAATATTCTCTCGCAGATCTTGCAGATTTCGCAGATTATACAAATTAAAAAAATCTGCTTTATCAGCTGAATCTGCGAGAGAAAAAATAGAGAATCGCTAAAATTATTTGAAACACGAAGTCAACTTTGACAAAGTTCTAAACTTTGACAAAGTTTAAACAACTTAGGAAAATCGCAACGAAAGAAATCGTTTAAAAATTCTTAAATAAAGCTGTAATTTTATTTGGTCAAAAATGTGCTTTTTGATTCAAAAAACGCTCAAATAAACTTAAAAAGCGCTTAAAACTGCCTTTTTTTATCATTTTTAGCTATAAAAGTTCTATCTTACAAAAAAGGCAAACTCCTGTTCTTTTGTCCTATATTCTAAAAACTACAAAAAATGAAACAATTATTACAGTGGACCATCATAATTCCGATTCTATCATGGGCGCTCCTATTTAGCGGACTTATAGAAAACAGCACTATTTTTCAAATCGTTGCAAGTATTCTGCTTATTCTAAGTGTGATGTCGGCTGTGCATCATTCAGAAATTATTGCCGAACGTGTTGGAGAACCTTATGGTACGATTATTTTGGCTATTTCGATCACTGTAATTGAAGTTTCTATTATTGTTTCTTTAATGCTTTCTGAAGGTTCAGAAGCCGCTTCTTTGGCCAGAGATACGGTTTATGCTGCAACTATGCTTATCTTAAATGGAATTATAGGTTTGTGTCTTCTTATTGGAAGCATTAAACATTACGAACAGAATTTCTCTCCTTCTTCGGTAACCATTGGTTTGGTTTCGCTAATTTCGATTATTGTATTTACTCTAGTGTTTCCAACATTTACAGAAAGTGTCCACGGTTCTTATTATTCAACGCCTCAGCTCATTTTTGCTTCGATTGCCTGTCTTATTATTTACGGTTCTTTTTTATTTGCACAAACCAAAGGATATCGCCAATATTTTCTAACCAATACTACAAACGAAGACGAATCTAAAACACATCCAATTGAAATTAATAATAAAACATTTTACACTAGCCTAGTCTTTTTATTAGTGAGCTTAGGAATTGTGGTTTTACTGGCCAAAACCCTTTCACCTACTATTGAAACTATTATTATAAGTCACAATCTTCCAAAATCTTTGGTTGGGGTTATAATCGCCATCATCATTTTATTGCCAGAAGCGATCGCAGCGATAATTGCTGCCAAAAAGAACAGATTGCAAACGAGTTTAAACCTAGCTTTAGGTTCTGCACTTGCCAGTATTGGTTTAACTATTCCAACTGTTGCGCTCGTTTGTATTTTATTGGGAATTCCTATTGTTTTAGGGCTTGACATTAAATCTATTGTCCTTTTGGCACTGTCTGTTTTTACGGTAATGCTTTCTCTTAGCAAAGGAAAATCGAATATTGTTTACGGCGTTGTGCTTTTGGTCAATTTGTTTGCTTATATGTTTTTGATGATTTATCCTTAAGCTTTCAATTAATTTTAGTTGCTTAAATGTATACTCGGATTCGATTCCTGGCGACTTTAAACTGTAAAATCAATATTTACAGGCTTTTTTTATCATTTTTTAAAACAGCGTCAATCCAAAACTCCATCCTATCCATCCGAGAATGTCTTTGCTATTATTATTGATTATAGTATAGCGTTTGGTACGATCCTGAACAAATGTAGAAGTATTTATATTGCCATTTTTATCTTGTTTCTCAGACCAATAGAAATTTAAAGAAGGTCCTGCAGATATCGCTACGCCTTTACACAATTGAAAAGAAAAGGGAGAATCAAATTTAGATAAGGAATTATAAATGTCCCAATTTCCTAAATAAAGATACTGCGTGCTAAATTCGGGATTAAAAGTAAAACGTTTCCCTAACGGAATGTTCTTTCCTAGTCCGATTCCGAAAGAGAATAGTTTTTCTTCATCGGTTCTATCGCTTCTTCCCGCCATTAAAATAGTATACATTTTATGATCTCCTGTTTTTACAGCAAGATTTATATCTGAAATTTCGTTGCTCGTTATACTGATTTTTTTATAACCGCCTTTTTTAAAGTTTAAAAGACCAAAACTATAACCAGACGGTGAATCTGTAATGTTGACTAATCCAAATTGGACTCCATGTAATTCTTTGGCATAATTAAAAAGACCTGTAATTTGAGCGCCTCGCACGGTATCTTTTCCAATATTGTAAATTCCCGAAAGCTGTAATCCGTTTTGCGAACCCTTTACTGTATTACCAATTCCTGCAATTTGAAGTCCTTTAGAATCTTTATATACATTGTTATAGATACCGCCCATTTGTAAACCGACTTGCGAACCTTTTACACTATTATGAATACCACTTACTTGTAATCCTCTTAAATTGCCAAAAACATTATTATAGATTCCGGCTAACTGAACTCCGTTTACAGATCCTCCAACGGTATTAAATATTCCGGCTATTTGAAGCGCGTCAACATTCATACGATTGATGTTGTAAAGTCCCGCCATTTCAAGCCCGCGAACTCCAGCATTATAACCTCCTAATATATTCAGCGAAAAATTATTGACAATCTGCGTATTCAGCATTCCTCTTGTACTGATACTAGGAATTAAAGAAGCCTGCAAAGGAACCTTAGAAATAAATCCTCCTAGATTGAGCGCTTGTATTTTTTGTTTGGAAGAAATAAAGAAACGGCCAATTCCTGATCTTTCAATTTCAGAGAAATCACCATCAATATAATCTGTTTTATTTTTTTTGTCTCCCATCTGAATTTTAATTTCAGACAGAAATACCATCGTTACCGTTTTATAATTCTCCTTAACGGCTGTAAGTTCTATAGCTTGAGGTGCATTTTTTAATCGAAGTTCAAAGAAACCATCTTTATTGGTCAATGTAGATACTAGTGCATTCTTCTCCAATACACTCACATTTTCAACACGATTATTGGTTTTTGTATCTACAATATAACCAATTACAATTTGCTGTCCGTCACTCATAACGGTATTTTTCTCCAATACAAGAGCCAATTCTAAAGGCGCATAACGAACAATAACAAATCCTGGCGATTCTTTAAACTCATATTTGGCACCTAACAACTGATCTAAAACTCCTTTAATAGTATTATTATCGGTATGAATGCTAACGACGCTATCTTTTACAGCCAGTTTGCCATAATAAGCAAATCTAAAATTTCCTTTTTCTTCCATTAAGTCCAAAACACTGCCTAATGGCTTCTTATCTGCCTGAATAGAAATTTCATTTTCTAGTACCGATTGTGCATTTGCTTTAAAAAAGATACCCGAAGTAAGGGTTAAAAAGACGGCTGTAAAAACAAACTTTATGTTTCTTGGCATAAAAAGGATATAATACTTTAGTGAATTAAATCTTGGATCCAATGATTGGGTTTCCAAAATTACCCCAATTCCTATATTTTCAATAACCATTTTTATAATTTTTTACTTCTTTTTTCTTACGAGCATCAAGCTGCTTCTAATAAAAGTATTTGCAAAAAATAAGACAAAAAAATCACAATTGAGAGGCTCGCTTCTCATATTCTATATCTTCGTTTTTTTACGTACTGAATTACGAGAAATACAATTAGTCCAACTATTAAATAAAAAGAAATTTTAAAATAAATATTTACATAAAAAGAATTTATTTCAGAATTATAATATTCCTCAGGAGCATTCTTCAAAAAAAAATCTCCAGTTAATTTACTTTTATAAAGAGGCTGCTTATTAAAACTTGATTCAAGGTAAGCAAGTTTAGTTACTCTTAATTCTAATTTAGAATTGTTACTCAAAACTATCCCTTTTACAAGGTAAGATAATCGAGTTCCTTCACCTGTTCCTGTATCTTCAGAAATTTTCTTTATCAATAAAAAATCATCACTCATGTATAATTTTTTATTTCTAAAGCTTTTTAAATTTTCATATTCACTCAAATAGCTGTGGGAACAGATACTTCCAATTGTTATTGTTAATGAAATTATTACATTGCAAACAAAAGCGAAAATTAAAAAGGAGATTAGTATTTTTTTCAAAATTTCAAATTATTATTCATATTGTACATATTAAAAAATGCGAATAAATTTCAATTTTTATAAACGTTTTCAAATTATCTCTTTTACTATGATTATATCATCAATAAAGGAAAATCATATCGAAAGTAAATTATTAGAAACTCATAACCAAACAATCGTACTATTACAACGTTTTAGTAACATAAACTGATAAAAAACAGGAATAATAAATGTTATTTTTACACATAAAAAGTATCACAATAAAGACCAAAACTGAACGATTTTACCCCTCATTTTTCAGCATTTTTCTCTAACTTAGCGCTCTACATTTTGAAATGTAAGATTAAAATAACCATTGTTTTTTGGCAAAACATTGAATGAAAAAGAATTACCATACTTTCTCTTACTTTTTGCTGCAAAAACATTCTTCTAATAATTTAGTTAATTGAAAACTATGAGCAAATTTGATTTTGGAATTGTAGGACTCGGCGTAATGGGTCGTAACTTACTTTTAAATATCGCCAGCCATAACTTTGCGGCTGCAGGTTTAGACTTAGACACCGAAAAAGTCAATTCTCTTCAACAAGAAGCCGATGCTAATCACACTATTGAAGCGACAACAGATGTAAAACATTTTGTAGAGCTTATTCAGCAGCCAAGAGCGATTATGTTATTGGTTCCTGCTGGAAAACCAGTAGACAGCGCCATCGCTAGCTTATTGCCTCACTTAGATAAAGGAGACATTATTATTGACGGTGGAAATACTTATTTTACAGATACTGACAGAAGATTTATTGAATTATCTGAAAAAGGAATCCACTTCTTCGGAATGGGAATTTCGGGTGGTGAAAAAGGTGCTCGTTTCGGTCCTGCTATGATGCCAGGAGGAGATCAGAAAGCGTATGAAAGATTACGTCCTATTTTTGAAGCAATTGCGGCAAAAGTAGAAGGCGAACCTTGCGTAGAATATTTAGGAAATGGTTCTGCTGGAAACTACGTAAAAATGGTTCACAACGGAATTGAGTACGGAATCATGCAATTAATCTCTGAGATTTATGACTTAATGAAAAGAGGTTATAATCTAGATGATGCAACGATTCAAAAAACTTTTGAAGAATGGAACCAGACTGATGATTTGAGATCGTATCTGATTGAAATTACTGGAAAAATCTTAAAACAAGAAGATACAGACGGAGGTCTTTTAATCAATAAAATTTCAGATTGGGCAAGATCTAAAGGAACAGGAAAATGGACTTCGCAAAATGCGATGGACTTGCAAGTTCCAGTTCCGACAATCGACGCTGCAGTTAACATGCGTGATATGTCTAAAACCAAACCAGAAAGAATTGAAGCGGCTAAAAAATTAGTTTGGAACACTGGCGAAACAAATATTTCTCAAAGCGAAGCAATTGCATCTCTAAAATCAGCTTTATTCTTTTCTATCGTTGTGACTTATGCTCAAGGTTTAGCTCAGCTTCACACAGCTTCTAAAGAATATAACTACGGCTTAAATTTGGAAACAGTTGCTAAAATCTGGCGTGGCGGATGTATTATTCGTGCAACAATTTTAGAGGATTTTAGAAAAGCTTATGTTGCAAAATCAGACTTGCCAAACTTGCTTTTAGATAACGGAATTGCTTCAAAACTAACCGAAAATCAAGCAGGAATGCGTGCTGTAATTCAATTTGCAGTTCAAAAAGGATTACCTGTTTCAGGATTAATGAATTCGCTGGCTTATTTTGATGCTTACAGATCTGCAAATCTGCCAACAAACTTAATTCAGGCACAACGTGATTTCTTTGGAGCGCACACTTACGAGCGTATCGACAAAGAAGGCGTTTTCCATACCCAATGGGCTGAATAAGACAACTAAAAAAACAACACAACTAAACCACACAATGACTAAAAATAAACTAAAGAATCCAACAATCATTGTTATTTTTGGTGGAACTGGAGATCTAGCGAAGAGAAAGCTATTCCCCGCTTTTCAAAATCTGTACCTTGACGGACGTATGTCTGAAAAGTTTCAGATTATTGCTCTTGGAAGAGCTGAAAAAACCAATGAAGATTTTCGCGCTTATGTAGCAGAAAATCTAAATCTATTCTCAAGAAGAAAAGGAATTGATGATCCAGAAACAGAAAAATTTCTTTCGCACATCTCATACCACAGTCTTGATATCGATAAAGAAGAATCGTACATTGGATTAAATGAAAAAATAAACAATTTTGACCTTGCCTTTGGCGAACGTTCTAATCGTCTTTTCTATCTTTCGATTACGCCTTCTTTCATTTCAACGATTTCAAGCAACATCAAGAAAATCGGACTTGCTGCAAATCCGAAACAAGATCGTATCATTATCGAAAAACCTTTTGGTTATGATAAAGCTTCTGCAATCGAGTTGAATGAAATGCTTTCGCAGACTTTCAAGGAAGAGCAGATTTACAGAATCGATCACTATTTAGGAAAAGAAACAGTTCAGAATATTTTGGCTTTCCGTTTTGGAAATTCAATGTTTGAGCCTTTATGGAGTCGTAACTTCATTGATTTCGTGCAAATTACCGTTGCAGAAGAAGTTGGCGTTGAAGAACGAGGCGGATTCTATGAAGGTGTTGGTGCTTTGAAAGATATGATTCAGAATCACTTGTTTCAGATTTTATGTATGACAGCTATGGAAGCGCCTGCTTCTTTAAATGCTGATGACATTCGTAATCGAAAAGCAGATGTTTTAAAGTCAATTCGTCGTATTAAACCAGAAGAAGTTGATCATTATATTGTAAGAGGTCAGTACGATGCTGGAGAAATAAAAGGAGTTCCTGTTCCGGGTTACCGTCAAGATAAAGGCATTGCGCCAGATTCTAATACAGAAACTTATGTTGCCATGAAAATCTATTTGGACAACTGGAGATGGCAGGGAATTCCGTTCTACTTGCGTTCTGGAAAAAGAATGGAAGAAAAACAGTCTTCGATCATTATTCAGTTTAAACCAGTGCCGCATTCTTCATTCTCATACGGAAAAGAAGGCATGACACCAAACCGATTGATTATCAATATTCAGCCTTCAATGGACATTAAACTGCAGTTTATGACCAAAAAACCAGGCTTATCGATGTCTTTAAGACCTGCAGAAATGGTTTTTGATTATTTTTCTTGTTCTACAATGTCGCCAGAAGCTTATGAAACCTTAATTGCAGATGCATTATTAGGAGATCCTACCCTATTTATGCGTTGGGATCAGGTGGAAGAAGCTTGGGATGCAATTGAAACGATTCAGCAAGTTTGGAAAACAACGCCTCCAAAGAATTTCCCAAATTACAAAGCAGGAAGCTGGGGACCTGAAGAAGCTGATGAATTGTTAGCACGTCAAGGCCACAAATGGATTCCGAATACACAAACAAAAGAAGAAGTTTTAAATGATACAGATATACAATAATACAGAAGAAATTAATACTAAGGCTGCAAACCTTTTTGTGGAATCTGCACAAAAAGCAATTGCTGCAAAAGGCAAATTTACAGCTGTTCTTACAGGAGGTTCTTCTCCTGCAGGAATTTACAAATTATTAGCTTCTGATGCTTGCAAAAGTAAAATAGACTGGAGCAAAGTTTATATTTTTTGGGGTGATGAAAGATGGGTTCCGCTTAATGATGATTTGAGTAATGCTAAAATGTCTTACTCCACTTTATTGAGCCACGTTCCTATTCCGCAAGAGAACATTTTTGAAATGTACAAAGACGGCGTTACACCAGAAGAATATGCTGCTGATTACGAAAAGTCTATCAGAACAGTTTTAGGCGAAGAAGGTAAATTTGACTTGATTCTTTTAGGAATGGGAGACGACGGACATACAGCTTCTCTTTTCCCAGGTGAAGCAGTTCTAGAAGAGCAAACCAAATGGGTTGATGCTTATTATTTGGCTCCACAAAAAATGTATCGCATCACACTTACAGCTCCGTTAATTAATAAAGCTGAAAAGATTGTAGTAGTAGCTTTTGGAGAAAAGAAAGTTCACGCTTTGAAAGAAGTGACAACTGGCGAATACAATCCAACGCTTTACCCAATGCAATTGATTAAACCTGTTTCGGGTGAATTATTGTTTTTGGTAGATAAAGTTGCTGCTGGAACAAACTAAGAAATTGTTTATTACCATATAATTCAAGGTCTATGCTGAAAAGTGTAGACCTTATTTTTTTGATTTTTTTCTCTCGCAGATCTTGCAGATTTGGCAGATATTATAATTAAAAAAATCTGCTGAATCTGCTAAATCTGCGGGAGAACAATATGCTCAAATAAATTCAAAATTTATCACAAAACACTGAAAAACAAATATTTACACAAACCTATTTCTTTTTTGTTTAATTTTGTTTAATACTCTCCGTATCAAACCATTATAGTATAAGCATCGTTTTTATTCTTTTGAGCTTTTACACTGATTATATAATTTCAAATACATTTTGCAATGAAATATAATTACTTTCTAATTGCTGTTTTTTTTCTTTTTATTTCCTGTAAAGAAAAAAACACCGAACCCAAATCAGTTAAAGTGAGCGCTTCGCAAGGATGTTATATTCCGAAAACGAACGATAAAGATTGGTACACCCAAAACAAAAAAGCACCTAAGTTTAGAAGTCTTGATGGTGTAAATTTTAAAATTACAACCAACAATCCTGAAGCGCAGGAATACTTTAATCAAGGAATGATGCTCGCTTACGGATTCAATCACGCCGAAGCAGCAAGATCATTTTATGAAGCTTCGCGTTTAGACCCGAATTGTGCTATGGCATATTGGGGTTTTGCTTATGTTTTAGGTCCGAATTATAATGCGGGAATGGAAGAAGATAATTTTCAGCGTGCTTATGATGCGGCTCAAAAAGCTAAAAAACTTTCTGGGAAATGTTCTCCGAAAGAAATCGCTATGATTGATGCCTTATTGGTGCGTTATGCTAAAAATCCTCCTGCTGACAGAAAACCGCTTGACATTACTTATGCCGAAGCGATGAAAAAAGTATATACTCAATTTCCTTCAGATCCAGATATTGGTGCACTTTACGCGGAATCTCAAATGAATCTCCATCCGTGGAATTTGTATGAAAAAGGCACCGGAATACCTAAAAAATGGACTCCAGAAATACTTGCTGTTTTAAACGAATTGATTACAAAAAATCCGAAGCATCCCGGAGCGCATCACTTTTTAGTTCATGCTGTAGAAGCATCCTCACACCCAGAAAACGGACTTAAAAGTGCCAAATTGCTAGAAACTCTAGTTCCGGGATCGGGACATTTGGTGCACATGCCGTCTCATATTTATATTCGAACGGGAGATTATCATCAAGGCACACTTTCAAACATCGAAGCGGTTAAAATTGATAGTTTATATTCTACTGCTTGTAATGCACAAGGCGCTTATCCTCTCGCCTATTATCCACACAATTATCATTTTTTGGTGGCAACAGCAGCTTTAGAAGGAAATTCAAAATTGGCTTGGGAATCGGCACAAATATTACAACAGCATATGTCTCCCAAAATCATGCGCGAAGCTGGTTGGGGCACATTGCAGCATTATTACAGCATTCCGTATTATATAGCCGTAAAATTTTCTATGTGGGATAAAATAATGGAGATTCCACAACCTGAAAAAGATCTAGTATATCCGAACGCAATTTGGCATTATGCGCAAGGAATGGCTTATCTTGGGAAAAATGATATCACTAATGCTGAAAAACAGCTTGCTACTCTGAACCAATTAGCCAAAGACAAAACCTTAAAAGAGGTTACCATTTGGAATATCAATACCACTTACGATCTTGTTCAAATTGCTACCAATGTTCTTTCAGCAGGAGTTGAAGCCAAAAAGAATAATTTGGATAAAGCCGTTACTTTTTTAAATAAAGCAATAGTAATTGAAGATCAGTTAAATTACAACGAACCTCCAGATTGGTTTTTCTCTATTAGACATTATTTAGGCACAGTTTTACTTAAAGCTGGAAAATACGCCGAAGCAGAAAAAATCTACAGACAAGATTTACAAACGCTCCCAAAAAACGGCTTCGCCCTAATTGGACTTTATAATGCTATAGCTGCACAGAAAAAAGAAAAAGAGGCTTTACAAATTAAAACCTCTTTTAATAATGCTTGGCAATATGCCGATTTTAAGATTAAGGATTCTTCTAGTATTTTGGAGTGATTTTTAGTTTTTATGATTTTTCAAAGTAATGAATAATACTTTTTCTTAATTTATTTTTAAGAAGCAATAGTAAAAAGTCAAAGACTTTTATCAGGTTTAAAATTTCTAAGACAAAAAAAATGCGCAAAGTCTAGATGAACTGCCCCAAAAAAGTTAGACACTATTTGGGGTCAGTTCAGAGACATTTGCGCAGCTTTATAATTCAAGTTTGGCACTCTTTGCAGAGCGAGGGATTATCCTATGCTCAATAACTGTTTCTTTCTTAAAATCCATTTATTATTTTTTTTCTCAAAGTAATATTTTGCTTTTACCATACTTATGCCTATTCGCTTTTTTACAACTATTTGAACAATACTATCATCTACCGTAAAATTTGAAAATTGAACGAATAAAAATTTTATATCTTCGTTGTCTCTATCTACAAGTTCTGTTTCATAATCAGATTTATACTTTGCTATAAAACTCTTATCTAATTTTAAATTTAAAAAAGCTCCAAAAGAGTTTTTATCCGTTATTATCGAATCAACTAATCCTATTTTAAATTTCTCAATTTTTAGATTTTTAAATTTAGGGTATTTACCCATATCAAAACTTTCAACAGAGTCAATCAAGATGTTTATATTTTCTACAACAAACTCTTTTGCTTCATGTTCTTTTAAAACAGCTTTTTTTATATTACTATCAGTTTTTTTTTCGCAATTTAGAAATAATACTGATATCAGTAAAACAATAACCTTACCATCCATTTTTTGTTGCATTTTTTGTTGAACCCCCTGCTCTCCAAAGTCTTACTTGAGAGCGCTGCGCAAATGTCTCTGACTTTGCGCCACCTCTAATGCTTCTCAAAAACACAAAAACATCTAAAAAGTCTCTGACTTTTAAACTAATACAAGTTATAAAGATTTATCGATTTCTGATCTAGCACATTAACTATTGGATTATCCGCTTTCTCAATTTTTAATAAGCCCGAATCGCTTATATAATTACTTGCACTTGAATAAATGTAATCTGAAGCTTTTGCTACCAATCCGGCTCTCACAGGATTCAAATGTACATAATGAAGCTTTGACCACATAAATTCTATTGAATAAATTTCTTCTGCGTGATTTCCGTACTGCCAAAATTGGAATTTTTTATTTCTCTGATGGCTTTCTGTTGCCAGTTCAAAACGTTGCAGCATCCACTCTCTTCTACTTTCAGGACCATTTTGAATCTTTTCCAAAATATTTTTTGCAATAAACTTTTTAAAATCTCTTATCAAATCTGATAATTTTCCATCATCAGATTGTATTATTAAATGAATATGATTACTCATAATTACGTAACCATATAAAATCATTCCTTTGTTTTTAATGCAGTAATCCAGACATTCAATAACAATATCACGATAACATTGACGTGTAAAAACATCAATCCAGTCTACAACTGTTGGCGTAATAAAATGAGGCAGTTTTTGATCTCGAATAACATAACCTTCTTTCATTTGATTTTTTTTATTCAAAAATAATGATTTTTCTTACTTATTGGATTTTTAGAAGTAATCGTAAAAAGTCGGAGACTTTTATCACGTTTAGAAATTCTAAGACAGAAAAAAAATGCGCAAAGTCAGAGACATTTGCGCAGCTTTATAATTCCAGTTTGGAACTCTTTGCAGAGCGCGGAAATAATTAATTCTCAATTAACTCAATATCCATCGTTTTAATCAATCCGTCTTCAAAAGTATAAATATGCTTTACAAATCCTTCAAACATCAAATTACCTTGAAGATCCTTTACTGTTTGGTGAACTTTTACTTCTAAACTTCCATTTTCTCTTTCATCAAAACCAACTGGTAACACTTTCGGATTTATTTCTGTCCATTGTCTTGTCCAATACTCTCGAATTTCATCATGACCACTAATATAACCACCTTCCCAAGCTTTTGACCATTGTACATCATCTTGCATTGTAGATAAACAATTAGCTATATTTCTTTCGTTAAAAGCATTGTAAGCCTTTTCTATTATTGGTTGAAATTGATTTGACATATTTGATTGTTTTTTAATTAGTTCTATAAAAGTAGCACAGAAACAATAACTTTTTAATACAAATCTCAATAAATATCAAACCCCTAAAAATCAACTCCAATTATTATCAAATTTTTAAATCTCATGGTTTTTAGAAAAATTTTAAGAAACCTTGTTTTTCAAATTACTATATTTGGCGCACTTTAGAGAATAATTAATCCACTTTCTAAGAAACAAAATTGTAATTCCTGCTGTAGTTGTATGAAACCCACTAAGTTCATATATATCGTTTTACTTTCGCTGCTTTGTTTTTTCAGAGGCACCGAAACGTATTCGCCGATTTATACTTTCAGCAACTGTATTACTTTAGATAGCGTTGCGGCAGACGACACGCAGATTTTTTCTTCTGACTTTTCTTCTTCTAAAAATCTAGAAGTTCATTACAAGCTCAAAAAGAAAATGAAATGCAGAGCGACTACTTTAGAACAAAGTACGATCAAAGCTCCTTATTTCAGTAATTTGGTTAATTTTAAGCTTTATAAAGAAAGCTTAATCTATGGTATAGCTTCAATATACCATATAGAAAGACATCCTCATCTTCATTTGTACCAACTTTTCTAGGCTACAAAATTTCGTCGTTTTTATATTCTAGTGTTCTGGAAAAATACCTCATTTACGTATGTGATTGAGCTGTTATTGCTATAAAAACATTTCCCTAAAACGGTACTTTTTCAAATAAAAGCATCCGTAAACCTTATTATTTTCAAAATCCAAATTCAGACTCCCGATATTTTAATATCAAGGGAGCACATCTATTTATTCAAAAATTTAAACCTAATGATGAGCATTTATAAAAATCCATTTCTTTTATGCACCTTGGCTTTATTCGTTTTAGTCTCGTGCGGTGATAAAGCAAAAAAAGATTCAAACAACATAAAAACGGTTCCTGTTTATAAGGTAACTCTAAAAGACACCATAGTTTCGAGCAAATTTGTTGCCGATGTACATGCTAAAAACAATGTAGAAATTCACGTTCGTATTCCAGGTCTGTTAGACAAAGTTTACGTTAGCGAAGGACAAAAAGTAAAAAAAGGGCAAATCCTTTTTAAAATAAGTGATGTTGAACTTCAGATTCAATTGCTAAAAGCCGAAGCCGTTTACAAAAGCGCAAAAGCCGATTTAAGAATTGCAACTGTAGAACTGGAACAAGCGCAAACTCTTTTCAATAAAAAAGTAATTGCAGATAAAGAATTAGAATTATCTAAAGCAAAAAATGATGCCGCTTCCGCGAAATTGGCTCATGCTGCTGCAGAAAGAAAAGCAATCAACCAACAGATTAGCTTTACCACAATCCGCGCGCCATTTGACGGAACGGTTGACCGTATTCCGTTTAAGGAAGGAAGTTTAGTAGAAAACGGTTCATTATTGACAACCGTTTCTCAATTAGACGATGTGTACGCCTATTTCTCAATTCCTGAGAATACCTATTTCCAAATGATGGAAGACAAAACCTTAAACACACAAGGCGATATCAAATTGGTGTTGCCAAACGGACAAGTTTACGATCAAAAAGGAGAATTAAGAACTGCCGATGGAGATATCGACAGACAAACAGGTTCTATTCAATACAAAGCAAAATTTCACAATCCGCAAGGATTTATCAAGCACGGAACATCTGGCAAACTGATTATTTCAGAGCCAAAAACCAATGCAATTTTAGTTCCACAGAAAGCTGTTTTTTCTATTCAGGACAAACAATATGTTTTTCGCGTGAACAAAGATGGAGTAGTTAAAATGACAAATGTTACAATCGAAACCACTCTAGATGATGTTTATATCTTGAACGAAGGTCTAAAAAGCGACGACCTAATTGTGCAAGAAGGTACGCAATCATTGAGAGACGGTGATAAAATCAACATGAAACAAATGTAGGTTATCGACTTGCAAAACAGTTATTTAATTATTTATCTAAAACATTTAAAATGATAGAGTTATTTATCAGGAGGAAAATATTGTCATTAATCATCTCGGTTATGATAGTCCTTCTGGGATTGCTGGCGTTGTTTCAGCTTCCTATTACCCAATTTCCAGATATTGTACCACCATCTGTAACCGTTACAGCAAAATATACAGGAGCAAACGCAGAGGTTTCCGCCAATGCCGTCGCCCTTCCGTTAGAAAGAGCCATAAATGGAGTTCCCGGAATGACGTACATGTCAACCGTAACTTCCAACGATGGTTTGACATTAATTCAGGTTTTCTTTGAAGTAGGAACCGATCCCGATTTGGCTGCCGTAAACGTTCAGAACCGTGTAACGACAATTCTAGATGAACTTCCAGAAGAGGTAATTCGTGCTGGTGTTACGACCGAAAAAGAGGTAAACAGTATGTTAATGTACTTGAATATTACAAGTACCGACAAAACCCAAGACGAGCAGTTTATCTTCAACTTTACCGATATTAATATCCTTCAGGAATTAAAGCGTATTGATGGTGTCGGTCGTGCCGAAATCATGGGGCAGAAAGAATATTCGATGCGTGTTTGGCTAGATCCGGAAAAGATGCTTTCGTATAATATTTCGGCAAATGAAGTTATTGCTTCACTTCAAAAGCAAAACATTTCTGCCGCGCCTGGTAAAGTGGGTGAAGGTTCAGGACAAATGAACAATCAGCTGCAATACGTAATTAAGTACGGCGGAAAATTCTTTGAACCAAAACAATACGAAGAAATTCCGTTGAGAGCCAATCCAGACGGAACCATCTTACGATTAAAAGACATCTCGAAAATCGAATTTGGTGCGATGAGCTACGGAATGGTTTCTAAAACTGACGGAAAACCTTCTGCATCGATCATGTTGAAACAGCGTCCGGGTTCAAATGCTTCTGAGGTTATTGCGAGTGTAAAAGAAAAAATGGCCGAATTAAAAGGTTCTTCTTTTCCTCCCGGAATGGAATTTAATATTGCTTACGACGTTTCGCGTTTCCTTGACGCTTCGATTCATGAAGTATTAAGAACTTTGGTTGAAGCCTTTATTTTGGTAGCATTTGTAGTTTTCCTTTTCCTTCAAGATTGGAGATCGACTTTAATTCCAGTATTGGCAGTTCCTGTAGCGCTTATTGGTTCGTTTACTTTTATGTCGATGATGGGATTCTCGATCAACTTATTGACGCTTTTCGCTTTGGTACTTTCTATCGGAATTGTGGTCGATAACGCGATTGTCGTTGTCGAAGCCGTTCACGTAAAAATCTCCGAAGAACATATGTCGCCAATGGATGCTACCATTAGCGCGATGAAAGAAATCACGGGTGCCGTTATTGCAATTACGATTGTAATGGCTGCCGTATTTATTCCGGTTGCTTTCTTGAGTGGTCCTGTCGGAGTTTTCTACAGGCAGTTCTCATTGACCATGGCAATAAGTATCGTAATTTCAGGTATTAATGCCCTTACCCTTACTCCTGCCCTTTGTGCGATTATGCTGAAAGCGCACGATCCTGATAAAGAGAAAAAATCACTTTTAGACCGTTTCTTCCATAGATTCAATCATTGGTTTGATAATATTACTTCAAAATACATCAAAGTATTAGTAAAATTTGCCGATCGCAATACCGTTACGGTTGGTTTATTAGTACTGTTTTGTATTTTAACTTGGGGAACAACAAAATTCTTAGCATCTGGATTTATCCCAACTGAAGATCAAGGAATGGTTTACGTGAGTGTTACAACGCCACAAGGAGCAACAGTAGAACGTACTGAAAAAGCTTTGGACGAAGTTACCAAAATTGCTCGCGAAATTAAAGGCGTTGACAACGTAACCACTCTTGCAGGATACAGTATTGTAACCGAAATCGCGGGAGCTTCTTACGGAATGGGAATGATCAACTTGAAAGACTGGAGCGAACGTGATATTTCGGTAACCGAATTTATGGCGGAACTTACAGAAAAAACCAAAAACATTACCGATGCACAAATCGAGATTTTTGCACCGCCAACCGTTCCAGGTTTTGGTAATACGAGTGGTTTTGAGCTTCGTTTGCTGGATAAATCTGGAGGAAGTATTACCAATACCGATAAAGTAACCAAAGAATTCATCAAAGAACTAAATGCTTCGCCAGAAATTCAGAACTCATTCTCGAGTTTTGATGCCACTTTCCCGCAATATTTAATTCATATTGATTACGATTTGGCGGCCAAAAAAGGAATTTCAGTAGACAATGCCATGTCGACTTTACAAACCATGTTAGGTTCATTTTATGCAACAAATTTTATCCGTTTCTCTCAAATGTATAAAGTGATGGTTCAGGCAAGTCCGCAATTCCGCCAAAATCCAGAAAGTATTTTGGATATGTATTTGAAGAATGAAGCAGGCGAAATGGTTCCGTTTTCTACTTTCATCAAATTAGAAAGAGTTTACGGTCCTGAGGTTTTAACACGTTACAACATGTACATGTCGGCTATGATTAACGGTGAACCAGCCGAAGGTTACAGCTCTGGAGATGCCATTGCCGCTGTTGAAAAAATTGCGGCAGAAAAATTGCCAAGCCGTTTCGAATTGGAATGGTCTGGTATGACACGTGAAGAGATTTTATCAGGAAATCAAACCATCTACATTTTTGCGCTTTGTATACTTTTTGTATACTTATTACTAGCCGCACAGTACGAAAGTTTATTGCTTCCGTTCCCTGTATTATTAAGTCTTCCGGTTGGAGTTTTCGGTTCATACATTGCGCTTGTAATGGTTGGACTCGATAATAACATTTATGCCCAAGTAGCACTCGTCATGCTGATTGGTTTGCTCGCCAAGAACGCCATTCTGATTGTTGAGTTTGCGATGGCACAAAATAAGCTCGGACGAGATATTGTCGAAGCAGCAATTGAAGGAGCAAGACTTCGTTTCCGTCCAATTTTAATGACCTCGTTTGCTTTTATTTCAGGATTGATTCCGCTGTGTATCGCTTCTGGTGCGGGTGCAATTGGTAACCGTTCCATCGGTACAGCAGCTGCGGGCGGAATGTTAATAGGAACTGTATTTGGTCTTTTAATCATTCCTGGACTTTACATACTGTTTGCGAAATTGGAAAAACGAATGAATAAATCTTAATGTATAATTTTTTAAACACATAGAATCATTCCCGATAGCTATCGGGATTAAAAAGCGAAAAAAAGGCGTTTCACTAGCATAAACACACATAGCTATGTGTTAGAAACTAGTTTCTTTCAACTCCCTTTTGAAAAGAAAAATCTATATTTCTATGTGTTAAAATAAAAAACTAAACAAAAGATTGAACAAATAAAATTAAACAATGAGAGAGATATTAAATCAATATAAAAATGCTGATGTGCAGTTTCTAAGGACAACCAAAAGTGCTGTTGTAATAGCAGGAATTTTACTTTTGACAGCTTGTTCTGCACCAAAAGTCAGTACTAAACTAGACGCGGCAAAGCTTCCAGAAAATTTTGATGCACAAAGAAAAGAAGCATCAAACGAGACTTTTATTCCATTAAAAACAGAAACCTTTTTTAAAGATCCAAAATTAGAAGCGTTATTAAAGAAAGCCATTGCCAAGAATCCTGATTACTTAATTATGCAGGAAAGAATTTTAATTGCCAATTCGCATTTAAAAGTGGCAAAACTGGCGCTTCTTCCCTCTTTAGATTTTGTTGCCGATGCTTCTGGAACACATTACGGAAAATATACAATGGATGGAGTTGGTAACTTTGATACTAACTTTTCTCAAAATATTAGCGAAAAACAAAGAATCAACGAAGATGTAACTCCTAACCTATTTTTAGGCGCGAAAGTTTCCTGGGAAGCTGATATATGGGGGAAACTGAGCAATCGTAAAAAAGCAGCACAACAGCGATTTTTTGCTTCTCAGCAAGGAATGCGATTGTTACAAACACGTCTTTTAAGTGATGTTGCTGACTTATATTTTAAGCTGATTGCATTAGACAAACAAAAGTCGATTTACGATAACAACTTAAAAACGCAAGAAAGAGCATTAGATATTGTTTCGGCACAAAGATCTGTTGGAAAAGCTACAGAATTGGCTGTACAGCAATTTAATGCGCAAAACAATAACATTCATGCCGAAGCTTCAGAACTGCATTTAAGCATTGATCAGACCGAGAAAGCTTTATTGACACTTTTGGGCGAATATGGCGGAAAAATTGACCGAAGCAGCGATTTCCTAGCAGGACATCTACAAGTTTTAAACCAAAAAATAAGCGTAGATTCTATCATTCATAAAAGACCAGATGTATCTGAAGCTTACTTCGAATTATTAGCAAGTAACGCAGATGCTAAATCGGCTCGCGCTGCCTTTTTCCCAACGGTAAATCTAGGCGGTTATGCAGGATTCAACTCGTTTTCATTCAACACTCTTTTTGATGCGGGTTCTTTTGCTTGGCAGTTATTAGGAGGTTTGACAGCTCCTGTTTTTAATAAAGGACAAATCAAACAGGAATTTTATGTTTCGAATAGAAGACAGGAAATCTCATTCCTTCACTATCAAAATGCAGTGACGACAGCGTTCAACGAATTGAGCGCTTTACTGCACCGAAATGAAGCTTATGAAGATGTTTTAAAATATAAATTGAACGAAATTGATCATCTCGAAATTGCCGTAAACGTTTCAAACGACTTGTATTTGAGTGGTTATGCCAATTATCTGGAAATCATCAACGCGCAAAAAAATAAATTGCAAGCCGAATTGGATTTTGTTGATATCCAACTTCGAAATGCAAACTCACAAGTATTGCTGTACAAAGCTTTAGGCGGAGGAATAAATTAGTTTATATGTTGGTCAAAAATGGCTTCTGTTTATAATAGCTCATCGCAGAGGTTATTTTTAAATCCCGTTTCTATTTTGAAACGGGATTTTTTTATTAAAACATGACCCGTAGGACTAAATTTTTTTTAACACATAGATAAAAGCCATATATTTTACCGCAAAGTCCGCAAAGTTTTTGTAGAATCATTATAATGAAAAAGTTCGCAAAACCTTGTGAAGACATAGCTTTGCGAACTTAAAATATCGATTAGGATTAGTCTCAAAATAAAAATGTCTTTGCGAACTTTGCGTTAATTTTTATGCCCTTCAACAGGAAAGCTATTGTTTTTTTATCGAAATTTTTCGGTTACATTTAACAACTATTATCTTTATTCCAAAAAACAAAAAATGGATATTTCCAAAATTCTCGATTACATACACGAACTTCCTGAGCAATCTAAGCTTGCTTTGCAAAACAATGTCACCGAAATTGCTTTTGCTAAAGGGCATATTTTGCTAAAAGCCAATAAAGTAGAATCGAATATTTATTTTATAAAAAAAGGATTGGTACGAGCTTATGTAGAAAGAGATAATGAAGTCACTTTTTGGTTTGGAAAAGAAGGCGAAACCATTATTTCGATGAAAAGTTATGTGGAAGATCAGCCTGGTTATGAAACCATCGAGCTTTTGGAAGACTGCGAATTGTACGAACTCAAAACAGAAAATCTAAGAAAACTCTTTAATGAAGATGTTCACATCGCCAATTGGGGACGAAAATTTGCAGAAAAAGAACTAATCAAAACCGAAGAACGTTTGATCTCTAAACAGTTCAAAAATGCTTCTGAACGCTACTTGGAATTAATGAAAGATCATCCTGAGCTTCTCCAAAGAGTTCAATTAGGACATATTGCCTCTTATTTGGGAATTACACAAGTCAGTTTAAGCAGAATACGTGCAGATTTAAAATAACTTCATTTTTTATCATTTGTTAATTTTTTTCTGATTTCCATAAAAGAACTTTGCATCACAAAATTTTAAATATATGAACTGGATTATTTTAATCATCGCGGGTCTATTTGAAGTAGCCTTCGCATCATGTCTTGGAAAAGCAAAAGCAACTACTGGAACCGAAATGTACTATTGGTATATTGGTTTCTTTATTTCCTTAACTGTAAGTATGCTTTTATTAATGAAAGCTACAGAAACGCTTCCTCTAGGAACTGCTTATGCCGTTTGGACAGGAATTGGAGCTGTGGGAACTGTATTGGTCGGAATTTTTGTTTTTAAAGAACCAGCAGCTTTCTGGAGATTGTTTTTCTTGGCTACTTTAGTTGGTTCTATTGTTGGGTTAAAGGCCGTTTCTCACTAAAAATATATTTTACGATTATACTCAACTTTGTCAAAGTTTCGAACTTTGACAAAGTTTTTTTTACATAGAAAAATGCGTCATCGTGCTAAACATAGCCCGTGGTTTCAACCACGGGAACGCTATCATAATTACCATACGTATCACCGTGGTTGAAATCACAGGCTATGTTTTTCATACAATGATTTTAAAATCTTGATGGAGCTACTTGCGGAGATTCCTCCTTCGTCGGAATGACAAACTGTTGCCTGAAGTTTGTCAAAGTTTAAAACTTTGACAAAGTTTTCTACCTGACACACTAATGCAATTCCAGCATCACATGATAAAAAAATAGCATTTTTAATCATTATTCTCTACTCTATCTTTGCCAAAAATTAAAGCCTAAAATTAAAAATGACATTCAGCCATTCCATTAAATCTTTTGACGAATTAACCAATCACGAAATGTACAATATGCTTAGGTTAAGAAGCGACGTTTTTGTAGTAGAACAAAACTGCCCCTATCTTGATTTAGACAATAAAGACCAAAAAGGTTTTCATTTATTGTATTATGTCGATAACGAATTGGCAGGTGTCACGCGCTTACTTCCAAAAGAAGTATCGTATGATGAAGTTTCAATAGGAAGAGTTGTAATTGCCAAATCGCATCGCGGATTAGGTTTAGGAGTAAAACTAATGGAAGCTTCGATTGCAGGCTGCGAAGAGAAATTCGGAAAAAGTCCAATCCGAATTAGTGCGCAATACCATTTATCCAAATTCTATCAGTCTTTGGGATTTGTAGAACAAGGCGAAGTTTATGATGAAGATGGAATTCCGCATATCGGAATGCTTAGAGCTTAACGCTTTACGGAATAATCAATTTTAAAACATTGGCTAATACCGGATTATGATCTTCGGTTCTCCAATTGACATATAAATCGGTTTCCAGCGGTAATTTGATAAATCGGATTCCTGGAATTTCATGAAAGACATACGAATCGGGTAAAATCGCGATTCCGAGTCCTTTTCGAACCAAAGCAATTATAGAAGAACCAAATTCAGACTGAAGATAGGCTTCTGGCGCGTTATCCAAAGAATTGAATAATCTCTGAATAAGGTCGCTGTAACTGCTGCCTTCGTCATTGGTTGGCAAAATAAACTTTTGAGAAGCAAGAGTTTCTTTAGTAAAATCCTCTGGCGTTTGATATGGATGATCTTCTGGAACAACAACTGCTAAGTGATCGGTATAGATTTTTTGAGATTGAATATCTTTTGAATTATTGATATCTCTGGTAATCGCCAGATCAATTTTATAATTTCGCAGAAAATCCTGCTGATTCTCGTACAGCACCTGAACCAGTTTGATTTTTAGTTTTGGAAAAGCTTCTGAAATACGGGACAAAATTTCGGGCATTAGAGAAGCCGAAATAGAATCGGGATGAGAAATGGTAATGGTACCACTCTCGCCTAGCTGAATTTGGCGGGCAGATTGATGAATAAACTCTAGTTTACTCAATTCAACCTCCCATTTTTCTTTTAAGAACTGACCGGCAGCAGTAAGTTTAACGTTGCGTTTATTACGCTCAAACAACTGCACGCCAAGCTGATTCTCAAGAGACTGAATCTGACGGCTAAGTGCCGATTGTGTAATATTCATCTTTCCGGCGGTGTTCCAGAAATGAAGTTCGCGGGCTAAGGCCAAAAAATATTTAATCTGCTGTAAATCCATTGATGCAATTTACGCATTTATCAGAAACAAAAAATAGCTTTAAACGCATTAAAGAAACAAAAATGAATACGCTAAAAATAACCAAAGCCACAACAGATGACCTTTTAAAGCTTCAATCGATTGGCAGGCAAACCTTTTCTGAAACCTTCGCCGATGTTAACAGCGAAGAAAATATGAAAAAATATTTGGAAGAAAGTTTCGCTACAGCAAAACTGACTGCAGAATTAAACAATCCGTCATCTTATTTCTATCTAGCTGTTTTAGATGAAAAAATAGTCGGTTACTTAAAATTGAATACAGCTGATGCACAAACCGAAAAAGAAGATTTAAATGCCTTAGAAATAGAACGTATTTATGTAGCAAAGGAATTTCATGGTAAAAAAGTCGCGCAGGCACTATATGCTCAAGCAGAAGAAATTGCCCAAGAAATAAAAGCTACGTACATGTGGTTGGGCGTTTGGGAAAAGAATTTCAGAGCTGTAAGTTTCTATACTAAAAATGGTTTCGTACAATTTGATACCCATATTTTTAGATTAGGCAACGACGAGCAAACCGATTTAATGATGAAAAAAGTATTGAATTAAAATGGAAAGAAGACAGCTTTTATTGTTTCTACTAATCTTAGGCACTGCATTCTGGGGAGTATCCTACTCCGTTACCAAAATGGCAATTGGCCACTATTCTCTAAACGTATTTTTATTCTATCGTTTCCTACTGGCAGTTGTGGTATTAAGTGTTATTTTTTGGAAATATGTCAAAGACATTAATCGAGAAGCCATTAAAACAGGCTTTTTGCTCGCTGTGCCCATGTTTTTAGGCATTCAGCTTCAAACTGTTGGACTTAAATATACAGATGCTTCTCAGTGCTCTTTTATTGCAGGATTAACCGTAATTATTATTCCGTTATTAAAACTAGCGATTTATAAAACCAACGCTTCACTAAAAATCTGGATTGCCGCTTTGACGGCTTTAACTGGGTTATTTATTATTGCCATTCAAGATAAATTTACCATAAACTTTGGAGATTTATTTACCATTGCAGGAGCCTTTGCTTTTGCAGTTTATTTGATTGCTGTTGAAAAACATTCGGCCACAAAAAACCTTTTGTATTCTATTGTGCCAATGTTTGCGTTTTGTGCGCTTTTTACTTTTTTTATAGCATTAACAGATAGTTCATCAGAATGGTTGCCTCAAAATAATACGTTTTGGATGGGCGTAATTTACTGTGCTTTGTTTTCTACGGCTTTTATGTACACGGTTTCAAACGTTTCGCAACGCTATTTATCAGCAGAACGCGTAGCGGTTATTTATTTGTTTGAGCCTGTTTTTGGGGCAATTGGAGCGTTCTTTATTTTAGGTGAAAACCTTTCATGGCGTTTACTTTTAGGCGGAACTTTGATTTTTTCTGCTACAATTATTTCTGAAGTCAATTTTAAAAGTGAAAGATTAAAGCTGTTTATTAGAAAAAACTAATACTCTACTGAGTGTTTGGATGCTTAATACTTTACGAAGAACTCTGTTGCTTCGTAAACTTTGTCAAAGTTTGAAACTTTGACAAAGTTCCGTCAATGCTTGTCATTCCGAGGAACGAGGAACCACACTAGAAACTCCGCGCCGAATTTCTCCAATCTTTGTCGAATCCCACGTGAGATTTGCTTCGCCTGTTCGCTATCGCTCAGGTCTCCTTCGTCGAAATGACAAAAATGCGCAAACTAACTTTAGAGTGTATCTATCAATCCTCAATCAAAGAAATCTCAAAAGTCGTTTTTCCATTTTCGATTTTATGCGAAATATAACCGCCGTGTGCTTCTATAATGTTCTTAGATAAAGTCAAACCAATACCAGCGCCTTCGGTTCGGGTGGTGAAAAACGGAAGGAATATTTTGTCCTCAATTTCTTTTTCGATTCCTTTTCCTGAGTCCGAAACTTTTATAAAAATGCGATTGTTTTTGGCTTCCGCCGAAATCGAAATTTGCTTCGTATTGCTATTTTCTAAAGCATTAATCGAATTCGTCAACAAATTAATCACTACCTGTTCTAACTGTTGAGAATCGACATTTATCAAGTAATTTTGAGTGATGCCATTAATCACTTCGATATTATTTTTTCTAAACAACGGATTCATAACTTCAATGCAGTTTTCGACCAAATAGAGCAATTCTGCTTTTTCTTTTTTGGGTGAAGGAAGCATTGCCAATTTTCGATATCCCTCAACAAATTTCTGCAAATGGTCGCTTCGTCTCAGCATTGTTTGCACGCTGTTTTTTATGTCTTCTAAATCTTCTGTCGAAAGCGAATCTTGTTCTACTAAATCCTCTAAATTCTGGCAAATCGAACGAATTGGCGTTATAGAATTGAGCAATTCATGCGAAATCACTTTCATCAAATTAATCCACGCATCTTTTTCTTTCTTTTCTACTACATTCTGAATCGAATCCAACAGAACAATAAAGTAATCCTGACCGAAAATTTCAGTTCGTGAAGCCTGCAAAACAAACGTCTGTTTGCTTTGTTCGTTTATACTAAGTTCGATTGAAGTTTTAATTTCATGAAAATCATCTTCTTCGATAATTTCACACAAAGATGGCAGCTGATTTTTAAGATATTTCCATTTTGAAACTTTCGGAACATTAAAATGGCTCGAGAAATAATCGTTCATCAAAAAAATACTCCAATCGCTTTCTTGTTTCTGCAAAATAATTACACCCGATTCTATATTGTTTAAAATCGAACGGTAAATAATATCTCTCGTAACTTGCTCATTTTGTTTACTTTTTAAAGTTTCATACAAGGTAAAAAGCTCGTTATAAGTACTGTTGAATTTATGCTTAGAAAAATCGGAACTAAAATCATCCTGCAATATCGAAGAAATGGTTTTATTGTAAATCAGAACCATATTTCTAACATAAAAATACATTTCCCTTCCTAGCAGAAAAACCATGCATAGACCAAAAACTCCCGTAAAAAGCAAGCCAATTCTAAAGAAATACAGCGACAATTCGATTCCGATCACGATAAAAATTAATCGCAGAAAAAGGAGTTTATAAGTTTGTAAAGTTCTTAGCATAACTAGTCGATATTGATATTAAATTTCTCCAAACGTCTGTACAGTGCGCCTCTTGACAATCCCAATTCTTCGGCAGTTTTACTGATATTGTTGTTGTTTTTAAGCAGTGCTTTTTCAACCGCTGCTTTTTCAACCGAAGAAAGCTGAATGTCATCTGAGTTTTCCTCGTAAGGCGTTATCGTTTCTAAATCCAGATCAGAAACCGTGATGGTGTTATTTTCACAAAGAATAACCGCACGTTCAATCTTATTTTCCATTTCACGGATATTTCCGTTCCAAGCATGTTTTTCAATCTGTTCTAAGACTTTTTTATCAAAAGTGATTTCGTCACGGCCATATTTCTCAATCATTTTATCCAAAAGATATTCGGCAAGCGGAATCTTATCTTCGTGACGTTCTCTCAACGGTGGCAAAATAATTTCCATCGTATTAATGCGATAATATAAATCTTCGCGGAAGTTTTTGTCAGCAACTTCAAGTTTTAAGTTCAAATTGGTTGCTGTAATAATTCTAACATTCAAAGGTCTTGCTTTAGTTTCTCCCAATCTTGTTACGGTTTTGGTCTGAATAACTTGCAAAAGTTTTGATTGTAAATGAAGCGGTACATTTCCTATTTCGTCTAAGAAAATGGTTCCGTTCTGCGCCATTTCAAAACGTCCCGCTGTATCGGCTTTTGCATCGGTAAAAGCGCCTTTGGCATAACCAAACAATTCGCTTTCGAAAATATTTGAATTTAAAGAACCCAAATCAACTGCAATAAACGGCTGATTTTTCCTTTCAGATTGTGTATGAATATGATGCGCGAGAACAAATTTTCCTGTTCCGTTTTCACCCAAAATCAAAACATTAGCATCTGTTTTTGCAACTTTATCTGCCAGAGAATAAGCCTTCTTTATAATCTCAGAACTGCCAACAAAAAATTCCTCTTTTATCTCAACTTCCTTGTTTTTCTTCTGTTCTTTTCGAGCTTTATCGACTGCTTGTTTTACCGATTCTAGAAGCTTTTTATTTTCCCAAGGTTTCAGAATATAATCAAAAGCACCCGATTTTAAGCCTTCAACAGCTGTTTCTACTTTTCCGAAAGCGGTCATTAGAATTACAACTGTTTTCGGCGAAAGCGTTTTTATTTCCTTCAATAAATACAAACCTTCTCTCCCATCTTCAAATCCTAATCTGTAATTCATGTCTAACAGTACAACATCAATGGCATTTTTTGCCAATAATTCGACAATGTTTTTCGGATTATTGAGCGTATAAATGTTTTCAAAATACTTTTTCAGATAGACTTTTGATGCAAAAAGAATGTCTTCCTGATCGTCGATGATTAAAATAGATGCGTTGGTCTTTTTCATTATTGTTCAGTTTTGGACGAAAGGTGTCCACTTATGGACAGTTTAAATTTATTCAGAAAAATAATCCCTTAAAAACAAGGTATTTACAGGGTTTAATTTACTGGCACGAAAATCACATTAGAACTTGTAAATCATTAATAATTAACCTCTTTCGGAAGTACAAATAACAAAATAAATAGCGATAAATTAAAAATAATTTATCTTAATTTTCAGACTTGTTTCTGTCATTTCCAAAGGGCGTAAAAATTTTAAAAGAAAATCAATCAAAAATTAAAACAGTCAAATTATGATTACCATTACAAAACTTTCAAAAGTATTTAGAACTGAGGAATTAGAAACCAAAGCATTAAGTGAAGTTTCACTGACCATCAATCAAGGCGACTTCGTATCGATTATGGGGCCGTCTGGAAGCGGAAAATCGACTTTATTGAATATTGTAGGACTTCTAGACAGCGCTTCAAGCGGAAGTTATAAACTTCTTGATCAGGAAATGGTGGGTTTGAAGGAAAAACAAAAATCGCAAGCCAGAAAAGAAAACATCGGATTCATTTTCCAGAACTTCAATTTAATTGACGAATTATCGGTTTTTGATAATATCGAACTGCCTTTAATTTACAGCAATGTTCCTTCTGCCGAAAGAAAATCGCGAGTAAACGAAATGGCAAAAATTTTGGGAATTGCACATAGATTGAAGCATTTTCCGCAACAGCTTTCGGGCGGACAGCAGCAGCGTGTAGCCGTAGCAAGAGCTCTAATCAATAACCCTAAAATTATTCTGGCCGATGAGCCAACAGGAAATCTAGACAGCATAAACGGAAATGAAGTAATGGAATTGTTGACCGATCTTCACGCCAGCGGATCGACAATCTTAATGGTAACACACTCAGATTACGATGCTTCTTTCTCTCAAAGAACAATTTTAATGAAAGATGGTGAAATTCTTTCTGAAAAAGTAAATCATAGAAATGTTGATGTTTTAGTTAATTCTAACTGCTAAAGTCATGTTGAAGAATTGGACAAACATATTTGTTTATCATATAAAGAACAACAAATTCTTTACAGCCCTTAATATATTGGGCTTGAGTATAGGAATTGCAGGTTTAATCTTTGCAATTCTATACTGGAACGACGAACATTCTTATGATCAATGGAATCCTGAGAAAGATAAAATTTTCATTGCAATGAATGATTTTGGAGGTGGAAATATCTGGACAACAAATTCTCCAATTCCAGGTAGAATGCTTAATGCAACTACTTCATATTTGGATAAATACTGTTATTTCAGAGTAAACTATACCACGGAAACTATTCAGTATAATGGAAAAATCGAATTGGTTGACAAAATCTTTTCAGCCGAAAGGAGTTTCTTTTCTTTCTTTCCTTTTGAATTTATTCAGGGTGATGCTAAGACAGCTTTTAGCGACCGCAACAGCATGGTTCTTTCTAAAGAAACTGCTGCGCGCATTTTTAAGAATGAAAACCCAATGGGGAAACAAGTAAAATATGCTGACCGCATTTTTGTTGTTCGCGGTGTATATAAAATGCCTGAAAAATCGTCAGTAATGCCTTCGGTAATTACTCCTATTGTAGAAGAGGAATTAGAACAAAACAAAGATAACTGGGGTTTCAGTTACGGATTAATGTTAAAATTCAAAAAGCCAATCGACACTACAGCAGTTATTCAAAATTTAGACAAAATATTTCTTGAAGACAACTACAAAAAACAGGCAAAAGCTGAGGGATTATCTATTGAACAGTTTATAAAACAATATGGAGATCCTATAAAATCAAGGCTTCTTCCACTTTCAAAAGCAAGGCTTCGTCAAGGAAATTATGCATTTCCTGAACAGAATGCCAATTTGCAATTTCTAAAAATTATAATGGGTTTATCCATCTTAATTTTAATACTTTCGGTTGTAAACTACATTAATATGGCTACTGCAAATGCGGTAAAGCGAGCCAAAGAAGTTGGTGTTCGCAAGATAGTCGGTGCTACGAAATCGCAAATTGTTACGCAGTTTGTTTTTGAAACCACACTTATTACCTTGTTCTCAGTTTTACTGGCAATGGTAATCGTAGAGCTTTCGCTTCCTTTTTATAATGCTTTTTTAAACAAAGACTTAATGCTAATTGGAAATCAATTTTACTTCCAACTTATTTTAATTTTCTTCTTTGTAATTATCGTTTCGGGCGTTTTTCCTGCTGTTTACATTGCAAATTTTGAAACACTGAAAGTCTTAAAAGGCAATTTTTCAAGAAGTAAAAACGGCGTCTGGATTCGTAACGGAATGCTTGTTTTACAATTCTCTATTGCTACTCTTTTTATCATCGGATCTTTTATTGTTCATAAACAGGTAAATCACATGATTGCCAAAGATGTAGGTTTTAATGGTGCGCAAGTTATGGACATTGCTTTTAGACCTATAAAAGATAAAATTCAGTATGAAAGATATAAAACTATAAAACAGGAACTTTCAAAAATTAAAGGTGTTGAAGCTGTTTCTACTGGAGTTTTTTCCATTGGAAGCAATCTCAATTCTTGGCAAGGACTTCATTATAAATCTAATAAAGAAGTTATTACACAGCAATTGGGACTTGACTTTGGTCAATTAAATTTACTAGGAATTAAAATTGTTAAAGGAAGAGATTTAAGCAGCAAACTGGCAACAGATAGTATTACAAGTGCATTATTGAATGAAACTGCTGCAAAAACTCTTATGGTAAAAGATCCTATAAACAAAGAAATTACTTTCGGCGGTCAAAAATATAAAGTTGTTGGCATCGTTAAAGATTTTCATTATATCGGAATGGAATATAGCGTGGCGCCTATGATTTTCTTTCACATTAAATCTGTTTCCTGGATGGAAAATTATTTGCAGTTTATTACAGTTAAAATATCACCTGACGGAATGCCAGAAACGATTGCTTCAATTGAAAAATTCTGGAAAACTAAAGTCGATCAGGAATATCCGTTTGAATATGGTTTTGTAGATAAAAACTTTGCTCGAACTTATAAAAAATATCAAGATCAAAGAAACTTATTTGCTTTACTGAATGTGGTCGTAATATTAATTGCTGTTTTCGGATTATTTGCTTTGGCTTCTTTTTCTATGGAAAGAAGATTGCGCGAAATCGCCATTAGAAAAACGCTTGGCGCCGAAACCAATATACTGCTAAAAGAATTGTCAAAACAGTATGTTCTTTTTTGCATAATTGGTTTCCTTATCGGAATTGTTCCTGCTTATTTATTAATGCAGAAATGGCTAGAAAACTTTGCTTCTCGAATCGATATTCCGTTTCTGCCATTCTTAGTTGCTTTTGTTTCGCTTTTATTTTTAACGCTGACCATTGTTTTAGCAAAAGCCTATCAAGTGACCAAAGTAGATGTTTTAAAATATTTAAAATACGAGTAAACTAACTCCAAAACCAAAAAACACCAACAAAATGCTAAAAAACTGGATCAATATATTTATCTATCAAATCAAACACAGTAAGCTTTTTACTGCTCTCAATATTCTCGGATTATCAATAGGAATTTCAGGTTTAATTTTCGCGCTTTTGTATTGGAACGACGAACACAGCTACAATGCTTGGAATCCAGAAAAAGACAAAGTTTATCAGGTTTTAGCGCAATTAAGCGATATGCCTGTAACTGCAAATAATCCTGTACGTTTAAAACCTCATTTAGAAAATGATTCCAACGTAGAAGCTGTTGTTTATGCAGATGAATGGTATCAAAAAGACAAAGTGATTTACAATGGCCAAAAGGAATTTGTAGATAAAATCGTAAATGCCGAAAAAGATTTCTTTTCTCTTTTTCCGTTTGAATTTATTTATGGAAATGCCAAATCGGCTATAAAAGACGAAAACAGTATTGCCATTTCAGAGAAACTTGCAGAACGCTTTTTTGGAAATAAAAACCCGATGGGCAAACAAATCAAATGTTTGGATGCTACGTTTACAATTTCAGCTGTTTATCGCATTCCAGGAAATTCATCGATCGCACCAAACATAGTGATAAATCACATGAAAGACTTGGCTGATCCTGACAAAAACCCAGGCCTTTTTGTTCTAAAAGTATTGGTAAAACTAAAAGATCCATCAAAAGTAGAATCGACCAGAAAAATGCTTGATAAAGTATTTTATGACGAGGTTATTGTAAGAACTGCCAAACAAGCCGGTTTTACACCTGCCGAAATGGTCAAGAAAATGGGAAGTTTCAAGGTTTTGATGGAACCGCTTTCATCTGCCAGATTGCATTCTGTTATTGATGGATATCCTGAAGGAAGAGGAAATTATCAGTTTCTGGTAATTATGGCTTGCTTGTCGGTTTTAATTCTTATTCTGTCTATTGTCAATTACATCAATTTGGCAACGGCAAATTCGATTAAAAGAGCTAAAGAAGTTGGAGTTCGTAAAGTATTGGGAGCTTCCAAAAAGCAGATTGTTTGGCAATTCATTTTTGAAACCGTTTTGATGACTGCTTTTTCGGTTTTATTAGCGTTAATGATTGTAGAAATTGCTCTTCCTTATTACAATTCTTTTTTAGAGAAAAATTTAAGGATAATCGAAAGTCAATTTTATCTTCAGTTGATACTAGTTTTTTTCATAACTATTGTATTTGGAGGAATATTTCCAGCTTTATATGTTGCTAATTTTGAGACTTTAAAAGTTTTAAGAGGCAATTATGCTCGTAGTAAAAGTGGCGTTTGGATTAGAAATGGAATGCTGATTTTTCAATTTGCCATTGCTTCCTTTTTTATTATTGGTTCTGTAGTGGTCTATCAGCAAATTAAATATCTAAATAATAAAGATCTTGGTTTTAAAGGCGATCAGGTTATGGCAATTTCGTTAAATCTTCCGTCTTCCTACTATCAGGGGGAAAATGTTGGAAAGAATATTTTTGAAAGATATAACACTATAAAACAGGAACTTTCAAAAATTAAAGGCGTTGAAAAAGTTTCAACTGGTCTTCTTTCTTTTGATGGAGCAGACAATTCACAATGGCCAATTTGGTACCGAGATGTGCTTTTCAAACAAAAAGCAATCGGACTTGACTATGATATGCTAAATCTGCTAAATATAAAAGTAATAAAAGGCAGAAATCTTAGTCCAAACATAGCTTCAGACACTATAAATTCTGTTTTAGTTAATGAAAAATCATTGAGTTTAATGCAGATAAAAGATCCTATTGGTAAAGAGATCAAAATTGGAAATCAGAAAATGAGGATTATTGGCGTGGTAAAAGATTTTAATCTTTTAAGTCCAGAAGTCGATGTTCCGCCGATTACTTTTTATCATATAAAATCTCTAGATATGGCCAATGAAATGAATCGAATCTATGTAAAATTAAAAGCAGATCAGATTCAAAGTAGTATTGCTGCAATTGAAAAATTCTGGAAAACAAAAGTCGATACCGAATATCCATTTCAATATGATTTTGCCGATAAAGAATATGCTCGAACTTACGAGTCTTACGTAAAGCAGAAAAATTTATTTTCTCTGCTCAATGTCATTGTGATTCTTATTGCCCTTTTTGGACTTTTTGCTCTGGCATCTTATTCCATTCAAAGAAGAATGAAAGAAATTGCGATTCGAAAAACTTTGGGCGCAGAGACCAATATTTTACTGAAAGAACTGTCTAAACAATATGTAGTGTATTGTGCAATAGGTTTTCTTATTGCTGTATTTCCTGCCTATGTTTTATTGCAGAAATGGCTGAATAATTTTGCTTTTAGAATCGAAATTCCGATGCTGCCGTTTCTACTTTCCTTTTTGCTTTTATTGTTTTTAACGCTATGCATTGTTTTAGCAAAAGCGTATCAAGCAACAAAAGTCGATGTGCTGAAATATTTAAAATATGAATAATTAGTTTTGAGTTTTTGTAAAAAGCTGTGCAAGTCTGAGCCCTTGCACAGCTTTTTTTTATTTTTGATTAAGCGTAAAATCGTTTTAAAATTTTCTTTGCATTGTCTGAAGCTACGATCAATCCGCCACTCATCATGATAATATCTTTGAGAACCAAACGGCCTCCAACGGAAAGATACGGAAACCCAAATTCTGGTGTTGGAAAATCTCCGCCCAGATTCGGCACATAAACTTCTGGCGTTGTGATTAAAAATGATAAGGTTACAAACGCCATTCCGAATGTCAGAAGTCCCCCAAAAAAGCCCATTTTAGGAAACCAGATTCCCAAAAGAACCAACAAACCAATTGTCACAATAACAGTTCCTAGCCCGTAAGAGAAAATATAAGTTCCGTTGGCTTCGTGCCATTTGATGTTTTTCTCAACAGTTTTACCTTCAACGTTTTTATAAAGTGTGTAGGCTTTTACCGTTTTACCTTCATCATTTACGACTTGTTTATTAGCATCTTTATAAAAGAAACTCATAAATGGACTATTCGCTACAAGCGGAACAATTCCATCAGCTTCATATTTAAAGGCTTTTAATCCTCCAATGCACGCCATTACAACAAATATGGCAATTCTTAAAAAGTGAATAAAGTTGTTTTGTCCACCCGCAATAAATCGTATAAATTTTTCCATTTTGATTCTGTTTTAAATACATACCAAAATTACTTTATGCATATCTGGATAAAAATGGACGTAAAGGAGTTTTCATGGACTATTTTGCCACGATAGAAATACCAACTTCTTTTCTGAATTCTTTAGGCGAAATGCCCACACTTTTCTTGAAATATCGGCTGAAATAAAATTCGTCTTCAAAATTAAGATCGTCTGCGATTTCTTTTATTGTTTTGGTTGTCAAATGAAGTAATTTTTTAGCTTCCAAAACAATGCGATCTTGAATAAGCTGAGAAGGCGATTTCCCGAAATGTTTTTTGATTCTTTTACTGAAAGTATTCACACTCAAATTGTATTTAGAGGCATAAAAAGCGACTTCTTTTGCCTCTGAAAAATGAGAATCCAACAAATGCTGAAACTTCAAAATGTCAGCGTTTCCAATAGATTCCTGAATCTGTGGTGACATTTTGAGCTGTTTTTCTTTACTGCTTAAGGCTAGAATAACCTGCAGATAAGACTTTAGAATCGAATTATCATAATCCATTTCTGAGTCTTCTACCCTTTTCATTCTTTCCATAATGCTCGTGATTTCCTCGTAAATAAAATCGGAAACCGTTACAAAAGGTTCACTATAAATATCATTGAATAAAATTCCGTTGCAAGCCACTTCTTTTTTATGGTATTCAATACAGTAAAAATCTCCGTGAAAACTGAGAATATTTAGGAAAGGTGCTGTCGAACTTTTCCATTGCAATAACTGATAGGGAGTTAAAAACAAAAGACATTTCCCTTTACATTCGTAATCAGTTAAATCAACAGAAAAAGCCGCTTCTCCATCAAACATCAAAATGTTGTAATACGGTTCATTGATTGTCTTTTCAAGAAAAGAAGATTGTTTCAGTTCGATTTTCATTTTACTAAATTACAGATTTGTTTTTGTTTCTCGCAGATTCCGCAGATTTGAGCAGATTAAAACTTCAAAACTTTGCGTCTTTGCGACTTTGCTAGATTATATTTTAAGTATCTTTTTCCTTCCTTTGAAAAATTGCTCGCAAAGTCGCTAAGGCTCAAACTTATTTATATTCATTCTTAAACCGATTTTGACATTCGTCAATGTTTTTTTCCTTGATTAGCTTTACTTTTGATAATGATTAATTTTTAAGAAATGATGAATGAACTTGAGGCTTTAATTCAGAGCAGATTACAACTAGAAAATGATGAACTGAACACCATTCTATCCTGCTTTAAATTAATACAAGTAAAAAAGAATGAACCACTGCTTAAAAGCGGAACCGTTGCAGATAAAATCTATTTTATTAAAAAAGGCTGCCTGCGATTGTATTACAGCACAGAAGATCATAATATCGCGACTCGTTTTATGGCTTTTGAAGGTACTTTTTTAACTTCAATAGTTAGTTTTATTTCTAGAGAACCAAGCACCGAATATATTGAAGCGGTTGAGGCTTCAGAGCTTTTGGCTATTTCTTATGAAGATTTTTTTCATCTTCGCAACACCATTCCGCAATGGGATAAAATGTACATCTATATTCTCGAATATGGTCTTACGGTGATTACTTCTAAACTCAGCAGTTTATTGACACAAAATGCTGCCGAACGGTATCGAAATCTTCTTAAAAACAACCCCGAACTTATTCAGAGATTGTCCAATGCCAATCTTGCTGCATACCTTAATATTTCGCCAGAAACATTAAGCAGAATAAAATCGCAGATTTAATTATAATCTGTTAACTATCAAAAAAAGCAAAAAACAACATTAAAAAACATTTTCTATCATGAGAAGTGATGAAGTAAAAAAAGGCGTTCAGCGAACTCCTCACAGATCCTTATTGCGAGCTACGGGCTTAAAAAATGAAGATTTTAGCAAACCATTTATTGGAGTGGCAAATTCGTTTATCGAAATTATTCCAGGACATTTTTTCTTAAACAAAGTATCTGAAATTATCAAAGAAGAAATTCGCGCCAATGGCTGTGTACCTTTTGAGTTTAACACAATCGGAATTGATGACGGAATTGCAATGGGACATGACGGAATGCTATATTCGCTTCCGAGTCGTGAAATTATCGCCAACTCTATAGAAAGTGTCATGAATGCGCATAAACTGGATGCGATGATTGCGATTCCAAACTGCGATAAAATTGTTCCAGGAATGATTATGGGCGCTTTACGTGTAGATGTTCCAACCATTTTTGTAAGCGGAGGCCCAATGTCTAAAGGATATACTAAAAACGGAACAGCAATTGACTTAGCTACAGCATTTGAGGCGGTTGGAAAACACGAAGCAGGAAAAATCTCTGACGAAGAATTATACGATATTGAATGCAACGCTTGTCCAAGTGGCGGAAGCTGTTCTGGAATGTTTACCGCAAATTCTATGAATACTTTGATGGAAGCAATGGGAATTGCTTTACCAGGAAACGGGACTATTCTAGCACAAACTCCAGAACGTGAACAATTGTACCGTGAAGCAGCGAGAAGAATCTGTGATATTGCAAAAGACCAACAAGCTATTGAAAAATTCAAATTAAAAAATATTTTGAACGAAAATGCCGTTCGCAACGCTTTTGCTGTCGATATGGCAATGGGCGGAAGTACAAATACTGTTCTTCATATGCTTGCAATTGCGAACGAAGCTAATGTTGATTTTAAATTAAAAGACATTAATACCATTTCGGGAAATGTGGCGCATATTGCTAAAATCTCGCCAAGTTTAAGCACGGTTCATATGGAAGATATCAACCGAGCTGGTGGTGTAAATGCAGTTATGAAGGAAATAAACAAAAGAGGTTCAGGCGTTTTAATTGATAATCTAACAATCAGCGGTGAAACTTTATTGGAGAAAATTGCTAATGCCGAAATTAAAGACACCACTATTATTCATACCATCGATAATCCGTACAGTAGAGTTGGTGGATTGGCCATTTTATACGGAAATCTTGCTGAACAAGGTGCGGTTATTAAAACTGCAGGATTAACTGGAGATCGCGTATTTACGGGTAGCGCAGTCTGTTTTGATGGTCAAGCCGAAGCGATTGCAGGAATTATGATGGGAAAAGTGAAAGCCGGAAATGTAGTGGTTATTCGTTACGAAGGGCCAAAAGGCGGACCTGGAATGCAAGAAATGCTTTCTCCTACGAGTTTAATTATGGGAATGGGACTTGGAAGTTCTGTAGCCTTAATTACAGACGGAAGATTTAGCGGTGCAACAAGAGGAGCATCAATCGGACACGTTTCTCCTGAAGCTGCCGAGGGCGGTATGATTGGTTTGTTAAAAGATGGTGACGAAATTCATATCGATGTAGATCAATATATTTTGTCTGTTAATTTAAGTGATGAAGAAATTGCTGCAAGAAGAGCTGCTTTCAAACCATTAAAAAAACCATTAAATTCAAAATGGCTTTCACAATACAGAGCGTTAGTAACTAATGCAAGTACTGGAGCTGTCTTGAAAACAGATTTAGATTAAAAATTTAAAAAAATCTCAAAAAAAATGTCCCAGAAAGTTAGCTTTTCTGGGAACATTTGGGATTGAACAATTCTAATTATTCAAAGCTGGTTTCGTTATATATTTCTTTTCTAATTCATGAAACAAGAATGCATTGGAAGTTGGTATAATTCTTCAAAATCGATTCCAGCAAGATTTAGGCTTTTAAAAAATGTTTTTGCTTTATTTTTTGCCTGTTTATTCAATCCGGTATAAAATATTTCATTGCCATTCTGATCTTGGTTTATCATAGAAAGCACTTCTGGGTTCACTATATTAAGGACCTTTATAACATGAGATTCTGGCAAAAGCGATGCGATGATTTCGCCCGATGATTTCACATTTGGCTTTAAGCATTCTAGACTAAAAATAGGATTGCTTGCATATATCAGTACCTTTTCTTCCATTTCTGGCAAGTCTGCTAAAAATAGTGCAACATCTTCACGCGGAATAAAAAGTATCAATATATTGGCTTTTGCAGCTTCGTATTTGCTTACCAATTTTACATTCTTCCCTAAGGTTTTAGCTATATCTTTAAACTGGCTATTTTCGCGGGTAGAACTCAATAATACTTGATGTCCTGCCTCGACCGCACGGCTCACAAAATCCATTGTAAAACTACATAAACCAATTACTCCTATTTTCATACTTATAAACTTTGCCTTGAACCTTATAAAGCAAATATAGTCTTATAGACTATTAGAAAGCTTATCTTGTCTGTCTCAATAAATCTACAACGTTGTAGATTTAAAACTACAAACCGTGATTTCTGATTTATGTTTGCTAAGTTTGCCATATAATTTTAGTCAGATGCCAAAAATAGCGGTTCATATTTTACGTTACTGTTGTTTTCTGCTGTTGCTTACTACAACTAAAATGATCTGCCAAGAAAACTACTTGGCGAGATGGTATACTGCGGATAATAATGAACTGCAGCAGAATAGCATAAAAGCAATAGTTCAAGGCAAACACAATTTTATATGGATGACTACCGAAAATGGTATTGTTCGTTATGATGGAAATAATTTTCTTGTTTTTAATTCTTCCAATACCTCTTTAGAACATACTCGTTTTACCGATATTTTCGGAAGCATTGAAAAAGACAGTCTCACAAGTTACAATGAAAGCAAAAAAGAACTTGTCTTTATCAGAAATGCCAAAGTCCAAATTCTTAAAAAAAATGCTCCAAAATCTAGTTTGCTACGAAACGGAAGACATTTCTTCTTTCATGACGGTCTTCCATCCAACTATTCAATCAATCAGCATGAACCTTATTACATTCGATTATCTAATGGAAATATATTTTTTATAGATAATCAAACCATTGAATTATGCGATTCTAAAATGAAAAGCATCTCTAAAGCTTCTTTTAAAAACGATAATGTTTTTAATTTTTTCGCCATCAGCAATTCTCTTTTTTACCTGTCCGATAACGGCTATTATCATTGTTTTTCTAAAAAAGGTGAATCTTCTGGAAAACTGAATGTCATACCCACAAGGAATCGTAAGTTATTCTGGAACATTACTACAGGTCAGGTTTTTCTATCTGTAAAGAATAAAATTTATCAGTTAAAAAATCAAAATGACCAATTAACAGCTCAATTAATTGTCGAATACAAAGATTTTGAAACAAGCAATATTATCGCAGTTTATTTTGATCAGAAAAATAAAAAACTGTACTTAGGAAGCGGTACAAACGGATTGTGCATTATTTCTTTTCCTACTTTTAAAACCATAAAAAAAAGTAAAGAGAGAACCGAAGTTTATTATGCTGCGCAGGCTTTTAGCGATAGCACCGTAATCACTTCTGAAGGATTGATTATCAACAATAAAAGAGTTATTGACAGTATTCCTTTTCCTAAAAGTGTTTTTTTGGATGAACGACTAAATATTGCTCTTGACAATGAGAAAAATATCTGGATAAGCCGATCCATGAAAGTATTTTGTTATCTAAAAAAATCGGGATACAAAAAATACATCACCTACCCTTTTGATCAAAATCCGAAAACAATATTTAAAGATAACAGTAATACCATTTGGGTCTCTTTAGGAATAGATGAGTTTAATAAACCTAAATTGTATGCTATAAAAAACGGAACAGTAAAGTTTGAAGCCGTTTTTAAAAACAACATCAATTATATCGTTCAGCAAAATAGCATTTTGTATTTGGGTGGAGATAACGGACTGTTTTTGTATGATTTAAAAACCAAAAAACTGCATTTTGCAAAAAACACTGAAAACATAAACATTAGGAGCGTTTTTATAGATAGCAAACAGAAAATATGGCTTACCACATACGAAAAGGGCTTCTTTCTTTATGAAAACCAGAAACTATATTCTTTTCCAACAGACGAGGAACATTATTTAAATTCTGCGCATTGTATTATTGAAGACAAAAACGAATTTTTCTGGATATCAACCAACAAAGGTCTCTTTCAGGTTTCTAGAAAAGCGTTGCTGCAGCATTACAAAAATAAAAATACGGTTATATATTACCATCAATACAATAAAGCAGACGGTTTCCTGATTAATGAATTTAATGGTGGCTGCCAACCTTGCGGGAATTTTCTAAAAAATAATGATATTGTTTTTCCGTCTATGAATGGCATTGTATTTTTTAATCCGTATAAAGTGTCTCCTTTACTTCCTGGCAAAGACCTTTTTATTGATAGAATTGTTCTAGATCAGAAAGTTATTACTCCGAAAGATACTATTGTCTTAAAAAACAATTTTCAGCGAGTAAGTTTTTTAGTTTCGTATCCTTATTACGGAAATCCAAAAAATGTAGCCATCGAAGCAAAAATGGACAAAATTGGCAGTGATCGCTGGGAACGATTGAAAGCCGATAAATCAATCTCTTTTACAACGCTGCCTCCTGGAACTTATACGCTTACCTTTAGGAGTTTATCTGGTTTTGATGCCAATTATGCTTACAAAACTGTGATTCTTGTTGTGCCAGCAAAATTTTATCAGACCATCTGGTTTGCTGTTCTTTGCTGTTTCCTTAGTGCTGGTTTTGTAATTTCACTTTGGCATATACGATTGTATTACCAAAGAATGAAAAGAAGACAGCTGGAAGAAGTAATTGCTAAAAAAACAAAAAAATTAGCTTCTACCGTTAAAAAACTAGAAAAAGCAGAAAACAACTTAAAACAAGAAATTAAACAGCATGAAATGTTGGTTAAAAGTATGAGCCATGATATCAAAAGTCCGCTAAAATTCTTGTCTTCTTCTATAAAACATCTTTTTGAAAACAGTACCATACAAGGAGACCCAAAACTCAAACAGCAATTGGGTACTTTACAGACATCAACTTCCCAACTGTATGAGTATGTTGAAAATCTTATCAAATATTCTTCTATTTTTATTGAAGGAAAAAAATTAGAAGATGAATGTTATTCTTTATATGAACTCATCGAAGAAAGTATTCAGATTTTTGAAAAGATTGCAGAAGCCGAAAACAATATCATTATCAATAATGTACCTAATGCTTTATTTGTGAAAACAAACAAAAAAGCGCTTTCGATCATTATTCATAATTTAATTGATAATGCCATAAAAAATACCAGAAACGGAAGAATTGCGCTATTATGCACTACTCAGAATAACATTTTAAACTTAAAAATAATCGATAATGGAAAAGGAATGAGCAAAGAACTTCTTGATTATTATCACAATTTTTATAAAAATCCAATTTCAAAAAATTATCATCTAGGACTCCACATGATTATTGAGCTTCTTATTCTTATTGAAGGAAATATTAACATTATCAGCGACCTAGATAAAGGAACTACGATCGAGATTATGGTTGAGTACAACTAACTCTTAAACGTTTTATATAAGTTGATAAGCTCTACCAAATTATTGACCTTTAGTTTTTCAAAAACCCTTGCCTTGTAGGTACTCACAGTTGACATGTGAATGTTGAGTTTATTTGAAATTTCTAAATTGCCATTTCCCTGAACCAACAGATCTGTTATTTGAAGTTCTCTTTTAGACAAACCTTCCAACGGATTTAAAGTCTTTTTGCTAGTCTGAATATTGACCAATTTGCTAACTAATTCAGACGAAATATAAGTTCCAGATTCAAAAATTGAAGTAATGGCAAACATGATTTTTTCTTCGCTGCACAGTTTGTCGACATAACCGTTGGCACCAGAAGAAAGGTATTTTAAAGCATATTGTTCTTCTTCATGAGCCGAAAAAACCAATATTTTGACATCGGGCTGAATGGCTCTAATGTCGGTTATCATATCGGTATTTTTTCCTCCCGGAATATTAATATCTAAGATAACTAAATCAAAAGGCAGATTTTTTAAAAGTGTAATCGCTTCAAAGAAATTTTCGGCATTCGAAATGGCAACATCTTCAAATTGTCGCTCCAAAATCATGGCAACTCCATTTCGCACTACCAAATGATCATCTACTATTAAGATTTTCTTTGTCATCTTCGTTATTTCTTGGTAAATCCTTTTCTGGTCATTTCGCCCCAACCTTTTGTTCCCATAATTTTTTCTTTATATCCAATTAAAGCGGCATAAACCGTAAGCGGATGAAAGTAAAATGGTTCTATAAAAGCGGCCATTAGCAACTTAAAAAAATCAACTTGTTTTGGATATTTATGATAGGTTTTTTCTTCGCTGTATAAAGCAATCACCGAAAAGAACACTGCAAAGGTATACACAAAAAGCAGCAGTAAAAAGAAAAAATGCCAATTTAAAATACCAAAGATTATAAACACTGCAGTGATGACCAAACCAATAAATTCTATGGCAGGAGCTAGAAATTCAAACAAAGTCCAATAGGGCACACTTAACATTCCGAGTAGTTTGTATTTCGGATTTAAGAACATTCCGCGATGAAAACTTAACGTTTCTATAGTTCCTCGCATCCAACGAGAGCGTTGTTTTTTGAATATTTTGAAATCTTCTGGCGCTTCTGTCCAACAAAGCGGGTCTGGAATATAACTTACTGAATAAGGCAGTTTATTATCCATCATATAACGGCGCATTCTTACAATGAGTTCCATATCTTCTCCAACCGTTTTGGTACTGTAACCGCCAGAAAGTATGGCTATTTCTTTGTCAAAAGCTCCAAAAGCACCGCTAATAAGCAGTAATCCATCTAGTTTTCCCCAAGCCATTCTTCCTAATAGAAAAGCTCTAAGATATTCTAAAACCTGAATTCTCGATAGCATTACATCTGGAACATTTACTTCGACCAAACGTCCGTTTTTAATAACACATTGGTTGGCAATTCTCACGACACCTCCCGTTGCAATAATACGTTTTCCGTGCGATTCTAAAAATGGTTTTGCGAGTTTTAAAAGTGAGTCTTTATCTAGGATACAATCAACATCAATACAAACAACATAAGGATTTTGCGCAATATTAAGTCCAACGTTTAAAGCATCGGCTTTACCTCCATTTTCTTTATCAACGACAATCAGTTTTTTGAAAGCCGCATTTCTTGAAGTGTAAATTCCTCTGATTTTTTTGGTTTCAATTTTTGGATGAAATTCCAAATCAGTCAAAACAAGATCGTAAGTTTTGGTCAAGATTTCCATCGAATTGTCTTTACTTCCATCATTGACCACAATAACTTGATAATTATTATAATTCAGCGAAAGCAGTGATTTTACATTCTCTTCAATCGTAAGACCTTCATTGTAAGCCGGAGCAATTAGCGAAAGGTGAGGAGCAAATTCACTGGTCAGTAAAACATCATAATCGACAAAACTATTTCTTTTAAGATACTTTCTCAGCTCTTTTGTAGAAAGATAAGCCAAGATTAGGTACGAAGACATGATAAGTATGGCGTAACCAAGAATAAGGAGTATATATGCCTCCAAAAACCACGTTATTTCTGTATTAAAAAAAGTCATTTCTTATTCAATTATACCGTTAATGTCTGCAAAAGACTCTGGGCTTTGTATTTAATTACAGTGTTTGAAGTATGTTCTGCCAAATGAGCCACATAAGGAAGCTTCTGTGTTAGTTTAAGCTCTTTTATAAGTTTTAAACCAAGTGCAATTACTGTTGTATTTTGCGATTCTAATAAATGTTCGATTCCTTCAGTATCGCCAATATCGTGTTTTTTAAAAGCTCCAATAATATTCAGCTGCATCCAATCGTCTATAGGATCTGAATGTTCTACCAAATATTTTACGCTTTCTGTTCCTTCAAGTTTTATCGCCGCATTGAGTGCAACAATTTTTAATGTTTTCTTTCTGGCTTTAGAATAAACAATAATCTGATCAAATGCTTCTTTGATATTAAACTCTGCCAGCTCGGTAATTCCTTTGCATTTCACTTCCCATTTCAGGCTTTTGAGTTTTTTAAATGAATCTTTTATCAATCCAGAATCTTTGTAAAACTCTTCTAGTTTCTGAGCATAAATGCCTTCGTAATTTTTATGGAGATTTATAATCGATTCGGTTAAAACTTCTCTGAAAAAAGCAGTATCAAAAAGCACTAGAAAATTTTTGTCTTTTTTTACTTCAGCAAACAGAGCATCCTCAAAAATAACAGCTGCCATTACTTTGTCTATTATAAAACTGTATTCTTTACTAAGGCGTTCCTTTTTTATTTTAGTGTTTCTGCTGGCCACAATAACAAGATACAGAAAGAGTGAGGCTGCAATAAACAGATAAATAGAAAAGGTAAGAAAAGGCACTTCCCATTGACCGTTTTTATATAGATTCCAGATTTCTGTCATATTAAAAACGTTTCGTTACAATTAACTGTACATTAAACTTGTTTCTATATTCTCCTGGGATATATTCTTCATATTCGTAAAGGAAAATCGGACGTACGAAAAACGAATCGCCAAAACGATGCTGATACTGAATTCCAACACGATACGCTTTTAGTGGTTGTGTAAAATTATTGTACAAATAGAGATAAGGAACATTTCCGTATTGCAATTCCAATCTGATAAGACGCTCTTTTTCTTCATTTACTCGCTGCACACTCAAAACATGAGAAAACAATTCGTTCGAAATATCGTAATAAGGTCTGTACGCAAAACTGTAAATTCCTGCATTATAGGCAACTTGTCCCGTAAGCAGTGTAATATCGTCTGTATCAAAATGCATGAATCGTCCTCCAAGCGAAAAATCGAACTTTTTCTGTGGCTTAAAATAATATTCTAAACCTGCTTTGGCTACAGGAAATATTGTTTCTCCTGTTGATACACCAGCATTTGCATAGAGATAGCTTTTGTTTGAAAAGGTCTGATAGAAATCGGTTTCAAATAACATTTGGGTTTCATTGCCTATATTTCCAATATTGGCTCTTCCTACGATTGCCGATTTGCTGAATTTATGCGAATATTCAACATACCCATAATGAAATGGCTGCTGTCCGGGATCTGAAGTCGAAATATTTAAATAGGAAGCCGAAACTGTATTTTTGGCTTTACGTCCAATAAGTGTGCGTATTCCGCTAAAGGCCTGAGTACTATTATCAATATAAGATGCTTTTTCGATTAAATCTAAAGCTTCCTGATCGCGATTTAGTTTCTCCAGACAAGTGGCTTTAATCTTCAAAACATCGATAGATTTTGGATCAATAGCCAGATATTTATCGCAATACAAAATACATTTTTCATAATCTTCAGTCCAGAAATAAACATTTACAAGTGCTTGCAAAGCTTCAGGATTCGGATTATTTCTGTCTGCCATTGGAGACAAAATTTTTATAGCAGTTTTATATTCTTTTTTCCAGCTGTAAATACGTCCTGCGTAAGTCTGAATATCTTCATTTTCAGGATATTTGGCACGCAGAGGCTCAATAATAGATAAGGCTTTATCAAAATTTTCTTTTTCAACCTCGCGCTTCACATTAGCCAAAGCTTCGTCTATGTTGATTTCTTGCGCAATTGCAACAGAAGAAATAAAAAGCAGGAAAATAGAATAACAAATAAACTTCATCAGATTCGGGTTTTTAGTAATTTATTAATTCTCACTAAAAGTACTGCCGGACTTACTGGTTTAGCAATAAATTCGTTTGCTCCAATATCAAAAGAATCAAGCTCGGTTTGCTCGACACCAGAAGAAGTCAATATAATTACGGGAATATCAGATTTAAGGTTCTCTCGAACATGCTGCGTAATTTCCATTCCGCTCACACCCGGCATATTTATATCTGTCAATATTAAATCATAGTTTTCATTTTCGATCGCTTCAAGCGCCTCTTTTCCGTCAGAAAACTGGTCAACACTAAATCCTTTAGACTCTAAGAAAAAAGATAACGATTTGCGTAGGATATCATTATCTTCGGCTACAATAATTCTCATTTTTATTATTTTTTTATCTGGGGGATATTCAAAATTATAACATCTTTATTATAAAGCTACTGCATATTTCTTTTATATCATAGCTCTTTCAAAATTTTAACGACTTCTTCGATTCCACAGTGAAAAATATTCACTTTATCTAATGTTTCGGTAGTAAATTCGCCAGATGACGCTTCTTCTTCGATAATCGACAGACAATTGCTCAAATCTTGCAGCATAAAAATATCCATACTTGATTTCATATTATGCGCCAGTTTTTTTACGCTGTCGTAATCGGTGTTTTTAAATGCTTCTTCTAGCTGTGCCGACTGACTTGGAATTTTTTCAATAAAAAGACCTATCATATCTTTCCTAAATTCGGCATCGCCTCCAGACATTTCATCTAAAAATGACATATCGATAATTCTTTTATGATGTGCATCACTGTCTGGTGTCATTGCCGTTTTTATGGCTTTTAAAAGTACAGTCTGTTTAAAAGGTTTTGGCACATAAGCGTTCATTCCAACTTTGTAGCATCGCTCCTGCTCTCCTACTAAAGAATGCGCTGTCATGGCAATAATTGGTATGCTAGAATTCATTTCATTCCTGATATATTCTGTGGTTTGGTAGCCATCTTTTACAGGCATCTGCAAATCCATTAAAACCAAATCATATTCATTTTGAGACAAAAGCTCAATACCCTCTTCACCGTTTTGTGCAATATCCAAATCGAAACCAAAATTATTAATTACGCTTTTTGCAAGCTTTTGGTTTAGAACATTGTCTTCGCAAAGCAATATTTTAAGATTTCCTAAATCGTTTTTAGAAACTGTTTTTACTGTTGTTTCCTCAAAGTTTGATTTTTTGTACGAAAGGGTAAAGAAAAACTCCGAACCGCGATTTAGAGTACTTTTTACGTGAACTTCTCCTTTCTGAAGTTCTACTAATTGTTTTACAATATTAAGACCAAGTCCGGTACCGCCAAATGTTCGTGTCGTGCTTTCTTCGCCTTGTGTAAAACGTTCAAAAATAGTTTCGAGTTTATCTTTTGGGATTCCGATTCCGGTATCTTTTATAGAAAACTTAAACGAATAACTGTCTTCCGTTTCCTCTATTTTCTTTACCGAAACGGTTACCTCTCCTTCATTTGTAAACTTAAGTGCGTTACCGATAAGGTTTACCAAGATCTGATTTAATCTTCCTTGATCGCCAACAACCAAATCTGGCAATTCGGCATCCAGAAAAAGGTTAAACTCAACGTCTTTTTGTGCTTTAACTTTCAGTAAGCTATAAACATGTTTAAGCGTTTTCTTCAAATTAAAAGGCTCCGATTCTATAGGTAAATTTCCAGATTCAATTTTAGAAAGATCGAGAATATCATTTACAATCAGAAGCAAATTTTCGCCTGCAATCTGTACACTTCCAATATAATCGCGCTGTGTATCGTCGAGTTCGGTCTGTGCAAGCAAATCTGTGAATCCGATAATAGCGTTTAACGGAGTTCTAATTTCGTGGCTCATATTGGCCAAAAAACTATCTCTCGCCAAAACGGCACGCTCGGCAATTTTTCTCTGTGTATATAATTGACTGTTTTTTGTACCTAATTCCAGCTGTGCGATTACGTGTTTCGCTATAATAGAAAGTGCATTACGCTGATTTTCATTCAATTCTTTAACCTCGTGATCAATAGCGCATAATGTTCCAATATTATAGCCATCTGGCGTTGTAAGCGGTACACCAGCATAAAATCTCACATTGAAACCTCCAGTAACATTGGGATCGTCTTTAAATCTTTCATTGACATGGGTATCATTGATTTCAACAATTTCGGTATCCAAAATAGTGTAATTGCAGAAAGTTATTTCTCTTGGCACTTCAGAAACTCCAATTCCAATCTCCGATTTAAACCATTGTCTGTCTTCATCGATAAAAGAAATATGGGCAATTGGTACACCACAGATATAAGAAACAAGCTTTGTAGCATCGTCAAAAGCATTGTCTGGAAGCGTGTCAAGTATATTATAACGTTTAAGGGCTGCTAAACGCTGTAGCTCGTTTTCTGGAATTGGGTAATCTTTGTTCATTTCTTCTGCGTGGTAAAAGTATAAAGGTAAGTCAAATTAGTGTAAAACCCTTGCTCTATCTCAATTTAAATTCTTTTTAAGGTTAAAAGGAATGGTCGTTTTTTGAGTTTTACAGCGAAAAAAAATCTTTAAAAAAGGCATTTTTGCATTCTATATTTTTAGAAAAAAACACTTAATAAATTTCGAGTCATTTTTATATATTCGCTTATAACTAAACCAAAACCAAAAATGAATTATAACCCCAATTATAATGCTGCTTATCAATTTGAAATTGATCCTAAAATAAAAGAAACTTACCGAAACGCTGATCGAATTTTTGGTTCTAACCCAGACACAATTACAAAAATTTCTAAAAGACTTTTGATATTTGGCATCATAATAATGCTTATTAGTATAAAAGCAGTACTTAGCTTATTATGGTTGCATATAACTCCTTTAACGTTTATAGCCGCACTTGGTGCATTTTTGATTTATGCATCGGTTTATTTACGTAAAAATATTTCCAAATTTCCTATCTTAATAGTATATCAGGATGAAATACTTTTTAGAAAGCAGAAACATTTTGGCCGTCTCAAAACCATAGACATTTATAATTTCTACAAAAATCCAGCAGAATTTGAAGCCTTAGATAAAACCGATTTAAAAGAGGCAGTTATACCAACTGGCATTTTTAACACCGGCGATCTTTATGTAGAGACAAAAAAAGGCGAGAAAATTTTTCTCTTGCTAAATGTCGAAAAAGAATATCGAGACTATATTGCTTCTTATTTACAGCGCTATATCAATAATTGATAATTGATAATTAATAATTGTTAATTGTTAATTGTTAATTATAAACTAATAATCTTATCAAGTTCTAGCGTTGTGTTTCCTGATGGAAGCACTTTTGGTGCTTTTACTAGTTTTTGGGCTAAAAATGCAGTTGTAATTGGTTTCAGATTTTTAAAAAGTCCGATTGCATTAAAGAATTTTATGAATTTAACTGAAATCTTTTCGCCTAAACGATCTGTATTTTCTCGAATTAAAGGCCCTGGCCTGAAAATAATATATTGAGGAAAATGAAGCTCTTGAAGATGGTCTTCTAATTTTCCTTTCATCATAGAATAAAAAACACTGCTTTTTGCCAAAGCGCCATAAGAAGAAACCAAAACCAAAGAATTAACTCCGTTTTGTTTTGCGGCAGCTGCGAATTCGGCAGGAATATCGTAGTCGATTTTCCATTGTTTTTCTTTAGAACCCGCATCTTTTAAGGTAGTTCCTAAACAAGAAAAAAGCACGTCTCCAGTAATTGCGCTTTGAAATGAATTTATGTTCGAAAAATCAACAACATTCTCTATCAATTTTGGATGTGATTTTCCTGTTGATCGTCTCACAAAAATTGAAACTGATTCATAATCATTGTTTTCTAAAAGCAGATTAACCAGTTCTTTTCCTGTTGCGCCTGTGGCTCCAATTACCAATGCCTTCATAATGTTTGGAATTTTGTATTGTAAATATAATGATCTTTTTTATTGAAAAAAACGTCTATCGATATGTCGCTCCTCTGGAGCTTTCTTCTCTAGCTATTTTATTTGCTATAAATATTATGCTTCTCCGAAGCATTTCGTTACACAAAAAAAGGCTGTCAATTTGGTGACAGCCTCAAATTATTACAATTTTAAATTTTATCTTTTAATAAATTTCTGAGTATATTTCGCTTTGTCTGTTGCAATATTGATAATGTAAAATCCTTTGGCAAAATTACTTACGTCAATTTGATTGTTATTTAGTCTCGTATTGATGGTTCTTCCATTAACATCATAAATAACAACATCTGTAATTTCGTCTTCACTGCTGATATTCAAATAATCTGAAACTGGATTTGGGTAAATAGATAATTGCACTTTCGTGAATTCGTCTCTGCCTAAAACCGCTGTATCAACCAAAATCGATTTTTCGACTATTTTACCATTAGAATTAAAACTGATTACAATTGTCGCAGTTCCTCCTATTTTCGGTGTTAAAATCAGTTCTTCGTTAGCATTAATTTCTGCCGAGACAATCGTTTCATCACTGTTTAATTTTATCGTTTTTACAATTGCTGCAGATAAATTGTCTTCATCTGAAACTACCGTTTTTAAATCAATAATTGTTGGACTTCCCGTTGAAATTTCTGAAGGCAGAATTGCATTAACAACTGGAGCTGCATTATCTGGAAATACCGTCATTGCGGGAAACCAATAATAATCGTTTAACGTTTTTGTATCGATCAATTTTCCTGTATTGTCAAAAGTATGAATCCAGTTTTTTTGGTAATGTGCTCCAAAACCGCTTTCTGTTGTGTTTACAATAATCTCATCTGAAACAGGATCAATTCTCAACGCTGCTCCATAAGGAATTTGTTTAAAGCTTCCCGTTTGTCCCGGAAGTGTAGCAAAACTTTCATTGAATTTTTTGGTTGCCACATCAAACTTTACAATTTGAACTCCCGATGTAAATGCGTTGACAGAATTCATCCAATACAAAGCATTTTCTTTATTGCTGTATGTAAAACTACCTGCATTCCATGCGCCCCAAGAACCTAAATATTGAGTGGTTGGTATGGCATATTCGATAGCTGCAAAAGTTATGGGGTCAATATTAATTATTTTCTTATTCTGGATTCCCCAAATGCTACCGTCCTTAGATTGCGTAACCGAATGAAACGCACCAGCAATTGTTTTTACAACGCTATTTGTTTTAGGATCAATGACCAAAATTCCACCATTTTGTTTTACTGCAAATACATATTGAGAAGTACGAATCATGTTTCCAATCTGCCCCGCATACTGACTTCCGCCTCCTGTTCCTGTAATGAGAGTTCCCACTTTCATATTGGCAATGTCAAAAATAAAAACTCCGTTTGAAGCACCTATATATCCCGTTTTTTCATCAACTCCAACAAAAGAACGTCCATCTCCTCCACCTACATTATCAAATTCGGCAAGGGTTTTCATCGTTAAAGCATCGGCAACAACTAGCCTTCCGCCAGGAGTATATTGTGTATCGCCTCCATCTTTAGCCTGTTTAGAAACAAAATAAAATTTATCTCCATAAATAGTTCCGTATTGCGTTGTAGCACCAAAAGCTTTATTTTCGTTTACATCGCTATACACTCTATAATTGATTTTTCCGTCATTGCTAACAAAATTTACAGATCCGTTGGTGTGGCCAAACCATTCTTCGTTTACCATGAAATACCCTTTTGTAAAATCTATGGCATTTGAATAAGGCGTTACAGGCGTAAATGCTGCGATGGGTTCTTCTGCAAACGAAACATTAAAATTCCAGACGTCCCAAGAACCATCTTGTAAAACTCGGCTCGATGCGCCTAATCCAGAATAATCAAAACCATTGTTAACATCATCTCTCACCCAATAAGACCAATATCCTTTAGTTGTCCAGCCCGATTGCCAGTGATCGGATGCATCAATTGGTGCGTATTCGTCAAAATCATAAACGGTTGTATTTACAATACCACTCACAGGATAATAAGGATAGGTTAGGTTTCCGCTTTTGTACAATCCGATTGTATTGGCTCCGTCCAAATCGAAACCGAAACCTCCAATTGCAGTTCCAAATTGAGTTCCCTGCAATAAAAGAGTGTAAAAACGAGGATCAGCTTTTGCAATGGCTTTCATCATATCTTCGCCAGTTGCACTTCCATTCCATTTAAATCCCCAGATTAAAGCATCTGCATTTTTTCCGTCATTCCATTGCACTGCAAATGCTGCTCTATTAGCACCGGCACCAACCCAAAACTGAATATCATCAAATGTGGTTACATTGGCACTTTTTGCTGTTAGTTGTTTTTGCGTTGCCGTTTTTAATTTGATGTCATTTCTAAGAACGCCTTGCAATGTTATTTGTGCGTGGGTTAGAAATGCAAAAAATAGCATTATTACGATAAAGTAGTTTTTCTTCATATTGTTTTGGTTTTAAAATGTTGTGTTAATCTGTTGTTTTGTTTAACACATAGAAAAATCAGGATATATCTTATTTGTCGTAAACTTTGTCAAAGTTTAAAACTTTGACAAAGTTCTAGTAAGAAATCACAAGGCTAAATCTATGTTTCTATATGTTAAAAAAATTAGTTAAGATGCAAATCATAAGCACCTGAAACTTCTGTAGAAACTTCTCCAAGCCAGCCCGCTTCCTGATTGATTGCGGTGTATATTTTTACGAAGTCTATTCCAGGAAGTTTTACGTATTTTCCGTTTTTATCGACTGCCCAAGAAATATCGATATTCGAAGCTTCATCATTATTTGGGGCGTTATCTGCATAACCAAATTCAAACGATTTGCCTACCCAATAAAAGCCTTCACCACTTTGATCATAGAAATTATCTGCTATTCGAGTTCCTTTTAAAGTGTAAGACGCATCGGCAATCCAGAGCGGGTAATAATTTTGTTCATGAAACACATTTTGTGATTTATAACCTGAATTTCCAGCATTATCCTGCCATTTGATATATTCGGTATTAACCTGCCAAAATTCGTTTCCTACGACTGGCAATTTGTTTGGATCTGGTTTGAAATAAGTAATCGAGTAATTTTTTGTAGTCGTGTTTTTAAAGTACTCGCTTCCAGCTATTTCAAACCATTCGTCTTCGTCTGGTTTTCCATTTTTATTCTTATCGTAAGCCACCATAATAATTCCGGGTTCACAAGATCCTGCACGCGCTTCGTTGGCTTCATTTCCCCAAAAAGCATTTCCTAAAACTTTAAAATCTCGTCCGCCCATGTTCGGAATCGTATGATCAAAACCAAACACTACATAACCACCAAAACCGCCCAGCGAAATCATTGTGGTGTTGGAACCTACAATTGCATTTTTTGCTGCAGAAATCATATTGGCTTCTGTATTTCCTGATGTATATAGCGGAATTTCGTTTGTAAATTGTCCAACTGCAGGACGAAAATCAAATACATTAGAAATATATTTACTGTATGTTCCTGTTTCTTTTACAACGTTGATTGATGCGTTATAAAGTTTAATTTCTCCATTAACTTCTACTTTTAAAGTCAGCGGATAATTCTTTGCGTACGGACTTATAAAATCTAAATCGGCATTTTCTGAGATAATCGAATCTTTAATGCTCCAAGTCAGTTTTGCTGTACTTGGAAGATCTGTTGCTATATTCAGAACTTTAAAACGATCAATCGTGTAATTTTCCTTCAGCACTTCTGCGGGAAGCAGATTTTCCTCATTGTCATTATCCTTATCACAAGCCACAAATCCCAAAAAGAGAATTGAAAACAAAGCGATTTTTAAAAGGTTTCTATCCAACATTTTTAATTTTTAATTTTTAATTTTTAATTTTTAGTTATAAAAGCAATATGAGCAGGAATATTCCCTGCGGTTGTTTTCCATTTTAATTTTCCATCTGGCGTAAAACAGTAGATATAACCCGTTACGACGTAGTTTTGCGCATCGGTAATGTAGATTTCTTTGGTTTCTGGATTGACTTGAAGTCCGTACGGAATCATGATTTTTTTATCGGTTCCGTCCGTGATAATCTGATTGGTAATTACTTTTTTAGTTTTCGTATCCAAGATTCCGTAACTCACTTTATTACTGCCTGATAAGTAACTCCAAGAAACGCTGTAGTAATACAGTAAATCATCTACCAGACAAGTTCCAGAAACAGGAATATCGAGCTGCATTTTCTTTTCGTCTGTTTGTGTATCAATCACAAAAAGATTAGATGGCGTGTTGTAGTAATCGCCTCGTGAACTCACGTAAATATCACCGCGACTATCAATTTGCATGCTGTACAAATTAATGCCCACATCTATTTTTTTGATTTCTGTGAAAGTCGCCAAATCAATAACTGAAACAGTTCTATCGTAATTTGGAACTCTGTAACCGCCAGAATTGGCCACATACAATTTTCCGTTATGAATAACCATTTGTTCAGGCTGATAACCCACGGTTACTTTTCTTTTTATTTCTAATGAAGTGGTATCAATTTCGGCCACAAAACCGATTTCTGCATTTGGATTAATGGCAACTGGCCCCGAATAAGAACTTATATAAGCTTTGTCTTTATAAAAAGCCACATAACGGCAATTGGGAATATCTATTTTTTTGATACGTTTTGCCGTCCATTTTTCTAAAACTTCCACTTTGTTAGAGCAATTTATGACAGCATAAACTTTATTTCCGTAGATTTTAATATCGTTTCCAACATCTCCCAATTCTTTTACCACACTCGGGTTTCGCTCAGAATATACATCTGTGGTATAATTTCCCGTTCTGTAATTAAAAACATCGAGGCTGGCTCGGTTCATTCCCATATTTCCTTCATTTAAAAGATAGAAACCTTCAATATTTCCATCACTTCTGGGCGCGGCAACAGCTATATCTGAAGAAAGAAATATTGTTTCATCTTCGCGGCAGGAAATCATTAAAACCGTTACGGCTAAAACAATTAGTATTTTTAAAAAGCTCTTTTTCATAACTCAAAACTGATTATAAATTTGAATGTTCGCCCTGGCATCGGGTAATTGTAGATTACTTCGTACTGCTGATTGAAAGCGTTGTTGACTTCAATCGTTCCGTTTAATTTGTAATTTTTAAATGCGAAAGATTTCTGAACCGCCAAATCATGCGTATACCAAGGCTGTACTTCGTTTACTTTAATATTATTGACATTTCCGTTGTAGCGCTTTCCGACATAAATGAAGCTGTAATTGAAGTTCCAAGATTTGTAATTGGCATTCAAAATTCCAGATCCGCTATGCCAAGGCGTGTACGGAATCTGATCTCCGTAAGAAGACATTTCTAAACCGACAATTGTTGTAAAATCCTGACTTTTAGAATAGGTATACGTTAAATTCGCATCAAGTTTTAGCTTATTAAAATGAGTTCCCATGTTTAGAACCGTTTCGATTCCTTTTCCTTTAACCTGACCGATATTCGTCATCATCCAGCGAAATAAATTTCCAGTCGGTGCGGCAACAATTTTGTCTTTTGTATTGGTGTAATAAGCATCTGCCTGAAAAGAAAATTTATCGAAAAAGTTTTCTCTTACAGGGAAATTATATGTAAAACCAACATCATACTGATTCATATATTCGGGCCTCAAAGTGCTCGAACCAATCATGGTATAGTACAAATCGTTGAAAGTTGGCATTCTGAAAATACGCTTTGCAAATGCTCTTAAATTGAAATCGTATTTCTTAAACGGAGTATAACCTAGAAATATAGCGGGCGTAAATTCGGTTTTATTGGGTGCTTTGGCATTGTATTCTACTTCCTCAATTACACGGGTTCCTAATACATTTCCTAAAACTTTAAAACCTTCATATCGATACGAAGTTGCTAGAGAAACAAGCGCTGTATATCGCTGTGGAAAAGAGAATTGTGTTTGGATTCCTCTTCTTGTCGCATTTAGTTTATTGTACTGAAAATCGGTTGACAGCGAAACATCCCAAGTGGGTAAAATGCTATACATATTAACCGCCGAGAAATACGCTTCCTGCTGGTAATAACTATCATCCGACTGTGCTCCTTCGGTTACAGTTTCGCCTAAAACATTGGTAGTATCTCGTGCAATATAATGCGTGTAGTCATAAGCGAATTTTCCTTTTAACTGGAATTTATATTTTTCTGAAACGTCTTTCGTTAAAGAAGATTGTCCGAAAAAATTCTTATCAAATTGTCTGAAACCGTCTTTAAACTTATTTTCTACAATTGCTCCCGGCGCACCACGTTCAGAATCATAATAATAGACTTTGGCATCCCAAGTTCCTTTATTAATTTTTCCATACAAACCAGATTCAAATCGAAATGCTTCTATATCGCTGTTCCATCGTGTAGCTGTGGTATCATAGGCAATGCTTCCGTCTTGATTTTTTCTTTTGTATCTAAATTTATACTGTCCGTTTGATTTGATGTATTCGGAACTGACGCTCAAACTCACTTTATCGCTCAGCTTTTGCTCCCATCTAAAAGAAGGATCATAATAATTAATGGACATTGTTTTGTAACGAACCAGCAGATTTGTTTTTTTATTGCCAATAAAAGAAGGACGTTTGGTTCGCAAATAAATCGTAGAAGCAGCCGCAAAGTCTTTTGCCGATTGAAAAATTTCGCTTTTCTGTCCATTGTACATCGTAAGCGATTCCATATCGTCAAGCGAATACTTTCCTAAATCGGTTACGCCGTTTTGCGCATTTCCAAGCTGAATTCCATCATAAAAAACACCAACATGGTGCGTTCCCATATTACGAACATCAACTGTTTTGAGTCCGCCGACTCCGCCATAATCTTTGATTTGCGTTCCTGCAAAATAACGAAGCGCATCGGCAACATTGTGACTGGAAAGATTTTCGAGCAAAACACCCGAAAGACTTTGCACGGGAATGATTTCCTGATAGGGTTTTCCTTTTAAAACCAATTCTTTTAAAACCCGCGAACTATCAGTCACTGCTTGGGAATGAAGACAAAAAGGAATCAATAAAATAAAAGTTGCAAGAAGCGTTTTTCTAAAATTATACATCACGATTTAATTAAATAAACTTTGCGTGATGCCGTAATTATATAACAATAGTAATCCCGCTATGCAATAGCAGGTTATTATCTTGTCATCAACTTCATACCACGAAAGTTTTAAACTATGTGATCGTGGCAGGTCTCCTGACTTATTCTATCTTTAAACGGCCTTCTCATCCCTCAAAACGGAACAATGGCATTGGTAATGTTTAAAGACTTTGTGTAGAACTTACAGTAGCGGGTCTGTTCAGGATTTACACCTGATTCCCTTTTAACTGCTTTTTCAGTTTGAAAAAGCAGACCAAAATCTGGGGTAAAGATATAACTCAGGTATGGTGTCTGCAAGTTAGAATTTGATTTTTTGCAAAAAACAAAAAACCACTCTTAAAAAAGAGTGGTTTTTAACAGTGATGAAGGTTACTAACTCTAATTAAAAAAATAACCGATTGTTATTTGAAAAACTTTATTCTTCATATCCCTGTTTATAATATAATTTGTGTTTGCTGTTACGTCTTTAAACACATTGGTATAAGACAAATTATATCTTGCATCTGCATAAAACCTGTCTTTAAACTGATACCCTAATCCGAAATTTACAGAAGCATCTACTCCATTTGAATAGTCTGACAAATTCATTTTTTCGCTATTCTCATAACCCAAAAAGTTGTCTTGATATTTGTTGTTTGCTTTTAGTAAAATTCCAACTTGTGGTCCTGCTTGAATACTTAAACCTTTTACAACATAATACTTCAACATTACAGGAATGTTTAAATAGTTTAAGGCAATAGTGCTTTTGTAATGCGAGTTCTGAACATCTGGATCTGAATAAGACAATTTCATTCCCTGCTGGCTATACAGTAATTCTGGCTGTACTGAAAAGTTTTTTGCCAAAGGAATTTCAGCCATTAAACCGGCAGTAAATCCTGTTTTAGAAGATGAGTTCAATTCATTTTCATCAAATGTAAGGTTCGCAACATTTAATCCTGCTTTTACGCCCAGTTTAACCTTTTCGGTTTGAGCCATTGCACCTGCACACATCATTAGTGCACAAATTATCAGCTTTGATTTTTTCATCGTATGTTTTTGTTTTTTAGAAGGGCAGTTCTGCGCGAGAACTGCCGTTTCTATCTGTAATTTGTTACTTTTTAATAATCTTAGCCGTGTACTTTTTACCTTGTACCGTACAATCTAGAATATAAACTCCAGTTGTAAGCTGACTTACATTTACGCTTGACGGAACAGCTGAATAGGTTTTACTCCAAACTGCATTACCTTCCATAGAATAAATTTTCATTTCTGCTTGACCTTCTGCTTTTTCAGCCAAGAAGATGTTTACATTGTCTGCCACAGGATTTGGGAACACTCTGAAAGAATTGGTCAATTTTCCAATAAGAAGACCTTTAGAATCAATTGGAGCCGACATACTTGTACAGCCATGTGCATTAGTTACTTGAAGACTATAGCTACCTTCCCAAATAGTTGAAACCATTTTTTCGGTTGCATTTGGCAAAGGTCTTCCGTTCAAATACCACTGATAACCCGCCGCATCAGCAGAAGCTGTTATTTTATTTCCTTCTAATGCCTGAATTTCTGGAACTACATTCTCAAGAACATTGATTGTCGTTGTAAAAATTTTACCTAATCCGTGTTCGTTGTAAACTGTTACATAATATTCACCGCTTTCTGTTGCAGTGAAAGTTGGATCTGTTGAACCATCAAACCATTCGTAAGCGGCATAATTTCCTGGATTTAAAACTACTTCTGGACCACAAACGTCACCGCTTGGAAGATCAGATTCGAAAGTGTCAAATACTACCGTTACCTTCTCAGTAAGACTGCATCCGTTTTTCATTGTTGCAGTTACAGTATACTCTCCTGCTTTATCAACATCAATAGAATTGGTAGTTTCACCAGAATTCCATTTGTATGAAGGCGCTTCTAATTCGTTTGCCAAAAAGTTTCTCTGAGCATCAAGGTATACACTTTTACCAGCATAAGCATGAACAACCGGAGCATCAAATATTTTGAAATTTGAAGAAACACCTTGATATACATAATCATTGATACTATTATTTTGTGCTATAATATCACCTTCCAAGTTTGCTTTTATATTAAAAATATGAGAATCTCCGCTGTCATCCAATTTAGGCTGTTTGATAAAAGTATATTCAATGCTTTCTCCAACTGGAATAGCCGCTGCAATAGTTTCAGAAATTTTCTCCGATGTATTTAAATATTCTAAATCCAATTGAATCGAATTTTCTTTTATTGCCAGCTGGCCTTCATTAGTAAGCTTTACTTTTACAGTACTGTTACCGCAAATGTCTAATGGAGACAAAATTTGCAATGCAACATCTGAAACTGCCTCAGTAATCACTTTTACATCATCTAAAACCATATAAGAATATCCATCTGATTTTGCGTGTCTGAAACGGAATAACACAGATTTACCAGCATATTTCGCTACATTTACTGCTGTTTTTTGCCACTCTGTATCTGCAAAAGTTCCTTGTCTTGCATTTCTCCAGATTTCAGTCCATTCGCCACCTGCAGGTTTAATATCTACAATTAAAGCATCATTAACATTACTCTGCATTGCATAATAAAACTCTACAGCAGTAGTGTTTCCTGTAAGCTTATACATTGGCGATATTATTTCACCGTTATAATATGGTCCTTCTAATTGGCTGTATAACATTTTTCCATTAGCAATACCTGCATGATCTTTTAACGGGATTGTTAAATAAGTGTTATCTGGAGTAAGAACTGCTCTCCATGGATAATTTTCGTCACTCTGATTAGATATAAATCCTTTTGTTCCAAAAATTGAACCTTGTGTCAAACCGTTAAAGTTTTCTGAGCTTAAATCTGACGCTTTTTCAACCACTTGAAAAGTTCCCGTTATGGTTTGTGCGCTTGGTGCACCTAAAGCAGTTGCTTTTACATTAACTTCGTAGTTTCCAGCTGGCAACGTTGGAAGTTTATCTAATGTATAAACAATAGTCTGCCCCACCAACATTTCATCATTTTTCTCTAAAGCAATCGGATCTCCAACAGCAGTTCCGTTTTGCGTAATTTGATACTCAACCTTAACTTTGTTTACTGGTGCGTAAGATAAATTCTTAACACCCACAAAAAATTCATGTGAAGGAGTATTCTCGTAAATCGTTTCTGGCGCACTTAAATTAGACAATCTTAAGAAATCTTTTTTTTCTTTAACTTCGATATTATCTACTGCAAAACCACTAGCAAATAATCCATTGTCATTATGCACAAATGCAACTTGAACACAAGATTTTCCAGCATAAGCAGTTAAATCTATTTCATATTCCCACCAAGCGCCGTAATAAGGCATATGGAATATTTCCTTCCAAGTCTCACCACCATCTGTACTTACTTTTACAGATCCATCAGAAAGATGTAATGAGTCTCCGTATCCATCAAACGATAAATGCGCTTCTTTGTAATTTGTCAAATCAAATACTGGAGAAACCAGCATATCGTTTGATGCATCACAGTTGCATTTGTCATCATTTGCTGCAATAAATTTAGTATGATCTGCAATAAACCATCCTGGCGATCCTAAATCTGGACGAGTTCCATGTTTCCAGCCGGCAGCACCTTTGTTTTCATAAGTTCTCCAGCCATTATATTTAGTATCATCTTCAAAATCCATTTTATAAGGAAGTACAGATACTTTCATATCTTCATTTTTCCAATTGTCATAAGTAAATGTTACAGCGTTATTACCTTGTTTTAGATCCTGTGTCATAACTTCAGGAAAAACAGAAACAGTTACAGTATGCTCACCAATAGTCTGTAAGTTAACATTTGTAACTTCATAACTTATGGTATCTTTAAACTTAGTAAAATTTAAAGTTGTCTTTTCGGTTTTTGAAAAGATTTCCTTTTTTGCCGCATCTAGAATTTTGGTCGTAACATTTACCACTTCACTTGATGTAACAAAATTGTTAGTTATTTTAGCTACTACTGAAGCGTTATTATTATTTATGTCACATTTTCCTGCATCTAATTTTGCCGATACAACTTCTAAATCATATGGTGCATCAGTCACCAAAATATTATCAACAAACGCACCTAAAAATCCGTCATTATAGTCATCTGTTTTAATATGGAAACGAATGGCTACTTTTTTACCTTTAAATTCATTTAGACGAATTTGATAAGGATCTTTTTTCAAACTGTTGTTTATTCCTGTAAACCATGGACCTCCAAATGATTCGTACTCATCATAGTGTACTGTTTCAGGATAATTAACAGTCTCAATTTTTTTCCAGTTTTTACCTTTATCTTCAGAATATTCAACAATTAAACCATCATATCCTTTGTGAAGCAGATAATACAAATCGAACTCAATGTAAGGAGATACTGAATTTGTAAAGTCGAAAATTGGAGATTCTAAAACAAAATCAGAATTTAAAGCCACTTTACCACCATTACTTTTTAAATCTACAGTTCCCCAAGTATATTGCGATTTAGTAGCTCTAAACGACAAAGGGTAATTTTGGAAAATAAACTTTTGAGTACCTGTTAATGCTTTAGTATTCCATCCTCCAGGAGTTCTTTCAAAACCTTCAGCATATGGCAATTGTGTTACAATTCCGCTATAAGATGCATTTAAGATACTATTATTGGTCGTAATTGGATCTTGCGCTAATGTCACATAACCTTCATAGGTATGCAAACCAGGCGCTGATAAATCAATGGTAGTATCAAAAGTAACTGTCATTTCAGATTTACCTTTAAAAGCAGTCTGCAATGTAACATCTTTCCAAACTGTTGTACTTCCTGCTTTTGTATTGGCATATCCTACTTTTATAACCGTTCCAGCTGGAATATCTTGACAGCCTAAATTGTAAAACGTGATCTTTGGAGTGTGACTTGCCGTTAAAAGATCTCCAGTATAATCAGGCATATCTAAGCCTGTTACTTTAATATCAAAATCTTTCTCTGCTGGCGGAACTATTATATTTGAAACAAATGAAATTCCGTCTTTTGCTCCAAACTCTACAATAGGTTTTAGATCTAATTTTACTTCAATATAATTTACCGCCGTTGTACTTACTTGATAAGGAATTTTTGCTTGAATTTTAACTCTAATTTCTTCACCAATCGCTAAATCTTTATCGAAAACAACCGTACCATCATAGGTGTAAAACGTTATAAGGTTTCCTAGAGCACTTGCCATTGCTCTCATTTTGAAACTTAAAACATCATTTGCTTTAATAGCTGCTGTTCCTGTATTTCTAATCGTAACATAAAAAGGCTCATCTCCTTTTAGCTGTCCACATGGTATAGACGGATTTTCAACTTTAATTAATACCAGCTGCTTATCTGTATATGCCGCTCCAACTCCAATAGCATACCATGCGTTTGTAACTTGCTTATACTCTTCAGATCCTAAACCATATAAATCTTCTGCCGCTAATAACGATGCCTGACGCATGTCTGAGAAGTTTGAAGATGGTGTCAAATATTCTGTAAGTGTAACGTAAGCTATTTTTTCTGCTTTAGCAAGACCAATAGATTTAACACTGTAGTTGTTGCCAAGATCATTTACTCCTTCACCGCCCTCTACTAAAAGATAATACCAGTAATTGGTAATACCACTGTTTTGATGCACACCACCATTATCAATCTGGATGTTTCCAGGATTTGTCCAAAATTCTCCCCCATAAGTATCTGGCTGACCAGCTGCTTTTGGATTAGCCATACTTCTCAAACTTCCGTGAGAGTATAATTCGTCACCTAGCATCCAGATATCATTTTTAGTGTCTTTTCCAGCATAAAGCTCAATAGAAATTCCAAAAATATCACTAAAAGATTCGTTCATTGCTCCAGATTCTCCTTGATAAATTAATCCAGCAGAGAATTGTGTTACAGCGTGAGTCATTTCATGTCCTGTAATTCCTAAACTTACAAAAGGCTGATCTAGTCCATCTCCAAACTGTGCCCATCCTCCTGTCCAAGAAGCATTCTGAACGTTGGTTCCTAAATGCGCCAATGCAAAAATGGTCATTCCTTTATCATCAACGCTATTGCGATCAAATTTTTCTTCGTAATAGTTCAAAGTCTTTTGAATTCCCCAATGAATATCAATTGCGGCTTCATCATGATCTTTATTGTACAAATCATTCCAGTTGTTGTCTTCGTCGATATATTCTGTCAATACTTCGTCTGATGCGTGTTCAGCATGATTCATATTCAAAGTATACATTGGCACTTTGTATTTTCCAACTAAGTCTTCCAACTTATAACCTCCTGCATATTGAGTGGTTCCAAAGGTGACATCCCCAGCAAATCTTGCTTTTCCTTTACCAATTGCAGCTCTACCGTCAGCAAAAGGCGATACGGACGAACGAAGATCTCTATTTAAATCAATTTTTAAAATTACTTTTCCAGTATTAGCATCTACATAAATCGTCTGGCTCGATTGTGGATTTGTTGCGAAAATATCGTATTTCCACGCCAAGTGATATTCTGTTAATTGAGAAGAGAAATTCGGTCCTACATAAACCAATTCTCCTTCTGGTTTAGTACTGATTTTTTTATGTACTAACGAAGAAAGTTTCTTGCTCTGCCAAACATATTCTTTAGCATTTACAGTATTTAAAGCGTTTTGCAATGCAGCCGATGCATTTACTTTATAATTACTGTTTGCAGGCAGTTTTTTACTTATATGTCCGAAAGCTTCAATTTTGCTTTTGTTATCTCTAACTTTATAAATTGCACCTTCAACAGGAACAGCATTATGCATCTGCTGATAGGTGGCCAAACTTCTGCCGTGTTTATCTGAAACCGATTTCAGCTGCATTTTGTCTGCATTCGACAATTCGAAATCTGCCTTTTTAACTTCAAATACATTTCTAACTGTCAAATTAGACGATTTGGCAAAAGATTTCACTTTTGTACTGTCAGCCGTTTGAACATTTTTAGCTGTTGAACTGCTTGAACTATTATCAAAAAGTTTCTGGCTTGCTTGTGATCTCTTCTGTACATCTTCACTTTCTTGCTGCGAAAGTGTTGTTCCTTTTATACTTTTTTGTGTTAAAAGAATATTGGAATCATCTTCCTGATTAGTACTTTGGTCAGTTGTTTTCTGAGAAACCTGATCCTTTTTCTGAACGGCATTTGGCGATTGTATGGCCGTCTGCGCATTCGATGTTTTGTTTTTTGGCAAAGGTGACTGAGCCATTCCGACGGAACAGATCAAGAAACCTAACACTAGAAACAAATACCTGGGTTTAAAGTAAATTTGGTTCATTTTTTTAAATTTAAAATTAGTATTAAGGCTGCGAGTTAATAGGTACAAGGGTTCGCAGAAAACCACAAAAGCAAGTTCTTAGAATCAATTCGGCGGTTGATTCTTAGAACTTGCTTTCGTTATTTTTTGTAGAATTTTTAAGAGCGCACTCTTTTTTGTTTTTGTTTCTTCCAAAAGCTCTTCAAGGCTTTTCTTCGGTTCTTCTTTCTTTGAGGTATTCATCAAACTTATTTGTTTCAATAGTTTGGTAAAAGTAGAACGCAACTGTTAGGCTCAAAAAAAAAGGACTAATGCAAAAACACTCGTAGGTAAAAATGTATCACCAAAAAAACACTCATTTCATTTTAAACTTAACAAAATCAAAACGTTATATTAAAGTTTAATTTACATGTTTTCTGATTTAAAAGAGTTTAGATAAGTGGAAAGATTTACTTTTTCGTTCGTCAAATCGAACTTTTTACGCAATCTGGTTCGGGCATTTTCTATAGACTTGAACGATTGTCCTGTAATTTGAGAAATTTCTTTTGTTGTTAAATCTAAATATAACAACGCGCAAAGTCGACGCTCTTTTGGAGTAAGTAAAGGATAATCGATGGTCAATTTATCGAAGAATGATTTATGAACCTGCTCAAAACTAATTTCAAATTCTTGCCAAATATCGGTATTCAAATCTTTTTCAAGACGCTTTAACACAATATCAATTGCCTGCTGTAATTCTTTGTTTGGTGTTTTAAGTTTGATTTTTTTAAGATCCGTCAGGATTTCATTGATATTGTCTGTTCTATGTATTTCTGACATTGCCTTGCCAACCAAAACCATATTCTTAGCCTCTAGACTTTGCTTCAATTCCTGCTCTTTTGCTTTTAGCTTTTCCTTTTCTAGCTGATTGGTAATATTTCGGTTTCGATAACGAATCAGCAAAAGAATCAAAGTCAAAATTCCGATTACCAATATTAACCCGACTACATAATATTTAAACCTAGTTTTCTCCTCGACTAAAGTTCGAATCTGACTTCGCACTTTATAATCTTGCTCGAGTCTTATTCTTTCCAGATTTACAGCTTTCTGCTCAATATTAATGCTGTCGCTAATCTCATTATACTTCTGAAAATAATGAACCGCATTTTTATAATCTTCTTTCCCTAAATAAGCCTGATACAACAATTTATTCATTCTTAACCCAGCAAAACCAAATTCATTGCCTTTTGACAATTCTAAGGCCCTTTTGGCATTTAGAATCGCTTCATCTAGTTTTTTTTCTTGAAAATTATATTCCGAAAGCGACTCATAAGTAAAAGCTTTTAACGATTTATTGATAGAAGCATCAGTTAAAGAAAAGGCTTTCTCAAAATAAAAATCCGCATTTTTATGATCTTTTTTTAATCCGTAAGCTCTAGCCAAATTGGTATAAACGTAAACCTTTAAAGTTTTATCCTTCAATGTTTTTGCAATCGCATCGGCTTTGTGATAGTAATAGAGCGAAGAATCTAAACTTTTACCCAAGTAAGTTGTACCAATGTTGTTTAAGATTTTTACCAATTTATCAGACTCATTCTTAGATTTTTGGTAACGATATACTTTCAGGAAATATTCAAGCGCTTTCTGTTCATTATTACTTTTGGCATAAATAATGGCAAGATTATTTTCTACTCGAGCAATTTCATCTACAAGATTATTGCTTTTGTAAATCTCATAGGCCTTTAAATAATACTGCAAAGTAATATCTATAACATCTTTTGCGTCGTAGATTTTAGCCGCTTTTGCATAAACTTTCGCTAATGTTAAATCGGTTTTCTCTGTTTTTTTTGCCTCTGCTTCAGCCAATTCAATATATTTTAAAGCTCTTTCCCAATCCGAATCTTGAAGCTTGGAAGCAATTTTGAGCGCTAAATCCACTTTTTTCTCATGATTATCGATAGTATTTAAACTATCAATCCATTCTTTTGTTGAAGATTGCGGATAAATATAAAAAGTGGTAAGAATAAAAAATATGCAAAGTAATCGACCCATCGTGTGTAAAAATGATAAAGATGGAGGCAAAATTATAGAAAATTATCAGCAATTAACAACAAACAGATAAAATAAACATTATTCTGAATAAACTCAAAAGTTAATCATGATTTACGATTTGGCGAAAAAGCAGTAATGTTCCGTTATTATCTTTTTTCCAAACGTTCATGCTTTTTCCTTTTACGTTTCCGTGATTTTCACCGTCATGCCAATCCACACTATAAAAACCAAATTCTATAATTGCTGTTCTAGCATAGATAATTCCCGAAGTCAGAATCGAAATCTTGTCAATACTTAATGTTCCGGGTTTTTCATGTTCCATAAAATAGTCTGTAATTTCTTTTTCACCAGAAAGAATTGGTGTGTAATACGTTAGATACATGGCATCTGGCATAAACATTTTGGCATGTTCTGCTCCTTGCCTATTTTGAACGAACTCTTTAATGGTTTTATTTCGTTCTTTAACTTCAGATGCTAATTTGTCTGAGACGTTATAAACTTCTGTTTCTGGAACAGAAGAATCATCAATATTAGGAATATTTCTATCATCAAAATTGCTTGACGAGCCCCATATTTCAGCAGCAATTGTTAAAGGAAGACTTCTTTGCGAAGGTTTTTTCCATAAAACCGCATATTTTCCAATATATGAGAATGGATTTTGTTCGGTTAGATTTAAGGTTTCATCAAAAGTTCCAATTTCTAGAATATAGTTCCCAAAATCTTGCAATTCCAGAATTTTTCTTTCGAAAGAAGCAATTTTTGCCTGAGAAAGCCATTGTTTGTAAAAATCTTCAATCGCTTTTCTGCCCACTCGCTGTCTACTATGCTCTGGCATAAATACGGTTTGATCGGTGTAAGCTTTTACCAAATCGCCCCTACTTCCTTTTATAAAAGCGCTGGCAAATGAAGAATTGTACTCTTCAATCTGTTTCTTAATAATCGAATCGATTTTATTTCCCTGAGCAAAAGCACTGAATGCAAAAAGGAAAAAGATAAAACTTAACCTATTCATATTTGGGCTTATTTAATTGGATAACTAATATACAAAATATTACTATTCAACAACTTACTTCACAAATAGATACAAAAAAGAACTCCAATTAATTATTTTTCATTCTTTAAATAATTTAAAAAAATCACAAATATTTGTCGAGTTTCTCCTGAAGATTTCTCCTTCGTCAAAATGACAAATAGTACGTTTTTGAACCATTTCTAAACTGAAATTTCAGATAAAATTTTCTGTTTCTTCTATTAAGTTTCGGATGATAATTTCAGTTGAAACTTCACTATAACTGCCAATTGACTGTCCGGTCCAAATACTAACAAAATCGGTCTTTTGTTCTAGTTTTGCTGTTTTTCTGAGCTCTGCAGTCAGTTTATTTTGATACGGATACGGTAGCACAAACTCAGAATTTTCAATTTCTTTTATAAAAGCATTTCGAATTCCGCGCGCGTATCTTCCTGTAAAGCTTTTGGTTAATACAATTTCATTTTCTTTTAAATTTCTAAGACGGTGCTTTTCAAAATCCTGCAAGGCACTTTCACCAGATCCTAAAAGCAAACTTCCAATCTGGAAACCATCTGCGCCCAAAGTTTTAGATGCTAGCAACGTTTTTGCGTTATAAATTCCGCCAGCATAAATAACAGGCGTATTTACAGTTTCGGTTACTTGAGAAAGCAACGATAATCCTCCAATCTGCGGAATGGTTTCTTCTAGAAAACTTCCGCGATGGCCTCCTGCTTCAATACCTTGTACACAAATAATATCAATACCACTATTTTCTAACGCAATAGCCTCTTGAACCGAAGTACAGGTTCCAATTAAAAGCACTTTATTTTCTTTTAAAGTCGAAATACTTTCGTTATCCAAATTTCCAAAAGTAAAACTCACAATATTGCAGTTTTCCAATAAGATAGCTTCAATCTGATCGTGATAATCAGTGAGTTTGATTTCGTTTATAGGTGGAAAATCGGCTTTAATCCCCGTTTTCTCAGCAAACTTTTCCAAATGATTTTTCGTTTTAGCATAATCAGCTTCCAATTTTGGTGTAATTGGATCTATTGAGTGAACAAAAATATTCACGGCAAAAGGTTTATTGGTTAATTTCTTTGTAGCCCTAATTAATTCGATACATTTTTCCGCAGTAAGATCGCCCAATGCCAGCGATCCCAAAGCTCCAGCATTACTTGCAGCCGCAACCATTTCTGGAGTTGTAACGCCTAACATTGGCGCTTGTATTATCGGATAATCCGTTTTAAATAAATCGGTCAGAACATTTTTCCATTCCATGATATTTAATTTTATTGTTTGAAGAGAATCTTTTAAAAGATAGAATCTTCAAAACTTCAAGAGAATATAAAGATAAGTCAGTTTCAGCAGAAAATATTAGATTTTTATTCGCAAAGAAGTTAATTTTTCGACAAAAAAATCTTAACGATGCAATATTTGGTTTCATAAAATGTTTATATATAAAAGATTATGATGCATCTAATTTTTTTAATCAATACCACACTAGATTAATAGTATAAAAACATGAAAAAAATATTTTTTATAATTGCCCTTGCTTCCTTTTCACTGCATAGTTTTGCTCAAGAACTTGATAATAAATTCAAATCGATTCCAGCAAAAAAATCTCCAGTAAAAGAAGTTATTCCGCCAGCAGAAGCTGCTCCAAAAGAAAATCCGCCAGCGCCTATAGAGAAGCCTGCACCATTACAGGTTAATCCAGACGAATTATTTAAAAACACAAACCTTTATAAGCCAGAAGCTAATGTTGAAGGAATATTTTATAGAAGAAATCAATTCTTAGGCAATTTCAACACAACTGCGGTAACTTCTACTATAATGTACCGTGATGCCGCTTTTGTAGACGGCGATAAAGTAAAAGTATATTTGAACGATAAAGTTATTGAGCCTGAAGTCTTTTTAAACGGAGATTTTAAAAGCGTCAAAATAAACTTGGAAAAAGGAATTAATAAAATTGATATCGAAGCTTTAAACGAAGGTTTTGCTTCTCCAAATACAGCCGAATTCAAGGTGTATGATGATAAAGGCCAGGTTATTTCGTCAAGCGAATGGAATGTTGGAACAGGATATAAAGCTGTTATTGTATTAGTTAAAGAATAAAATCAGAAATAAAAAATTGTAATAAATCATAAAAAACACTTAAAACTGCTGAGTTCGGCAGTTTTTTTCTTGCATATATGTAGTCAACTACGTAGTTTTGTACTGTTATTTAATTTTTGAAATACCATGCAGATTCAGCCCATACAAAATGAGTACGAAAACCAGATCGTAGATTTAATCTTAAACATTCAGCAAAAAGAGTTTAATGTTCCGATTACTTTAGAAGATCAGCCAGATTTACAGGATATTGCAAACTTTTACTATAAGCCAGGCGGAATTTTTCTCGGCGCGTTTATAGACGAAAAACTTGTTGGAACTATTGCTCTCGTAAAATTTAATAAAGAAGGCGGAGCTATCAGAAAAATGTTTGTAAAGAAAGAATTTCGAGGAAAAGAGTTTAATATTGCACAGCATTTATTGGAAGAGTTGATTAAATACAGTAAAGAAAATGGAATTCAAGACTTATACTTAGGAACGGTTTCTATTTTGCAGGCGGCATTACGTTTTTACGAAAAGAACAATTTTATTATCATACCAAAAGAAGCACTTCCTGTAGATTTTCCGTTAATGAAACCTGATAATGTTTTTTGTCATTTAAAATTAAATCCATAGCAATGAATATAATTGACGAAATTGGCATTTTGGCCATATCAACTCGCTTGCAGCGCTTGAGCGAACAATTGCGCAAAGACGGTGCACAGATTTATTCTTATTTCAATATAGATTTTGAACCGAAATGGTTCCCCGTAATCTACACTCTGCATGTAAAAGAAATGCTGAGTGTGGTCGAAATTGCCAGCGAAATTGGTTATAGCCATCCTTCAACCATCAGTTTGCTAAAGGAGCTGGAAAAAGAAAAACTTATCAGTTCTAAAAAAGACAAGCAAGACGAACGCAAGAGATTGATAATTTTAACACCAAAAGGAAAAGAATTGGTTTCTAAAATGCAACCGGTTTGGGCGATTATGGCCAAAGCTTTAAACGAAATTACCAATCCTCAAAATAACCTTCTTCGAGCAATTGAAGAAGCAGAAGATAATTTGACGCGCCAAAGCTTTTTTCAAAAAGCAATTGAACTAAAAGACAAAGACTAATCTTTTCCTGTAATTTTCTTTCTATGGTTGTGTCCCCACTTTGCTAGAGAATCTATAACTTCTTTTAAAGTATGTCCGTATTCTGTTAACTCATACTCAACCGTAACAGGTTGCGTGTTCAAAACTGTCCGGGTGACCAATTGATTTTCTTCTAGATTTTTTAGTTCCCTGCTAAGCATTTTTCCAGAAATGCCTTCCACTTCTCTTAATAGATCGGTAAACCTCAATGTATTAAAGCATAGAGATGCTATAATAGAAATTTTCCATCTTCCGTTTAAAATATACATGGCGTCATGCACTGCCATAATATGCTGATTGCACGATTTTTTATCGTGTATTGGTTCTTTTATCATGTCCTGTTAGTAAGTTACCTCGATGTTACAGTTACTTTTGGTAATCTGATGACAAAAATACACTTAAGTTTTTTTACATTTGAATACAATTTTAATCAATTAAAAAAAAATGGCCTTAATAGATGCACTAAAGTGGCGTTACGCTACAAAAAAAATGAACGGACAAGCTGTTCCGCAAGAAAAAGTAGATTATATTCTTGAAGCTGCAAAGCTAGCTCCTTCTTCTTCTGGTTTACAGCCTTATAAAATCTTTGTTATTACAAACCAAGAGCTTAAAGAAAAACTTAGAGCGGTAAGTTTCGACCAAAGCCAAGTTACTGATGCTTCTCACGTTTTGGTTTGGGCTGCTTGGGATGGTTATAATTTAGAGAAAATCTCTACTGTATTTGACAAAACAATTGCTGAAAGAGGAATTCCTGCTGATGCAATGGATGAGTACAAACAAAGACTTTGGGGAATGTACGAACCTCTTGGACAAGAATGGCATGCTAACCACGCTGCAAAACAAGCTTATATTTCGTTTGGTATTGCAATCGCCGCTGCTGCCGAACAGCAAGTAGATTCAACTCCTATGGAAGGTTTTATTCCTGCTGAAGTAGATAAACTTTTAGGTTTAGGTGAACTTGGTCTAAAAAGCGTTTTAATTTTACCTCTTGGTTATAGAGACGATGCAAATGACTGGTTGGTAAACCTTAAAAAAGTAAGAACTGCTCAAGAAGAATTTATAACAGAAATCAAGTAAAAAATTAATTTTTGCTTAAATAAAAATGCTTTTGGAATGGCACAACAGTGCTTTTTCAGAAGCATTTTCAGTTTAAATATTTCATTTTCAAAACAAAAACAAACTCAGTTTGCAAGAATAAAAAACTGGTTTTAGAACGCTAATGTTATTTTTTAATTATTGTATAAAAAAAGGTACACAATACGGATAATTAAATAATATTGTATCCCTAATTTTGCTTTTATCCAAAACAATTCAATCTTATTTACAACATTTAAAATTCTAACATTATGTCTGATTTTTTAACGCAATTTGGGGAAGACCTAAAAAAGAATGTCCCAGGTTTTATTGCCGTTTCGGTAGCTGAAATCGCGAGCGGTATGTCCTATTATTCTCAGTCTGTTGTCGCAGATTTTGATCCAGAATTGGCATCTGCATACAACCTTGAAGTAGTTAAAGCAAAAATGAATGCGATTAAAGCTCTAGGATTAAAGGATCAGGTTATTGATAACGTCATGATCACCTTAAGTTCTCAAATTCACATTATTGATGTTTCTGATAATCAGGAATACTTTATTTACTTAGCGGTAGACTCAACAAAGGCTAATTTAGGTATGACAAAATCTATCCTTAATAAGTATAAAAAAGAAATCGCAGCTAAATTATAACACAATTTTGCCCCTGATAAAAAGGAATATTCAACTCTTGAATGTTCCTTTTTATTTTTTAGACCTAATTATAAAATTTGTCGCTCCACTGGAGCTTTATATTCTTTATGCTATTTCCTTCTATACATATTTCGCCTCTCTGAGGATCTTCTAAAATAAAAACAATCTTTTTCTAGAAATACCTCTCTTAAAGAAATCACAAAAAACCTTTCTATTTTTATATAAATTGTTATTCGGTTCTTTTAAAATAATCTATATTTCGAAATGTTAACAAGGAACTGTATAAATGGAATTACGCGCTTATTTCGAAAAATATTCTGACGAAGCAACCTGCATTGAAGAGCTCAAAAACAAACGTTTAGAAAACGGACTTTTGTGCAGAAAATGCGGGCACGACGTACATTCTTTCAGACAAAATGATTTAAAATTTCAATGTCGAAAATGTGGCAGCCGAACTAGTCTTCGATCTGGCACTGTAATGGAAAACTCTAATCTTCCTATTCGTTATTGGATGATCTGCATTGAATTGATGACGCTTTCGCATAGAAAAATATCGATTCTTAAAATTCAATATTTGCTTGGCCATAAAAGATACGAGCCGATCTGGCTGATGGTTCAGAAAATACGTCTGGTAATGAAAATTAGAGATGAGAAATACCGATTAAGAGCTTACTCCGAATTTGACCCCGAATTTCTTCAGAAAATAGATAAACTTGCCATGCAGAAAAAAAAAGCAAAAACTGAATGATGGTGAGATGTGAAATGTGAAATGTGAATGGTAAATGGTGAATGGTGAATTGTGAAACGCAAAACTTAAATAAAAATAGCCACAGATTACAAGATTAAAATGATTATTTAAAATCTGTGTTAATCTTATAATCTGTGGCTAAATAATTTTATTATTATGATTGCTTTGGAAAAATTTACAATTAACCATTCACAATTCACAATTATTATTTCTTTTTATTCTTTTTCGCTTTAGATCTTTTTGCTTTGTTTTTAGCGATCTTTTTTGCTTTTGCTTTTTCCTTAGCTTTTTTAGCTTTTGCTTTCTTTTTAGCTTTAGCTTTTAGTTTTGCTTTTTTAGCTTTCTCTTTCTTTTTGTCTTTTGCTTTTTCTTTTTTCTTAGCAACAGCTTTTTTCTTTTTCTCTTTTTTCTCTTTTTCCTTTTCTTTTTCTTTCATTTTTTTACTCTTTTTAGATTTTGGCTGATTTTCGTTTTCTTCAGATGTTTCTTCTTCAGCCTCAGATGAAATTTCTTCTATTTGTGTTGATTCTTGCACTGTTTCCTCTACTGCATTATCCTCTTTTTCGGCTACTTTTTTTGGAGCTCTTTTCGGTTTTGGTTTTGCTTCTGGAGTTTCAGCAGATTCTAGAACTGGAGTCTCTTTTTGTTCGATTTCGTCATTTGAAATAACCGAAACAGCTTCTGCCTCCTGATTGATTTCATCAACAAGTATTTCTTTTGCCATTATTCTGTTAATTTTAAGAAATTGATTAAATTTATTTTTAATTAAACTAATTTTTAATGTTATTAAATCATTAAATTAACATCAAAAAATAATAAACAAAGATAGATTGAAAAAGACATTCGCCAATGTTAAGTTTTTCATTGCAAGAAAAAAACACATCTAATATACTAAAAAACAACAACTTACCCAATGTTAAGTTTTTTATCACACTTTTTATCAAATTAAAAAGTCTTTTATAAGCTTTCTATAAGTGATACTTTTAATAGAAATAAAGTACATTTTGCTTAATTTCACTTTAAAATTTGATAAAATGTATCACGATTTATCCTATCAATACATCAAACCCAACAAAAACCTTTCAGATTTTGTGGATAGTTTTTGGTGTATGGAAAATAAATCGGATGAATCACTAAAAACAATTGGCCTTCCTGACGGTCGAATTGATTTATCGCTTATAAAAACAGCTGAAAACCCTTTTCAAATTAGACTTCTGGGTTTAGGAACACAACAGTACGAAAAAGGGATAATTCCAGCTAACAGTATGACGTTTGTGATTAGTTTTAAACTTCTTGCTGCTGAATATATTTTTCATGAAAGCATTGCAGATCTTATAAATTCAGGAAAAACATTAGAATCTAGTTTTTGGGATTTCGAAGAAAGTGATCTGGAAAATTTTGAATTGTTCTGCGAAAAAGCAACTTCAAAAATCAACTCCTTATTAATAAAGGAAGTTGATCCCCGAAAGCAAAAGCTATTTCACCTTATTTATGAAACTCATGGAGCAATGACTGTAAAAGAGTTATCTGAACAATCTAGCTGGAGCAGTCGTCAGATTAACAGGTATTTCAATCAGTATTTCGGAATTTCATTAAAAGGATATTGTTCGATTCTTCGTTTTCGCGCTTCATTGGAGCATATTGCAAAAGGGAAATTGTTTCCTGAAGAGAATTTTTCTGACCAGACACATTTCATTAAAGAAATCAAAAAAATATCGGGCTCGCTTCCAAAAGAACTTTTTCAAAACAAAAACGACCGATTTATACTATTATCGGCTCTTTCATCACAATAATTTTGCAACATAGATTTTAAATACAAAACTATGTTACTTAAAGATAAGAAAGTCGCTATTATTGGCGGCGGAATGGGCGGTTTACTATTAGCTCGTCTTTTACAATTGCAAAATATTAATGTGAAAGTCTACGAAAGAGACCTCAACTCAGAAGTACGTGTTCAAGGTTCTCCTTTAGATTTGCATGAAGATTCGGGTTTGATAGCCATGAAATATGCCGGTTTATTGGACGAATTTTATAAAAACATTCGTCCTAGCGCCAGCAAAGCTCGAATTGTGAATCAGAATTTCGAATTAAAATTTGACGAACATGCTATTCAGAAAGGCGTTTCTCAAATAAATTCAGAAAACAATCAAGATTCACTTCAAGACATTTCAAAACCGCGTCCAGAAATAGACCGTTCGGTACTTCGCACTATTTTATTGAATTCTCTCCTGTCTGAAACCATTGTTTGGGACAGTCAATTTATTTCTATGGAAAAAGAAAATGAAGGCTGGAGATTGTACTTCAAAAACGAAACAACTGTTTATGCCGATCTGGTTATTGCCGCAGATGGTGCAAATTCTAAAGTGCGTCCTTATATAAGTACAGAAAAACCTATTTATTCTGGAATCACGATGATTGAAGGCACTATTTATAACGCCAAAGAAAATGCTCCAAAACTTTTTGAATTTTCTAAAGGGGGAAAAGTTCTTGCCATGGGAAATGAACAAACCATTATGTACGGTACAAAAGGAGATGGCTCACTGATGTTTTTACTCAGCTGCAAAATTCCTGAAAACTGGATCGTCGAAAATGGTTTGGATTTTAATGAAAATCTGGAGATTTTTGAATGGTTTAAAGACATTTATCAAGATTGGAGTTCTGAATGGCACGAGCTATTTATGAGTAAAGAGTTGTATTTTATTCCGCGTCCGCAGTATTATTTTCCGTTTAATCAATCTTGGAAAACACAAGAAAACCTAACTATTATTGGCGATGCAGCTCATAGAATGCCTCCTTTTGCAGGAAAAGGCGCCAATCTAGCTATGCTTGATGCTTTTGAATTGGCAGATTGCTTAACGAACAATCTTTTTTCTGACAGGAGAACTGCTATTTCTTATTTTGAAAATCGTATGCTGGAAAGAGCATCAAAGGCGTTAGCCGATACTTTAAACAACAGTGAAGAGCTTCATTCAAAAAATGCTTTAGAAAGATTGCTTGCAATATTTAACCGATAGAATAAAACTTAATTATTTTTATTTCAAACACTTACATTTTTTGTTTAAATTTACAAGTATCGGAAAAGCGTAATTTTAAGTAATTATACGCCAATATAAGTTTCACCAAACAAATTTATACAATGAGGCATCTTCTACTCCTATTCTTTTTTACAGCTTTTATATCTTCTTGTTTCGGTCAAAAAATTAAAGATTCTGTTGCCGAAAAACCTAAAGAAAAGAAAATTGAATTAAGGGTAATGCCATATTTGAGTTATAACAGAAATCTTGATTTTATGTTTGGTGTTATTCCAATGGCGATGTATAAAGTTAATCATGCCGATACTATTTCTCCTAAATCATTGTCTGGAATGTCGGCTATTTATACCACTAATAAATCTTATGTTTTGGCTTTCTTTAATAGATGGTATTTGAAAGAAGACAAATGGCGATTCAAACTTTTCTTTTTTACAGGAAATCAGAATTCGCAATTTTATGTTGATGATGTAGATCAGCCCGATTTTTATGATTATGGAACCAAAACAACTATTTTAGGCATCGGTGGACAGCGCAAAATTGTTGGTAAATTTTATGGAGGACTATCGTATACATATTCCCATTACAACACAGTATATGAAGATAATATTTCTCCATCGTCGGTTTCACATAGCAATGCTTTAGTTGTAAACTTATTATATGATACTAGAGATGCCGTTTATTACCCTACGACAGGATACAAAATTAAATTGGACTGGTCTACTTATCCCGATTTTTTAGATAATGATCTGGCATCTAACAGAATATCCTTTCAAGCCAATAGATATATTCCAACTAGAGATAATAAAGATGTCATTGCAGTTCGTGCTTTTGGCAAATTCGGACTAGGAAATGTTGCATTTGAACAGCAGAGCACCATCGGTGGAACAGATATTCGCGGTTATTCTGAAGGAAAATATAGAGGTGCTGGATTAATGGATGTTCAAGGCGAATACCGATACAACTTTGGACAGAAAATGGGATTGGTTGGCTTTTTCGGTATTGCCACTATTTATGGTTCTGATACTCCAAGCTTTGATTGGAAAATGTATCCTGGTGGTGGTGTTGGATATCGCTACAATCCATTCAAAAAATCAAAATTCAATGTTGGTCTAGACGGTGCAGTTGGTAAAGGAGATTGGGGAGTTTATTTTAGAATTGGCGAAGCTTTTTAATTTTCAGAAAAAGATTATAGCGGAGGGCTGTCTTAAAAAGGCAGCCCTTTCTTATTTATATCATAATTCACATTCTACATCTCTCTACTAAGTCTTTTTTGACGGTTTGAAAATTAAATTTGATTAAAATATTTCACACTGCTTAAACTTTTTTGTAAAAATAAGACTAAGTCCACTTTTATAGTAAACGCTTACTGACGATATTATAAAGCGTTTTATTGTTTCAAAATATGTTTTTTATGTTTCATTTTATAATCTGCAACATACAAAAAAAAATTTCACAACTATCTTTCTTTAAATTTGAAGTAACCCCAAAATATATTCTAAATCTTAACTACGATTAATGCTCAAAATCAATTTATTAATTTAAGGTAGTTATAAATTTGCTGTGCTGCCTTTTCATTCCTGATTGCTTATGGCACAATTTTATTTTTCTTGGAGAACTTGCACTTTATCAAAAAAACTAGTTTTTACTGCATTGATAATTTTTCTTACTGCTTTTCAATCAAATGCACAAAACTGTACTGTAAACGCCGGAGTATTAAATACAACCATTTGCGCAACCGACGCAATGGTTTTAACTGGAAATAATCCGAGTCCAATTATTGGCACTGTCAAATGGACTCAAATCTCTGGTCCAGCAGTAACTATTAATTCACCAACAAGTTCAAGCACAACCGTTTCTGGATATACCGGTGGAAACACCTATATTTTTAGATATAGCGCGACCTGTGGCGATGGAATTACAGCTTATCAGGATAAAGTTGTAAATGTTAAGCCTATTACTACCGCAATTGCAGGAGGCAACATAGCAAGCTGTCCAAATAGTTCTGGAAATTTATCTATTACAGCAAATGCCCCTCAAAATACAGGAGAAACTGGTCGTTGGGAAATCGTTGGAGCTAACAATGCTGGCGTAGTAATTAATTTTCCAGATCTGCCAACCTCAACGATAACTTTGCCTTCTACAAGCTGTGGTGTTACGACGCTTCAATGGGTTATTGAAGGACCTGAATACGCTCCAGGCCAGCGCTGTAGAACTACTTCTCAGATAACTGTAACCAATTATGGAGGTGTTAAACCAGTTTCAGCAGGGCCAGATCAAACGCTCAGCAATTGTTATACTACCACACAAAGCACCAATCTTGATGCAACTTATGGAGGTTGTGGCCTTAACGGCCAAAATGGTCAGTGGACTTTTGTAAGTGGTCCAAATACGCCAACAATTGCCAATCCTAGCGCTAATAATACAGGAGTTTCAAATCTTGTTCAGGGGACTTACACTTTTAGATGGACTGTAACCGGGCCTTGTGCTTCTGGCAATGATACAGTTGTAATTAATGTTCCTGCCGCTACACAAGATGTTACGACTCTTCCTGGTGGCGATGAAAATATTTTCTTTTGCGACAATACTATTAATCAAGTAACTTTAGTAGCACAAACTCCTTTATACGCTGGAGAAACTGTTCGATGGACACAAATCGATGGTGATACTGGTGCAGTAATTGTTTCCCCAACAAACCCTACTACATTAGTTACAAATATATCTGATCAAGGTGATCCATATACGTTTAGATATACGCTTACCAATAACAATACAGGTTGCGTTTTTACTAAAGATTACCATGTACAGTATAACGGCGCAACAAGAACCATTGTTGCCAATAATGGCGATGATATGGTTGGGAGCTGTAATGCAACTGTGTTTACAATACCTCTTACCGTTACAGGAACTGGAGTAAATCAGTATCGAATTGTAACAGGACCCGACAGTTCTCCTCTTGGCCCCTTTCCTACTGCATTGCAAGATGCGGGTAATTCTTTGACTTTGACCCTTACTACACCAGGAGAATATACCGTTGAATTTATCAGAAGCCAAAACGGATCAATTCTTGCTGGCTGCGATTATGGTTTTGACACTCTAAACATTCTTGTTTCTGGTGATCCTACTCCATCTAATGCAGGATCTGATGTAAGCTTGCCTTGCGGTGATACAAGCACTATGCTTTCTGGAGTTGTAACTGGAGATGGCATGCATTTTTGGAGTCAGCTTAGCGGACCAAATCAGGCAGTAATTGCAGATAATTTTGCTATAGACACGCAAGTTACAGGGCTTATTCCTGGAACTTATGTTTTTCAATATATAACCAAAGGAGGCGGTGCAACCTGTGGTTTTTCAGTTTCGACAGTAACTATTTATGTATCTGATACTAATTTAGGAACTCCAGATGCGGGACCCGATCAGATTGTCTGTGCCAATTCTCAAGTACTTCTTGGAGCTGTAGCAGTTCAGGCGGGTGAAATTGGCACATGGAGTCAAATCTCTGGACCAACTACAATTTCGTTTTCCAATGTTAATGACCCAAATGCGATAGCAACAGGTTTTACAACAAATGTATCGCAATACGAATTACAATGGACGGTTTCTTATCTTCATCCTGGACCATCTTGTAGTTCATCTGCGTCCGATACTGTGACAATTAGCACTAATAATTCGACAGCAGCTTCAACATCAGATGCTGGTCCTGATGCTTGTTACCCTTCTGGAACAACTTCTTTCAATCTTAGTGGAAATAATCCTAGTTTTCTAGAAGTGGGTATTTGGTCTGTAACACCTTCAGCGGGTGTTGTTATTGCAGATACTAGCGACCCTAATACGTTGGTTACCGTTCCAGGAAATGGAACTTATGTGTTTACTTGGTCGATAGAGCCTCTTACAAGGCTATGCGCACCAAATCAGAGCAGTGTTTCGGTTACAATTGCCAATACTCCTCCTGCAGCAAATGCAGGTCCTGATCAAGAAATCTGCGGATCTACTATTACAATGGCTGCTACAGCCAGCAGTGGAGCAGTTGGAACTTGGACAAGAATTTCTGGTGTTGGAGATTACACCATAAGTGACATTCATGATCCAAATGCTGTTTTTACTTTTATCTATAGTGGTTATTATATTTTTAGATGGACAGTAGATGCTTCTGTCTGCGGTCAGGCATTTGACGACGTTAATTTAACAATAGGTATTCCGCCTCACCAAGCTGTTGCAGGACCAGATCAAAACATCTGTGCCAACACCAGCGTTACAATGGCCGGTAGTACTTACGACAGCTTTTTTGAAACTGGACAATGGTCTGTACTAACTGGCGCGCCAAATCAGCCCAATATTGTAGATCCTACTAATCCAAATACTGTAATCAATGGGCTTGTAGCTGGAACTTACACTTTTAGATGGACCATAACTGCAAAAAGCATTTTCTTATGCCAAGGAACTTTTGATGATATGGTTGTAGTGGTGACTCCAGCCGCAGATGCAGGACCTGATCAAACTTATTGTGATGTTACTAGTATTCAGCTTACGGGAAATAAAAATTCAACTGGAACCTGGACACTTACCAGCACATCAGGAAATCCAGCAGCTGTTCATATATCCCAATCTCCGCCTAACAGTTATATTGCAAATGCAACTGTTGTTCCAGGAACTAGTTATGTTTTTACCTATACCACTTCTGCTTCAACTTTTCCAGGTGGATCTACATGTCCAGGATCTTCTGATTCTGTGAATGTTGAAATATTTAGCGGAGCAAGTATACCGCCTAATGCTGGTCCAGATCAAACTTTGTGTATATCTGATGTTAACGGAACTGCAACTTTGCAAGGAAATGTTCCGCCACCTGATGTTAAAACTTTTGAATGGCGTTTTGCCTCTCAACCTGCTGGGAGCGTAGCCGTAATAACAACGCCTAGTGCTCCGCTTACAACAGTAACAGGTCTAACAGTTCCTGGTTTATATATTCTGGAATGGGTTTTTGAAAGCCCTTCTTGCAGAACATTATCTGATATTGTGAGAATCGTAATGAACGCTCCTCCTAGTGCCGCAAACGCAGGCCCTGACAATACGGTAGCTTGCCAAACAACTTATAAAACGGCAGCCGTACCTCCAGCAGTAGGTATTGGAACATGGACATTTGCCTCTCAGCCTTCTGGAGGAAATGCTATTATTGACAATCCAAATAGTCCAGTAACTACCTTATCCAATATTAATGTTTTAGGCACTTATGTCTTAACATGGACAGTTACAAACGGCCCATTTACCAATCCTTCGTTATGTCAGCCAACCTCGGACACAGTCAATATTACTTTTAACGATAATCCACCAACGATAGCCAATGCAGGCCCTGATCAAGAAATGTGTAATGTTACTACAGCAACTATGGCTGCGAATACTCCACTTATTGGCACCGGACTATGGAGTCAGGTTTCTGGACCTAATACGGCAACAATATCGGCTCCAAATAATCCAAACTCGCTGATGTTAAATTTAATCCCTGGAACTTACATATTTAAATGGACAATAACTACAACTGGATGTATTTCTGAAGATACTGTTCAAGTTACAATTTATGCAAATCCATCCACAGCAGAAGCAGGTCCAAATCAAAGAGTTCCTCAATTTACAGCAGTAAACATGAATGCAACTCCCCCAACAGTTGGTACTGGAGAATGGACTCAGGTTTCTGGACCTAGTACTGTAGGTTTTATGGATGCTACTTCTCCCACTACAGCTGTTACAGGAACTGTTCCGGGAATATATATACTACAATGGACTGTCAGCAATGGTAATTGTGCAGTTTCATCAGATACCATGACTCTGACCATTCTTTCAATTGCAGATCTTGAATTAACCAAAACAGTGTCACCAGCAACTGGAAGTATTGGCGATGTTGTCACGTTCAATATAAATGTTTTTAATAACAATTCTTTAGGCGGATCTACTACGGCTACTAATGTCGCTATACGAGATTTTATCCCAATGGGCTTTGCACTTGTTGCCGGAACGGTTAATTCGGGAGGAGTATACAATGTTGGAGACAATACAATTACTTGGAGCGGTATCACAATTCCTAGCGGAAGTATATTAAATTTATCCTTTAAAGCTAGAATTCTTGCTGGAGGATCTTACGTGAACACTGCAGAAGTTGTCGCATCTGACCAATTTGATCCAGACAGTACGCCTAACAACCAAAACCCTTCAGAAGATGATCAGGATAGTGCAACAGTAGTGCTAGATGTAGCCGATTTATCATTACAAAAAACAGTTTCACCAGCAACCGTTAGCATAAATGATAATGTGGTGTTTACTATTAGGGTTACCAACAGCGGACCTAATAATGCAACTGGAATTACAGTTTCAGACCATTTACCTCCAGGTTTTACGTATGTGAGCGATAATGGAGGTGGAAAATACAATAACACCACTGGAATTTGGAATGTGGGTAATCTAAACAATGGAAACTCTCTTGCCTTGCAAATTACAGCAAAGGTAAATGTCGTGACATCAATGAGTGATTACTTTAATACGGCAGAAATTCAGACCGCACATCAATTCGATCCCGATAGTACTCCAGGAAATGGATTGCCAGAAGATGATATATCAACCGCTTCTGTCTCGCTAAAACAAGCTGATTTGGAACTTACTAAAACAGTAACGCCAACTTCTGCCGCGGCTGGAGACCAAGTTAGCTTTACAATTAACGTAGTAAACAAAGGTCCCGGAAATGCTACTGGCGTTGGTGTAAAAGATGTTATTCCAGTAGGATATACGCTTATCCCTGGATCAGTATCTGCTGGTGGAACCTACCAAGTTGCAACGGCGACACTAGAATGGAGAAATCTAGTATTGCCTGCAAACTCCAATGTCAATCTTACTTTTAATGCTTTTGTTAATCCTTTAGGAAACTACCTTAATATTGCTCAAGTCATAACAAGCGATTTACCAGATCCAGATAGCGTACCAAATAATAATGTCGCCTCTGAGGATGATCAAGATGATGCTCAAATTACATTTATTGGGCCTTCTGCCGACTTATCTTTAACCAAAAATGTAGTTACAGGTAATACAAGCCCCGTGGTTGGAAGCCAAGTTTCATTTGAACTTAAAATAAAAAATGACGGTCCAAATAATGCAACTGGAGTGCAAGTAACAGATTTATTGCCTTCTGGCTTTCAATACGTAAATTATAGTTCGTCTGCCGGAACATACGACAGCACTACTGGAATATGGAATGTTGGTACAGTTGATACTGGTGTTACTGAATCACTTATACTTGATGCAAAAGTATTACCTACAGGAGATTACAAAAATATAACTCAAGTTACTGCTAGTGATCTTCCTGATCCTGACAGTATGCCAAATAATGACGATGGAGATCAAAGCGAAGATGATGAAGATAATGTGGTATTAACTCCAATACCTCCATCTGCAGATTTATCATTGACTAAAACGGTAAGTAATGCTACTCCTCTGGTTGGTTCCCTTGTAACATTTACTATTATCACTAAAAACAGCGGTCCACAAGACGCCGCTCAAGTTCAGGTAACCGATTTATTACCTTCTGGATATACTTTTGCTACTTTCAACGCAACAAGTGGAACTTATGACAGTACAACTGGTTTATGGACTCTGGACATATTAGAAAGCAGTGAGTCTGAAACCTTACAAATTAATGCAATAGTGAATCCAACAGGAGATTATACAAATATTGCAGAGGTTACTAATAGCGATACTCCAGATCCAGATTCAACTCCAAATAACGGAGTGCCAACAGAAGACGATTATGGAACAGCGACGACCACTCCTATTCAGCAGTCTTCAGATTTATCTTTAGCTAAAACTGTTAATAATGCAACTCCATTAGTTGGTTCACTAGTTACTTTTGAAGTAGTTGTGACCAATAATGGTCCACAAGACAATCTTGGCATACAAGTTACAGATCTGCTTCCGTCTGGATATACTTTCACTGGATTTACCGTTTCAACAGGAACTTATGACACCGCTACAGGAATATGGAATGTCGGTAATTTGGTAACGGGTGATGCAGAAACACTTCAGATTGTGGCAAGAGTCAATCCGAGTGGCGATTATCTTAATAAGGCTGAAGTAACAGCTGCTAATCTTCCAGATCCAGACTCTACTCCAAACAATGGAGTTACAACAGAAGATGATTATGCAGAAGCGATAACAACTCCTATTCCTACATCGGCAGATTTATCTTTAACCAAAACCGTAAATAATGCTGCTCCACTTGTTGGTTCGCAGGTAACTTTCAGTATAGAAATAACTAATTCTGGACCCGAAGAAGCTAATGGCGTCGCTGTTACCGATTTACTGCCTTCTGGATATACCTATGTATCCTATAGTGCAACAACAGGAAGTTATAACCCAACAACAGGTCTTTGGACAGTTGGAAACATGCCTATTTCAGATTCTTATACTTTACAAATCACAGCTACAGTAAATGCTTCTGGAAATTATACTAATACTGCTGAAATTACAGCAAGCAGTCAGCCTGATCCAGATTCTACTCCAAACAATGGGGTTACGACAGAAGATGATTATGCAGAAGCCATAACAGTTCCGGTATTAGCATCGGCAGATTTATCTTTAACTAAAACCGTAAATAATGCTGCTCCACTTGTTGGTTCCCAGGTAATATTCAGTCTTCAGGTAAGCAATGCTGGACCTCAAGATGCAGATGGTGTTGCCGTTACCGATTTACTGCCTTCTGGATATACTTACGCATCTTATAGTGCAACAGCTGGAAGCTATAATTCGTTAACAGGTTTATGGACAGTTGGGAATGTAGCAATTGGATCTACTCACACTTTACAAATCACAGCAGTAGTAAATGCAACAGGAAATTATACCAATAATGCTGAAATTACAGCAAGCAATCAGCCCGACCCAGATTCTACTCCAAACAATGGGGTTACAACAGAAGATGATTATGCAACAGCAACGACTACCCCAACAGCACTTTCTTCAGATTTGTCTTTAACCAAAACGGTTAGTAATTCATCTCCGATTGTTAACACAGAAATTACATTTGAAATAATTGTTACTAACAGCGGGCCAGAAGACAATACGGGGGTTCAGGTAACCGATTTACTCCCTGCAGCGTTTACCTTTACCAGATATACCGTTTCAAGAGGAACTTATGATCCTGCGACAGGCTTATGGAATATTGGAAACTTACCAAAAAATCAATCAGAAACATTACAAATTGCAGCAATAGCAAATGCAATTGGAAATTTTGTTAACATCGCAGAAGTAACCGCAGCTGGTCTTGCTGATCCAGATTCTACTCCTAATAATGGAGTAATTTCTGAAGATGACTATGCAAGTGTAGCTGTTCTAACAAGAGCAGAAATACCTCCTCCTCCGCCAGTTTCTGACTTATCATTAACTAAAACTGTAAATAATTTAACCCCACTAGTTGGCTCACAAGTTACTTTTGAGGTTATCATTACCAACAGCGGAAAAGATGATAATAAAGGTGTTCAAGTTACAGATTTGCTTCCTTCTGGTTATACACTTACTGGATATACAATCTCTACAGGAACGTATACACCTGCAACAGGTTTATGGAACGTTGGCAATATTATAAATGGAAAATCTGAAACTTTACAGATTACAGCGACCGTAAATGCAACTGGAAATTATACCAATATTGCAGAAATAACTGCCGCTGATTTTGAGGATCCAGACTCAACGCCAAATAATGGAGTTACTACAGAAGACGATTATGCGACCGTGACAACTACCCCGACATCTCAATCTTCTGACTTGTCTTTGACCAAAACAGTAAATAACACTATTCCCGAAGTAGATTCACTTGTAACTTTTGAAATTGTAGTGACCAATAATGGACCACAAGATAACAATGGAGTGCAAATAACTGATTTACTGCCTTCTGGGTACTCGCTTGTCAGTTTCAGTAATTCAACAGGAATATACAACACAACTAACGGATTGTGGAATGTTGGTAATTTAGCAATGGGCCAATCAGAAACGCTTCAAGTAATAGCGCTTGTTAAAGAAACAGGCGATTACCAGAATATTGCAGAAATAACAGCAGCGGCACTTCCTGATCCAGATTCTACTCCAAATAATGGTGTTACGACAGAAGATGATTATGCAACAGCTATCGTTACTCCTGATAGATCAGGACTATTTTCTGATTTATCATTAACGAAAACAGTCAATGCTATTTCACCGCTTGTAGGTTCTCAGGTAGTTTTTGAAGTCGTTGTAAAAAATGATGGTCCACGTAATAATACAGGCGTAGAAGTAACTGATCTACTTCCTTCAGGATACACTTACAATTCTTACAATATATCAACAGGAACTTACAACCCTACAACAGGAATCTGGAATGTTGGTAATTTAATAAGCGGAAAATCAGAAACACTTCAAATTACAGCTACCGTAAATACTTCTGGGAATTATCTCAATATTGCAGAAATAACTGCTGCAGATGCTCCTGATTTAGACTCAACGCCAAATAATGGAGTTACCACAGAAGACGATTACGCAACAGCGACTGTTACTCCAAACGCACAAGCGGCAGACTTATCTTTAACTAAAACAGTTAATAATACGGTACCATTAGTAGGGTCATCAGTAATATTTGAAGTAATTGCAACTAATAATGGCCCTCAGAATACGACTGGAGTTGAAGTTACCGATTTATTGCCTTCTGGATATACTTTTGCCAATTACAGTGCTACAAAAGGAACTTACAATTCCACAACTGGAAAATGGACAATTGGTACATTCTTAAACGGAGATTCGCACGTATTACGTATAACTGCTATTGTAAATCCAACAGGAAATTATGTGAACGTTGCCGAAGTAACTGCTAGTAACCTACCAGATCCTAATTCAACTCCTGGCAACGGCGTTCCAACCGAAAATGATTACGGTACAGCAACTACTTCTCCTTTAGGACAAGCAGCCGATTTATCTTTAACTAAGACAGTTAACAATGCCACTCCATTAATTGGAACACCTGTAACTTTTGAAATAGTCATAACTAATCAAGGACCGCAGAATGCAACAGGCGTAGAAGTAACCGATTTACTTCCTTCTGGTTATACTTTTAGTAGTTTCACAGCAACAAAAGGAACCTATACCAACACAAATGGAAAATGGATTATTGGTTCATTAGCGAGCGGAGACGCGCAAACACTTCAATTAACTGCTACTGTAAACGCGACAGGTAATTATTTAAATACTACAGAAGTTACTGCCAGCAGTCTTCCTGATCCAGATTCGACTCCGAATAATGGAATCACAACAGAAGATGATTATGCTGAAGTTGCAACAACTCCTGTTGTTCCTATGGCCGATTTATCATTGACAAAAGCCATAGTCGGCGGTAATCTTAATCCTATATTTGGTGCTACCGTTACTTTTGAAATAACAGTAAAAAACAGTGGGCCACAAAATGCAACAGGTGTCAAAGTAATAGATATGCTACCAAGCGGTTACGAATATGTTGTATACGCTTCGACAGCTGGACAATATCATAATTCAACCGGAATCTGGGATGTTGGAACAATTCCAAATGGTAGTTCCGAATCTTTATTAATTGGGGCTAGAGTAAAAACTACAGGTGTTTACCAAAACATTGCAGAAGTTTATGCTTCTAACGAATTGGATCCTGATTCTACTCCAAATAATAATGTCAGCGGTGAAGATGATATGAGTTCTGTATTATTAACGCCAGTTCCAGCAGTAGCCGATCTTTCGATAGAGAAAAAAGTAATCAACAACATACTTACTCCTGCAGTAGGATCGCAGATCTCATTCTCTATTACAGTAACCAACTCGGGACCAAGTATTTCTACAGGTGTTACCATAAAAGATGTATTGCCTTCTGGATACGATTATATTTTCTATAATTCGACTTCGGGAGCTTACAATCCTGCAACTGGTGAATGGTCTCCTGGAATTATACTGCCAGGAAATAGCCATACTTTGGTTTTAAACGTTTTTGTAAAAAATCCGACTGGCACTCCTGATGAGTACTTAAATACAGCCGAAATCATGACTGCAGATCAGCATGATCCGGACAGTACACCAGGAAATGGAATTACGACTGAAGATGACTATGACAGTATTTCTGTCACACCAGTAATTGTAATGGCAGATTTATCTATTAAAAAAACAGCACTTAACCAAGATGCAGTTCATGATGTTGGTTCAACAGTTATTTTTACTGTTACTGTTACCAATGATGGACCAGCGGATGCTTCTGGCGTAAGAGTTAAAGATTTGCTGCCTCCTGGATTTACCTATCAGACCAGCAGTCCTACAAGTGGTTTGTACAACTACATTACAGGTATTTGGAATGTCGGAAATATTCCTACTGGAACAGATCAGTCGCTAGATATTTATACAACCGTAAATAAGCCGTCAGGAATACCAGGCGAATATACAAATATCACCGAGGTTATTGCCAGTAATCTGCCCGATCCAGATTCGACTCCAAATAACGGGGTCACAACCGAAGACGATTATGACAGCTTACAGATCAAAATTGCCGTTGCCGATTTAAGTCTAGAGAAAACAGCTAGCAATCAAAACGCAAATGTAAACGAAGTTGTCACATTCACCTTACAGCTTAACAATGAAGGTCCAAGCGTTGCTACTGGTGTCGCTGTTGAAGACTTAATACCGCTTGGACTCAAGAATATCTCAAATATCAATAATGGAGGTATCTTCAGCAAGGATATTATAAAATGGGTAAATCTAACTGTTCCTGTGGGAGGTATTACATTAACCTACCAAGCAACTGTAGCCAATCCGTTTGGACTGGAAAGTGTGGATTATGTTAACATTGCTCAAGTAACAGCCAGCAATCAATTTGATCCAGATTCAACTCCAAACAATGATAACGGAGACCAGAGCGAAGATGATGAAGATTCTGAGTCTATCAACATCCCTTCTACTGATATAGCCATCAATAAAGAAGTAGATAAAACAGATGTTCCAATGGATAGCCAAGTAGTCTTTACCATAACAGCAGAGAATTTAGGCAATTTAACTGCAACAAACGTAGAAGTTCAAGATGCACTGCCTAAAGGATATTCATTAGTAAACTCAGCGACAACTTCTGGAACTTATGATTCTAAAACAGGAATATGGAGCATTCCAACAATCAATAAGGGAACTACCCAAACATTAACCCTAACGGTTAAGGTTATTGATTTTAATGATTATTTGAATAATGCTCATTTGGTTAAATTAGATCAGATAGACACCAATTCGGCAAACAATCAGGATAGCGCTACCGTTTCGCCAAACTGTCTGAAAATTTATAATGAGTTTTCACCAAATGATGACGGCCAAAACGATTTCTTCTACATTGACTGTATTGAAAGATATCCAAATAATCAGCTGGAAATCTTTAACCGCTGGGGTAATCTGGTTTACTACCAAAAAGGCTATAAAAATACCTGGGACGGAAAAGCGGAAGGTTCTGCCAAAACGCTTCCTGAAGGAACCTATTTCTATATCCTTGATTTAGGAGACGGATCTAAAAAAACCTCTGGATGGGTTTACCTCAAATAAAACCATCCAGAAAAAAGAAAATTTAAGAATAGGATTAACCAAAATAAAATTGGCTATGATTAAAAATATAAAAAAGGTTTTCGCGATAATAACTCTATTCTCGGTATATGGAGCCTTTGCACAGCAAGACCCGCAATACACGCAGTATATGTACAACACACTCACCGTAAACTCGGCTTATGCCGGTTCGCTGGGACATTTAGCTATAACAGGAATTTACAGAACACAATGGGTTGGTATTGAAGGTGCTCCAGACACACAAAGTTTTTCATTAGATACTCCTGTCGGGAAAAATGTGGGTCTTGGAATTTCAATCGTAAACGAAGAAATCGGACCAACAGATGAGCAATATCTAGATGCCAATTTCTCTTACACCATTAAATCTGGAGAAAATCATAAACTTTCTTTTGGAGTAAAAGGAGGCGGACGTGTCATCAATATCGATTGGTCTAAAGGAAGTTACAAAGATCCAGATGTGCAATTTCGTGAAAACATTACAAACAAATTCCTGCCTGTTATTGGAGCTGGATTGTATTGGCATGGAGAGAGAGATTATATCGGACTTTCGATTCCGAATTTTATGACCCGCGAACGTTATACATATGATGATATCAGCGAAGATTTGGTCAATCAGAGAATACACGTTTATCTTATCGGGGGTTATGTTTTTGACCTTTCAGCACATACCAAATTCAAACCCGCTGTTTTTCTAAAATATGTATCTGGTGCTCCAATGATTGCCGATATATCTGCCAATTTTATGTTCAACAATGCTCTAACTCTAGGTGTTTCCTATCGTACATCTGATTCTGTGAGCGGTTTGGTTGGAATACAGATTACGCCAATGATTATGGCAGGTTACGCTTACGATTACACTACAACCGCTTTGCAGAATTACAATAGCGGTACGCACGAAATTATGCTTCGTTTTGAACTGGTTTCACGCAAAAAAGGACTAAAATCACCAAGATTCTTTTAATACGGATAGTCTATGAAAAGAACAATTACTATACTCGCATTATTGGTTATACAGCTAATTTATTCGCAAACCAAAAACAAAACTGCCGATGCTCTTTTTGATAAGATGTATTATGTTGAAGCCGCAAAATCGTATGAACTTTCCATTAATAATGGAGATGTTTCCAAAGAAACGCTTCAGCGACTTGGAGACGCTTATTATTTCAATACAAAAATGTCTAGTGCTTCAAAATGGTATGGAAAGCTAATTGCTGAATATCCGAATGAAGTTTCAGCCGAATATTTATTTCGTTATGCACAGTCGCTGCAAGGAATTCAAAACTATGACTTGGCAAAAAAATGGATGAAGGCTTTTGCAGAAAAAGAAAAATCAATCGATGCGACAAGAGCTAAGAATTTTTCGCTTAAGAATGTCACACTTGAAGATATTGAAAATATAAAACCCTCTTTTTTGCTTGAAAACTTAGAAATTAATTCTCCTTATTCCGATTTTGGTCCAATGTTCTACAAAGGCGATCTAGTGTACTCCACTACAATCGATTCTTCTTATTGGAAAACAGATAGATACGGATGGAATGATCAGCCTTATCTGAATATGCAATTGGGAAAAATAAGCGAAACGCAATCGAATGTTACTTTTAAAGAACGTTTCGGCAAAGATATCAGTACAAAATATCATGAAGCCTGCATCGCTTTTTCTCCAGATGAAAAGACCATTTATTTTACGCGAAATAATTATAACGGAAAACTGAAACGTGACAGCAAAGGCATTAACAACCTAAAAATCTTTTCTGCTACAGCAACAGAGAACAGTAATGGTACAGTTTCTTGGAAAGATATTAAAGAACTCCCTTTTAACAGCGATAATTATTCAGTTGGACATCCTTCTGTAAGCAAAGATGGCAAAAAGCTGTATTTCGTTTCAGATATGCCTGGAACAATTGGTTCTACCGATATTTTTGTGGTTGATATTTTGGGCAATAATCAATTCTCGGAACCCAAAAATTTAGGCGAAAAAATAAATACGACAGGACGTGAAATGTTTCCATACATTACCGATCAGGCGCTGTATTTTTCTTCTGACGGATTTTTAGGTTTAGGAGGCTTAGACGTATTCGAAAGCCGATTAAACGATGGCTTTTTTGACACACCAGCCAATCTCGGTGCACCTTTAAACAGCAATAGAGATGATTTTGGATATATCGTTAACGAAGCCACCAACAAAGGTTTTGTCTGCTCTAACAGAAAAACAGGAAAAGGCGATGATGATATTTACTCTTTTGAAAGATCATGCAACCAAGCCATTAGCGGTTATGTTTATGATGCCATTTCAAACAACAGAATTGCAGGTGCTATGGTAACGCTGAAAAATGCAAACGGAATAAAAGTGGCAGAAACCGTTTCTCAGCTTGACGGAAAATACGATTTTAATAACAATGTAAATTGCAACACGCCTTATACCATTGAAGTTTCAAAAGAAAATTATAACGCAAATAACAAGGCAATTGTTACCGCAAACAGTTCTGGAAAAACAGAAGCTCTTGTAGGTTTAGATCCTGCTTTAATTGCACGGGAAAATGGAGTTCTGAAAATAAAAATCGGAATTATTTTCTTTGATTTAGACAAATCAGATATACGTTATGATGCTGCTATAGAACTAAATAAAGTAGTTCTCTTAATGCATCAGTATAACACTATTGTAATCAAAATTGAATCGCATACCGACTCCCGCGCCAACGACCAGTACAATCTCGAACTCTCTGATCGAAGAGCAAAAGCCACAAGAGATTATCTCATTTCTCAAGGAGTTGCTCCCGAACGAATAGAAAGCGCAATTGGTTATGGAGAAACTCAGCTAATCAATAATTGTTCTAACGGAGTCCCATGTACAGAAGCGCAACATCAAGTCAATCGCCGAAGCGAATTCATCATAACAAAAATGTAAAAAAAATGAAAACCCCCAATGGGGTGAAATATTTATAGAATTACCGTAAGATAAATAGAAAAAGCTCCAGAGGAGCGACATATTTCATAAATAGATATGTCGCTCCTCTGGAGCTTTTTACTCTAAAACTTTATTCTAAACTATAAATATTTCGCTTCTCCGAAGCTTTAAAAAAACCTCTTTTCGATACATCCACTGCATATTCTATATCTAGCTTCTTTCTTCTATAGTCTTGCCTCTTGCTTCTATAATCTTGCCTCTTGCTTCTAACCTCTCTCTTCTATCCCACACTACTGAAGCTTCACACACATCCATTCGCCTTTCATAATCAATTTATCCTCATCAAAGGCTTCACCAGACTGTTTTATGATTTTTTCGCTTGTACGAATGTTTTTTACCACAAATTTAACGAGTTTATTGAATTCAACACCTCCAAAAAACTCCACTTTATCTAAGCTAACTAAGCCAAAAACTCCATCTGCGATTCCTAAAAGCTTTATTCCTGCACCACCACATTGCGCCATAGCTTCGATCAAAATAGTTCCAGGAACAAAATTAAAATCTGGAAAACTGCCCTGGAGCCAAGCATCTTTATCTGTAAATGTCTTTAAACCAATGATTGTGTCTGTTGTATAAGAGATAATTTCATCAACAAAGAGAAATGGAGCACGATGCGGAATTAAGTCTTCTATTTTTTTAGTCATGATTTATAATTTTCAACAATGTACGAATCTGAACCGAAATAGACAATATTAAAGTTACATCTATGTTAAAAGCGGGTTAAAATGTTAAAATTAAGAACTCTTCGTTCGGTTTTCTAAAACTAACTAATAGCATAAAAATTGAATTTACAGACACCTTGTTGTTCTTCTGAATCAATTTAAAAAAAATGATCAATTCAGATAAAAAAATGATCAGATCTATCAGTAAATAAATTGGTCTTTTAAAGGTATTTTATTTTTTTTCTTCTTCTAAAAAGCTAGAAAAAGAAGCAAAAACTAGCTTCCTCACATAAAATACTCATTACTTTTAAGCATTAAACTTATTATTTAATTAAACCAATTTAAAACCTAATAATCAACAATTTAAACCATTACAATAGAAAACCTCTATAATAGAAAATCTACTTAAAAAACAATTATTTTACTTTAAAAATCTATTTATCAATTTCTAAAAAAGAGATAAAAAAAATCTTTGCCAGAACATTCTTCAATCCATAATTTTCAATTTAAATCTTATAGTTTTTCAGTCAAAAATTCACACATGAAAAACTCGCATTTTCTAATTATCGAATCTTCTAATCATCGCATTTTCTACTTACCGTATTCCCAATAACTGATACAATTCGTCCTTCTTATTTAGAGCTGCCGAAATAGTTTTCCCATCAGTTAGTTCAACCAAATTTCCGTTGAGACTTCTCACCGCTTCCAGATTTATAATAAAAGAACGCTGAATGCGAAAAAACATCGGAAGCTTCAGCACTTCTTCCATAGACTTTAAAGTTCCTAAAGTTGTATATGATGCGCCATTGATGACGAATTTCAGATAATCGCCTTGCGCTTCGACATATAGAATTTCATTCAAAAGAATCTTAATCAATTTTCCTTCTGATTTGATAAAAATGCGATCGGAGTTAATTTGATGCACCGAAGTTGTTTTCTTCAACAAAAGATATTCTTTAGCGCGATTTACCGCTTTTAGAAAACGATCAAAACGAACGGGTTTTAAGAGATAATCTGCCGCACCTGTTTCAAATCCCTCGAGAGCAAAATTGCGGTGTGCTGTAATAAAAATAATAACCGGAGCATTGGTAAGGGACTGCGCCAATTCTAAACCATTAAATTTAGGCATTTCGATGTCGCTGAAAACAATATCAACTTCATTTTCCTGCAGAAATAATAATGCTTTAGAGGCTTCTGCAAACGAATCCTTCAGTTCCAAAAACGGAATTTCAGCAATAAACGATTCAATAATATCTCTTGCAATCGGCTCATCGTCAACGACAATGCATTTTAATTTTTCCATTATTTCCTTAAAACTATTTTTAAATCGACTCTAAACGAACTTTCCAGTTTTTCAATTTCTAACTCATACCTATCAGGATATAGCAACTCTAAGCGTTTACGAGCGTTTTCCAACCCTATTCCGCCAAAGACTATATCATGTTCCATTTCTTCATAATCGTTCTTTAAACTAAACCAAAATACGCTCTTTTCAATCTTAATATCTAGTTTTATAAAAGCGTTCTTGGTTTTTAAACCATATTTAAATGCATTTTCTATAAAAGTAAAGGTCAAAAGCGGTGCTATAAAAAATCCCGCTGTATTTCTTTCCCCTGCAATGTTAACTTGAATATCAGTATCAGCTGCATAACGCATTTTTTCTAAAGTGACATAATTTTTGATAAAATCCAATTCTTTTTCCAAACGGACAATTTCGGTATTCGATTCATAGAGCGTATAGCTCATAATATCAGAAAGATTCAAGATTAATTCTGGAGCCAGATTGTCTTTTCTAACTGTTAGTCCGTAAAGATTATTCAAGGTATTAAATAAAAAATGCGGATTTAACTGCGCTTTTAGAAAGTCTTTTTCAATTTGAATATTCTGAATTTCCAAAGCTGTTTTTTCTCTTTCAATTTGAAATTTCTTATTATACAATTTCGTGATTTCGACCAATATTTTAGCAAAACAAAAAGGTGAAAGCAATGAAATAATAATTATAGTTTGGGAAAGCATTCGTTTTGGAGAAACCGCTTCCAGAAAAGTTTGATTTGCACTCATTTTAATGACGCCTTTCAGTTCTCCAAAAGTAATTTCAAAACCTAAAGCATAATAAAACAACGAAATAAAATACGTTGACGCCATCCAGACAAATATTGAAACTGGAAAAACCAATAGCAACAGTATTATAATTCGGGTTTTGCTTCCTGAGAATATCTTTGGCAATAGTAAATAAAACAGCATATAAAATACAATCATATTTACTAATGCCATTCTTATTGTTAGCAAAACAGCATCAAAACAAACTAATTTATAGCCAATTACATAGCTCAAAAAAAGCAAAATGGAAAAACCTAACCACATAAAAACGTGGAGTAGAATTCGATTTCTTCTGGTAAAAAAGTGATCAAAATTCAGCGAAGTAATTTTATCTAAAAAATATCCCGAAGTTGATGTGGTATTTGGCATGTAATAGATTTGTAAAGCAGTTTCAAATATAACTTTAATTTGGCAGGTTTTATAAAATTCTGATAACCGCATTGATCAAATTAATCGTGTTATGACCCAAGATAGAATAAATAAGATTTCCTGAAAACTGTCTTAAAATACCAACGCTCAAAGAAGAAATTAATGTTAAGTAGACCATTGTAATAATATCAAATTTCAAATGCAAATCTTGGTCTAAAACTGCTCCGTGAGAAACACCAAACAAAACCGTTACAATAACAAACGCCCAGCCAAATTTGATGCCTCGATAGTTCCATCTTGGCGCAAAAGCTTTGTCTAAAAACCATAAAGAGATTCCTCTAAAAAGAATTTCTTCTGTTAATCCAGGCATTGTGGCTTGAAAAAGGAAAGTTTCCAGATCGAAGGCATTTCCTTTTGGAAATAAAATCAGTTTAAAAACAATATCAACCAAAGTAAATCCGAAGAAAACCAGTAATCCAAATTTCAAGTTTGCTGGCGAATTGGTTTTAGAAGTAAATCCGATTTTGATTCTTTCTTCTTTTGAAACCGAAAAGATTATAATCAATCCTAATATTAAACTCAGAACTTTTCCTGCCCAATTGAATTTCAAATCAAGATCTATTAATTGTTTCCCTGAAGCCTGTAAAAACACATCGGCAAGGAAATATAAAATGAAAAATAGTAAATACTTTAAGTTTGTTTTTTCCGATTTGAAATACGCAATAACAATAAGCGGAGCGATTAACAAAATCCAAAGAAGAGGTGTAAATAATGACATAATTTTGATTTTTAAGGTTTTAATTTTGATCAAAAGTATATCGGGAGTATATCAATTAAAATTGTGATCGGTAGAATGAAGAATCTACTCGGTGAAAATGTCATTTTAGACGATAATAGAATTAGATAATTAGAAAATGTGCCAATTAGATAATGAGAGTAATTATCTAATTGGCACATTTTCTAATTGGCACATTGATCAATTTCTACCAAGCATATTTCAAAATCAATCTCGCATTAAACGGCGTTCCTGCGGTAAAATGAATTTCTTCTACAGGATCCGTTTCATTTGCCAGTCTTGATTCGGTTAAGAATTGTGTTTCTTTCCATTTGGTGTTGAAAATATTGTCGATGTTTACGCCAATCGAAACTTTCTTAATCTGGTAATTCACAGAGAAATCGGTAATGCAATAGCCTTTTGCCACAACCGAATTGTCTTCGTTTGCTGGTCTGTCTCCTAAGAAACGAGTTCTTATACTTCCTGAAAATCCTTTTAAATCTTTAACCGAAATTCCGTTCATTAAAGTATTTTTTGGAGCCAATGGCAGATAATCATTTCCTTTAGGTTCATCTATTGCTCTTGCGTGCGTATACGTATAATCGGTATTCCAGAACAGCCAATTGGTCAATTGATATCTGAAACCAAAATCGAAACCTTTTCTTTCTGTTTTTCCGCTTGGTTCAACAACCGCTTCGTCTCCAACATAAACAAATTCCTGCGCTAAATACAAATACCAAATTGCTGAATTAATAATCATGCGTGGAAATGGTTTCCAGTTAATTCCTAAATCTGCGCCGTAGGTTTCTGGAAGAATTTTTTGACCGCTTTGCGCCACTACTACACGCGTATCATTGCTATGAAACCCTTTTCCTAATTTCAGGAAATAGTTTAATTTATCGTTTTGAGTATACAAAAAGTTCAATTTCGGACTCACAATTGCTTTTGTCTGTGTCTGATTCGTATAGGTTGCCGCCAATTGATCTTCGTACCCAAATTTGAAATAATCTAAACGCAAACCTCCGTTTACCAACCATTTTCCTGATGTAAAATCAAGGCTTGAATACGTAAATAAGTTAGTTTGGTTTACAGTTCCTAAACTCAAATAATCTAAAACCGTTTTTCTGTTTAAAGTATGCGATAATTCTACATCTTTATTGTTATCGTTGCGAAGTCCAGCGCCTAATTTAAAACGCCATTTTTCGTTTAATTTCTGATCATATTCGGACTGAAAACCTACAATGGCTCTATTCTCTTTCTGTTTGATCTGATCGCCGTTTATAGGGTCGTTTAAGAAAAAAGTAAAATTAGAATACAGTTCAAAATCATATTTGCTTAAATAAGCACTGCTTTTGATATGCGTATTTTCGTCAATTTTTGCATCATATTGCAAATTAAAATTGGTTCTATCGGTATTTCCTCCTTCATTTGGATCGATTGCTCCATAATGCGAAATAGTTCCATCGTTTACAGCACGATCCGGAATCTGTCCGCTAGCATCCCATTGGCTTTTAAAATGCGAAACCGAGATAGCCAAACGATCTCCATTTTCCATTTTAGCATTGTATTTTCCAAATAAATTTATTCGGTTAAAGTTCTGAGGAGCATCAAAATAACCATCGGTCATCATGTATTCTCCAGCAAAATAAGCCGATTGGTTTTCTTTATTCAATAAATTAAACATGGCAACAGTACGAAAAGTATCAAACTGTCCGCCCTCAAAAGAAATAGAGCTATTTTGCAACGCATTTTTGGTATTAAAACCAACATATCCTGCAGTGGTAAAATCGCCTTTATCTACAAAATAAGCCCCTTTATCAAAATCAATATTATCAACCGTTTCTGGAATCACAAAATGCAAATCAGAATAACCTTGCCCGTGTGCGTGCGAAACCATATTTACTGGCATACCGTCTACAGTAATATTGATATCGGTTCCATGATCACAGTCAAAACCTCTTAAGAAAATCTGTTCAGCTTTTCCTCCACCAGCATGCTGACCTATGAAAAGTCCTGGAACTTTACGCAATAAATCCTGAGAATTTGAAATAGGCTGAATTTCAAAATCGATTTTAGAAATCGTATTCAGATATTTTAAATTATTGCCAATCTTAACTTCTTCTAGCAAAAATGGCTTTTCTTCTAAAGAAATAGTCAGAAAATCTAAAGAAGCCAGTTTTATTTTCTGAGTAGAAAATCCCTTTTTGGTAACAACCAAACTATCATTTACCTGAACGCCTTCTAAGGTAAATTTTCCATTTACATCGGTATGTGCGTGTGTTTTTGAATTTAGGTTTCGAATTAAAACTTCTGACGCCGCTTTTCCGTCAGCGTCGTTTACAATACCATTTAGAGATTGAGCATTAATTGCAAAAGAAAAAATAAAAAGGGTAAAGGAGAATAAGAACTTCATTGCTATTTTGATAATTATTGGGGTAGTATGGACACAAAAATAGCATAATTAAAAGAATAACCATAAAAAAAGCTCTAAATCAAAAATTTAGAGCTTTTCTATATAGTAAACCTTTTACTTTGAGAAAATTAATCCCATTTATTGGTTTTAGAAACGGCATATTTACCAGCTCCTGTAAAGAATAAGGCTAAAGCACCAAACAGATAAAGCCCTAATAATTCTAAAGCGTAACCTCCATGATCGCTGATAGAGAAAATCTCCTGAGCATGTGCTGTTGCAACTGCTACCACACACGTTATTGTTAAAAGAACAGCCGCAATTCTAGTTCTAAATCCTAATAAAATAGCAATTGGAGCTAAAACTTCGCCAATGTAAACCGCATAGCCAAATGCGCCCATGTTTTCTACAAGGAACGAAATTCCGTGAATCAGTTTAGAAACACCGTGAAAAAGCATTAATCCGCCAGTACTTAAACGCAATAGCAATAATCCAAGGTCTGTGTTTTTTGAAATCATAAATAATTTTGTTTAGGTTAAAAATTTATATCAATTGGGTTTGTAAGCCGACTAAAATACAAAAATTTCCTATTTTAAAGCAATATTATTTAAAACAATTCCAAATAACCATTTTTAGGCTATCACAAAGCATATTCTAAGTTTTAAAACTTGATGGCAATCTTTCCAATTGTTCGTCCAGACTCCAAAAGTTCGTGCGCCTTCTTAAGACTTTCGGCTGAAAGTCCGTTTAAGGTTGTATTTAAAGTTGTTTTTAAAATGCCATCATCCAACAAATCTGCTACGATATTTAAAATATTATGCTGTTCTACCATATCTTCTGTTTGGTACATAGATCGGGTGTACATCAATTCCCAAGAAAAAGACACGCTTTTGCTCTTTAATTTGGTTAATGCAACAGGATCGCTGCTTCCGGTAATAGAGGCAATATGCCCTTGAGGTTTAATTAATTCGACCATTGTATCCCAATAAGCATTGGTATCTACGAAATCCAAAATAAAGTCAACATACTCAAAACCTGCTTCTCGAACAGATGAAACAAGGTCTTTATGATCTACCACAAAGTCAGCGCCCTGCTGTTTGCACCAAGCAATTGTTTCTGGACGCGACGCTGTTGCAATAACAGTTAAACCCGCTATTTTCTTAGCTAATTGAATGGCAATCGAACCTACTCCTCCTGCTCCGCCAATAATCAGAATCGATTTTCCTTTATCTTTATCTACCGTAATTCTGATTCTGTCAAATAAAATTTCCCAAGCAGTTAAAGCGGTTAGCGGAATTACCGCAGCTTCTTCGATGCTTAACGATTTAGGTTTTCGGCCCACAATTCTTTCGTCGATAATTTGATATTCGGCATTGCTTCCTTGTTTGGTAATATCTCCTGCATAATAAACGGGATCTCCCACTTCAAACAAAGTAACATCTTGTCCGACAGCCTGAACGATTCCGACAGCATCCCAGCCAATAATTTTGGGAGTTTCGAGAACAGTATCTATTGCGCTATTCTGGCGAATTTTAAAATCGACTGGATTTACAGAAATCGCATCAATTTTAACTAATAAATCGTGTGGCCCTGGAATTGGTTTTACAGCTTCAAATTCGATAAAACTTTCTGGGTTTTCTATGGGTAATGATGTTTTAAATCCTATTGCTTTCATTTCTTTTTAATATTTAAATTAAAACTATACCACAAATATAAGACGAGTTCAAATCTCTTAATTGGTATATATTGGGCGTATATTTGTATATTTTTTTCAAAGATGCTATCCCGATAGCTATCGGGACTAAGTTGCTAAGAGGCTAAGTTTTTTAAGCAGATTTTATTTAATGATTGCTGAGAAATTAAACATATAGTCCCAATAGCTTCGCGACTATGTATTTAAATAAAGCCTTAAATTTGCTAAAAATACTACACTATGAATATCAGAAAAGCCAAAAAATCAGACTCAAAATATATTGCTCCTATATTATTATTAGCAATGGAAGACATTATCTATAAATTTATTGCTAAGGAAGATTACGCTGTAGCGAAAGATTTTCTGCAGCATTTTGTCGAAAGTGAAAACAATCAATATTCTTATCAAAACTGTTTTGTGGCAGAAGAGAGTAACGAAATTATTGGTGCAGTAAATATTTATAATGGTGGCGACATTGAAGAATTGCGTGCGCCGATAATCGAATACGTTCGCAAACATCACAATCCTGACTTTGATCCAGAATTGGAAACACGCGCTGGAGAGTATTACATTGACTCTTTAGGAGTGAATCCGAAATATCAGGGAAAAGGAATTGGTTCTCAATTATTGCAATTTTTGATTGATAAATACGTTCATAAAAATAAAGAGGTTTTAGGTCTCCTGGTTGAAGAAGACAATCCGAATGCTAAAAAACTGTATTTAAAGCTTGGTTTTAAAGTAGTTGGAAACAAAACTTTGGTTAAGAAGAACCTGGAACATCTTCAAATCAAAAATTAATTATAGAATGAAAAACATCACAATATTAGAAGCAGGTTTAATTTTAAGAATAGTTTTAGGAATCACAATGCTTTCGGCCGTAGCAGACCGATTTGGAGTTTGGGGCGCACCGGGATCTAACGCAGTCGCCTGGGGAAGTTGGGAAAACTTTGTTATCTACACACAAACCCTAAATTCTTTTGCCAACAGAGCCACAGCAGAAATTCTGGCAGGAATTGCCACTTTCTTTGAAGTTTTACTTAGTCTTCTACTATTATTTGGTTTCAAAACCAGACTTGCCGCTTTAGGAACTACCTTTTTAATGTTCTTTTTTGCTTTTGCTATGTCGGTTTCCGTTTCTGTAAAAGCGCCTCTTGATTATTCTGTTTGGACAAGTTGTGCGGCGGCTTTACTATTGGCTAATATTGGAAAAACATCTTACGCTGTTGACAATAGGATATAGTTTTTTAGGTTGATGGTTTTTGGTTGATAGTTGATGGGTTAAAACTTTTCCTAACAACCAAAAACTATCAACTATCAACCAAAACATCATTTCACATCTTTTTTCGGAAATAAATTCGTTTTGGAAATTGATCTTCCCTACTTTCTACCAAATCAAATTCTTCGTAATTCAATAATCGTAATATGTTGATTAAAACAGTATCTGCGACAAAAGCTTTTACCCAGATTAAATCATGTTTTCGCTGGTAAGCAATTTCTTCAGCACGTTTAATAAGCGCTTTTAAATCTTCTTCATCAAAATAAATAACCTCACTTAGATTAATTGCTTTTGAAGCTCCTAGATTTTCGTTTAATATTCTCGACGAATCCAATTTTAAATAAGATTGTGGTGCTTCACCAAGATATGCCATCAAAATTTCAATCGAAAAATCATTCTGAATTCGGAACAATTCTTTTTGAGAGAGATGCTGCTCTGCATATTCTTCTCCCAAACCTTTTTCCCTAAATAAATTGGTATAAAACTGAACGGCTTTGTCTTCCATCCAAGAGACATTATCATTAATGATGACAACAAATTTTGCAATTTTACTCATTTCTTTTCCTTTTTAATAAAAGAGCAAAGTTGTATTGATTATAGGTCCGAAAAAAGAGCAATACGGCTTCAAAATTGTGCAGAATGTCGGAAAGCTAATTTTATTCGTTCTGTTTTTTCCGATATTCTAAAGGCGAAATTCCTTCGTAGTTTTTAAAGAATCGTCCAAAAACAGATTGATCAGTAAAATGGAGTAAATCGCTTATCTGATTGATGGACATTTTTTTGTGCTGCAATAAAACTTTGGCTTCCAGAATCACCATTTCGCTAATCCAGTCACTCGCAGTCTTTCCGCTGTGTTTTTTAATGACTTCAGACAAATATTTTCGGCTTACATTTAGTTTATCAGCATAATGCTGTACCGTTCTAAAATTCAAAAAGTCCTTAAATAGCAGTTCTTTAAACTGTTCAAATAAAGGATTGTGCGTTTCTGTAATGCTCTTTTCTTCCTGAATAGCATCAATTTCATAAATTAAAATATACAGATAACTTCTCAAGATAGAAGCTTGATTCTTGGATCTGTTTTCTGATGCTTCTTTAATTAGTTTAAAAATACGTTCAAATTTATTTTCATCTGCTTTTGCAAGTTGAGACAAATGACTATGATTGTTTTCAAAGAAATCATATTGGGCAAGAAAAAATACATTTGCCTGATTCTCGAGAAAAAAATGTGGTTTAAAGAATATAATATCAATTAAAATTTCATCATCGTTTTTAGAAAAACTCCTAATCACAGATGGTCCCAAAGTAATAAGAGCCGGAGCATGAACTACTTTCTTCTCGAGTCCAGTCTGCATGATTATGCTTCCTTTTCTTAGAAACTCAATTGCATAACTTTCTGCACGATAAGGTTCGCTGATATAAGGATGCTCGCTTGTCTGGATATAGAAATACTCTTTCTGATCTGCATTAGAAAACAAACTCTTATGATGCGTCAAGGAATAAGTGAGGATTTTATTCTTCAATACTGCTTTTTTTGGTAATCATTATCATTTCAAATATACCTTTTTTTTTAGTTTTCAGTCGCAGTGTTCAGTCTCAGTCTCAGTTTACAGTCTTTGCGGTAAGAACAGTTAGCTTTGTCAAAATTTGAAACTTTGACAAAGCTTCTAGACTCTCAAACTAACTTAAACTAAAAACTGAACACTGAGACTGAGACTGAACACTAAAAATATTTTTAAGGTATATTTAAGGTCATAAAGCTGTTTCGAACAAATATGTATTCGTAAATTAGCAAATACAAAAATATATCTTAAATGACAATACTTACCTTTACGCTTATAATGATTCTAGGAGCTTTTTTAGCTGGTTTTATCGGTTCATTATCAGGCTTGGGCGGAGGAATTATCATCATTCCGCTTCTCACCATTATTCTCGGTGTCGATATTCATTATGCTATTGGAGCTGCTTTAGTCTCTGTTATCGCCACTTCTTCGGGTTCTGCGGCAGCCTATGTAAAAGAAGGAATTACTAATATGCGAATGGGAATTTTTCTCGAAATAGCCACTACAATCGGAGCGGTTTGCGGAGCTTTGCTTTCGACTATTGCGCCTACTTCTTTTATAGCCGTTTTGTTTGGTTTAACGCTGATTTTCTCTGCTATTAATTCGCTTCGAAAAAAAGAAGAACATATCGTTTTAGAATCTAGTCCGCTGGCTAAGAAGCTAAAATTGGACGGAACTTATCCTACTCACGACGGCGAAGTTGTAAAATACGGAACCAAAAATGTTATTGGCGGTTTTAGTATGATGGGTGTTGCGGGTATGATGTCTGGATTGCTCGGAATTGGTTCTGGTGCTTTTAAAGTAATCGCAATGGACAATATTATGCGTGTTCCTTTTAAAGTTTCAACCACAACCAGTAATTTTATGATGGGTGTTACGGCAATGGCAAGTTCTGTAATTTATATTCAGAAAGGATATATCGAACCTGGAATCTGTATGCCAGTTGTAATTGGAGTTTTGTTTGGAGCTATGGCTGGAGCCAAAATATTGGTACGAACAAATCCGAAGAAATTGAGAATATTTTTTGCCTGCTTGATTTTTGTTTTGGCAATAAATATGATTTATAACGGACTAAATGGAAAAATCTAATATGGTACAGGAAGAAAAATTTGGAGAAAAAGATTTTCAGACAATTATAGGAAACCTTCTTCGTTACGGAGTTTGGATTTCGCTATCGGTAGCCTTCATTGGCGGAATTGTTTATTTGCTTCATAACGGAAATCAGATTGAGGATTATTCTGTTTTTAAAGAAAATGATCGCAATATATTTGAAGTAATCGCCGCAATTTACAAGGGAGCAATTCAAGGAAACGGAGAATCGTTAATATTTACAGGAATTATTTTCTTGTTCATGACACCTGTTTTACGTGTACTGCTTTCGTTATTTTCGTTTTTATTGGAAAAAGACTACTTGTACGTTGGCATTACGCTGATCGTAATCATGATTATAATTATCAGTATTTCGTTTGGTTTCTCACATTAATTGGCTATAAGCTATAGGCTGTAGGCAATAAGCTTCAAAATGCTTAAAGCTTATTGCCTAAAGCAAAAAAATAATATCGCTTTAAGCTATAAACCGTAAGCTTTAGGCTCTCTAAAATGCTTACAGCTTATAGCGTAAAGCTTAAAGCTAAAAAAAATATGGAAATAGGAATAGACAGTTTTGCTTCGGCAATGTACGGCGATAACAATACTCTGAGCAGTGTTGATGCTATGGAACAGCTACTGCAGCGAATTGAATTTGCAGATCAAGCTGGTCTTGATGTTTTCGGAATTGGAGAACATCATAAAAAAGAGTTTTTAGATTCTGCTACAGTTGTTATTTTGAGCGCTGCAGCGGCAAGAACAAAAAATATCCGACTGGCAAGTGCTGTTTCGGTTTTAAGCGCTGCAGATCCTGTTAGGGTTTATCAAAGTTTTGCGACTTTAGATTTAATTTCAAAAGGAAGAGCAGAAATTGTAGTGGGTCGCGGTTCTTCTATTGAAGCTTATCCCCTTTTTGGATTTAATCTGAATGACTATGATAAGCTTTTCAGCGAAAAACTAGACTTGCTTTTACAGATTCGTGACAACGAGTTTGTAAACTGGGAAGGGAAATTTCGTCCTGCCATAAATAATTTGCCTGTTTATCCGAGAGCAATACAAGAGAAATTGCCTATTTGGCTTGGAGTTGGCGGTACGCCAGAATCATTTATAAGAGCTGGATCACTTGGACTTCCGTTAATGGTTGCTGTTATTGGCGGACAAACACATCGTTTTAAACCTTTAGTTGATTTATATCGTGAAGCTGGAAAAGCTGCGGGCTATAAACCAAATGAATTAAAAGTCGGTTTGCATTCACCTGGATATGTTGGCACCACAACTGAAAAAGCAATTGAAGAATATTATCCTGGTTATGCCGAATTATGGACCAAATTAGGATATGAAAGAGGCTGGCCACCAGTAACAAAAGGCAAATTTGATGGTTTAATTGATGATTTGGGTGTTTTAATTGTTGGAGGTCCAGAAAGAGCTGCAGAGAAAATTCTTCGCCATAGTGAAGCGCTTGGAGGTGTAGATCGATTTACTTTCCAAATGGATAATGCTGGATTAACGCATAAACAATTAATGAATGCGATTGAATTGATTGGTACAAAATTGATTCCTTTGATACGCAAGGCATAATAATTAATCTCGAAATCCCGATAGCTATAGGGAGCTAAGACACAAAACCTTTTTTAAAGCCACAGATTAAAAGGATTTTTTTTAGAAATTGAATAGCGTCCAGCTTTAGCTGGATGAAAATATAAAATTAAAGGCTTTAGCCAAACATCACTAGTTTGGCTAAAGCCTTTTTTCAATCTTTATTTGTTACCTCCAGTTAAAACTGGAGGCAATTCAAAAGAAGTATGTATCTCAAAATCTTTGACTCTTTGAACTCTTTGACTCTTTGAACTCTTTGACTCTTTGAACTCTTTGACTCTTTGTTCCTTAAACCTTAGAATCTTAGTCCCTCAGAACCTTAGCACCTTTAAAATTTATAAGTCACACCAACTCTAAAGTTTCTTGGCGCTTCAGTTTGCCAGTAGTAAGCACTTAACCACTCGTAATACGAACCGCTGTAAAGATATCTGTCTAAAATATTGAATACGTTTGCCGTAACTTTAATTTTACCCGTTTCATAAGACAATCCACCGTCTAGTTTAAAGTAAGTTGGAAGTTTTACAACCCCTGGGCTCCAAGTATCAGTTTGGCGTCCATCAAGGAAAGTTCCACCGATCGAAGCACCAAAACCTTTCAGTTTACCATTTTGAAGCGTATAATTCAACCATGCATTAGCCGTATGTTTAGCATATCCAGGCACAACATCTCCTACATTAATTTTATTAGCTTCAGAAACAGCTGGATCAATTTTAGTTACAATTGATTCTGTAAACGCATAATTTGCAATAAGATTTAGTCCGTCAAATATTTTTCCTCTTAAATCGAATTCAACACCGCGAGCTCTTTTTTCACCCAAAACTATTTTATATTGTTCATTTGGCTGATTATTAGGATCTCCCGTTAGCTCATTTTTCTTTAAGATATTATAAACAGACAAACTGGTATTCCAAGAACCGTCAAACCAATCTTTTTTAAGTCCAAATTCAACATTATTTCCTGTAAGTGGTTTTACATCACCACTTCTTACTACACCTGATTGAGGCGTAAAAGCTTGATCATATAGTCCGTAAACTGCAAAATCATCAGTAATAGAATAACTTACACCAGCACGAGGCGTAATATGGCTATCTTCTTGTGGCTCATCATAACTACTCGTTTGGCTAATCCAAGTATATCTTGCAGCAAGAGTCAATCTCAATTTATTCTCTAAAAAACCAAGTTCATCCTGCACATATCCAGCCGCATATTTCGAACCATAACGTCCTACTGCTCTTTGGCTTAACGGAGTATCGTGATCAAATTGCGGTAAACCATTTGAAGGCGTACCATAATTTGGATTGTAAACATTAAACGGATTTGCATAAGTATCCAAATCATGAGATTGTCCCCAATCTGCCATATAATCTTTACTTCCTAAATCTACTCCACCCAATACTTTATGAGAAACATTTCCTGTACTGAATTTTCCATTCAAAAAGATCTGTCCTAAATACATGTTGCTCTCAGCATCCCAAATACCAACATTTCTAATGATATCTCCTTTATCAAGAAAAACATCTGGAATTTTGTCTCCATCCGTATCTATTTCAGCTGGTCCAACTAAACTTGGCCAAGAGCTGTATCCTTGCTGAATGTATTTAAAATAAGACGTTTGAGCTGTAAGCTTCCAATTTTCGTCAAACTTATGTTCGAACTGAAGATAACCGCTATGATCTTGAATGTTTGTATCAGGCAGTCCTGGCTGTGTCATTGTAAAATTACGAGGCAAAGTTGCATATCCATCAGATTTAGGTCCAAAAACATAGTACGAACCTACTTCAGTCATATTTGCGTATTGAAAATTATATTCGGCAGTAATTTTTGTTTTATCGTCAATCTGATACGAAATAACTGGAGCAATTACGTAACGGTCATTGTGCTCAAACGGACGATGAGATCCTTTCTTTTGTGCTGCTCCATTAAATCTATAAAGCAATTTTCCTTTTTTATCTAATTTTCCGTCAAAGTCGACACTAACTCTATAAAAATCATAGCTTCCGCCAAGCACACTCACCTCGCCTTTTGTAACTCCTGTTGGTTTTTTAGTCACCACATTATACAATCCGCTTGGATCTCCGCTTGAAAGCATGAATCCTGCTGGACCTTTTACAAACTCGATATGATCAACAAAACTCATATCTTCAGTTAATGGTCCCCAGAAAGAAGAAACCACATTAAAACCGTTTCTAAAAGCCTGAATTTGAGAACCTCTCATGGTAATATTGGTGTACAAATCTCCCCAATGCTCCAAACGTACAGCACCACTCACATTTCGGATTACACCATCGCTCATACTTGTAATTTGCTGGTCTTTTAAAGTCTGACCGCTTACAATTTGTATATTTTGTGGAATTTCTAAAACTGGAGTCTGAAGACGCAATGACAATGAAGGCTTGTCTTGCTTATATTTATTCTTTTTAATTACCACTTCATCAAGATCTTCCTGACTTTCTGAAAGAGAAAAATTCTTGGTTGTCGTTTGTTTTGAATTCACTACAATTTTATCCTCAACAGGCTGAATTCCTACTCCATTTAATACAATAGTGTATGTTCCTGGTTTTACATTTTTAATCTCATAATGTCCTGAAACAGTTGTAATATCTGAATATTTTGTTCCTTTTAAAGCTACAGCAATGTTTTCTGCAGGTTTATTGCCACTCAAAGAAACTTTTCCGTTTACAGTTCCAAGCTGTTGCGCCATCATATTTAATGAGCTCAAAAACAGCACAAAAAGATAAACTTTGGCATTCATAATTATTTTCATTTGGTTTTGATTTTAAATTGAGCGACAAAAGTATATGCTAATCTTAACATTTCCAAATTATTTTAATTCATTCTAAATAAATATAAATTATTATACTAAATACGTTAAAATAAAATTTGAAGCATTCATTTCTCTCCTATTTGCCGACAATCTTAATCTGCATTAAGCAGGAAACCAAAATCTATTTCTATCTTTATATTTCGAAATTTCAAAACCAAAAACAAATAACTTCCTGATATGAAATCAAATACAATAAGAAAAGTTGCCATTGTAGGCTACAACAGAATTCCTTTTGCAAGAGCTAATACAGCCTATTCTAATGTGGGAAATAAAGATATGATGATCGCAGCACTCAATGGTCTTATTGATAAATACGATCTAAAAGGAAAATTATTAGGCGAAGTTGCAGGAGGCGCAGTAATTAAACATACTTACGACAACAATTTGATTCGAGAATGTGTAATGCAAACCAGTCTAGATCCTGCAACACCTGCATGCGATTTACAGCAGGCTTGCGATACCGGAATTGAAAGCGCTATTTATATTGCCAACAAAATTGCACTTGGACAAATTGACTCAGGAATTGCCGGTGGTGTGGATTCAATCAGTGATATGCCGATTGCGGTAAGCGAAAAACTAAGAAAAATTCTTTTAGAAGCAAGACAAGCAAAATCATTAGGTTCAAAAATTAAAACGTTTTTAAAACTTCGTCCAAAAGATCTTAGTCCGTTAGTGCCTCGCAATGAAGAGTCGCAAACAGGACTTTCTATGGGCGGACATACTGAGATTACAGCAAAATATTATAAAATTTCGCGTGAAGACCAAGATGAGTTTGCTTTAAGAAGCCATTTGAATATGGCAAAAGCCTATGATGAAGGTTTCTTTGATGATATGATTACTCCTTTTAACGGATTAGAAAAAGATAATAATCTAAGAAGAGACAGTACAATTGAAAAACTAGCGAAATTAAGACCAGCGTTTGATAAAGTAAATGGCACTTTGACTGCAGGAAATTCAACTCCTCTAACAGATGGAGCTTCTTGTGTTCTTTTGGCTAGCGAAGAATGGGCAAAAGAACGAGGTTTACCAATTTTAGCTTACATCACTTTTGCAGAAATTGCAGCAATTGAATACGTTAAAAATCAACAGAATCTACTATTAGCACCTTTATTCGCTGCTTCAAGAATGTTAGAAAAAGCCGAATTAAATCTCCAGGACTTTGATTATTATGAAATTCACGAAGCTTTTGCTGCTCAGACTTTAGCCACTTTAAAAATTTGGGAAAGTCCAGAATTGAGTGCCGAAATTGGCTTAAAGAAACCACTAGGAGCAATAGATCGAAATAAACTAAATGTAAAAGGAAGCAGTTTGGCGGCAGCGCATCCTTTTGCAGCAACTGGTGGAAGAATTATTGGCGTAATGGCAAAACTGCTTAACGAAAAAGGTTCTGGAAAAGGATTAATTTCCATCTGTGCTGCAGGCGGACAAGGAGTTACCATGATAATCGAGAAATAATTTTTAAAAATACTTCAATTCAATTTTATAAATCTGCTGAATCTGCTAAATCTGCGAGCAAAATTACTCCCGCAGATTTAGCAGATTTGGCAGATTTTTTTGTCTCTATCAATCAAACCCGGCAGGTTTTAAAAACCTGTCGGGTTTGAATTTAAAATACAGCTATTTGTATACTTAAAGTTCATTTTTGTTTAAATATACTCATACAAAAACAGCTAAATATCAATATTTTATACTAAATTTAGTTTTCTATTAAAGCTTTTGTATCAATTCATTTTAAACCACTAAAAATGATGGAATCAAAAATACCCGAAGGTCCTCTTGCTGATAAATGGAGTCTTTACAAGTCTAAAGCCAAATTGGTCAATCCCGCAAACCGAAAAAAACTAAATATAATCGTTGTCGGAACAGGTCTTGCAGGTGCTTCATGCGCGGCCTCTCTCGCTGAACAAGGTTATAATATAAAATCTTTCTGCTTTCAGGATTCTCCACGACGCGCGCATTCGGTTGCCGCTCAAGGCGGAGTAAATGCCGCTAAAAACTACAAAAATGATGGAGACAGCACCTACAGAATGTTTTATGACACTATAAAAGGTGGCGATTTTAGATCTCGTGAAGCCAATGTTTATCGTTTAGCCGAATGTTCTGCACATCTTATAGACCACGCAGTTGCACAAGGTGTTCCTTTTGCAAGAGAATATGCAGGATATTTAAACAACCGATCTTTTGGAGGTGTTCAGGTTTCTCGAACTTTTTATGCTAGAGGCCAAACTGGACAACAGCTTTTATTGGGCGCTTATCAAGCTTTAGAACGTCAAGCTTCTTTAGGAAAAGTGGCTTTGTATACCCGTCACGAAATGCTTGAACTCGTTGTTATCGATGGCAAAGCCAAAGGAATAATTGCACGAAATCTTGAAACAGGAATTTTAGAACGTCATGCTGCAGATGCCGTAGTTTTGGCCTCTGGCGGTTACGGAAAAGTATATTATCTGTCTACTTTAGCCATGGGCTGCAATAGCTCGGCGATTTGGCGCGCGCATAAAAAAGGCGCTTATATGGCAGGCGTGAGCTGGATTCAGTTTCACCCTACTTCACTTCCACAACATGGTGAAAACCAGTCAAAACTGACTTTAATGTCGGAATCACTGCGAAATGACGGACGTATCTGGGTTCCTAAAAAAGCCGCAGATGAACGAACTGCAAACGCCATTCCCGAAGATGAACGCGATTATTACTTAGAACGCCGTTATCCTTCTTTTGGAAATCTAGCGCCAAGAGATATTTCGTCAAGAGCCGCAAAAGAAAGAATTGATGCCGGTCATGGTGTTGGACCTATGAAAAATGCAATTTATCTCGATTTCTCGGATGCCATTAAAGCACAGGGAAAAGATAAAATCGAAGCCAAATACAGCAATCTTTTTGCGATGTACGAAAAGATTACAGGCATAAACGCTTATAAAGAACCAATGCTGATTTCACCCTCGGCGCATTTCACTATGGGCGGACTTTGGGTTGATTATGAACTTATGACTACTATTCCAGGTTTGTTTGCTTTAGGCGAAGCTAATTTTGCCGATCATGGTGCCAATCGTCTAGGAGCCAATTCACTGCTTCAGGCTTGTGTCGACGGTTATTTTATTGCGCCATATACAATTCCGAATTATTTGGCAGGTGAATTGAATTTACCGAAATCTGATATTTCGCATCCTGCATTTGAAGAAGCTGAAAAAACTGTAAGAAGACAGTTAGATCGTTTTTTACACACCAACGGAACACTTTCTGCAGATTATTTCCATAAAAAAATCGGACGTCTTCTATACGAAAAATGTGGTCTTTCACGAAGCAGACAAAAATTGGAAGAAGCCTTAATCGAAATTCGTGAACTAAAAGCTTCATTTGAAAAAGATCTCAGAATTACGGGCGATAATACTTTAAACAGCGAACTTGAAAAAGCTGGACGAATTGCCGATTATATAGAATTAGCCGAATTAATGTGTTACGATGCCTTACAGCGTGAAGAATCGTGTGGCGCACATTTTAGAGAAGAATATCAAACCGCTGATGGTGAAGCTGTCCGCAATGACAATGAATTCTGCTATGTTTCTGCCTGGGAATGGAAAGGTTTAAATAACGAACCTGAACTTCACAAAGAACCATTAACCTTTGAATCGGTAGAACTTGCAGTGAGAAGCTATAAATAAATGGTGAATTGTTAATTGTAAATTATTAATTAACAACTCAAAATTCATAACTCATAACTCATAATTATCTATGAAACTTTATCTAAAAATATGGCGCCAGTTTAATTCTTCTACAAAAGGAGAGATGACAGATTATGAAATTGATGGAGTATCTGAACATATGTCATTTCTAGAAATGTTGGATCTTTTAAACGAATCTCTAATTCAAAATGGAGAACGCGTAATCGAGTTTGATCACGACTGCCGTGAAGGAATCTGCGGTCAATGCGGTGTAATGATAAACGGACGCGCTCATGGTCCTTTAAAAAATACTACAACCTGCCAGCTTCATATGAGAAGTTTTAAGGATGGGGATACTATTTATATTGAGCCTTTTCGTGCTAAAGCTTTTCCTGTTCTACGAGATTTAAAAATTGATCGAAAAGCATTTGATTCTATTATTGCTTCAGGAGGTTTTATTGGCGCTGCTACGGGTCAGGCTCCAGAAGCAAACAGTATTCCAATTTCGTATGAAACTGCAGAAGCTGCTTTTGATGCAGCTGCTTGTATCGGGTGCGGAGCTTGTGTGGCTTCGTGCAAAAATGCCAGCGCCGCTTTGTTTGTTGGTGCCAAAATAACGCACTTAGCGCTTTTGCCACAAGGAAAATTAGAAGCCCAAACACGTGCGGTTTCGATGGTAAAACAAATGGATGAAGAGGGTTTTGGAGCTTGTTCCGATACAAGAGCCTGCGAAATAGAATGTCCGCAAGGTATTTCGGTGCTTTCAATTGCTAAAATGAATTTAGAATATATGAAAGCTTTGACTTTTAGGAAATAAGGTTTTTTTTTGCCGCTAAGGCGCAAAGGCGCAAAGTTTTTCTTTTTTAAGGTTTTTAGGTTTAAAACTTTGCGACTTTGCTCCCGATAGCTATCGGGATTGCGAGATTAAAATATACATTGCGCTTATCCTTCGACCCCGCTCAGGAAGACAAACACAATCCAATCATTTTTTCAATAAAAAACTTTGCGTCTTAGCTCCCGATAGCTATCGGGATTTCGAGATTAAAAAAAAACTTAGTGCCTTTGTGTCTTAGCGGCAAAAAACAAACTTAAACCGTAAAATAAGGCGTCAGAATATCTTCAAAATTGTACAATCCTTTTTCTTTCTCTTTTAGATTTTCGGCCACAAAAATAACTCCGTTTCCAAAAGCTTCCCTAGAAATCGATTCGTGAATTAAACGCACGGTTTGAAACGGAAAACCAAAAATAACTTCGTGTTTTCCAACAATTCCTCCTGCCCTAACCGAATTGATATTCTCTTTATCCACATCTAATGCTTCGGCAATTTTTACTGCTGTTCCAGATGTTCCTTGTTTGGTTTTAAAGTGCTCTTCGTTTACTTCGATATCCACCCAAGGTGCAATTTTCTTTAAAAATTTAGCGGCAAATAATAAATAATTTACTCCTAAAGTAATATTCGGCGACCAAAATACTGTAGTTTTCTTAGCCAGTTTCTTTAAAAAATCTAGTTCTTTATCTTTATAATGTGAGATTGCCGAAATGATTTTTATATTCTTTTTGGCTGCCGCTTCTCCGTAAGTATAAATTCCCTGATGCGATGAAAAATCAATAATAACGTCGACAGGATGTTTATCTAATAATTCCTCGATAGAAGTTTTAGAACTAGAATAGATTAAGCCGGGTTCTTCTGACTGCACTCCAAAGAATTCTGGTACCGATCTGTGTTCCAAAACTGTACTTTGTCTTAAAACCCATTCTAAGCAGAATTTTTTATTTTCTAATAATATTGAAGCAACTGATTTTCCAGTTTTTCCGAATCCGATTAATCCTATTTTCATAAGCATCTTATTTTTTATGGGCGAGACTGCCCGGTTGAAAAATATTGATATTATAAAGAAGTAAATATCAATTCTAATTTTAAAGAATACAGCAGTTTTAGAAACCGCTTGTTCATAAAAATAGGAAAATCATAACAGAATTACCAACTAAAACTTCATTTTATAACAATAAAATCATTTATTAATACGATTTTATCTGTTAATGCAAAATAAATCTATCCAATTTTACGCCGAATCGCTTTTCTAAATTATTCTGCTTAAAATGTTAAAAAATGGCATTAAAAAAAGAATCTGCCTCTATACAAGTAAACATATTTTGACTAGATTTATGGCCTGATACCCCAAATAAATATCAGTAAGTAATGGCCTACAACAATAATGGACTGCTTCGTTTTTTAGATGCTCAGAATAAATTGTATCTGACAGCTCTAGACGAAATCAAGAATGGTAAGAAAGAATCTCCTTGGATGTGGTTTATATTTCCGCAGATAAAAGGAATGGGTTCTAGTGATACTTCCAAATTTTACGAAATCAAAAATGCCGATGAAGCAATTGCTTTTCTAGAGCATCCAATTCTAGGAAAACATCTTATCGAAATCACTTCTGAACTAATCAAAAAGGAAGAAAATGTTTCTGATATTTTTGAAAGCATTGACTTAGAAAATCTTCAATCCTGTATGACATTGTTTGCCAGCGTTCAAAATACAGAACCAATTTTTCAGGAAGTGCTTCACAAACATTTTGATGGTTCATCCGATTTTCATACACTGCAATTATTATATAGCAATCTTTGATATTTTTTGAAACCGCTTATTTAACCGCAAAGAGCGCAAAGATTGATTCTATACAAAGCTTTATTAAAACGCAAAGTTCGCAAAGCTTTGGTAAAAAACTTTGCGAACTTTGCGTATCCCGATAGCCATCGGGATTGCGCTCTTTGCGGTTGACTTAGCAGTCAAATTAGCGGTTAAATAAACTTATTCTGAATAAATTTTCTTCAAACACTCAATAATTTTATTTTATTTAGAATTAATATAAATAAACTTTTATATTTGCCGCTTTCTGAGCAAAATTGAGTTGTTTTTAAAATTTACTTAATATTGCTTTTTTCAAAGTAAATTTCGTTTAATGAATTATAATGCCCGTTTCGAATTAGATCTTTTCCATTCCTTTAAGGAAGGCGACGAAACTGCATTCAAGTTTTTTTACGATAAATACTTTAGAAGAATCCAGTCTTTCAGCGTTCAGTTCATTTATGATCAGGACGAAGCCGAAAATCTTGCTCAAGAAGCCTTACTACACTTATGGCAAAATCGAGAAAATGTGGAATCTGTTAACGGAATTCAGGCTTTCTTATTTACATACGCCAAATCAAAATGTTTGAATCTAATCCGTCATAATAAAGTGAAGGACAAATTCAAAAATGACCTCTTAAACCACAAAGAGCGAGAATTGGATATTGAGGTTTTAAACTCCATTCAGTTCGACACTTTAGAATTAACCGAGTTAGAACGTATTATTCAGGAATCTATTAGCGATCTGCCACCAAAAACGCGAGAAGTTTTTATAAAAAAACGTTTCGAGAATAAAAAAAATGCAGAAATCGCCGAAGAAATGGGAGTTTCTTTAAAAGCTGTCGAAGCCCATATGACAAAGGCTTTGAAGATTTTAAAAACCCGATTATCTGATTATTTGTTCTTGATTTTTATCCTTATTTATAATAATTAAGAATAAAAGGTAGGGTATTTTAATTCTGAGGTGTACTTATAATGGCGAGAAGTTTTAAAACGCAAATATGACATCGGAAATAATACATAAATACCTTTCTAATGAAGCTTCAGAGCAAGAAGTTCAGGCACTTTTTGATTGGATCGAAGCATCAGAAGAAAACAAAAAACAATTTATAAAAGCGAAAAAGATTTGGGCATTGACCACTCTTTCTTCCGATTTATCTATTGAAACGGTTCCGGTAATCCAGATGAAACCAAAAAATAGCATTAGACAGTATTTACAATATGCTGCGGTATTTTTAGTGTTCTTGGGGTTAGGAACTACTTTTTACTTATTTAACAGCAAATCTGAAACTCCAAAAGAAATTGTTCTGGAATTGGGCGACGGCCGTCTGGAATATATATCAGAAAAAAAAGAAACTGCATTGTTGAATGACAAAGGCGATTTGATTGCCAAAAAATTTCCGACTGAAATTATTTATTTTGGCAAAGTTCAGGATCAGAAAGTGATTTACAATACGCTTTCGGTTCCGTACGGAAAACGCTTTAAACTTAAACTTTCAGATGGTACTATTGTGAGTTTAAATGCCGGCAGTTCTTTGCGTTATCCCGAACAATTTGGCTTAAACGGAAACAGAAATGTATACTTGACCGGTGAAGCATTTTTTGAAGTAGCCAAAGATAAAGAGCATGCGTTTGTTGTAAACGCCAATCAGGTTGATATTAAAGTTCTTGGGACAAAGTTTAATGTGAGCGCTTATCCCGAAAATCCAACTGTTAACAGCACTTTAGTAGAAGGAAGCATCCAGATGTCTGAAACTGCAGATCCTTCGAATGTTATTTTGCTTGAGCCCAATCAAATGGCAACTTGGCAAAATAATGCTAAAAAAATTACCCTCAAAAATGTTGATGTTTCCCTTTACTCAGCCTGGACAAAAGGAGAACTGGCATTTAAAGACACCCCATTTTCTACAATCGCTAAAATTATTCAGCGTACCTACGACGTTGAAATTATCAATGAAAATTCTGATTTGGCCAGACAGAATTTTACTGGTACAATAAATATTAGCGAATCTAGTGTCGAGAACATTTTAGATCTCCTAAAACGCGACACGCCTTTTAATTATTCCATTAAACAAAAAACGATTACCATCACCAATCCGCGATAAATAAATAAACATGACATTTACGATACAGCCCGCTTTAAGAAAAATTCTGTTTTTCTTAGCCCTCCTCATATCTGGATTTAAAGGATTTTCTCAGAATAAACTCATAACATTACATGCAAAAAACAAACCTATAAACCTAATTATCAAATCTATTGAAGAGCAAACCGATTTTAGGATCATTTATAATGCTAGAAAAATCGATGCCGATCAGCTTGGTGATTTAGATGTAAATAATGTCAGTTTAGAAACGGCTTTAACGCAGTTATTAAAAGATAAAAACATTTCGTTTTACATTCAGAAAAAACAAGTTCTTTTAACGAGTTCAATTTCTGATAGTCCAAATAATACTGTTCAGGAAACGCAGCGAATGATTAGCGGAACGGTTTACAATGCAAAAGACAGACAACCTCTTCCAGGCGCTTCTATTCGCATAAAAGGAACTGGAATGGGCGCTATAACCGATTTCAACGGAAAGTTTGTTTATCAGCTAAAAGGAAGCAATATCGAAAATCTGGTTCTTGAAGCTGGATTTTTAGGAATGGAAAGTCAGTCGCAAAAAGCAGAAGACAAAAAAACGTTTGTTTTTTATCTTCAGGAAACTACCGATGAGCTGAATCCTGTTGTGATTACTTCTTCTTACGGCACAACGAAATTAAAAGAAGAAATTGTTGGAAGTATTTCGACTTTACAGGCAAAAGATATTGCGGTTGAACAGGCTTCTGAAAGTTTTGATAAAATGATTACGGGGCAGATTGCCGGAGTTATGGTTGAAAATACTTCGGGCGTTGGCGGTCCGGTTAAAATCAATATTCGCGGACAAGGTACTTTGTCTTCTTTAAGTGGCGCCATTACTGGAACTTCGTCTCAACCTCTTATTATTATTGATGGTGTTGTTATGAGCGAAGAATATGCGATTGACAGCGCCAACTTTAATGGAAATGGCGATTATGCCGAAAATCTGGCGAATCCGTTAATGAAAATTGCTCCAGAGAATATTGAAACTATTTCTGTTTTAAAAGATGCTGCAGCTGTTGGTATTTATGGTGCTGACGGAGCGAATGGCGTAATTTTGATTACAACCAAAAAGGGGAAAAAAGGAAAAACACAATTTGGTTTCTCCAATCAGCTTGGAGTTTCTTCTGCCATAAATCAGATTAAATATTTAAACGGAGAACAATATACAGAACTGCGAAATGAGTTCATGAAAAATACTACTCCAGGTTATGTTCCTGTTTCGTATAATGGTATCAATACCGATTGGTTTAATATATTAAATCGTGCAGGAATATACAATAAGTATAATTTTAATGTTTCGGGCTCTACTTCTAAATTTTCGTATAGAACTAATGTAAGTTACACTAAAATCGATGAACCGCAGATTGGCAATGAAACCAAACAGTTAAACGCGGGAATTAATTTAGGTTACAACTCTAGCAAATGGGATATCAATTTGATGCTGAATCCTAGTTATGTGCAAAAAGATGCTCCAAATATCTTTTATAGTTTTGCCTACCTTCCAACGCTTGCCTTGTATAATGCTGATGGTTCTTATACCGATTTAGGCGTAAGCGGCACAACAAGAGGAAATCCTTTGGCGGCAATCGAGCAAAATAAAAACGAAGCGCAGACTTTTGGTCTTTTAGGGAGTTTGAATTTGTCTTATAAACTCAATAAAAATATTAAATTTTCGACTCTTTTTGGTATGGATTATACCGATAAAGAACAGGATCGCTATTTTTCTGCAGCCAATGAAAGCGGACAGTCTAACGGTACTTTTATGTTGGATGGAATTTCGCGTCCAGCTTGGGGTCGTCGTGTTATCAATCAGAGAAATTCTACCAAATGGAACTGGCAAGGACAAGCTTTATTCAATAAACAATGGAACGAAACTCATGAAATTGATGGTGTAGTGGGTTTTGAACTTGCTGAGGATAAAACTGATTTTAATTATAAAGCTGGAATTGGATTTTTAAACCCAGAATACATTCATAAAGTTTCTGAAGCAATACGAGACGACAATCCAGATACGCCAAAAGATGAATCTACAGATGGACAGAGTTATAGAAACGAAATTAGCTATAACTCTAGGGTTTCTTTGTTCTCGCAAGTAAACTACAATTACAAAAAACGCTATTTCTTATTGGCCAATTATCGTCGTGACCAGAGTTCTGTTTTTGGAGATGATACCGATGTGGCTCATAACGGTGGTTTGGGCGCTGGATGGATTATTAGCAATGAAAATTTTCTGAATTCTAATTCTTGGATTGATTTCTTAAAATTAAAAGCCAGTTATGGTACAACAGGAAATTCTAAAATTGGTTCGTACCGATCTAAAGGTTTGTACAATATCAGCCAAAATGGATACAATGGCGATATAGAAGCAACGCCTGGAGCGGCGCCAAACGGCAGATTAAGTTGGGAAAAAAACACAAAATTCAATGCTGGATTTGATTTTAATGTTTTCAAAAGAATCGAATTGACTTTAGAATATTACTATGATAATAAAAGTAATTTAATCACCGCCAGAGACATTCCTACCGAAACGGGTTATAGTTCAATACAATTAAATGCAGCCAGCATGTACAACAAAGGTTTTGAGCTTACTACAAGAATTAAATGGATAAAAAGCAACGCCTTTAAATGGACAACAGCGTTCAATATTTCTACAGTAGACAGCAAAGTAACCGATTTAAAAGGTTTAGGAAGCGACTATTCTGTAGCAAATCTAGCATTGGCACAAAAAATTGGCTACAGCACTACAACATTGTGGGGAGTAAAATGGATTGGCGTAGATCCTGCTACTGGAAGAGATCTCGTTCAGAAAAATGGTCAAGTTTACGATGCTAAAACGTATGGCGAATTATACACAATTGCAGATTGGGAACCTATTGGAGACAAACAAGCAGATGCTTATGGAGGTTTCTATAATAATTTTACGTTTTACAATAATCTTACTTTATCGATTAGAGGCGATTACCAAATTGGCGGAGACTTTTTAGCATCAAGTGTTCTTATTGATCAATATAATGTAACAACAAACAGAAATCTTTCTGTAAATGCTTATGATTATTGGAGAAACCCAGGTGATAATGTTACACAATCTGCCGTGACACTTTCGCCAATTATAACCAACTTAAGTAAATACGTTTACGATGCCACTTACATCAGAATCAGCAATATTAATCTAAGCTATAACGTACCGTTAAAAAATACTTTTCTAGATGCACTTTCTGTTTTTGCCGATGCTACCAATGTGGCATATTGGTACAAAGAAAAAAGTCCAAAAGGAATGAACGGCGTACGTGAATACAGTTACATCTATCCACAGGCAAGAACAATTTCGTTAGGAATTAATGCTAAATTTTAAGAAAATGAAATATTCAAAATACCTATCCATATTCTTTCTACTATTTTCATTGCAAAGCTGCAGTGATTTTTTAGAGCAAGAACCAGGAACGCAAACCTCTATAGACGAACTTTTACAGAATAAAACTGGGGTTCTGCAAGCGCTTAGAGGGCTTTATTCTTCACTAGAAGCCAATGTTCGACCGGAACGCTACGCCGTGTATGCAGATTTACAAGGTGGAAATATAAAATTCGCACCAATTGCAACAGGAAGTCTTAAAGGACAAGTTTCAACGCCATCTAATGTTGAACAGGTTTATTCTTTTGATGATCAGGCACTAACAAGTAATTACAAATCATTTTACGATGATAGCTATGATATTATAAATCAGGCAAATCTAATTTTAGAATATACTCCTTCCCTAACAGATGCTACCGATGCAGAGAAAAATCAGATCAAAGCAGAAGCGTTGGCTATAAGAGCTTATACGCATTTTCTTTTATCGCTGGTTTACAGTCAAGATTATAAATATACTGCAGATGCTTCGCATTTAGGAATCGTTTACAGTACAGCATCTATAAAAGCCGGAATACAATATCCTGCACGTAAAACCGCTGCAGAAACGTATGCTTTACTTATTAATGATCTGCAAACAGCTATTGCTAATTTTTCAGATAACTCATTGCTTTCGGGCGCTGCTTATTCTTTTTTCAATCAAAAAAATACAAAAGCTTTATTAGCGAGAGTTTATCTTCAAAAAGGAGATTGGGCAAATGCTTACGAAACAGCAAATGATGTCATTACAAATTCTGGAACAACTTTAACCAGCAAAGAAAACCTAATTGCAGAATGGGCAAAACCAAACCTTCCTATTTCAGAAATTCTACTTGAATTTGCTATTCCTACAGACAGCGAAAACAATGTTTCAGGATCAATGTCTAAAGTATTTGGCTATAGTACAGATTTGAGTTTTGAAAAATATACCGCTTCAAATGATTTGATTAATTTATATGAAAACAATGATTTAAGAAAGCAGCTTTTCTTAGTAAAACCACTTTTCACGCTAGTTGATGGCGTTCAGACTTACGTAAATTACAGTTTTACCAAAAAGTTTCAAGACAATGCAGGTTATGTTGCTTTCAGACTTAGCGAAATGTACTTGATTCGTGCCGAAGCAGCTTTACAAACCAACAGGGCCGATATTGCAATGGCAGACATTAACACGATTCGCGCCCGCGCCAATGCTTCATTACTGACCAATACAGCAAATCTAAAAGAAGATATCTTTTTAGAAAGAAGAAAAGAATTGTGTTTTGAAGGCTTTTTGTTCTTCGATATTGCCAGAAACCATAAAGATGTTTCTAGAACCGATGGCTGTCTTGCAAATGTGTGCAGTTTGACTTATCCGTCTCTAAAATATGTCCTGCCAATTCCAACATTCAACACTAATCTTAACCCAAACTTGCAGCAAAATGACTCGTATTAAGATATTTAGCCTACTATTTACTGCCCTATTATATATTTCCTGTTCCAAAGACGATTATAAATTAGGTTCTGAAATTGATCCGTATTTACGATTTAACTTCTTGGTAAAAGCAGATAATTCTCCGCTGGAATATCCAGCTATAAACGGAAATTTAGTTCCACAGTCCACTTATGAAAACAAATCTGTAAAAACATTAAAAGTTCCTGTAACTCTTACCACTCGTTCCTTAAAAGAAACCGTTACAGCCAATTTTAGTGCAGAAACATCAGGCGTTGCAAATAGTTTTAGCGTAAATCCGGTAAATCAGCTTTCATTTCAAGGGAACAAACTAACCGATACTATTTATGTTTCTTTTGATAAAAGATGGACTGCAAATCAAAGTATTAATCTAAAGCTTGAAACGGTTTCTGATCCTGATATTCATATCGGGAATTTAAATTCAGCCTATCCAAACAATACTTTCAAAATAGATTTAGGAACGATTGCCACCAATTATACTTTTCCGGTAACGCAATATAATTTGAAAGGCGAAGTAGGCGAAACAATCGATTTTAAAGTAAATTTTCCAAATGGTTTCTTTCCTGAGGAAATTGAAAATGCTAACTTTTTCAAGTTTCAAAATGGTTTTGAATATTCTTTAACGCATGATGATTTTGGCGATAACAGAAGTTCTGTAACGTACCATTTAACTCTTTTAGAAGATCTGCAAAATGATGATGCCCGTTACGAATCGAAGATTACTTTAATAAATATTCCTAATTACACTGCTACAGGAAATACCAATCTAACCATTGTAAAACCAATAAAATCTCCGAGAGATATCCAGGCCAATCCAGCATCTAAATTTACAGATCCAACAAATGCCTTTTATCTGACTTATGGCGAACATTGGTTTAATAATAATGGAAACTGTACATGGCAGACTTTTAATGCTTTAACTTATCCAGTTGTCGTTACCAAAGACGATCCAAACGCCATTTTATATAGCGATAAAGGCACCACAAACCCTAACGATGACATTTACCACGATGCCTTCAAAATCGGATTTAACGTTTCTAGCGGGACAAATACAGTCAATTCTTTTGGTTTAAAAAGATGGTTTTCTAACGAAAGTAACTCTGCCGCAATTTCGCCTGGATTTAATATCACTTCGGCTTTGGAGTTTTTCCCAGCAAATGGAAACAGCAAAACGGAAGGAACCGTTCTCGTGATTCCGCAAGATATTACGATCGGATCAAGCGCTACAAATACGCATGTTATTGCCATTTCTGGAGAAGGAACCTATAAAGAAATCAGCGCAGGTTTATATGAAATTTCATTTGAATTAAAACTGACCAACGATAAACTGTTTGGAGGAACGGTTTCGACACAATACAGAATGTACAATAACAAAACGTATCCAAAACCAACAGCATTGAGTATTTCATGTCCTAAAGAAGTTTCTCTTTAATATGAAAATGGTTTCAGGTTTCAAGTTTCACGTTGCAACAGAACGTGAAACTTGAAACCTGAAACAAAAAAGAACAAAAAACAAAAACAAAAAGAATTGAAAAAACTAATCTTCCCTCTCCTATTCTTACTTGGATTGTCGGCTTACAAAACAGCCGAAGGCCCAGATTATACCGATATTCAGGAATTACGAAAAATTTACTCCAGCGGAGATTCATCAAAATGGCCTGCTGCAGAATTACACGAAAATGTCGATAAAGCCAAATTTCAGGATATTGGCGTTTTGCCTGCGGTTCCGTATCCGGATTATAATCCGTATTCTAAAGAAAAGGAAAGTTTAGGGAAAATATTGTTTTTTGATCCGAGGTTGTCTAAAAGCGGACAAATTGCGTGTGCTTCCTGCCATAATCCTGAATTGGGTTGGACGGATAATTTAACGCGTTCTTTTGGTCATGATCGCCAAACTGGAAAACGCAATTCGATGACGATTTTAAACGCAGCTTATGCCACTTCTTTGTTTTGGGACGGACGTGCGTCAAGTCTCGAAGATCAAGCACAATTTCCTGTTCAGGATCCTTTAGAAATGAATGAAAAACTGACTATTGCTGTAGATAAAATTGCAAAGATAAAAGGCTATAATTCTTTATTTACTGCCGCTTTTGGAGATAAAAAAGTGACTTTAGAACGAATTCAGTATGCCATTGCCACTTTCGAAAGATCGATAAACAGTCCGAAAAGTAAATTTGATCAGTTTGTAAGCGGAAAATCAGACGCATTTACCGATCAGCAAGTAAAAGGAATGCATTTGTTTAGAACCAAAGCACAATGCATCAATTGCCATAATACGCCTTACTTCAGCGACAATCAGTTTCATAATGACGGACAAACTTTATTCGGAACAAAAAATGAAGATTTCGGACGCTATAATGTGACGAAAGAGGTAAAAGATATTGGCAAATTTAGAACGCCAACGCTCCGTGAAGTCGCAAATACAAAGCCGTGGATGCATCACGGACATTTTCCAACTTTATTGGATGTTGTCGAATTATACAATTTAGGAAATCCGTCTCCTGTTCAAAAGAAATACTTAGGAACTGCAAGAGATTCACTTATTCCAAAAGCAGATCCAATGCTTAGAAAACTAGATTTGAGCAAAGAAGAAATCAGCGATTTACTCGCATTTATAGAAACTCTAAGCACTCCAACAAGACGAACTATAATTCCAGAAATGCCAAAATAAGTTAGTTGATGGATTTGCATTTGCCCCAAAATTTGCAAATTTTCTAAGCCCATTTCTTTACGAAATGGGCTTTTTTATTTTAGAAATATTTATTCTAAAAACTAAATAAATATTATCCATTTCAGCTATTAAATCTTGAGTACTTTTCTTCTTTCTCAACTTTTCTTAAATCGTGAAATATAATCGAGTAATAAAATTGAATTCATATGTAAAACCCCAGCGGGGTGAAATATTTATAGAATTACAATAAGACGAATAAAAAAAGCTCCGGAGGTGCGACATATTTTTTTTGCAACCTAAATATATGTCGCACCTCCGGAGCTTTATATTGTAAACGTTTATTCTTTGCTATAAATATTTCGCTTCTCCGAAGCTTACAAAAATAGAGCTATGCTTTTGAAAAAGCGATTTTTTTAAACTTAACGATTACAAATTCAAAAATTTTAAAATGAAAGTTTTTTAGATAATCTTGCAACAATGACTGTTTGTGTTTTTTGTAACTTTATTAAAACATTTAAAAAGATGCAATTTAACTTCAGCCAATACTTATTTACTATCCTTTCATTGACGTATAAAATAGCGTCGCATCCTTGATATCATAGGCATTTTCTAAATTTGTTTATCACTCAAAAGAAACTTTTTTCTTTTATAAAAAATTATTGTCATGAGAATAGATCAGATACAAATTAAAACAAACGATATTCAAAAAACGAAAGCATTTTATCAGAACATTTTTGGGCTTTTCATTCTGGAAAATGACCAAAAATCGATAACATTTCAAGCAGGAACTTCTATTTTAAAATTTGTCGAAGACAAAGAGTTTAATTCCATATATCATTTTGCTTTCAATATTCCCGAAAATCAGCTTGAAGAAGCCATTCAATGGTGCAAAAACAAAGTTGATTTAATTGTTCTTGAAGATAAAAGTGTAGTTACAAATTTTGAAAATTGGAATGCACATTCTATTTATTTCTTTGATCACAACGGAAATTTACTTGAATTCATTGCGCGACATGATCTTAACAACGAACAAATTGGGGAATTTAACGCTGCTTCTATTTTAAACATTAGCGAAATCGGAATTGTTACGGAAAGTCCATTACAATTAGGAAATCAATTAATTGAAGAACACGGATTGCATTTCTTTTCTCAAAATACTAATACCGATAAATTTGCTGCAATTGGCGATCATGAAGGTTTATTAATTTTGGTACAGCCTACTAGAAATTGGTATCCAACTCAAATTCCTTCTGAAAGTAATCCGTTGAAAATTACTTTGGAGAATAATGAAAATATAATTGAATTGGATTTTTAAAACGTTTTGTTTCAAATACATAAAAATATAATTTGTATTTTCATCTTACAAAAGGTGAAAAAATGAGTTTAAAATATCTGAAACAATTTGGATTTGTCTTATTGCTATTTAGTTTTTATACTTCTAAAGCGCAAAACAATATCGAATACGAAGCTTTAATTGCAGAAGCTTCGTTACTACATCTTCAAAAAGATTATAAAAACGCTATTCCAAAACTAGAAAAGGCATTTTCAATTGAAAAACCCGATGCTTTAAGTGCCTACAAAGCGGCTGGAATGTATTCGCTTGACGAAAATAATACAAAAGCATTTCAGTATTTAAATTTTTCACTGGATAAAGGTTGGACCGAAGCAGACCAATTATTGATCGATCCATATTTTGATTTCATTCGAAATAATTATCCTGAAGAATGGAAAGCCATAACGCAAAAAGCGCATTTAAAAGAAAAAGAATATGAAAAAACGCTGAAGCTGCCAGAACTTCGAACTCAAATTATTGCAATGGGAATTGAAGATCAGAAAATACGATATTCTAAAATTCAAACTTCTGACCCTGCGCAATTGAATGAATTACAGCAGAAGATTAACGAGTTAGATTTTAAAAATCTTTCGACCGCAAAAGAGATTTTGAAAAATCACGGCTGGCTCAAAATATCTCAAATTGGCAAAGACGGCGCTCATAATTTCTGGCTGATTGTACAACATTCAGATCAAGATATTCTATTTCAAAAAGCGGCTTTACATGAAATGGAAAAATTAAAAGAAACCAAAGAACTCGACATGGAAAATTATGCCTTTTTATATGATAGAGTTCAATGTAATCTCAATTACAAGCAACTTTACGGAACGCAAGTAAATTGGACCCAAAACGGTGAAGCATCAGGTTTTAGAGGAATTTTAAAAGAAAATGAAACCGATAAAAGACGAACCGCTTTAGGTCTGCTTCCTTTAAAGATTTACGCGCTAAATTATGGTTTTAATTATACGCTCCCGACAGCTTCTGATGCTTCAGAAAAGGATAAAAAAGATATAGAAGACACTTTAAGTCTTATCAACTTGGCTAAAAAATATTACGCCACAAAAGAATTTCAGAAAGTATATGAAAACTACAATAACGCCTCAATGATTCTGGGCGGAATGACAAGCAACCAAAACTTTGAAGCTGCGGAACTTTTCGGTAAAATTTACAATCAGACCAATGAAGAGCAATATCGAAGTATTGCTTTAGATTTTTTAAGTTTAAATCACCTTAGAGGCGATTTAAACTTAAAATCATTATTATCTAATGCCGCATTTCAAAAATTCTATTCTGAAAATCGATGGAAGGATATAATCAATAAATAATTTGATTTTTGTACTTTTATTGTTGATTTAAAAACTGAATAAAATGCCATTTGTTAGAATCAGTCTTCCCAAAAAGCTTTCGCTTGAAACAAAAAATACTATTTCTGAAGCTGTTCATCAATCTTTAGTCGAAGAATTTAATATTCCTGTCGATGATTATTTTCATGTGATTGAAGAACTAGAACCGCATCAATTAAAATATCCTAAAAGTTATTTAGGAATTTCGCATTCTGACGAAATTATTTTTGTGCAAATAACTGCAGGACAAGGAAGAACTTTAGAACAAAAGAAAAAGCTATATCATCAAATTGCTTCAAAAATTTCGGCTTCAACTGAAATCTTGATCAACAACATAATTATTGTTTTACTGGAAAATAATGGTCATGAAAACTGGTCTTTTGGCAATGGAGAAATTCAAGAACAAAAACATTTAAAGAAATAAGCAAAAAGCCCAATTCATACGAATCGGGCTTTTTTTTTTATCTTAAAATTTCATTCTCTGAATTCGAACCGCATTTAATATCGCTAACAGTGCTACACCAACATCGGCAAAAACGGCTTCCCACATTGTGGCAAGTCCGCCCGCGCCTAGAATTAGTACAAAAGCCTTTACTACAAAAGCGAGTGTAATATTCTGCCAGACAATCTTTTTGGTCTGTTTCCCAATATTGACTGCCATTGCAATTTTACTAGGTTTATCGTCCTGAATAACAATATCTGCTGTTTCGATCGCAGCATCGCTACCTAAACCTCCCATTGCAATTCCGACTGTGCTCAAAGCAATTACCGGCGCATCGTTTACACCATCGCCAACAAAGGCCACGGTTTCGTTTTTAGCTTTAATTTCGTTGACTTTATTGACTTTATCTTCTGGAAGCAAATCACCAAAAGCACTTTTAATTCCGATTTTATCTGCAACAAACTGAACGACGTTCGCTTTGTCTCCACTCAGCATAGTAAGTTTAACTCCTAATGCTTTTAGTTTTGAAACCGTTTCTTGCGCATCTTCTTTAATTTCATCGGCAATTGTAAGATGGCCTGCAAATTGACCTCCGTAAGCAATTGCAATTGTCGTGTAAACAATTGAAGATGGATCAATATCGTACGAAATCACATATTTATCCAAAAGTTTAAAATTCCCTACCAGCAATTCTTTTTCGTTATAAGAAGCTTTCAATCCATGGCCTGAAATTTCTTCAATATCTTTCAGTTCAACAGAAGGATCAATTGGTCCAACATGATTATGAATGGCCGTTGCGACAGGATGCGTGCTTCTACTTTCTAAAGCATTGACCAGTTTTAAGATTTCTGCCTGATCAAATTCGGGTTTTATAATGACTTCCTGAACTTTAAAAACACCTTCGGTCATAGTTCCCGTTTTGTCTACCACCACATTCTGAATCGTCGAAATGCTATCAAGGAAATTACTGCCTTTAAACAGAATTCCGTTTTTACTTGCAGCACCGATTCCGCCAAAATAACCCAACGGAATACTGATAACCAAAGCGCACGGACAAGAAATAACCAAGAAAACCAAAGCTCTGTAAAGCCAATCGCTAAAAACATAATTGTCTACAAAAAGCATTGGAAGCAAACAAATTGCAATTGCCAGATAGACTACAATTGGGGTATAAATTTTCGCAAACTTTCTGATGAATAATTCCGCTGGCGCTTTTTTTGTTGTTGCATTTTGGACTAATTCCAAGATTTTAGACAATTTACTGTCGTTGTAAGCAGTTGTTACTTTTACTTCTGCAATGGTATTTCCGTTTAACATTCCGGCCAAAACGGTGTCGCCTTTCTTTTTAGTATCTGGCTTGCTTTCTCCTGTCAATGCTGCTGTATTAAACGAAGCTGAATCTGATAGCAAAACACCATCTAATCCTAGTTTTTCTCCTGCTTTAAGCTGAATAACCGCTCCAATTTGAACGTCTTTGGCTTTTACTTTTACTGCAACATTATTTTCTAAAACATTAACCTCATCGGGACGCTGGTCTAAAAGACTTTTAATGCTCGATTTAGCTCTGTTAACCGCCATTCCCTGAAAGGTTTCTCCGATGGTATAAAACAGCATAACAGCAACGCCTTCTGGATATTCGCCAATGGCAAACGCACCAATTGTCGCAATACACATTAAAAAGAACTCAGAGAAAACATCACCTTTCATAATGCTTTCGTAAGCCTCTCTTAAAACCGGAAGTCCAACCGGAAGATAGGCAATTGCATACCAAACGATTCTAACATAATCTTTAAACCAATCTTGCGGAAAATAGTTGTCTAAACCGATTCCGATAATCAATAAAACAAAAGATATTATCGATGGCAGGAACAATTGAAAAAGACTGCCGTTTGCGCTATGTTCATGATCATGCCCTTCGTGATTGTGCCCGTCATTATCTGAATGTACAGGTTCGTCATGAGAACAGCAACAGGAAGGTTTGACCTTATTTTTTATCGTTTTTACTTCTTTATCTTGATGTATCATGGATAACTTTTTTAACTTTTAAAGTTTCATGTTTCAGGTTAGCAAAACTTTGTTTAAATAATGCCCTAAATTTAAGCATTTTGTGGTAAAGTTTATTGCCACGAAGGCACTAAGTCTCTAAGTTTTTTTTAGTATGCTGGAGTTAATCTCGCAAAGACCCAAAGTCGCAAAGTTTTTTTTGCCACAGATTAAAAGGATTGAAAGAATTAAAAAAAACTATTAATCCGTATAAAATAAAAATCATTTTAATCTGTGGCAAAATTTCAATTGCCTCCAGCTTTAGCTGGAGGTTGAATCAATTCTAATCTCTAGGCTTTAGCCAAACTTGCGCATTTTGGCTAAAGCCTTTTCTTATTGTCTCTTTTTACCTCCAGCTAAAGCTGGAGGCAACTAAAATCAATCTCTTAAATCTGCTTTAAAAAAACTTTGCGGCTTTGCGAGCAAATTCCGCTCCAGCAAAAAAAACTTAGTCCCTTAGTTTCTTCGCAACTTAGCATCTTTAAAAAAAACTTTGTGCCTTGGCGCCTTCGTGGCAAAATCCACTAGTGCGAATGCTCCCCGCCTCCTTTCATTGCAGAAAGCAGATAAAAAGCGCCTTTTGTAACAATCTTTACTTGAGGATCAATCTTATCAACGAATTTAACTTCTGTAAAACCCAAATCGGTTGTGCCTGGAATTACTTCTACAGCTTTAAAATGAACTTCTTCCTCGTGTGCTTCCTCTTTTTCGCCTGCTGCGTGTTCCTGCTTTTCTTCTGCATGACCTTCTTCTTGAACAAAAACAAAATATTTATCTGCATTACGAACCACAGCATCTTTTGGAAGTGCTGGAACAGTTGCATTGGTAATATTAATATTTGCCGAAACGTACATTCCTGGAATCAATCCTTTCGCGTCGGCGGGATCAATTTTGGCGTGTACTGCAACTGTTTTACTTTCGTTTGAAAAAGACTTATTGATTCCGAAAATCTTTCCTTTAATCGATTTATTCGACTGGTTTGTTAAGACAAAATCAATCACCTGACCAATAGAAATCGAACCTAAATCTTTTTCGTACACGTTCAAATCCAAATGCATCTGGCTGTTGTCGACCACTTCAAAAAGCGAGACTCCTGTATTGGCAAAAGCACCTTTGGCAATATTGATTTTTCCAACAAAACCATTTATTGGCGAAACAATTGGCACGACAGATGTTGTTCCTTTTGTATTAACATGCAAAGCATCTAACTTGTTTTTTGCTGCTTGCGCTCTGGCTCTTTCGGCTGCTAATTTGGCTTTTACTTCCTGAAAAGTCTTTCTCGGATTCACATTTTCGTCACTCAAAGTCTTCTGACGATTATATTCTAACTGCAAGTACTCTACATTTGCCACCGCCGACTGATAATCTTCCTGCATTCCTATAACTTCCAGATTCTGAATCGTTGCCAATACTTTTCCTTTGTTTACATAAGTTCCTTCCAAAACAAAAATATCCTTTACCGTTCCGCCAATTAAAGTCGAAACCTCAGCAGAATTTTGCGGAGGAACAGTTGTATAGCCATTCGCTTTGATTACTTTATTCAAATTTCGGTCTTCTACAATACCGGTTTCTATTCCAACCGTTTTGTATTGAGAAGCGCTTAACGCCACTTCTGTAGTAGATTTTTCTTCTTCCTGAGTTTCTTCTGCTTTCTTTTGGTTACAGCTTATTAAGGTAACCGCAAAGAGCGCAAAGGTTCCGCAAAGCACGCCAAGTTTAATTTCCTTGCGAGCTGTGCGATTTTTCTTTGCGAACTTTGCGGTTAAATCTGCAGTTAAGTTTCTAAGTATATTTTTCATTTTTAATTGTTTTTGATAGTTGGAAATTGAAGTTCGATAGCGCTTTGATTATAGCTATGTGTCGCTTCTGCAAATTGCTTTTTTATATCGATAGCCTGATTTAAAAAGCTGATATAAGACCAGTAACTCATATCGCCATTGGCATAACTTTTCTGAGCCGTTTCAATAATCTGATCGGCATAATGCAAGCCTTCATTTTGGAAATACGCCATGTTTTTCTGCTGCTTTTTGAAATTGTTCTGCAATTCTTCTTTCTGCAGATTCAGCATCATTTTATTTCGATCTAAAGCCAATTGTGACTGTGATATACTGATTTCGGCCGCTTTAGCCTTTGTAGTATTCACACCGCCAAATAACGGAATCTGCAATCCTGCTGTAAATCCTTGAAACAAAGATTCGGTATTGATAGTTTGAGCAAAATATCCTAATCCTACTTTGGGCGTACGCAAAGCTTTAAAGGTTCCTGCTTCTTTTTGATAAACCGAAATCTGCTGCTGATAAAAATCGGTCATTAGCGTTTCTGCTTTCGAGTTTTCCTGATTTTCTGCAAAGTTGTATTGCAAAGCAGTATTAGAATCTGGAATGACATTTTCATCTGTTTGGATAAAAAACTGCAATTGCTTCTGATAAATTGCCAAGTCATATTCTAACTGTGCTTTCTGTGTCTCAATTTCTTTTACTTTCGCTTTAGCGCTAATTACTTCAATATTCCCGCTTTCTCCTGTTTTAAAACGAAGTTCAGCGTTCTTCAAGAACTTCGTATAAATATCATTCAATTCTGAGTTGAGTTTCTGGATTGAAACACCATACAAATATTGATAATAGGCCAATGTCACCGCTTTTTCGATTTCATACGAAGACAAAGCTTTTCTTTTCTCTGCCAGTTTTGCCAGCTCTTCCTGCAATTGTCGGTTTGCTTTAGTAATATTTCCTAACGGAAAAAACTGCTGTACCGAAACATTATGATCGTAATCGGCGCTATTAAATTGCCCGCCTTGATACTGCACCTGAAATGGATCGGGCTGAAATGCAGCTTTTTTGAGAACGGTTTGTTTTTCGATTTCTTTATCGGCAATTTTTAAGTCGACATTGTTTGATTTCGCTAATTCTATTGCTTTTTCTAGGCTTATGGATTGCTGTGCTTGTGAAGGTAGGGCAACCAATAGAAACGCAATTAACCGCAATACCGATAACCATCGGGAACAAAGCTTTTTTGATTGATTTTTATATATTGTATTTTTCATTTTTATCATTTTTGTTTCACGCTCCCGATAGCTATCGGGATTAAAAGATTTAAGCAGATAAGCGCAGATTATTATTTAAATATTCCAAAATTAATCTGCTAAAATCTGCAGGATCTGCGTGAAGAATCTTTTTTTTTGTCTCTCGCAGATTCCGCAGATCTGGCAGATTTTTTTCTTTTAAAATTAATCTGCCAGATCTGCGGAATCTGCGAGAGAAATTATTTTCTACACGCAGTAATAAATTATCTAATTATCAAATTTTCTCATTTACTAATTATCTTTCCGTTTAAACTTCTCCAACAATAAATACAAAATCGGTAAAACGATTAAGGTTAATAAAGTTGCTGAGATTAGCCCACCGATTACTACGGTTGCCAAAGGTTTCTGCACTTCTGCCCCGCCACTTGTAGATAAAGCCATTGGTAAAAATCCTAATGAAGCTACTGCTGCAGTCATTAAAACAGGACGCAAACGTGTTTTGGTTCCGATAAGGATTCTCTGAAACGGATCTAAAATTCCTTCTGTCTTTAATTGATTGAAATACGAAATCAATACAATTCCGTTTAAAACGGCTATTCCGAACAAGGCGATAAACCCAATTCCGGCAGAAATACTAAACGGCATTCCTCTCAGCGAAAGCGCAAAAACACCTCCGATGGCCGATAACGGAATCGCACTAAAAATCAACAATGCTTGTTTGGCACTTTTGAAAGTAAAATACAGTAAAACCAAAATTAGTCCCAAAGCAATTGGCAAGGCTACAGAAAGTCTTTTTGAAGCTTCGATCAGATTTTCAAACTGTCCGCCATATGTTACATAATAACCTGCTGGAAGTTTAAAACTTTTATCCAATTTCGCCTGAATTTCTTCCACTACACTTTTAATGTCTCTTCCGCGAACATTCAATCCAACCGTAATTCTTCTTTTTCCGTCTTCGCGGATAACCTGTACAGGGCCTTGTTCGTAATCAACAGAAGCAACCTGAGAAAGCGGCACTTGCTGTCCACTTGGAAGCGGAATAAAAAGATTGCTGACATCGGTAATATCAGCACGATTATTTTCGTCCATTCTCACCACTACATCAAACCTTTTGCTTTCGTCATAAATCTTTCCGGCCACTTCTCCAGCAAAAGACGAACGAATAATTTGGTTGATATCTGAAATATTCAGTCCGTACAACGCGATTTTATCATAATCGTACTTGATGGTAATTTGAGGTAATCCTGTTACTTTATCAGCTTTTAAATCACCTATTCCGTCAATTCCTTTTATTTTCGAAATTAACTCAGTCGCTTTAGCATCTAAGATTTCCAAATCGTCGCCAAAAATCTTGATGGCAATATCAGAACGGCTTCCTGTCATTAGCTCATTAAAACGCATCTGAATAGGCTGAGAAATCTCAATATTTGCTCCAGGAATAATCTCCATTTCCTCTTTCATGGCATTGGCCAAATCTTCCCAATTATGATATTTTCTTTTCCATTCCTTTTTGTCTTTTAAAACAATGATTAAATCCCCGCTTTCTATTGGCATCGGATCGGTCGGAATTTCACCGCTTCCGATTTTGGTGACAATCGTTTTAATTTCTGGGAATTTAGCTTTCAGAATCTGTTCGTATTTGGTTGTAGTTTCTACCATCTGTGTAAGCGAACTTCCCGTCATAATCGTAGCATTGATTGCCAAATCGCCTTCTTCGATTGTCGGAATAAATTCGCCTCCCATATTTTGGAAAACAATAAAAGCAAAAGCAAATAACCCAATCGCAACAGAAAGCACTACTTTTTTAAACTCTAAAGCTTTTTTCAACAAAGGCGTATAACGGCTTTCCAACCAAGCAATCATGCGGTCGCTGAAATTTTCTTTGTGTTCTGTTTTTTTAGAAAGAAACAAGGCGCTCATCATCGGAATATAAGTCAGAGAAAGAATAAATGCTCCAATAATGGCAAAACCAACCGTCATTGCCATTGGTTTAAACATTTTTCCTTCGGTTCCAATCAAAGCTAGAATTGGCAGATACACAATCAATATAATTATCTCACCAAAAGCGGCGCTGTTCCTGATTTTTGAAGCCGAATTGTAAACTTCATCATCCATTTCTTCCTGCGTTAATTCTTTTTTGTTTTTGAATTGCTGCAGATGATGCATCGTGGCTTCCACAATAATTACGGCTCCGTCGACTATGATTCCGAAATCTATGGCTCCAAGACTCATCAGGTTTCCACTTACTCCAAAGGCATTCATTAAAATAACAGCAAAAAGCATTGCCAGCGGAATTACAGAAGCAACAATCAATCCTGCACGAAGATTTCCTAAGAATAAAATCAGAACAAAAATCACGATTAACGCTCCTTCTAATAAATTCTTCGCAACGGTTCTAATAGAATTATCTACCAATTTCCCTCTGTCTATAAAGGCCTCGGCAACAACACCTTCTGGAAGGCTTTTGTTAATCTGAGCCATTTTTTCGTGAACACGGTTTACAACAGCGCTAGAATTCTCTCCTTTGAGCATTAAAACCATTCCAGAAACAATTTCTCCTTTTCCGTCTTTGGTTGAAGCGCCATAACGCAAAGCTACTCCTTCGCGTACTTGTGCCACATTGCGCACCAAAACAGGCGATCCGTTTCGGTTTTTAACTACAACATTTTCAAGGTCTTTTATGCCTTTTGCCATTCCGACGCCTCGAATAAAATAAGTGTACTGATCTTTTTCGATGTATGCACCACCTGTATTTTGATTGTTTTTTTCTAAAGCATCAAAAATTTCGGTAATCGTTACACCCAAACTATTCAGCATATTCGGATTTACGGCAATTTCGAATTGTTTCAATTTTCCACCCCAAGTACTTACATCAGCAACACCGCGGATTCCCTGCAATTGCGGAATAATAATCCAATCCTGAATTGTTCTTAGCTCAACAGCACTATACTTGTTTTCATACCCTTTTTTGGCATAAACATCATATTGGTAAATTTCTCCCAATCCTGTTGAAATTGGCGCTAATTCGGGAGAATTTACATAATCTGGAATGTTTTCTTCGGCTTGTTTTAAACGCTGAAATATTTGTTCGCGAGCCCAATAAATATCTACATCGTCTTCAAAAACAACGGTTACAACCGATAGTCCAAAACGCGAAATACTGCGGAGTTCTATGATATCTGGAACGGTCTTTACAGCTCTTTCTAAAGGATACGTAATTAATTGCTCTACTTCTTGACTTGCCAATGTTGGTGCCGTTGTAATAATCTGAACCTGATTGTTGGTTACATCCGGCAGGGCATCGAGTGGTAAATTTTTAAGCGAATAGCTTCCCCAAGCAATGAGTGCAAGGGTAAATAATAGTATTACGAATTTGTTTCGTATACTAAATTGAATGATTTTATCTAACATTTTAATATATAATGACGTGAGAAATTAGACAAATGAATTGTCTGTAAATGTGTGGAAAGTCCACAACTCTCTCGCCCGTTTTCGATTCCGATAACTATCGGAACTGAACAGGCATAATCATTATGCTATTTGAGGGGGCTGCCAAATACTTCCGAAGAAATTGGAAATAAAAACAGAACTATAACTTGGTAAGACAATTGAAATTTGATTGTAAGTTTTAGGAAATTCAAAACTTACAGCAGAATGGTAACTTAGAACTTGTGCTCCACAGCAGTTGCAGACACAAAAAGGAGAACATAAATCATTGTTTTTGTCGTGCGAATGATTGTCTTCTGAAGCAAACTGAGCGGTTTTATGCATAGCGCTGTTTACTTCCATATCCGCACATGGCATATTAGATAATGCCAACAGGTAAATTGATAATATGATTGTTATCCATTTCACAGCTGTAAAAATACAATTATTTTTTAAACTGGTAATTGATAGCGATAATTAGTAAAAGAAAAATACTTAAAAATATCTTAAAATTATTTTTAAATCTTTTATCATTTTCTCATTTAATTTTTGTCGGAGGTAAGAAAATTTCGTTAACTTTAACACTAATTAACACATTCTTAAGCCTTAATCTTTAATTATAATACAAACCTATATCGCATACCAATAAAAAGATTCCCATAATAGCATTAGTACATATTTATTTTTCGCAGTTTAATTAATTAACATTAAAACACTCTAATCAATGAAATGTAATACACTAATATCAGCCTTTTTATTATTATTCAGCATGCAAATTTTTGCGCAGGTTTATACCGATAAAATTGTAGGTAAAAAAAATGAAGATTTAAAAGATAGTCTTAAAGTCGAAAGATACCCTTACGCACTACCAATCTGGGGAGAAAAAGTAGCACAGAAAGGCTATAAACTTCCTTATTCTGCAGGAGTTTCTGTTAATTATTTTTGGCAGGAATCTGAAATTGTTATTAATGATTTGAATATTGGCTTTAATCATGGCCCACAATATAACTTAGATGAAATTGTACGATTTAATAAATCAACGGTTGAAGCTGGTGCGCTTACGATTAGACCTGATGTGTGGTTGCTTCCCTTTTTAAATATTTACGGAATTTTCGGAAAGGCCAAAACGGCAACAAAAATTAATGCTGGTATTTGGGTGCCAGACGCAGATAACAATTGGTCTGAAATTGCAAGTTTCAGTACTAAAGCCAATTTTGATGCTACTACTTTTGGTATCGGTATGACCCCAACAATTGGTATTGGCGGTGGTTGGTTTGCACTAGATATGAACATGGCTTGGACAGATATTAGTTCTCTTGACAAACCTGCATTCTCTTATATTTTTGGTCCTAGATTAGGAAAAACATTTAAATTTAATAAACCAGACACTAACATAGCAATTTGGGTTGGAGCTTTTAGAGTTCATATTTCTGGAGATACCAATGGAGATTTGCCTTTATCTGATTTTATTGATCTAAGCAGTGCCCAAGCTAAAGTAGACACTGGACTTCAAAAAGTCTCTGAGAATCAAACAAAAGTAGATAACTGGTGGGATGGTTTGACTCCAGCTGAACAAAAAAATCCGGTTAATATTGCTAAACATAACACTGCCGATAGAGCTTTAGATAGAGCAGGTACATTCTTAGCAACTCTAGACGGAGCATTGAGTACAGCTTCAGATTCATCTGTTCAATATTCACTTCAAAAAAGACCAAAAGATATGTGGAACTTTATTATAGGATCTCAATATCAATTCAGCCGACACGTTATGTTTCGCGCAGAAGCCGGTTTCTTAGGTTCACGTACACAAGTATTGGGCAGTCTTCAGTATCGTTTTGGACTTTAATTCATAAATCATATGAAAAAAAGTTTTCTGATCTTTATCGCTTTCTTTTGTATTACCACAGCACAATCCCAAGTCTTGATTTCCTTAATCTTTGGAGATAAACTCAACTCAGAGTTTTTAGAATTTGGTCTTGAAGGCGGTGCTAATTTTTCTACTATTTCCAATATGGGATCGTCTGCTTTAAACCCAGGTTTTAATCTTGGTTTTTACTTTGACTTCAGGTCTAAGAAAAATCCAGCATGGATGATCAATACTGGAGTAATTGTAAAATCTCCTATGGGGGCCAAAGATATTCCGGTGTATTCATTAAATGATGAAAATCTAGACAATACTTTTGCTGGCGGACATGTAAATCGTGAAATTCGATATTTTAATGTTCCGATACTAATCAAATACCAATTTAAAAACAATATCTACCTTAAAGCAGGTCCGCAATTTGGTTTGTTAGCCAAAGCATTTGATGAGTTTAAAAACGAAATCAACAATGACGATGTGGTATATAAGAAAAACATCAGAGACCAAATTCATGTTATAGATGCCGGACTTGCCTTTGGTGCTGGTTATCATATGAATGTTGGTCATGGCTTAAATATCACCGTTCAATATTACTTGGGACTTGTGACAGTAATGAAAGGAGATGGTCCAAATAATCAATACAACAGATCTTTGTATGTTACCGCGGGATTGCCAATTGGAAAAGGAAAAGCAGCGCAAAGAAGAGCTGAAAAAGAAGCTGAATTAAATAAAGTGGTGCTTCCAGAAGATGAAAAAAAATAAGAAATTGAAGATTTTAGATTGAGGATTAACGATTTTTGATTTCTTCCATCTGAAATTTAAAATCGTTAATCAAAAATCAGCAATATTAATTTCTTTTATAAACTCCAAAATCTCTTCGGTACTTAAAATAAAATCAGGCATAGTATGCAAAATGGCATTATTGGGCATAAAAGGCATATCTGCAGAAAGCGGATTCTGTACAACGCTTATTCCGCCAGCTGTCTGAATTGCTCGCAATCCAACCGTTCCATCAGAATTGGAACCCGACAGCAAAATACCAACCAGATTTTCACCATAAACCTCTGCAGCAGACTCAAAAGAAACATCTATACTTGGTCTGCTATAGTTTATTTTTTCTGAAGTGTCTAAAGACAAGGTTTCGCTTTTTTCAAATAATAAATGATAATTAGAAGGCGCTATATAAATAAATCCTGGTTTGAGTTTGACTTTATCTTCTACTTCTTTTACTCCAATTTTTGATTTTAAAGCGATTAAGTCTTCTAGAGTCTGCTCATCTGAGTTTTTTCTGTGAACAACAATAACAATTGCAAAAGAAACCGCTTTATCTAAAAATGGTAAAATCTGCAATAATGCCTGCAAACTTCCAGCCGAACCGCCAATTATAACTACTTTACAATTTGTTATTCTTTTATTTTCCTCCATATTTTCTCCTTATCAAATTGTTTGTATTTGGTTTGAGATATAGAATACTTTATAGTTTCTTTTGTTCCGAGAGCTAAAAAGCCCAAAACGGCCAGACTGTCATCAAAAAGATTGACTACTCTTTTCTGCAGATTATTATCAAAATAAATTAAAACATTGCGGCATAAAATGAGGTCGAATTCATTGAACGAAGTGTCTGAAACCAGATTATGCTGTGAGAAAACCATTTTCTCCGATAGATTTTCATTAAACTTTGCAAACCCGTAATTGGCAATATAATAATCTGAAAAATCTTCCTGACCGCCCGCCTCTCGGTAATTATCGGCATAATCTTTTATCATTCTCAACGGAAAAATACCGCTTTTGGCTGTTTCCAAAACCGTTGCGTTTATGTCGGTTGCATACAATAATGATTTGTGCAGTAAACCTTCTTCTTTGAGCATAATGGCCATCGAATATACTTCTTCTCCCGTAGAACAGCCAGCATGCCAAATTCTAATAAAAGGTTTGGTACCCAATAAAGGAAGAATTTCTTTTCGAAGGGTTTGATAAAAAGACGGATCACGAAACATCTCTGTAACGTTAACCGTTATTTCGTCAATCATTTTTTTACAATATTCCGGATCGGTGCGGACTTTAGACAGAAATTCATGAAAATGCTTGAATCCATCCAAAGTAAATACCCTGCTTACACGTCTTTTAAGTGAGGCTCTTGAATAACTACCAAAATCAAAACCATAATATTCGTAAACTTCATTAATGAGAGTTTCTAATTCAATATCTTCAATCATAATTCATTTAAATTTCTCCCAAGATGTGAAGTAATTTATCTACATCTACAGGTTTTGAGATGTATGCATCTGCTCCGGCTTGTAAACATTTTTCTTTATCTCCTGCCATAGCTTGCGCTGTTACGGCAACTACAAAAGTATTCTCTTGCGAGGGAATGGCTTTAATAAGCGGAATCGCCTCATAACCGTCCATTTCTGGCATCATCATATCCAATAAAACGGCATCAATTGAGTTATCTTTTGCTAATATTTTCAAGGCTTCTTCGGCACTTAAACAAGACAAACAGTCAAAAGATTTTGCTTTTAAAGTATTTACTAAAGCAAAAATATTTCTAGAATCGTCATCTACAATCAATACTTTTTTCTTTTCCATGTACAGTATTTTTAAGATTAGATTTTATCGTATAACCAAACTCGAAGCAGCGATAACAACTGATCGACATCGACCGGTTTTGTAATATAATCTGAAGCTCCCGCCTTAATACATTTTTCTCTATCGCCTGTCATAGCTTTGGCTGTTACCGCGATTACTGCTAAGTTAAGAAATTTAGGATTGCTTCTAATCTTTTCTGCTGTTTCGTAACCGTCCATATTTGGCATCATCATATCTAAAAGCACTACATCTGTATCTGGATTTTCGTTGAGAATCTTAATTGCCTCTTTTCCGTCAAAAGCTGTAATAACATTCATTTTAAATGCTTCTAAAGCTTTAGAAAGCGAATAGATGTTTCGTACATCATCATCAACAATTAATACTTTTTTCTCAAATAAAATATTGTTTAACGAATTCAGTTTTTTACTGCTTTCTTTTCCTGCATTTCCTTCTTTTTTATTTTCTACTAAGTGAAGGAAAAGCGAAACCTCATCGAGCATTCTTTGGTACGAATGTGCCGTTTTTACAATGATCGAATCGGCATATTTCTTAATTTTTAATTCTTCTTTTATAGAAAGGCTCTTTCCTGTAAACACAATTACTGGTAGATTCTCTAAACCTGGACTTTTCTTAACGCCGTCTAGAATTTCGTACGCCTGCTTGTCTGGAATTCCCATATCTAGAATTACACAGTCTACCTCTTCTTTTCCTAAAGAAGATAAACCTTCTGAAACTTCGCTTTTAATTTCTGAATTAATATTATAAGTCTCTAGAAAATATGCTAGTGCTTTTGCATGTTTCGGGTTATCTTCAATAATTAAAACTTTCTGCGATTCTTTGTTTATAATGTGTTCAATACGTTTGAAGACATCTGGAATTCGATCAAAAGCAACCGGTTTATCTAAGAAATCTACAGCTCCTTTTAGCAAACTTTCCTGTTTCAGTTTATGCGAAGACATAATATGCACCGAAATATGTTTGGTATGAGAATGATTCTTTAGCTCTTCTAAAACCTGCCATCCACTTTTTATTGGAAGTTCGATATCCAATAAGATTCCGATTGGTCTGTAAATTAAAGCAAAATTTAAGGCATAATCACCTCTTACTGCCACTACTCCTTTGTATCCTTTTTTCTGTGTGAAAGCCAATAACGATTTTGCAAAATTGATATCGTCTTCTACAATCAAAATGACTTTATCGCCTTCGACAATTGAATCTCTGTCGTCTTCAATTTCTTGCGGAATAACTTCACTGATATATTTTGGTTTTTCTTCATCGCCCTCCATCGTTACTTCGATTTCTTCAGCATGCGGAATTTTATTTACCGAAACTTTGTTGATAGCAAATCCTAACACTGGAAGACATAGCGTAAACGTACTTCCTTCGTTTACTTTACTATGAAGAATAATTTCTCCTCGCAATAATTTAGCCAATTCACGACTGATTGACAATCCTAAACCAGTTCCGCCATATTTACGTTTTGTTGAACCATCGGCTTGCTGGAACGCTTCAAAAATCAATGGCTGTTTTTCGATCGGAATTCCGATTCCGGTATCTTTTACTATAAAACAGATTATTTTATCATCGTCTGTATCGACTTTAATTTCAAGAGAAACGGTTCCTTTTTCGGTGAATTTAATGGCGTTCGAAATCAGGTTTTTCAAAATCTGCTCCAAACGCATTTTGTCTGTTTTAATAACAATTGGCGCTTCTTTGGCAATAATTTCAAAATTAATTCCCCTTTCTTTTGCAACCAGATAAAACAGATTATGAAGATTATCTGTAATTTCTTTAGTTGAAACATCTAAGAATTCCAGATCCATTTTTCCAGCTTCAATTTTAGATAAATCTAGAATTTCATCAATTAATCCCAACAAACTATTTCCAGAACTCTGAATCACTTTTGCAAATTCGATTTCTTCATTGTTCATCGTTTTATTGTTATTTTCAGACAACAAACGGCTTAACAATAAAATAGAATTCAGCGGTGTTCTCAATTCGTGCGACATGTTAGCCAAAAATTCCGATTTATAACGAGTTGTCAGCTCCAAAGCTTCTGATTTTTTCTGAATTTCTGTATTTTTTTCTTCCAATAAAACACTTCTTTCAGAAAGTTCTTCATTGGTTTGTTCCAACTCTTCCTGCTGCACGCGAAGTTCTTCTTCAGAAGCCTGTAATTTTTCCGTCTGCGCTTCTAACTCAGCATTTATCGCTTCCAATTCGCTGTGCTGAATTTGAAGTTCTTCAGACTGAGATTTGGTTTCTTCCAGAAGTTCCATTACTCTTTTGCGATTTTGAGTTGCTTTTATGGCAATTCCGATATTATTGGCTACAATATTCAAGAACTCAAGCTGCAGCATCGAAAATCCGTAGATGCTAGCCAGCTCAACCGCTCCTTCAATCTTGAAATCCATTAAAGGCATTGCCACGATATGAGTTGGTTTTATTTCTCCCAATGCATAATTGATCTGAATATCGTCTGGAGAAAGTGTTTTTAACTCCAACATTTTTCCAGAAACAATAGATTGCCCAATCAACCCCTCGCCTTTCTTGATTCGTTCTCTGTTTTTACTCGGTATATAACTGTAACCTCCTGTAACAGTCAATTCTTCTCCATCTACAACATACAAAACTCCTGCACTGCTGTTGGTATATTGGCACAAAAATTCGATTACATCTTTAGATAATTTCTGAATTGTTTTTTCGCCCAGCATTTTATCATTCAAAGTCGCAACGCCTGATTGAAGCCATTCTTTCTGAGACAATAATTCGAAAGAATCTTTTAATGAATCTTTCATGTTATGAATAGACGATCCCAAAGCACCTAAAGTATCAGCTTTTCTATCATCAATTTGGACATCGTAATTTCCTTTAGCAATTTGTGTCGCAATGCCGCTTATTACTTCAAGTCTTTCTGCTGTTTCTTTATCTTTTTTTATTAATTCTTGTTGCAGCAAAGTTCTCTCGTTATAATCTTTCAGAATTCTGATTAGGAAAACAATAGAAATAAGAAAGGCTATAAAGAAAGCAATGGCAATTAAAGCCAAACTATAATTTCCGTAACGTTCTGAATTTGAGTTACGTTCTTCTAAAAGTTTTTGTTCTGTATTTTCAACTTTTTTGACGATTGCCTTAATGTCATTCATCATTTTTCGACCTTCATTCAAGTCGAAAATCAGTGTTTCTTTGCTTAATCGTTTTTTTACAATCTGATTATTCAAATATTTAAAGAAACCCGAACGTTTGGTACGTAATTCTTCTAGTAATTTTGTCTGTGAAGGATTGTCAGACGTAAGTTCATCTAACTTTTCAAAATAAGTATTTGATTTGGCTTCCGAATCATTAAAACGGTCCACAAACTGTTCGTCTCCTGTAAGCAGATAGCCTCTCATGCTGGTTTGGGCTTCTGTAATAATCGATGAACCTTCATTTAGGTTATAGATTACATCCTGCGTATGGTTTACCCAAAAGTTACTGTTTAGTAAACTTTTAATACTAATAAAAGAGGCAACAGAACTAATAGTTAGTACAAGCAGTGAAACTAGTGAACTGATTAATAAATTTCTTTTAAAATTACCATTCATATATTTCTAAATTATTTTTATTCGTATTTTAAAGGAAGAACAATGATAAAGCTTGCACCTTCTCCCACTTTACTTTTAGCCGTAATTAATCCGTTATGTTTTTCTATGATTTTCTTAGCAATTGCCAGTCCAATTCCCGTTCCCTCGTAAGATTGGCGATCGTTTAAGCTTTGAAAGATAATAAAAATGCGATCAAGATAAATCTCATCAAAACCAATTCCGTTATCTTTTACTGTAATTCTGCAAAATTTTCCTTCTGGCGAAGTCGGACTTTCGATTGCTTTTTCTAAAATAGTTTCCGAAGTAATTTCGATTACCGCTTTTTCGTCATTTCCAGAAAACTTCAAAGCATTTCCAATGAGATTTTGAAAAACCTGACGCATCTGGCTCGGAATACTGTCAATTGTTGGCAGTTCGTTGGTTTTTATTGTGGCATTTTTGCGTTCTATGAGATAATCAAAATCACCCAACACTTCCTGTAAAACCACGTTTAAATCTGTTTTCTCAGGTTTAACTTGTGCCGAAAGTCTAGAATAGGCCAAAAGATCGGTAATCAAAGTCTGCATTCTTTCTGCCGATTTTATCGTTCGATCTACATAATCAATCGCTTTGTCGTCTGCCTTTAAATACAGATCTTTTATAATTTTAATGAATATCTGAATCTTGCGAATAGGTTCATTCAAATCATGCGATACTACCCACGAAAACTGCTGCAACTCATGATTTCGGAGTTCCAGTTCTTCGTTTTTCTGAACCAATTCCCGCGTTCTCTCCGCAATTTTTATTTCAAGATTGTCCTGAGCTTCTTTTCTAATTTTGATTTCTTTAGAAAGCAGATCTTTCATCGCTCGGAGTTCGTTTTGCTGTTCGTAAATCTTAATGAAAGTCTTTACTTTAAGAATCAGCAAATCGCTGTCTACTGGCTTGGTAATATACTCAACAGCACCTGTTTCATATCCTTTAAAAATGTATTTTTTCTCGGTATTAAGTGCCGAAAGAAAAATTACGGGAATATCTTTTGTGCGTTGGTTTCCTGAAAGGATTTTTACCACTTCAAAGCCATCAAGTCCTGGCATTTGAACATCCATAATAATTAGGCAGTAATCTGTTTTTAGGATTTTCTTTAAAGCTTCTTCTCCAGATTCGGCACTATCGACATCGATATTATGCAGCTCTAATGTTTTCTTTAAGGCAATAATATTCGCCCTTATATCGTCTACAATTAATACCATGCCGTGTGGGAGCTAAATCTGTTGTAAATCAAAACTCTTGAATTTAAAGTGAAATTTAAAAATTTTCTTATTTTTTTAAAGAATTGCCGAAGCAACTCTTAAAAATTATGTGGAAATTCTCAAATGTATAAAAAAAATAGCGAGCGGGTTTTTTATCTAAATCGGAAATAGTTACAAAATTCCCATCTTTTGCCTTCATTTTAATCATACTGCGTGATTGCTAACTTATTAGAAATTTCTTATTATTTAAAAATTTCCTACTAATTGATGTATTTTCATACAACACACCGCGTTTTGATTTTATTGAGGCAAACAAAATGTCTTTTAAGGCAAGTAAAATTATAGCTATCATCTAATTTTAATTGCATTAAAAAAGCTTAAAAAGAGAAATCATGAAAAAGAAACAAACATTTCCTGAGCAAAAACAAAATCTTCCCGGCAATGAACACATGATGAATCCCGAGCCTGAAATTATTAGAGAAAACTATGTTGGAAGCGGTAAGTTATTTGGAAAAACAGCTTTTATTACTGGAGGAGACAGCGGAATAGGACGAAGCGTTGCGGTACATTTTGCCCGTGAAGGTGCCAATATAGCGATTGTCTACTTAAAAGAAGATAAAGATGCCAAAGAAACCAAAGCAATGATCGAAAAAGAAGGTCAGCAATGTCTATTGATTAGCGGTGACTTGAAAGATGAAAAATTTTGCCAAAATGCCATTAAAAAGTGTCATACGACTTTTAAGAGTCTTAATATTATTGTGAATAATGCTGCGACTCAGTTTCCGCAAACTGAAATTGAAAATATAACTACGACACAACTCCATAAAACTTTTGAAACCAACATTTATCCTTTCTTTTATATCACAAAAGCGGCACTTGCTTTCTTAAAAGAAGGCGATTCAATTATCAATACAACGTCTGTAACTGCTTTCCGCGGAAGCGAGCATTTAGCAGATTATGCCAGCACAAAGGGTGCGATTGTTAGTTTTACGCGATCACTTTCGACTATGTTGGCAAAAAAGAAAATACGTGTAAATGGCGTTGCTCCAGGACCAATCTGGACTCCTTTGATCGTAGCCAGTTTTGATAAATTATCTGATTTCGGAAAAGATAATCCGATGGAAAGAGCCGGACAGCCATCTGAAGTAGCTCCTGCGTATGTATTTCTGGCCTGCGAAGACAGCAGTTATATTACTGGACAGTTTATTCATATCAATGGCGGTGAATTGGTGGGGTAAAAATAAGGTTCTGAGGTTCTGAGATGCTAAGGTTCTAAGTTTTTCTTTTTGTAATCTACATAATGAGCCTAATAACAAAACCAGCGAATACCTTAGAACCTTAGGAGCTTAGAAACTTAAAAAAAAGAAAAATGAATTTTGTAGAAATCATCGGACTTTTTGCTGGAACTTGTGTGACCATCGCAACGATACCGCAGATTCTGAAAGTTTGGAGAACCAAAAAAGTAAAAGAAATTTCGCTTAAAATGTTTGGCACACTCACTTTCGGAATTGCGGTCTGGGTGGTTTATGGGATTTTAAAAAACGATTTGCCCATTATTATCACCAATAGCATTTCGCTTATTTTAAATCTCATCATGGTTTATTTTATCATTTATTATGAAAAAGAATAAGCATAAAAAAACAGCTCGGATGAAGCTGTTTTTTCAGAAATTGAAGAATATAATAATGCTTACTAGCTAGCTAATTTTTGATTATAAGGTTTTAATTCTAAATGCAACTTTTCTTTTAAAGTTCGCGATTGCAAACTTCTTTTAAAGAATAGTACTGGCGACATAACTGCTCCCAAATTTATTTCTGAAAGTTTTCTGATTTCGCCTAGCTGTTTAATAGCGAAATTCAAAATCGGAACAAACGGAGTTAAATAATTGTAACTATGCTGCGCTACCTCCAACTCTAAAATATCTCGCAAAATGCTTTTCATCAGCAGATAGCGAACAGTTCCTTGCTTTGGAATTGCTTTAAGTTCCTGAAACTTCTCTCCTATTTTTAAATTCTCAGCTCCGATATAAATATAATTTCCAGATTCGCACGTAAATCTCTTTCTAACTTGAGCAATAAAATCAACATCGGCTTCTTTTGATTCTCTATTAGTTGGCATTCCAATCAATGAAAACTGAATTTGTTTGTGGCTTTCAAAATACAATACGCTATTAATTGAAGAAGAATTACTCATAATGCCAGACTGTTGCTTTTTTAAGCGTTTAACAGCTCCATTTGCACCAAAACTGTACAAGACATTTCCATTTTCGCAATAAGCAAAAAATACAGGCGCAAACGGATTAGATTCGATACTTAAATTAACGTCTTGATTAAAAGACAAATCAAAGTTGAGATACGTCATTTCTTTCTCAAAACGTACTCCAGAAATGCTTCCTTTTGCCCATTTTGATTTAATTGTCAATTTGTATTCATTGACAGTAACACTTAAGTCTCCGCCAAAACTCTCTTTTAGATTATTAAAAACAGCATCAAAGCTTCCAGTATTTATGTAAAGTTTTTTCATTATATGGTTTGGTTTTAATAAAGTGGTTAGTAATTATTTACGTACAAAAACTAACTTTGGTTTTACTTCATTTCTATAATCCAAATTTCGTTTATATTAACCTTCAACCATTTATACAATTTTTAGAAGATATTTCATAATTATTATTTTAAGGTTCTGAGGTTCTAAGATGCTAAGGTGCTAAGTTTCTTTGCGGCACAAAAGAAACACTAAAAAAGCCTTAGCATCTTAGAACCTCAGAGCCTTAAAAAAGTAAATTCAAACTAAAAAACCAAACTTCTACCTTTCTCACTTTTCAAAAACAATAAAAAAACTTAGCATCTTAGAACCTCAGTCCCTTAGAAGCTTAAAAAAAGTAAAATCAAACTAAAAAACTAAGCTTATACCTTTCTCACTTTTCAAAAACAGTAAGAAAAAAAGCTTAGCACCTTAGAACCTCAGTAGCTTAGAAGCTTAAAAAAAAGCAGCTGCCTCAAATAAATTTGAAACAACTGCTCATCAGCAAAATAAAAATACCAATCTATTTTTATTCTTTTAAGTCAATTCGTTTATGTCTGCATTTTTAGCATAATTAGCTTTCGGAATGTCTTTAAAAAATTCTGCTTCTTCCAAATCGGCCATTGGACCGTATCCTAATAAATGAGTTCCTTTTCTTTTATCTTTTGTTTCGATAACATATAAAATTGACATGTCATCTGGATCGCTCATTCCTTCATATCGATGATGCGCCACAATAAATACATCTTCAGGATTATAAACCTCTTTAGTTTCTGAATCTACTAAACGATCATTTTCGAATATGTAATTAGCAGTATAACCTTCTTCTTGATATCTTTTTATATTGTCGGTTTCATGTTTTGAATCTTCTCGTTTCATATCTTTTCAATTTATCTGTTTATCAAATTTCCGCATACAAACGAGATAAAATTAACTCAATAGATTTTAATCTTACCTCATTCAAAAAAGGACTTTAAAAGAGATTTTATTTTTACTAATTTTAACAGAGCTTAATTCGAAATACACAATAAAGTCTGAGAATAAGCTTATTAGAAAATTATATAAAAAGCAAAATATTAATGAGTAAAAACTATGATTTCCTGGCCAACGGAGGCGAAATGGGACAACTTACCCGTGCTAAAGATTGGAGCAAAACGGCTGTTGGACCAGTAGAATTATGGCCTCAGAGCCTCCGCACTACTTTAGGAATTCTTTTAAACTCCAAATTTCCCATGTTTTTGTTTTGGGGACCAGACCATATTTGCTTTTATAACGATGCTTATCGTCCGAGTTTAGGAAACGATGGCAAACACCCTTCTATTCTAGGTGAAAAAGGCGCTGAATATTGGCCTGAAATCTGGACTTTTATAAAACCTCTAATCGATCAAGTGCTAACCAAAGGAGAAGCGACTTGGTATGAAGACGAATTGCTGCCCATTTACAGAAATGGAAAAATGGAAGATGTATATTGGACTTTCAGCTACAGCCCAGTAAATGATGAAAATGGAAAAACGGCTGGAGTTCTGGTGATCTGCAATGAAACAACAGAGCAAGTCCTTACTAGAAAAAAGCTTGAAGAAAGCGAAAAACGTTTTAGAAATACGGTAAAACAGCTTCCTCTGGGAATTTGTGTTTTAAAAGGGCCAGATCTCATTGCAGAAATGGTCAACTCGACTTATCTTCATATTATTGATAAGGAAGAAAAAGATATTCTGCACAAACCAATTTTTGATTCAGTTCCAGAGGCAAAAGAAAAGGTTTTCCCGTTGCTGAAAAATGTTTTCGAAACTGGAACCGCCTATTTTACTGATGAACTTCCGGTGACTTTAAATCGTTATAACAAAGAGGAATTGGGCTACTTTAATCTCGTTTTTTATCCGTTAAAAGATGAAAATGGTGTCATCGAAGGTGTCACCGTTGTGTCTTACGAAGTAACTGAAGAAGTAAAAGCAAGACATCTTTTGACTGAAAGCGAGAAAGCGTTTAGAGAAATTGTAATGGACTCTCCTATTGCAATGGCAATATTTAGAGGAAAAGATTTTATAATCGAAATGGCCAATAAAGCCATGATGCATAATATCTGGCAAAAAGAAGAAAAGAATTGTATTGGCATACCGCTACTAGAAGTATTTCCTGAACTCAAAAATCAAAAATATCCTGAATTATTGCTTGAAGTTCTGATTAATGGAAAAACAATCCAAGAAAATGAAGGCGTTGCTTATGTTGATATCAATGGAAAATTAAAAAAATTCTACCTTGATTATGAATATACAACCCTTTATGAAAAGAATGGAAAGGCCTCTGGCATTATGTGTACCGTTTATGATGTAACTGCTAAAGTCAAAGCCCGTAAAAAAATTGAAACTGCCGAAGAAAGAGCCAGACAAGCTGCCGAAATTGGCGAAATTGCTATGTGGGATTTGAATTTAAAGAACAAAAAATTAATTTACAGTGATAATATCCTTGACATTTTCGGATTTGACAAAAATACAAAAATAGTACATCAAGACATTCGAAGCCGTATTATTCCTGAAGATGAACATATTGTTGCCAATGCATTTGATAAGGCTTTACAAACGAGTATTTACAAATATGAAGCCCGAGTTTTTAAGGTAGACAATTCTATTGCTTGGATTAAAGTGCATGGCAAAATATTTTTTGATGAAAATAATGAGCCTTCAAAAATGGTGGGAACTGTTATGGATGTTACAACCGAAAAAGAAGGTCAGCAAGTTTTAGCAAAAAGTGAGAAAAAATTCCGACTCCTTGCCGACTCTATCCCTCAATTAATCTGGACAAGTGATACTTTAGGAAATCTGAATTATTTTAATGAAACTTTCTATACCTATTCTGGATTTACAAAGGAAGAAATCGACAAAAATGGCTGGCTTCAGGTCGTGCATCCAGATGATAGAGAAGAAAATGTAAAGCTTTGGATGGAATCAGTCAAAACTGGACACGAGTTTCTTTTTGTACATCGTTTTAAACGATATGATGGCGAATACAGGTGGCAACTCAGCCGTGCTATTCCACAATTGGACGAATTTGGAAAAGTCCAAATGTGGGTTGGAACCAGTACCGATATAGAAGAACAGAAGAACATTACCAATCAGCTGGAAGAACAAATTATTGAGCGTACAACACAGCTAGAACTCAAAAACAGAGATCTGGTTAATATGAATATAGAACTGCAATCGTTTGCTTATATTTCTAGCCATGACCTTCAGGAACCTTTGCGAAAAATACAGACTTTTGCAAGCCGATTATCCGATTTGGATGAACAGAATATTTCGGCGAATGCCAAAACTTATTTAGCAAGAATTGAGTTTTCGGCAAAGAAAATGCAAAATCTTATACAGGATTTACTAACGTATTCTCGTGCCAATTCTGCCGATCGTGTTTTTACAACGGTTAAAATAGACGAAATCGCCGACGAAGTAATCAGTGATTTTTCTGATCGAATTGAAGAAAAAAATGCTGTCGTTGAATATCACGATTTAGGAGAAGCCACACTTATACAGTTTCAGTTTAGACAGCTGCTTCATAATTTGGTAGAAAATGCCTTAAAATTCTCGCGTCCTGGTATTCCTCCAAAAGTAAAAATAGCAGTTAAAAAAGTTGATGGAAAATCGGTTCCAAATGCTGAATTTAAAGACAAAATCTACCATCATCTCCAAGTTTCGGATAACGGAATTGGTTTTGAATTGATTTATAAAGAAAAAATCTTTGAAGTTTTCCAGCGCTTAAACACCGAAAGCGAATACAAAGGAACAGGAATCGGTCTTGCAATAGTGAAAAAAATCGTAGAAAACCACAAAGGCGTAATTACAGTTTCGAGTGAAAAAGGTAAAGGCTCGGTTTTTAATATTTATATTCCCGATTTATCAGAAATTAATATTTAAATACAAAATTAGATTTGTTCGGAATAAATTTATCCCAGTCAATCTTCATAGCGTGTTCTATTGCTTTTATAATATCGCTCATTAAAACTGGTTTGGTAATAAAGCAGTTGGCTCCAAGATTAAGACATCTCTCAATGTTGCCCGGTTCACTCGATGTTGAATAAATCACAACAGGAATGTCTTTTTTATCATCAGATTTTCTAAGTTCTTCCAAAACATCAAAACCATTTTTTCCTGGCATATTTAAATCCAAGAAAATAACAGACGGAACAATAGATGAATCTGAAAGAGCATTCAGAAAATTTTGACTTCCTGAATAGGTTTGCAAATTGATATTCTGAGGTATAGATTCTACGGCATCAGCAAAAATACACAAATCATCTTCGTCATCATCGGTATAGAATATGGTAAAATCTGTCATGGTATTTTAGGCTTAGAAATTTATTTTTCCAAATATAGTGCAATTTTATGTAACAAAAGGCAGAACCGCCCGAGTTTGTTACAAAACAAATAGAAATCTCATAATTTATAAGTTTAATTATATAAATTAAAAAAGTACAAAAAGCACCAACTTTACTTTTTACATTTTTCAGACAATATCTTACTGTCAGTCAAATAATTAAATATAAAAAAACTTAAAAAAATAACGTTATGGGCGATCATAAAGACCTTACAGATGAATTTGCTGTTGATAAGATAAAAGATCTTGCTGAGCATATTAAAACGTGTATGTTTTGTACATACAATGAATATAGATTACAGTCGCGACCAATGTCTGTTCAGAAAATTGACGATTTGGGAAACTTATGGTTTTTATCTGACCGAAACAGCAGTCAGAATGCAGAAATTACATTAAACCCAATGGTTGAAATCTTCTTTTCTGAACCGCATGATAAATTTCTAACACTTCACGGAACCGCAAGTATTTCATACGACAGGGAAACTATCGAAAAATTATGGAATCCTATTGTGAAAATCTGGATGCCTGGCGGTGTCGATGATCCAAATTTGAGTGTGATTAAAGTAGTTCCCGAAGATGGATATTATTGGAACAACAAAAATGGAAAAATGGTTGCAATTGCAAAAATGACCGCTGCTTTTGTAACAGGAAAAACCATGGATGACGGAATTGAAGGAAGCTTGAAATTGTAGCTTTTTTTTTAAAACCGTAGAAGTTTTTTAACCGCAAAGAGAGTAAAGTATACGCAAAGTATTTTAAGATAATTCCTTTCTGAACTTTGCGTATACTTTGCGGTTAATTTTTTTGCCACAGATTAAGAGGATTAAAAAGATTTAAAAAAATCTGCTTAAATCTGTAAAATCTGCGTGAAACAAATTACTCAACAAGAGAAACTTCGCTCAAAGCTTTGCGAACTCTTTCGCGCAAGTATTAAGTCCTAAAAACAAAAAAACTTAGCGAACTCTGCGTTAAAAAAAACAGGAAGATTCTAACCATTCATTCTTTTTAACTCCAAAGCATTCAAAATTCCTGCTTCGCTTGCTGTGTTATTAAAATAAATAAAACCTTTTTTGGAATGAATTTCACGGTTTATTTTAGTCAATTCTTCAGTAGAATAACTGGAATAAAACAATTTTGGAACTCCGTGAAATCGCATATAAAAAAGCGGAAAATCTTTAAAAATAGTTTGAGGAAGATTAGGATGGCTCACACTGCAAAATGTAATATTATTTTCTTTGAAAACATTCCACACCTCGTCATTCCACCAGCTTTCATGACGAAATTCGACTACATTTTTAAAATTATAATCTAGACTATTGATTATAGTTTCTAATTTTTCTCGACTAAAAATATAACTCGGAGGAAATTGAAATAAAACTACCGCAAGTTTTTCCTTCATACCTACTTTACAGATCTCATAAAAGTCATTCAATAGTGTTTCACATTCTTGCAGTTTTTTGATATGGGTAATTTCTTTGGGCACTTTTACAGAAAACAAAAAAGATTCAGGCGTTTTATTGTACCAATTTTGAAAAATTCTTACTGTCGGAAATTTATAAAAACTACCGTTAAATTCGTAAGTATCAAAATGATGGCAATAAAACTCAAACCATTGCTTTGAGGGCAGATTTTGAGGATAAAAAATATTTTTCCAGAAACTGTTGTAAAAGCTTGAACATCCTATTATTACTTGATTTTTCATTTGTATAGTTGTTGACAATTGGTGCAGAAAAAACTTCTGCGTTTTCGCTCTCCCGTCTGTTTTCTTTGAAACGGCAGATTACATCGCAAACAAATACTTTTGGTATAAGCTTCCCAATGTTGTTTCAGTTCGAATTTCTTTTTCCAATACAAAAATTCAAAACTATAAGTAGAACATTCTGCAATAAGCTCACTAATAACGTGAGGCGGAATTTTCTCTACAATCGATTCTGGATGTACATAACAGCGGTACAAAACTTCATTTTTAATGATATTACCTACTCCAGAAAAAATTTCCTGATCTAGAATTACATCACAAATCATTTTGTTTTCCATTTTGTCGACACTAGCTTTTGCCTTTTTCGGATTCCAATTTTCATTCATTACATCGACACTCCAATCGTAATGTGAATTGACATCGCCTTCTAAAATTTTAACTGAGCAGGTGTAGAAATTGATTTCTCCATTCTCAAAAACTAAACTCAATCTCGGTTTTGAATCTTTACGTTCATTAATTCGATACGTTCCGAACATTAACATGTGAATTTTCACTGTAAAGGAATCAAAACAGATTAAAAAATGTTTTCCCCAGGTTTTAAAAGCAAGAACGGTTTTATCCTTCAGGCGAGAAATATCAATATGGGCATTTCCAGATACAGAAATTATTTTCTGTCCGGCAAATTGCTGCACTTCTTCTTTTAAGATTACTATAGACGGACCTTCGGGCATATACTGAATTTTTTATTTAACTAAAAAAGTGCAGATTTAGAACTGCACTTTTATTTCATTTCTTAATCTGCTATTCAAGTTCAGCAGCTTCAAGATTTACTGCGTTTACAGCGACTTCTGTAAGGGTTTTATCGGCTCCTTTTTCTTCGTCGAGCGTTTGTTCTAATAAAGTTGCCGCTTCTGGCAGACCTAGCGTTTCTGCAAATTGTCTTAAAGTACCATAAGTAGCAATTTCATAATGCTCAATTTTCTGACTTGCTGCAATAATTGCTGCATCTCGCACTACACCAAGTTCGGTTTCCTCGAGCATTCCTTTGGCTTCTTCAATTAAACCTTCCATTGCGTCGCATTTTTTTGCTGTTGCTTTTTTACCAATAATTTTAAAAATTTCTTCCAAACGAATAATCTGTTCTTCGGTTTCGGTTAAATGATTGTCAATCGCATCTTTCAATTCAACAGAAGAAGCATTTTTAACCATTACAGGCAAAGCTTTTGTCAGTGCTTTTTCTGCCCAATAAATATCTTTTAATCCGTCTTCAAATAATTCTGTTAATCCTGAAGCAGCATTCGACTTCGGCTTCGTAACTCCTCTCGGCGTAGTTTCTTTTGCATTTTTACTATCTGTAGTTTTCATGGCAATAGTTTTTATGATTAATATGCTGGTAAAATTACTGCCTGCACAATCAGACTGGTTATATGATTACAAGTTAAAATTCTATTCTAAACATCTGTTAATTATAGAATTACACTTTATAATTTTATAATATATTCTATCAGCTTAATGCTAGCTTTGTATATATAATCATAAAAAACAGCGACCATGAGTACTATAGATAAAAACAACGGCACGAATAAAGATTTTAGAGAACATTTCTCAGATGACCGAAATCTGGCAGAAGATCTTAAAAACGATATTAGAAAACCGGATACCGATAATCGTGAAATTGCAGAACGAGGATATACGGTAAGAAATGGCTACAATCCGAACCGACCTAATCCAGATCAGGAAGATTTTGCCGATGATGATTTGGATGATTTAAATGATGACTTTCATAAGGACAGGGATTTAGAAGATAATAACGATGATATTTATGAAGTCGAATTGGAAGATGATTTCGAAGAAAACGACGAATTTGACAATCCTTCAGACTTAACCGAAGAAGAATATGATTTTAATGAAACTGAAGCCGTCTTGGAAGATCTTGACGAAGACGAAGATGATGATGAAGACGATGAAGACGAGTACATAGAAGAAGACATTGACGAGGATGATGACACTGATTATATCGAAGATGATGTTCAGGAAGATAAGGATGACGATAGATATCCAGAAAATGATCCCCGTCGATTCTAATTTTTTTAAAAGGATAAAAAACCGTCTCGTTAAATAACTAGACGGTTTTTTTGAGTTTAAAATTCAACACTAATCTCCAATAATTTTCAATACTGGAATATCATCCATACGTGCCAAACGCTCGGCTAATCCGGCTTTGGCTTCGTTAAGCTCCTGTTCTGCTTTCCCTAGTTCTTTATACCATTTTTCTTTACCAACTGGCGACGCTTCTAATTTTCTAACAATTTCATAAATCTCGCCCTCAGCTTCCATTACTTTCAATCTTTTATAATACGTTAGACTTTCGGTCATGTGTGCAAGCGCAATCATAGCCGTCAAAAACGGATGGTTATTGGTAACATTTACATCTTTTACCCTTCCGTGTTCCAACTCTACTTTTAATGCAAAAGCAAATTCTTCCATATTAAAAGCTTCATGTTTGCTTTTCGGATCCAGGTAGGCTTTTATTGCATGAACATTATTCATTGTAGAAAGATCGACATCGGTGTGTTTTTTATCATTTAAATCCTTAAAAACCACATTTGCAATAGCTCGTGCTTCTGCAGTTGTCGGATCGTTTTTAGGATTTTCAAAATCACGCACCGACCAATCCCAATCTTTAGGATGAACAGGTTTTATATACTTTTCACAAAAATCTGTCACATCATTTTTAAGGCTCACCATTTCATCTTCTCTTTTAATATAAACATCCTGATAAGCACCGCTTTTTGTTCCCATGATTTGCTTTTTTTTAATGAAACCACAAACGACACATCTTCGAAATGAGATGTGCCGTTTTGATTTGTTTGTATTTACTGACACTTCTTCTATACTCTTGTTGATCTTCCGCTTATTAAAGAAATAACGAAAAGAACTAAAAATATAAAGAATAAAATTTTAGCTATACTAGCGGCTCCAGCGGCAATTCCACCGAAACCAAATATTCCCGCCACTATGGCTAGAATAATAAAAGTGACTGTCCAACGTAACATAATAATAGTTTTTTAGTTAATAATGATTTTGTTTGTAATTCAAACTTTTCAGCTTTTTAAGAGATGCAGTAACTCTTTTATTGACAAGGCGATTCCAGATTGATCTGATAATTCTGAATCAATTCTGAAAATGCTATTTCTGATTTTGTAAAATACTTTTTTGTGCTTCGGCTTTTCTTGGCTATATCAAAATATTTCTGAATCGAGCCGTCTTCATAAGTCGAAATTAAAAGCGGATGAACGTAATAATCTTTGCATACTTTTCTCGTATTTCCTAGTGCTTCGGCGGTTAAATCAAAAGCAGTTATAATGTTCTGTTTGCTTTCTTTTTCATCATCTGCAATTCCGAGTTCCATTAGACTTTCAAAAAAAATAATCGAGGCTGCCCAGGTTCTAAAATCTTTTGCACTAAAATCTTCTCCCGAAATAGTATGCAGATACTCATTGACCATATGGCTGTCGAGTACTTTCTTTTCGCCATTTTTATCGTAATATTTAAAAACTTCCCAACCTGGAATTTCTTCGCAACGGCTTACTAGTTTGATCAATTGTTTATTTCGAGTCGTAATGGTATGCTGCACTCCTTTTTTTCCAATAAATTCAAATCGAAGCGAATTCTTATTGATATTAATATGGCGTTTTCTTAAAGTCGAAAGTCCGTACGATTTATTGTCTTTGGCATATTTCTCATTTCCAATCCGAATATGCGTCTCTTCCATTAACCGAATCACCAAAGCAATTACTTTCTCTTTTGACCATTCTTTCTTTTCTAAATCAATATCGACCTGTTTTCTAATTAAAGGAAGCTTGGCACCAAACGAAGCAATTTTGTAAAACTTGGTTTGGTTTCGTATCAAATTCCATCTCGGATGATAACGGTATTGTTTTCTATTTTTAAGATCGGTTCCTACTGCTTGCAAATGCCCGTTTGTTACATCTGTAATTCTAACATTTTCCCAAGCTGGCGGAAGCACTAAGCTATTAATGCGTTTAATTTCATTTTTATTTTTAAGGCTTCTTCCGTTCTTTTTATAAACGAAATTCTCACCTTCGCGGCAGCGTACAATCGTCAATTGATGATCATTGATGTACTCCAAATCCAGTTTTTCGATGACCAAATGTGGAGCTTTAATCAGCTGATTCATTAAGATTTCTTTTCTAGCTGCAGCATTCATGGTATATAAAATTTTATCACATTAAAACTTAGTTGTAATTTTTAATTATTTCTTAAAGACTCTATTAAACCTCTTTTGTTCATATAAGATCTTCCTTTTATGCCTACTTTACTGGCTTGTTTCAGAAGTTCTTCTTTTGTCCATTCTTCATACGGTTTTGCTTTTCCGCCCTTTTTACCTGCGTCTGGAGTATTGGCAATTCGAGCCGATTTTTCTTTGCTGTATCCTTTTTTTACCAATGCTTCATATTGCGCTTCATTCTTAATTCTTGGATCTGGCATGACTTTAAATTTTAAGGGATTAAATTCTAAAAATCTGATAAGTCAAAGTTCTTCAAAATGTTAAGCGAATCTGTTATAGAATTTTGGCTCGATATTTCATATTTGTAGGATGGGAATTGTGTAAGGGGAAATGTAAAATGTTTTTATTGTGATTTGTGAAATGTGATTTGTGAAATGTTAGATGTTGGTTGCAAAAAAAATCCCAACTCTTTTGGAGTTGGGATTATAATTATCTTTTCTAATCTTATTTTTCTAAATGGCAGTATCCTTTTAATTTAATTGTTTTTAAAGCAGTTACAAATTGATTTTGAGTCTTCTCTTTTAAATCAAAACCATAGAAAGCCATTTTTACCTTATTAAAATTTTTAGAATTTCCTTTTAAACTATCAATATAAATACCTGTTGCACCAAATTCTACATTAGTGGGTATTGTTATTTTAGCTTTAAAACAATCTATGGAATAAAAAACAGATTTATATTTTTGATATTTTCCAAAATCAATATCTCCAGACAAAGAATCAACAACTAAATGTTTCGTTTTTTTCAAAAGTTCTTTTTGCTTTTTAGTTAACTCTGCATAAGATTGTTTATCAAAAACTAATGAAAAATCATTTGAAGCATCTCCAGAATATAAGCCAATATCAAAAATCAAAGAATCTCTTTCTGGTGTAATTATTCCACCAACGTAACTATCAGTTCCTTTAAATTCTAATTTATTCCATTGCTTTGGAACTGTTATTTCAAAATCACCAAAGTCGATGGTTTTATATTTTTTCTTCTGTTCGCATGAAACTATTAGAATTGAAACTAAAATTATAAAAAGTATCTTTTTCATTTAATATTAAATAAAATCTCTAATTACTATTTAGAAAGTCCTTCTTCAGTTATGTATTTAAATTCGTAATCACTATCTAAAATAATACCTCCTATCCTAATAAATGTCCCGAATTGTCCTCTCCAATCTTCGATATCATTTTCTTTTGCTGTATCCCAACGAATCAGTCCACAAAAAAATGATTGATCTTCTTTATCTCTTATGACAATACCACATTCGTTTTCTAAAGAAACTTTCATACCATAAATAAAATCTTTTTCCATTTTAAATTGATTTTAGGCGAATATAAAAATTAACATCTTAATCCTATAACAATCTCTCAAAATCCTGTAAGACATTCCTGTAACTACTCCATAATTTTACATTATAACATTTAAACTATTAAAATCATGAAAAAGTTACTATTAGCCGGAAAAGCCATTTTAGGAGCAGGACTTATTATTATATTCCTTCAATCTTGTAAAAACGAAACCAAACAAGAAGATCCAAAAGAAGTTGCAGAAGACGCAAACGAAGCAAAATTTGATTCTATTGACAGCAAAGAAGATGATTCTGAATTTTTGGTAGATCAAGCTGAAATTAATTTGGCTGAAATCGAAATCGGTAAACTGGCACAAACAAAAAGTACAAATCCTGAAGTGAAAAAATTTGGTAAAATGCTTGTTGATGAGCACACTAAATCGGCTTCTGAAGTAAGTGCTTTAGCAAAAGCAAAAAACTTTACTCTTCCAACTTCTCTAACTGAGGAAGGACAAGAAGAATACAATAAATTAAACGAAAAATCTGGCGTTGATTTTGATAAAAAATTCGCCGATATGATGATTGATGGTCACGAGAAAGCAATCAAAAAGCTTCAAGATGCAACTAAAAATGCCGTTGACGAAGATGTAAAAACTTGGGCTTCTAACAATATTGCAGGTTTAACAGCGCATTTGGAACACGCTAAATTGCTGAAACAAAACCTAGACAAAAAGTAAAATGAATTAAGACGCTAAGATTCTAAGGTTCTGAGATTCTAAGTATAAAGTATCTAAGAACCTCAAATCTTTGCTAAAAACCCCCTCAAGAGTTGAATTGCTTGAGGGGGTTTCCTTTTTAGATGCTAAGATTCTAAGTTTTCTCCTAGTTGCTTAATATCTTAGCGTCTTAGAATCTTAGCATCTCAGAAACTTACTTCCCAGCTATCTTCTGCAAATGCTCTGGGTATCGCGAGCCTTCTATTGTTATTTTTGATGCGGCATCGTTAATTTCTGAAAGGTCGCTGGCAGAAAGCACTAAATTTAATGCGCCGAGGTTTTCTTCTAAACGATGTAATTTTGTGGTTCCTGGAATTGGTGCAATCCAAGGTTTTTGTGCTAAAATCCACGCAAGTGCAATTTGTGCATTTGTTGCACCTCTATCGGCAGCCATTTTTCCTAATAGATCTACAAAAGCTTGATTTGCTTTTCTGGCTTCAGGGGCAAAACGAGGCAATGTGTTTCTAAAATCGGTGCTGTCAAATTGTGTGTTCGCATCAATTTTAGCGGTTAAAAAACCTCTTCCCAACGGACTAAAAGGCACGAAACCAATTCCTAACTCTTCTAAAACAGGTAGAATTTCTTCTTCTGGAGTTCTCCACCAAAGTGAATATTCGCTTTGTAGTGCGGTAACAGGCTGAACTGCGTGTGCACGTCGAATACTTTCTACACCAGCTTCAGAGAGTCCAAAATGTTTTACTTTTCCTTCCTGAATTAAATCTTTTATGGTTCCAGCAACATCTTCCATAGGCACATTCGGATCAACACGATGCTGATAATACAAATCGATTACATCGGTATTTAATCTTTTTAACGAACCTTCAATGCTTTTTCTAATCCACTCCGGACGGCTGTCTAATCCTTTTTTAGAATCGCCTTCCAAAAAGCCGAATTTTGTTGCAATGACAACTTTATCTCTGAAAGGCGCTAAAGCCTCTCCTAAAAGTTCTTCGTTCAAAAATGGTCCGTAACATTCAGCCGTATCAAAAAAAGTAATTCCTTTTTCATAAGCAGAACGAAGCAGACTTATCATTTCATTTTTATCATGAGCTGGACCGTATCCAAAACTCATTCCCATGCAGCCGAGTCCCAATGCTGAGACTTCTAAACCGCTATTTCCTAGTTTTCTTGTTTGCATGATTTTTTTTAAAGTTTCTAAGATTCTGAGATACTAAGATTCTAAGTTTTTTTTAGTCTTTTTAATCTCTGTTCCTTATTTTATACAATTCCTAAATTAACCAAGATTCTAAGCATAAAGAAAAACTTAGCATCTCAGAATCTTAGCAACTTAGCATCTTATTTCAACGAAGCCATATCAATTACAAAACGGTACTTAATATCTCCTTTTAATAATCTTTCGTAGGCATCGTTTACATCATTAACACCAATTACTTCAACATCGGCAGTAATATTGTGTTCAGCACAGAAATCGAGCATTTCTTGAGTTTCTGCGATTCCTCCGATGGCAGAACCCGCGAAGCTTCTTCTTCCTAAAATAAGACTGAAAGAAGTTACAGGAAGCGGATCCATTGGCGCTCCAACTAAAGTTAAAGTTCCGTCTACTTTTAGTAAACCTAAATAAGAATCGATGTTGTGTTCAGCAGAAACGCAGTCTAAGATAAAATTCATGCTTTTGGCGTGTTTTGCCATTTGCTCTGGATCTGTAGACAAAATAACCTCATCAGCACCCAAACGTTTTGCATCTTCTACTTTAGATAAAGAAGTTGTTAGAACAACCACATGAGCTCCCATAGCTTTTGCTAATTTGATTCCCATATGTCCTAAACCTCCGATACCAACAATTCCAACTGTTTGACCAGGACCAACTTTCCAGTGTCTTAACGGAGAATATGTTGTGATTCCTGCGCATAATAATGGCGCAACAGCAGAAAGTTCTAACTTATCTGAAATATGAAGTACAAAATTTTCATCGACTACAATACTTTGAGAATACCCTCCGAAAGTTTGTCCGCCTAAATGTTTATCAGGAGAATTGAATGTTAAAATGCTTCCTGGATCACAATATTGCTCCAATCCTTCTTTACATTGCTCACATTCTCTGCAAGAATCGACCATACATCCAACTCCCGCCAAATCGCCAACTTTGAAACCTTTTACGTGATCTCCCACTTTTGTTACACGACCTACAATCTCATGTCCCGGAACAATCGGATAAATAGTGCCATGCCATTCGTTTCTAGCCGAATGCAAATCTGAGTGGCAGATTCCGCAATACAAAATTTCTATTTCAACATCATGCGCCTGTACAGCTCTTCTTTTAATATCTAAAGTTTTTAATGGTGCTTCAGCAGCTACTGTACCAAAGGCTTTAATGTCTTTTGTTTCCATAATTTTTTTATAGTTTGTTGTTAATTGTTTTTTGTTTGAAGTTTCAGGTTTAAAGTTTCAAGTTCAAAAACTGTTACGAAATTGGCGTAAAGATTCAACCGATTTACACTGATTTACAAATAGTTATATAAATTTCGATTATTTTAACCTAACCAAAAAATAAAATCTGTTATAAATCAGTAAATCTGTGTAAAAAAACTTAGAATCTTAGAACCTTAGCATCTTTAAAAAGAATGATATTCTTCATCTGTAACGCTATCTAGCCATGTTCCATGACCTTTGTCTACTTCTGTAACAATAGTAATATGAGAATATTTCGTTTTTGGTGTTGCTCCATACCAATGCTCTATTCCAGGTAAAACCGTGATTACTTTTCCTTTTTCGATAAGATTAATTTGTCCGCCTCTTTCTTGGTAATAGCCCGCTCCATCGGTTACAATAATCAATTGCAGACTCGCATTGATACGCCAATTGCTTCTTGCACCAGGCTCAAAAGAAACATCTTTTATAACAGTGTTTTCAGGATGAATTTCGCTTGTCTGCTTCTTATATGACACTTCGCCTGTCATATAAGTATTTGGAATTTTACCTTCTTCGGTTACGGCAGTGAATTGTGTCGACATAATTTCGATTTTTTTAGGTTAATAATTAATTTTAAAAATTCTTATAAGCTTATTTGAATGAAATAATCAGCACATCGAATCTCTTATAGAAGGAGATTGTTGATTTTAGTTAATACTTTAAAAAATTTATATTTTTTCTACTATCAAAATTTAAAACTAAATGCAAAGCGGAGCATCGCTTTTGTGAAGTGTTATTTAGTCATTAAAAAAACTGATACAAAGATTCGTTGTTTATTTCAGGGCAAATGTAGTGCAATACTACAATGCCGAAATAACAAAATTCAAACAAAAAATTAAGAAATTGAAACAATTTATACGCGAAGTGATTTTGGAACTGTTCCTGTAAGTCTTTTAAAATAATTATTGAAATAACTTGGATATTCAAAACCGAGCGAATAACCAATATCCGAAATACTCCAATCTGTGTGCTGCAATAAAGCTTTTGCTTCGTTAATGACTCTTTCGGTAATGTGCGCTGTAGTAGGTTTTCCTGTAACTTCTTTTACAGAACGATTTAAATGATTCACGTGCACAGAAAGACTTTGCGCGTAATCTTGAGGTGTTTTTAGAGTTAAGGGCTGATCTTTGGTTTCTATTGGGAATTGTCTTTCCAGCAATTCTAAAAACAAAGAAGTAATTCTCGAAGAAGCATTTTTATGTTTAAAGAAACTCTCTGAAGGCTGCATTTTCATCGATTCATGAATAATCAAATTGACGTAACTGCGCATCAAATCGTCTTTGAATGCATAATCGGTTTCGTATTCTTCAATCATTTTTTGAAACAACGAATCTATAAATACTTTTTGTTCAGGTGTTAAAGTAAAGATTGGCGTTCCTCCTATTTTAAACAAAGGCGATTCCTGAAGAGTTTCTGAACGGTCTTTTGTTTTAAAAAATTCTTCGGTAAAAACACAGGCATAACCCTCAAACTTCTCTGAAATAGTTTCCCAAGAATAAGGAATAATCGGATTGCCGAAAAACAGAATCGTCCCGTCGGTTTCTATTCCGCGGTCGGCATATTGTATGATGCTTTTACTGGTGTTGATGCAGATTTTATAAAAGTCTCTTCGGCTGTAAACGGGAACTTTACTAAAATCCCCATTTATAGGATACACTTTAAATCCCTTCATTTTTAAATCTGAAGTAAAATCGCAACTCTGAGTTTCTGTCTGATTATTCATTTTGCAAAGTTATGAAAATCAAACATTATTCTTTTGTTAATTTTTTGTTCGTTTTTTTACCGCAAAGAGCGCAAAGAATTACGCAATCCCGATAGCTATCGGGAGCAAAGTTTTTATTTTGAGAGAAACCAATGCTCGCAAAGTCGCTAAGATGCAAAACTCTTTTTGAATTGACTCCAGTTTTAACTGGAGGTTTAAAAGAGACAAGCATAGAAAAGGCTTTAGCCAAACCAAGAACTGTTTGGCTAAAGCCCTGATAACATTACAATCATTTCGCATCCAGCTAAAGCTGGACGCAATCCATTTATAACTATTTTAAAAGAGACTTTGCGTCTTAGCGACTTTGCGAGCATATTTCTCAAAGCTACATAACTTGAAACCTGAAACTTAAAACTATTTAACAACTAAACTTACTGCTCGCAACCCTTTCCCAGAAGCAGATAAAACAACTTCTTTCGCGTTTTCATCTTTCTGAATAATAATTTGAGCATAACCATTAAAGAGCTTTCTCTTCCATGGTTCAGCAGGAGTAACTACTTGAATGATTCCAGGATCGGTATTCATAACATCCCAATCTTTTACTTTTTGTAGTGGAGTTGCTGCAATATGAATGGTATTTTTTCCTTGTTTTAAAATGGCTGTATCAAAAATATATTTCTGAGCATCTTCAGCGCTTGGTTCTATCTTTTTTCCGTTTACGAAAACGACAGTTTCAACTCCTATTTTTTTATAGAAAAAACTAACAATCGAAGAACCTGAATTGCTTTTCAAATCAAATTCTCCTTTGTAAATATAAGACGGCGCTTGTTTTTTATAATCACGGTCTTTAAATGCTTCTTTCCATTCGCTCTCTGGATAATCTGATAATTGCTGAGGCAAAGATGCACTTGTTCCTTTCTGTTCCTTAAAATTATTTATAGCAACCAAGGCGATGTCATCAATAAACTGATCGCTTTCTAATGAAGTTGGATCACCGTTTCCTACTCCTAAAATTTTACCCCCTTTGATAGAAAACATAATTTCATCGTTTGCTGTCGGAACATGCAAGCCATTTTTATCTGTGGTTTCCACCGTTAAAACAGAAACATTTCCTTTTAAGACATTTTCTTTATCTAATGACAATTTAATATTTTCTGATTTTCCAGTTGTTTTTTGAATATCAGAAAGTACTTTTTTACCGTTTTTATAACCAACTGCTTCCAAAGTTCCTGCAACATAATTTACTTTCCACTCCAAATGACCGTTTTGCTGCATTTTCTTTTTTCCTAAACTCTTTTTATTGAGAAAAAGCTCTACTTCATCGCAATTCGAATAAGCCCAAACATCAATTGCCGCACCCTCCATTCCGCTCCAGTTCCAATGTGGCAATAGGTGTAAAACGAGTTCATTTCTCCACCACGATTTTAAATAAAAAACATTGTCTTTCGGGAAACCGCAAACATCCATCATTCCGAAATACGAAGTTACAGAAGGCCAGCCATAAGGCGTTGGTTCGCCTCTGTAATCAAAACCTGTCCAAATAAACATTCCTGCCAAATAAGGTCTTTCGGCATAGAATTTCCAACCTTCTTCGATGCTATAAAAAGTCGGACGAGGTTTTTTATCGTAAGCACTCTGGTAATGTTTGCCATCATCAGTAAAATAGATACCGCGTGTGGCAAAAGTCGAACCTTCTTCGGTTCCCATTCCGGGCTGATTTTTAAACTGATTTCTATGCGCATCGATATCCCCGTTTCCAAGATAATTATAGCCCATAATTTCTACAACTGAAGAAATTCCGCTTTTAAATCCGCTGCTGATTCCTACTGTTACAGGCCTTGTTGAATCAATACTTTTAGAAAAATCTTGCATTGTATTGGTAATTCTTTCCCCAATAATTCCGCCCTCAATCTGCCATTCTTCATTTCCAACAGACCAGCAGAAAATACTCGGGTGATTTCGGTCGCGCTCTATCATTCGCTGCAAATCATTCAAATGATAATTGTTAATTCCCATTAAACGAGTTTCATCAATAACCAACATTCCTAATTTATCGCAGGCATCCAATAATTCGGGTGTTGGCGGATGATGCGAGCATCTATAGGCGTTGGAACCCATTTCTTTCAGTTTTGCAATTCTATAATACTGAATTTCATCTGGAAGCGCTGTTCCAATTCCAGCATGATCCTGATGGTTGTTTGTTCCTTTTAGTTTTACATGTTTTCCGTTAAGGAAAAAACCATTTTCAGGATCAAATTTTATCGTTCTAATTCCAAATGAAGTTTCATATTTGTCAATTGTTTTCCCTTCACTTTTTATTTCGGTAATCAGCTTATACAAATTAGGATTCTCAATATCCCACAAAAGCGGATTTTTGACATTTAATTTTGATGTATAACTATTTGTTTTATAAAATTCTGGAGCTTCCACATTTTCTGCATTTGAAACAATCTGTTTTCCAGATGCATCTAAAATGGTTTGGCTTATATCCACATTTCCTTTAAAATGTCCTTTGTTTTCTAATTTTACTTCTGCAGTAATGACAGCATTATTATTTTCAATTTCTGAAATTACATAAGTTCCGTTCTGTGCCACATGAAGCGGATTGGTTTTCTGCAAATAAACATGTCTGTAAATCCCTGCTCCTTCATAAAACCAGCCTTCTTCCATCGAAGCATCAACACGAACTACGATTGTATTTTCGCCTCCATAGTTTATGTAAGCCGTTACATCATACTCAAAACCATTGTAACCGCTTTCCTCCGTTCCTAAGTAAAATCCGTTAAAAAACACTTTTGAGTTTCTAAAAACACCATCAAATTTTAAAGAAATTGTTCTTCCTAAATCTTCATTCGGAATCGTTATCTTTTTTCTGTACCAACCAATACTTTTTTCTGGAAAATTTTTTCCTGTTGCTTTAAATCCGTGACTAAAACTTGCGCTTTCGCTAAAAGGCTGTTCGACTGCCCAATCGTGCGGCAAATCTAATTTTCTCCAAGCGCGGTCATCAAACCCTGATGCTGCTGGTCCGTCAGCAAATCCTGTTTTGGTTAAATAGGAAAAATAACCTTCGGCATGACCAAAGTCTTTTTTTGTATCGTATTGATGTCCAAATGAAAATGTCCAGTCTTTATCAATCAAAATCAATTCTCTTCCTGATTTGTTCTGCGCGGCAATATGAATTGAAAATGCGAATAAAAAGTAAGCAATTGTGCTTAAGCTAAAAGTGGTTTTCATAAGGTTGGTTGTTAGTAAAATCAGATAGCGATAAAAATAAAGCTTTTAAAGAAGAAAGATTAATAGTATTTTATCAAAGTCTGATAACTCTTTCATACAAATACTTCCAGAAGGTGATCTAAAATTTAGAATGAATCTAATGGCTTCAGATTCAAAATTGATTTTCTTTTAATGTAATTTTATATTGAAAATCATAAAAAGCAATTACCATTATGAGTACTATTATTAATGAAAATAGACTCCAGACAACTTTTAAAAACCTAGATCATAAGATTAATAAGCTTAATGATCAAAAGATTGTGGCTTTTTTTGAATCTTTAGGATTGTTAGAAAGAAAAGATGTTCCGAGAGACTTCTTGAATTGGGAAAACATACTTATTGTAGTTCCAAATCGACACGTTTCTCATGAACTGAAATATTATAAATATACCATTTCGAGAATTTCATTCTTAACGAATCCTTATGCAGATCAAATTCATATTTTTGATCTCAAAGATTGGAAAAGTGCATCGGGAAACAAAACGCAATTTCAGATTAGAGAAATGCTGAAAACGAGTTTTGGAGGTGTAAAGAAAGTTATTAAAGAGTCTTAAGAAAAGAATTAAAAATCTGTAATTAAAAATTAAAAGTCTGGCTGTTAGCTGGACTTTTGTTTTTTAACCGCAAAGAGCGCAAAGGTTTACGCTAAGCACGCTACATTTTTAAAGAATCTCGCAAAGTCGCAGAGTCGCTAAGAATAATAAACTCTGCGGCTTTGCGAGAGTTCTATTTTTCAAATAAAAAACGTTGCTCCCGATAGTCACCGGGATTGCATAAACCTTTGCGCTCTTTGCGGTTAAGGAAAATTTATTGCACCTCTAAAAGCTCTTTAATTTTTGCTTCTAAAGCCTGTCCGTGAATATTTTTTGCTAAAATAATTCCGTTTTTATCTACCAAAAAGTTCAAAGGAACCGATTGCAACATATAATCTCCCACAACTGGAGACTGCCAGTATTTTAAATCACTAACGTTTGTCCACGGCAATTTTGCTTTTGCTATTGCTCCTGTCCATAATGGCTTTTTGGTATCCATAGAAACTCCGTAAATAGATAGTTTATCTGGGTACGCATTGTGCAATTTTATTAATAAAGGCTGTTCTTTAATGCAAGGTCCGCACCAAGAAGCCCAGAAGTCGACTAAAACCAAGGAACCTCGCAAAGAAGAAAGCGCAACTTTTTCTCCTTTTGTATCCGGAAGATCAATTTCTGGAGCAATATCTCCAACATCTACGCCTACAACTTGAGCTTTAGAACTCGTGATTACACTGCATAAGAATGCTAAAATAAGTACAGTTTTTTTCATGATAGATTAAGTTTTGTTTGTTTGAGGGTTATTTTAATCTCATAATCAGCACAATAGTTTGTCATTTCGACGAAGGAGACCCGAGCGATAGCGAACAGGCGAAGCAAATCTTCGCAAGTAACTCCGCAACGAATGTCTAATCTTTGTCGAGCTTCTCGCGAAGATTTCTCCTTCGTCGAAATGACATAAAATGAGAATAAAACTCTACGTTTTTCTTTGATTAAAACTAAAACAAATATAATTTTTCTTTAATAAAATATCTTTGCGTAACAAAAAGTTTCTTCCTCCCCAATCATAAAATTATGCTAAATATTTTTCTCGAAATCCATATATCGGGAAAAGTCGATATATTTGCACTATGGAAACGATAGAAATTTTTAAAGCATTATCTAACAAGTCCCGACTACAGATGTTGGAATGGCTAAAAGAGCCTGAAATTAACTTTCCTGGCCAGCTGGAACATGCAGGATTTGAGCATGGAGTCTGTGTTGGGCAGATTCAAGCCAAAGCTGGCTTGACACAATCAACCGTGTCAGAATACCTGTCTATTTTACAGCGTGCTGGTTTTATTGAAGCCAAACGTGTTGGACAATGGACTTATTATAAACGTAACGAAGGTGCCTTTGAAGCACTTAGTAAATTAATTCAATCTAATTTGTAAAATTACTATGAGTACAAACAACCTCTTTTCTGAATTTAACTTAAAGTCGTTAAATCTGAAAAACCGAATCGTAATGGCGCCAATGACGCGCTCTTTTTCTCCTAACGGAATTCCAACTGACGAAGTCGCAGCTTATTACCAAAAAAGAGCTGAAGGCGAAGTTGGATTAATTCTGTCTGAAGGAACTGTTATTGACAGAAAATCATCTTCTAATGATGCTAATGTTCCTCATTTTTATGGCGATTTAGCTCTAAATGGATGGAAAAAAGTGATTGATGAAGTTCATGCTGCTGGTGGAAAAATGGGCCCGCAGATTTGGCATATGGGAATTATGGATAATCACCATTCTGGATGGGTTCCTCCTGTTCCATTTGAAGGTCCGTCTGGATTAAATCGTCCTAATTTTAGAAATGGTGTTGCCATGTCTGAAAAAGATATTGAAGATACCATTCTAGCTTTTGGTAAAGCTGCTGCCGATGCTAAAAGATTAGGTTTTGATACTGTAGAAATTCACGGTGCACACGGTTATTTAATCGATCAATTCTTTAGAGCTGAAACGAATTTACGTGAAGATATCTACGGAGGGAAAACATTACCAGAACGTAATCGTTTTGCAATTGAAGTAATTAAAGAAGTGAGGAAACAAGTGGGCAATGATTTTGCTGTTATCATGCGATTCTCTCAATTTAAACCTTCTGATTATAATTATAAACTGGCTAAGAATCCACAGGAATTAGAAGCTTGGCTTACTCCTCTTGTTGATGCTGGTGTTGATATTATTCATGCTTCGCAACGTCGTTTCTGGGAACCTGAATTTGAAGATTCTGATTTGAACTTTGCTGGTTGGGCTAAAAAAGTAACGGGAGCTCCAACAATTACCGTAGGTTCTGTTGGTCTATCTGGCGATTTCTTTGGTGCATTTGCTGGAGAAAGCTCTCAGCCAACTTCTTTAGAGGAATTAAACAGACGTTTCGATAGAGGCGATTTTGATTTGGTTGCTGTTGGAAGACCTCTTTTATCAGATCCAAATTGGGTGGCTAAAATCAAAGCAGGAAAAACTGATGAGCTAAAAGGCTTTACTAAAGAAGCTTTAGGACAATTGGTTCTAGAATAATTTTTTTGAAGGTACTAAGGTTCTATCCCGATAGTTATCGGGACTAAGATGCTAAGTTTTTTTGTTGCTTCTTACTGAAAATCGAACTATGCTGAAATAAGAAAGGGATGAAGTTTAAAACTTCATCCCTTTTTGAATATCTATAACTAACAAAATTTAGAAATTCAATTTTTTAAAAGACGCTTAGAAACTAAGATTCTAAGTGACTAAGTTTTATCTTAGAATCCTTTTTGACCAATCTTTATTATCTTAGAACCTTAGTTACTTAGAACCTCAGAAACTTTTTTTCTCTGAAATTTCTTCATCAGCCATTTTCTAACTGGTTCATCGTATAATTTTAAGCATACAAAAGCTAGAACGATGCTTACGATTAAAACTCCGATTCCTTCTAAATAGCCATTTTCCATTGAAACTTTGTTATCCACAACCCATGCTGTAAACCAATAAATTAACGGATAATGTGTAATATAAATTGGATATGAGATATCACCTAGAAGCTTGCAAATCTTAAGAGAAAATTCGTTTTTAATTTCTCCTCCTGCTCCAATTGCAACAATTATCGGGAAAATAAAAATAATACAGATTGATTCATACAGACCATTTATCCAAAGACTGTTTTCATCTCCAAATCTCGGCAACGCCAAAACAATAGTGATTAAAATACTGCAAATCCAGAAAGCATTTTTTACGTGGATTAATTTTCCTAATCGGCATAATAAAACCCCAGCAAAAAATGGGTACAGCAAACGGGTAAAACCAACATACATTTGCTCAACATTTAGTGACCATCCTCCGATTACGTCACCTTTTGGTCCAAAAACAGTATAATTAATTAATAGTCCGGCAAATATCAATACAAAAACTGACATTACTTTATTCGAAAATTTACGGAAGATTAAGGCGTACAAGATGTTTGCAATATATTCGAAAAAAAGCGACCATGCCGGACCATTTAAAGGATGCATTTCTCCCCAACCTCTAATTTCTAATGAAGGAGGAATTGGCAGTAATGTAAATCCGATTACCATTGTTAGAATAACTTTCCAGACTTCCATCCCTGCAATTTGAGGGAAAAGTATATCTGAGGCTTGGAAATAGTAAAAGATAGCACCAATAATCATCCCCATGATTACCATTGGCTGTAAACGGATTAATCGGCGTTTGTAAAACTCCCATTGTCCCATTTTTACCCAACGATCGTCGTATGCGTAAGCGACAACAAACCCTGACAAAAGGAAAAAGAAATCTACGGCAAGATATCCGTGGTTTATAATTTGTTTAAAACGGTTTCCGCCAGCAAAAGCTTCAAAAATATGAAAAGCAACTACCAGAATAGCCGCTACGCCACGAAGACCATCAAGTATTTCGTAATGTTTTTTTGGTTTAATGTCAGATGAAATTGAACTCATTTGTTTTTGGTTTAAGTTAAGTTATAATTGTAGATTTTAGATTGCAGATTTTAGATTTTCTGCACTCTTAAAATTCGAAAATTAAGTTTGGAATTTGGAATTTAAAAATTGAAGTTTAATCTATTGGTGATTTTTGAGCCATTCTAATCTTCTTTGGTCTGGCAAGTGTTTTACCGTGAAGTTTTCGAATTTAGCTTCAAAACCTTTTCCGTCTGGAGAGGCAGCCATTAAACCAACCATTACTGGTGTGTTATCCTGAAGAGGTGCATTTCTCGTCATGATGTAATTTTTATCATCAAAAGAATAAAATATCTCAACAGCATCTAATCTTCGTACGGCTTTTATCCAGATAAAAGGAGGCACTTTTTCTAGAGTTGTTACACTCCAATCACTTTTATCGTGCGTTACAACGGTACTGATATTGAATTTTCCATCAACGAATTCAACTCCTGTTTTAATGTAATTCTTTTCGTCGATGCGAATCATTAATCCCATTTGATCAAAACGGGCAATGTAATTTCCCGTCAATTTTACTTTTGCTTCAAATTCGCCACCATAAGTTGCGTAGTAAAAAGGCGCATCATCGACTGTAAAACCATAATGCGAAATTCTCCAATAATCGCTATTCGCAGTGACATTCATAATTAAAGCATTGTTTTTAATTTCCCATTTTTCAGGTTCATTAAACCATTGCATTTTATTCAGACTTTGAGCCGAAAGGTTTTGAAATAGAACAAACCCAATCGTAAATAGTAGTATTCGTTTCATTATAATTTGATTCTTTATTTTATAAAAAGCAAAACTTCTAACGTTTCACATTTAACATTTTTACATCTAACTTTTTAAGACAAAAGCAAAGCTGCAAATTTTTACACTTGCAGCTTTACAAACCAACCAATTTTTAGAAATAAAAAAACTTATTTAAGTGAAAAATTCACTTTAGATTTTATATCTGTTGAAGAAGCACCAATAATTGCTTCAAAATCACCAGGTTCAGCAACCCAGTCGTGTTTTTTATCGTCAAAGAAACTTAAAGCCGTTTTATCAACTGTAAACGTTACTGTTTTCTCTTCTCCAGCTTTAAGAGCTATTTTCTCAAAACCTTTTAATTCTTTTACTGGACGTGGCAATGAAGATTTTAAATCAGAAATATACAATTGAACTACTTCAGAACCTTCTCTGCTTCCAGTATTTTTTACATTTACAGAGAATGTGATTTTATCTCCAGCATTCATTTGTTTTTTGTCTGCTGTTACTTTTCCGTAAACAAAAGTCGTGTAGCTTAAACCGTGGCCAAAAGAAAACAATGGTTTGATTTTGTTTTTATCAGCCCAACGGTAACCTACAAAAATTCCTTCATTGTATTTTACTGAATCACCACCTGGGAATTCGCCTAAAGCATGAGCTCCGTTATCAGATAATTTTACTGGGAAAGTGAAAGATAATTTTCCTGACGGATTCACATCGCCAACCAAAACATTTGCTAAAGCATTTCCAGCTTCAGTTCCTAAAAACCATCCTTGAACAATTCCTGGAACTTCTTTAATCCAAGGCATTGCAATTGCATTTCCAGAAATATTTACGAAAACAATGTTTTTGTTTACTTTCGCTAAATCGCTAATTAGTTTATCCTGACCATAAGATAAATTTAATTCATTACGATCATGTCCTTCGTCATCTTGATTTGGGCTTTTGTTCAATCCACCGATGAAAAGAACAATATCTGCATCTTTTGCTACTTTTAAAGCTTCTGCAGTCAATTCTGCTGGAGAACGTTTGTCTTCTAAACTTACTTTAGCAACAACTCCGTTATAGTTACTTGTAGGATCTCCTACATAACCTCTTGCGTATACAATTTCAGCTTGATTTCCGATTCTTTTCTTCAAACCTTCTAATGGTGTGATTTCGTATCTTGCTTTAAGCGAAGAACTTCCTCCACCAACAGTCATCATTTTAATCGCATTTTCTCCAATTACAGCAATCTTTTTAGTTTTAGAAAGATTGATTGGCAAAATGTTGTTGTTGTTTTGCAATAAAACAATTCCTTCTTCAGCAATTTTACGTCCTGCCAAGGCATGCTCTTCTGTTCCAAAAGATCCAAAAGGACGATTTCTATCCATTGTTGTCAAGAAAGATAAACGTAGAATACGACGCACTTTTTCGTCTAATTCTTTAGTTCCAACTTCTCCTTTTCTGATCATTTCAGAATATGGTTTTGCTAAGTAATAGTTGTCATAGGCATTACTTGTTCCCCAAGACAAACCATTTGTCCAAGAACCAAATTCCATATCTAAACCATTGTGGATAGCTTGTTTAGTGTCGTTTACACCACCCCAGTCAGAAACTACAACTCCTTTGAAGCCCCATTCTCCGCGAAGAATATCGTTTAACAAATATTCGTTATGGCAACATTGCTGTCCTTTGTATTTGTTGTATGCTCCCATAATTGACCAAACGTCACCTTCTTGAACTGCCGCTTTAAAAGCAGGAAGATAAATTTCGTATAATGTACGATCGTCAACAATTACGTCAACAGAATTACGTTTAGTTTCCTGATTGTTTAAAGCAAAATGTTTTACGCAAGCCGCAACTCCATTTGACTGCACTCCTTTAATATAAGGAACAACCATTTTTGAAGCTAAAAACGGATCCTCTCCCATATATTCGAAGTTACGTCCGTTTAATGGACTTCTGTAAATGTTTACACCAGGCCCTAATAATACGTTTTTGTTGCGGTAACGTGCTTCTTCTCCAATAGATTTACCATATAAAGAAGCCAATTCTTTGTTCCATGTTGATGAAAGTGCCGTAAGCGCTGGAAAAGCAATACAAGAATCGTTTGTCCATCCTGCCTGATCCCATTCGTCCCATTTTACCTCTGCACGAATTCCGTGTGGTCCATCGGTCATCCAGTTTTCTGGAATCCCAAGACGTTTTACACCTGGAGAACTAAATTTAGATTGCGCATGAATCATGGCAATTTTCTCTTCGGTAGTCATTCGTCTAAGCGCATCTTCTACACGCTCTTCAATCGGTTTTTTATCGTCTAGATAAACTGGCACTTTGTTCTGGGCATTCATTCCAACAGAACTTAGTAAAAGTAAAACAACAATTGTTTTAACGTTTTTTAACATAACAGTATTTATTAAAGCATTAGTTATAATAGGAAAGTCTTCTTACCGAAAAACTTTTTTTATCATATTGTAAAACTAAAACGTTATCGTACATGTTACATTTTTAGACAGAAAAAAGTAGTAGATTAAAAAACTAAAGTATTAATTTACAGAAACTTAACATTTTAAAAACACTAAAAAAAGTAGTGATTTTAAAACATTTTTTTACACTTTCAAAGTCTTTGAACCGATTTTCATGACCTTTTCTTCGAAATCATTTCGCGAAACTGCAGCCTTATTTCGAGCTCTTGTGCGATAGTTATAAATTGTGCTTAAAGAATAACGCAAAAATGCCGCTATTTTAACACTATCAGTAATTCCTAATCTGATTAAAGCAAAAATTCGAAGCTCGGTATTTAGCAATTCATTTTGCTTGAGAACAATCTGTTCTTCTGGTATTAATAAAGCATTGAAATCTTTGACAAATGTTGGGTATAAATTCAGAAAGATAATATCAAAGTTCTTATACAATTCCTCTAATTCATTATCAACCAAAGTAGTTGATTTTAATATTTTATAAATCTCATCAAACTGTTTCGCCGTTGCTTTCTTGTTCAAAATAATACGGTAATTCTCCAGTTTATTGATATAAGTCGAACAAAGATTGAAGAAATGTGCAATGTATTCTTCTTTAACCAAATTAGATTCAGACAATTGCAGGTTGCTTTCTTGAAGCTGACTGTTTGTTTCTGTAATATCTTTGTTTAATTCTGCCAATTTCTGACTGGTTTCGTAAAGTTCTGATCGAATTCTCGAAACCTTTTTCATCTGTAAATACACATAAATAACCGCAACAATCAAAAACAAAGAAAGCAGACTAATGCAAAGCAAGTAAATCTGCAATTCGCTTTTTCTTTGCGCTTCACGCTCTAAATACACGGTATTGATAATCGAATATACTTCTGACATGAGCAAAGTTCTAAACTGAACATTGCAATAAAGTGCGTCTTCAATAGCAGATTGTGTCAGTTTATAGGCCATATCAACATCTCCGATTTCATAAAAAACCAAAGCCAGTTCCTGTAAAGAAGCATTGTCTTTATTGGCGTTTTTAATATCTGAAGTAGCAGAAAGTGCGTAGTATCTTTTTCTGGCTTCCAAATCATGTGTCGCTTCACCAATTTTTCCTAACAAATAAGTAATCATCGCATATTGCGGACTTTCTTCTTTTGTTTTATTCAATAAAGCCAATAACTGCTTTTTAGGGTCATTGTATTTTTTATCAATAAAAATATCCTGCTGAATTCTATTAATTTGAAAATCCAAAGTATTCGGATTTAGAATACTTAATAATGAATCTCTATATTTTCCTATCTGTTTTCTATATTCTGGACTGTAACTATTTGCAGCATAATGCTCGAAAAACTCACGATACGAAATATAATAATTTGGAAGTAAGGAAGCAGGAAGGCTTTTTTTATTAATACTCTTTAAAATAGCTTCAGATTCACGGTATTTTCCAGAAGAGGAATAAAGCGTTACCAATTCCAATTGAGCCAAATTGAAAAGCTCTTTATTTTGAAGTTCTTCTGCAATTTTAAGGTTCTTTTTTACGTATTGAATAGCTGAATCTGAGTTTAGTTTCTGATATTCAAAGTACAGCGTTTTGTTGTAATTATACTCCTGCTCTTTCGTAAGATTTTCAGATTTTATTTTCTTGAAATTCGCAATTCGTTCTTCTTTAATTTTTACGTAATGCTGTTTATTTTTGATTGCTTCGTTTAGTTCTTTTAAAATAACATCTGTGCTCTCCGATGCAAAAAGAGGAAAGCTAATAAGAACTGTAAAAAGGGAAAGAAATAGATTTTTCAAACTGACAAAAAAATAAAATAAGATATACAAATATAATAAAGTGTGTATTCTAAAATATTACAAGTAAGCTTTTTTATAATTTTGTTTTAACAAACCCTATAAAACTTAAAAATTATGCCACACTTTATAATTGACTGTTCAGAAAATGTACTGCGCCGACTAGCTGCAGACGAAATAATACAGGGAGTTTTTGATGCCGCTTTATCAACTGATCTTTTTACTGCTTCGGAAATTAAAGTTCGTATTAATCCTTTTACAAATTATAACAACGGAAATACCTTAGATGATTTTATTCATGTTTTCGGCTACATTATGGAAGGGAGAAATGATGAGCAAAAGGGTAACCTATCAAAAGTAATTGTCACAAAACTGAATGACTTACTTCCAGAAGTTTCTGTAATTTCTATGAATGTCCAAGAATTTGAAAAATCAAATTATTTTAATAAAACAATGATATAAAAGCTCTTATGTTATCATCCATTTTATATCTCAAGCTTTAATGGCATAAAAAAATCTTTGCCAAAGTTTAAAATTTTGACAAAGATTTTTTTAAAACTTATATCACTTATATGGTTTAAAATCAAACCGCAATTGGCGCTGCCAAACAGCTTTCTGGAATATCAAAAGCATTTACCAAAGCCACCGCGTCGGGACGAATATCCCAGCAAAGCTGATTTACAATTTTACGGACTGCTTTGGTTTTAACCGCTTCCATATAACCGTCTTCCAGATACCAAGCTTTATTTTTTTCGATTGTAGAAAGTGCGTATAACTGATTCAATTTCGTCAAAATAGCTTTTGATGGTTCATCTTCAACAGCTTTTATTGCAAGTTGAAATTGTTCTAGAACTATTCTTTCTAAATACGCCTGTGCAACATCAATCATTTGATGCTGAACGACATTAAATGCATCATAAGGTTCTAATCCGCCATCGATTAATTTTTTGATGCGTCGTGCTGCAGAAGCCAGGATTGTCTTTTCTCTGTGAACAAATGCCTGAAGATGAAATTCTCCGTCTAATAAATGTTCGTCATCTGTCCTTCTCGTTACAATCGGATTTTTCTCAGCAATAGCTGTTTTTGCATTTTCATATACGTAATTAATGATTCCCAACGAGCCCATTTCTCCAAACGATTTTCTGAATTCTGCTAAACGATTTTTAGCCACTAATTGCATCAAAACTGTATTATCGCCCTCAAAAGTGGTATAGATTTCCGTGTCATTTTTAAGTGCATCGATTCGGTTTTCAGACAAATATCCTTTTCCTCCACACGCCTCACGGCATTCCTGCAAAATATCTCTCGTGCTCCAAGTAGAATACGATTTCATTCCTGCTGCCAAAGCTTCAATTTCCTGCATTTCAGCTTCGGTTCTATTTAAAAATCTGTTGGTTAGATATTGTAATGCAAAATGAACCGCATATGTTTTAGCCAGAGGTGGCAACAATCTGCGTTGATGCATTCTATAATTTAAGATCGGAACTTCAGATCCGCCTTCTGGTCCAAATTGTCTTCTTTGATCGCTGTAACGAATGGCAATTGTCAATCCAGATTTTGCTGCCGCTAAAGCCGAACGCGGAATCCCAATTCTTCCTCCTACCAAAGTGCCTAACATGGTAAAAAATCTACGATTATCACTCGGAATCGGACTTTCAAATTCGCCTTTGTCATTCACAGAAGCAAAACGATCAAGCATATCTTCTTTCGGAATTACTACATTATCGAAACTAATTGTTCCGTTATCAACACCATTTAATCCCATTTTATGGCCACAATCGCCAATTGTTACGCCACTTACGACATTTCCATTTGAATCGCGTAACGGAACCACAAACGCATTAACACCATAATCGTGATCGTCAATAATTAATTTCGCAAAAACAGTTGCTTTTTGTCCGTGAACAGCTGCGTTGCCAATATATTCTTTTTGCGCATTTTTGTTTGGTGTGTGAATGGTAAAAGTCTGATCGCTATGATTGTAAGTTGCTGTAGTTTCTAAACCTTTTACGTTCGATCCGTGATGTGTTTCGGTCATAGCAAAACAGCCAGGAAGTTTCAGCGAGCCTATATCTTTTAAATATTTAGCATAATGTTTTTCAGTTCCAAGAGATTGAACACTCATTCCCCAAAGTCCAAACTGAACACCAAATTTAATCACCAGACTTAAATCGTGATAGCTCAGCGTTTCCATAATTGCAAAATAATCTTCGATATTTCCTCCCCCACCGTATTCTTTTGGATAAGCCATGCTTCCAAGATTTTCATCGGCTAGAATTTTACACCATTTGTAAACGGTTTGTCTGAAAACGTTAATATCGGTAGAAGTTTCATAAGCAAATTCGGGTCTTGAAATCACCGATTTTACCCTTTTGATTATTGCAGCTTCTTTTCCATCTAAAATCTGAGTGATTTTCTGAATATCAAAACTGGCATTGGTATGAGAATCGGCTGTAAAAGTGCCTGCTTTGGTTTTAAAGTTTTGAAGCGCTTCTTCACCCAAAATTCCCAAATCATTTTCCAACTTTTTAAAATCGGATTCTATTGGAGTTAAATCTAAATCGGTTCCCGAAAGTGCTTTTGCAATATCAAAAATCGACTTAACAGAAGATTTATCCTGAATGCTTTTTTCAATATCTAATTTCCATTGTGTGAGTTCATTTCGCGAAGGCGGATTTGAAATATCTACTTTAGAAAGTAAATATTCTTTTTCTTCTTGAGATAATACATTTAGAGAATTTATAAATCCTTGTAAAGTTGTAAACTCTTTTTGCGTCAGTAAATCATCTGACCATACTAAATAAAATAACGGAGTAAAGGCTTGAAGTTTGGCTGGTTTCATATAATAAATATTCGGTTCGTAATAGTTTTTTCTGCCACAGATCAAACGTTTTTTTTGTTTGCCACGAATTCCACTGATTTTCACGAATTAATTATTCTAAAATGACGAACAAAATTTGTGGAAATTAGTGGAATTCGTGGCAACATTTTTTAAACACAAAGAATATAATCCTTTTAATCTGTGTATCCCGATAGCTATCGGGAGTGGCTAAATATTTTTTCAGTTTATCGCATAAAAAAACAGGAATGAAATATACTCATTCCTGTTTAAACATCCTGTTAAGATTCTGACAATTTTCGATTTTAAACCAATAAAAAATATGAAAACTAAGAATTAAGAACCTTTGGATATTGAGGTCATTTTTTGCTTAATGGCAAAAATATGATGCGAATTAAAAACTAACACTGCGGTAAAAATGATACCGTATGCTGTAATCTGCAATGGCGTAATATTTTCTTTGAAGAAAAAGGCTGCCAAACCAAATGCAATCATCGGATTAATGTTTAATAACATTCCAACTGTTGAAGAGTTGATTCCTGAAAGTGCATATAAATTGAGAAATAACGGAATTATAGTAAATACAATTGCAATGGTTTCAATGCAGAGATAAAACTTAAATTCCGTTGGAACCGGTCCCCCAAAAACCGGATAAAACGGTAATAATACTAATGCTGCCAAGGTAATATGAAAAGTCAGTACAATAAATTTATCAAAACCTTTATTGGCACGCTGGCTTACTAAATAAGAGGCATAAGTTAATCCGATAATGATACTGAAAACCATATCCATAATAGCAGCGTACGACAATAATACACAGCCTGAAATACTTAATCCTACAGAAATCCACTGCATTTTAGACAGTTTCTCTTGTAATATAAAATAAGCTAATATGGTAGTCAGAATTGGACAAACTAAATATGCCAGAGAAGTTGCTTTAACACTGACATGATTCATTACATAAATATATGTAAACCAATTTCCCATCAAAAAAGCACTTCCGCCAATATTCAATAAAACAGATTTTCTTTTTTCTGATTTTGGCAATGCTTTAAAAATTTCGATGGTCTCTTTTATTTGTTTTCTTTTGAATAACAAAGCAATCAAAAGCATCAAAATACTACAACTGAAAACGCGATAAAACAAAATATCTAATGATGGATATTCATGAATTGGTCTTAAAACCAAGCTGAAAAGTCCCCATGTAGTAAAGGCAATAATTGCCGCTATATAATACTTTGTTGTTTTCACAAAAACTCCGATTTGATTTGTTTTCTTTTGATAAGGCAAATTTCTAAAAAATTAAACAGCAATACAGATACAGTTTTTGTAAATTGCAGCATAACAGTTTTTATTTTTACAATGAAAAATTCCAATTACTTATATCTTCAATTTGCTGACCTCATCGAAAAACAGATCAAATCTGGACTTTTAAATGTAGGCGACAAACTACCATCTATACGAGAAGTGTGCGCTGAAACTGGTTACAGCATGAGTACTGTCAGCAAGGCATATTACGAAGTTGAAAGCCGTTCTTTGATCGAATCTAGACCGCAATCAGGCTATTATGTAAGTAATATTTCGGCTAGAACAATTCCAGAACCATCGGCAAGCAAACCGCTTTTGACCCTTGAAAATATTGAACGTGAGGATTTGGTTGATTTGGTTTATGGTGATATGCGTAAAAAAGATATTACGATGCTTTCGCTTGGTTTTCCATCAAATGAATTACTTCCGATTGCGAAACTGAATAAAGGAATGGTTCAGGCCATGCGCCAATTACCCAACAGCGGAACGAGTTATGAAGAAATTGAAGGTAATAGTAATTTAAGAAAAGAAATTGCGCGCTGGTCGTTTACTTGGGGCGGTTCTTTGACTGAAGATGATATTATAACAACTCCGGGCTGTATTTCGGCAATTTCGGATTGTTTACTAACGCTGACTAAGCCGGGAGATACGATTATTACAGAAAGTCCGGTTTACTTTGGAATTCTGCAATTGGCGAGATCATTGGGTTTGTATGTAATGGAACTTCCAACTAATATGACAACAGGAATCGAATTGGAAGCGGTCAAAAAAACACTTTCTACGAATAAAGTAAAAGCTTGTGTTTTGATGAGTAATTTCAGTAATCCGTCGGGAAGCATGCTACCAAATGAACATAAAAAGGAAATCGTCCGTTTAATGGATTTTTATAATGTCCCGCTAATTGAAGATGACATTCACGGTGATTTGTATTTTGGAACAAGCCGTCCGACAAACTGTAAAACGTATGATGAAAGTGGTATCGTTTTGTGCTGCAGTTCAGTTTCCAAAAGTCTGGCACCAGGCTATCGTGTGGGTTGGGTTTCTCCAGGGAAGTTTAAAAAAGAAGTTCTGAGAACCAAATTGTACCATACGATCTCCAATTCAACTATTACTCACGAAGTCGTTGGTGACTTTCTAAAAAACGGTCGCTATGAAAACCATCTTAGAAAAATTCGCCAAATTCTGAATCGCAACTGTACCAATTACATCAATACGGTTTTAGAATCTTTTCCTGCAGGAACAAAAGTGAGTCAGCCTCAAGGTGGTTTTTTCCTTTGGGTCGAATTGAATAAAAAAATAGATACTGCTGCTTTTTATCATTTAGCGTTACAGCATAATATTAGTATTGCGCCTGGAAGGATTTTTTCGTTTCAAAATCAGTTTTCTAACTGTATGCGATTAAGTTTTGGATTGCCTTGGTCTAATGAATTGAGAACTGCTATTCAGACGTTGGGAAGGCTGGCGAAGCAATTGTAGACTAAGAAAATCAACACAATTTTATCAACATCATCAAATTAACATAGCCCGTGGTTTCAACCACGGGAACGCATAATAGTTTTTGATATTCTTTGTGTTCCAGCGGTTGAAACCGCTGGCTATATTTAAGACGTTTGCGTTATAATTGTTGTCTATATTTATTTTTTAAAATGACAAAACAAAAAAAACTGGACAGCGCAACTACACACTGTCCAGCCAACAATTAAAAGAAGACCAAAATTAAATAGTTATAAGACAAAATAAGCGTCTTTCTCGACTTTCTTAGGTTCGTCATTTAATTCAAATTCTTTCAGGATATCAAATTCACTTTGATATTCATTCAGCATTTGCTTGATATTTTTTTCAATTGTATTTGCAATTGCCGTAACTGGAGTATCTGTTGGTCGGTTTTCAAACGGATCTTGCAAGTGAATTGCCATTCTTTCGATTAAAAAGAAAGCGGCACCAATTGCAGTAATCAACGGAATTGCGAACCAGCTTAATACGCTTGTTAATCCGAAAGGCAATACAAAAATGAATAAACACAAAGTCAATCTGATATACATGCTATATGTTGTTGGGAAAATCGTGTTTTTAATACGCTCACATTTTCCCATTTCATCACATAATCTAGACAAAGTATTATCAATTTCTACCTGCTGATACATGTTGATTTTCTTTTCGTTTTTAGCGGTTCTTAAATCCCTCGCGTGCAGCATCAAAATGGCATTTGGAACGTTCTGATGATTTTTGATGTATTTGATTTCTTCTTCGCTAATTAAACCTTCAAGCGGTTTTATGGCATCTCTTTTTCTAAGTGATTCTCCTAAACTGTAACACCATGCAATTTGCCTTTTGGCAAAATTTTCTTTGAATTCGCTGGCTTCAACTGAATAACCAGGATCATTGTAAAAGGTTAAAACTTGACGAATAAGTGTTCTTGAATCATTCACTACAGCTCCCCAAACTATTCTCGCTTCCCACCATCTATCGTAAGCTTGATTGGACTTAAAAGCTAATAATAAGGAAATAATTGTTCCAATCATGGTTGGAATCGCAATCGGGATATCTACAGGAAGATTGATGAAATAATGATGAAAAATTTCAAATAGTACTGTATACGCCAGTACTAGAGCAATTTCTACTTTAATTTTCCCGAGAACGTACTTCATTGGTATTCTTTTCTTTAATAACATATTTTCGGTTATAATTAAATTAATATTTTTTTTTAAGGTTCTAAGAAACTAAGGAGCTAAGACGTTAAGGAATTAAAGTTTACCAATTAAAAAACTTAGAACCTTAGAACCTCAGAGGCTTAGATTCTTAGAAATCAAACCATCTCTTCGTACAATGAAAGAACCGGAAGGCCTAATTTTTCATTGACATTTTCTTTTTTGACTTTTTTAAATTTGATTTTTTCGCCTTTGCGCGTTTCCACTAACATATCAATATTATGTTTTGAAATGGCTTCTGATAAAAACGGCGCAACATTTTCGTAGTTATCTTCAAAACTGGCGGTCTGGCTAACAATTTCAAAAGAGAAATTGGCGCTTAAAAATTCCTGCACATCTTTTACATGGATATTCTTGCTTGAATTTTCTACATATAAAGCTTTATGGAAAACCTCTTTATTGACTTCTGTACTTAAATGAAGAATTGGGCATTTTTGATTCCCAGCCAATTGCACTAAATACTGATGAATTCTTTTGCTTTCTTGCTTATAAGAGTGCGTAAGAATAACCAGCTTTACCGAAAAAGCTTCAATTAGACGTTTGAAAATTGGCGCTGAAAGTCCGTATTGGTTGTGAACTTTTAGCTTAATATTTGGAGTATGTTCTATAATATATCGGCAAGTTTCTAAAACTTCTTCCTGACTTTTGCTAAGTCCAGATCTCATTTCTCTCAAAAAACCAGAAGAAGAAAACGTATCAGGAGCTTCTGAAACTAATACTAAAATAATTTCCGATTCCGTATTCTTAGACTGATTTACCGCAGATTTAACAGCCGAAATAGTATCATCTTTTAAAGTTGTAGGTATAAGAAAATTTTTCATAAGTATATCTTTTAGTTTATACCTACAAAATAACTGTCCGCAAATTAGACCTTAATTAATTTAAAATTAGAATTTTCTAAAATTAAACATTAGATTTTTTAATGTTGCCTTTTTTGAAGATGATCGTAACGATTGTTCCCTTGTTTTGTTCTGACTGTACTTGAAGTTCACCATCGTGCATTCTAATGATTTTAGACGCTAAGGGCAATCCTAAACCATAGCCAATATACTTAGCCGCAATTTTACCTCTAAAGAAAGGCTCATACAAATGCGGAATATCTTCTGGCGGAATTCCGATACCAATATCATTGATCGTGATTTTGATCATTTCTTTATTGGCTGTAAGATTTACAAAGACTTCGTTGTTGTCTGAATATTTTACCCCATTAGTAATAATATTATTGATAGCCAATTCTAAAAGTGGTTTATTGCATGGTAACAATAATAGATTAGAATCTTCTGGAGCAAAATTAAGTTTAATGCTTACGCGGTTATCTGGATAAATTTTATCTAAATCTGATTTTACATCCAATAACAATTCGTCCATTCGGGCAATATCTGAAACTTGTTTTTGTCCGTCATATCCTGTCTGCGTCAATTTAAGAAGACTTTCTGTCAAATTTCCTAATCTTGAAGCCTGGCTGTAAATGTTTTGCAAAGATTCTACATATTCATGCTTTTCTCTCTCTTTTAGCAGCATAATCTCAGATTCGGCAATAATGGTTGTAATTGGCGTTTTTAATTCATGAGAAGCATTATTGATAAAGTTAGCCTGAATTTCAAAAGAAGTTTCCAATCGATCCAACATATTATTGAACGTATTGGTCAAATCTGATATTTCATCAGAATTTTTAACTTCGGGAAGACGGTTATGTAAATTAGAAGCACTAATTCTTTTTACTTCTTTAGTAATTCTCGCGACAGGATTAATAACACGTTTTGCTAGAAATCGTCCTAAAAGAAAAGCAAGAATTACAAATCCAATTCCGCCAAAAAGCATAATTTTGACAATATAAACGGTTGTATCTCTACCTTTGCGGTCTCTCGCACCAACAATCACAATATATTTCTGATTGTTTTCTTGAAAAATCTGTCCTAAATAATATTTATTATCTCTTTCATAAGAATCTTTTCCCGTTCTTAAGATATTGGTATAAAAGGTATTTGGAAGATTGAGATTAGTATTATAATCAAAACTATTATGGCTATTTATTTTTAATACATATTCTTCTTCCTCAATTAATTCCTCAAGACCATTTTTTTGAAGATTTTTATAATATTTAATTTTCTCTGGGTCTTTTTGAAAATGAATTGAAGCGACAATTTTTGCTCTATCGTCTAATCGCTTTAAAAAGTGATATCGATTGTTTTCTCTAAAAAGAAAAAATACGATAATACACAATAGCGAAGTGCTAAAGGTTGAAAGGGCAACATAATTGAAAGTGATTTTTTTTCTAATATCCATATTATGGCTTAATTACATAACCTAAACCCTTCATGGTATGAATCAGTTTGGTTGAAAAAGGCTTATCTATCTTTCTTCTTAAGTACGTAATATACACATCGACAACATTGGTATTCATATCAAAATTAATATCCCAAACATTGTCCAAAATTTGATCGCGCGAAACAATGCGTCCCGTATTTTTAGCCAAATAATATAAAAGTTTAAATTCTTTGGCTGTCAATACAATGTTTTCACCATCTCTTTTAACCGTTTTGGCACGACCATTTATTTCTAAATCAGCAATTGTGATGGTGTCTATTTTTTCTGTTTCCTGCTGCGATCTTCTGTATAAAGCATTTACTCTGGCGTCTAATTCGCCAAATTTAAAAGGCTTGACCAGATAATCATCCGCACCAGAATTAAGACCGGTTACAATGTTTTCTGAAGTTCCAAGAGCCGTTAAAAGTAAAATGGGCACAAAGTTTTTTGCTGCTCGAAGTCTTCTGCAGATTTCAATTCCGTTAACATCAGGAAGCATAACGTCTAAAATTACAACATCGAAAGTATAATTATGAATCATTTCTATCGCAGTTTGACCATCCATAGCAACGCTTACTTCATTATTATTTTCTGCAAAACCTTTTCGTAATATCGATAATAGATTTGGCTCGTCTTCGACTATCAGTAATTTCATATTAAGAAGTTTGTATATACAACAAAAATAAGAATACTATTTAAAATAATTTTAAACAACTTTACAAATTATGATTTTATTGTGAACAATAAAAAAAGCAGACTCGATAGCCTGCTTTTTACTATTATTTTATGCCTAAATTTTTTAAAATTAAAAAGTTTCTCCAGCATTCAAATAAAATCCTTTAGAATTATTACCCCAAGCATAATCGAAAATCAGATTGGTTTTGGATGCTTTATCAATTAAAAGTCTTAAACCAATGCCTGCTGCGGGCTGAATGGATTTGAATAATTTAAGATCATTATCAGAATTACTCGTCGTTACAAAATTGGTAAAAACAGTACCGCTTAGCAATTGGTTACAGGTAATTGGAAATCGAAATTCTGTCGATAAATAAACCAGCCCATTTCCTCTAAACAATCCCTGCGTATACCCTTCTCCGCTTCTGCTGCGCTGATCCCAGCCAATTGCCGGCAGGTTTAAGTACGGAACTTTTCCTCTAGTCACAAACTGTCCATAAGTCCAAATCGCCAAAATATAACGGGGATTCTTATGCGAAACAGGAATAAAATGACGGTATTCTGCAAACAAAACATTACTATATTCCTGATTATTAAACAGTACTGGATTAAATCTATAATTTATATTGGCAAACCAACCTTTTGATGCATTTACCTGATTATCTCGTGAATCGTGAACCAAATTAAGACTTACTCCATTCAAGAAATATTCATTATGATCAAAACCATATTTCTGACTGTAATTATAATGATAAGTATAATTTCCTTTATCAATATCTAGCTCTTTGTCATCAATGCTTGAATACCAATCAATATTAATTCCTCCTCCAACATAATAATTTTCCTTAACTTCAAAAGAAACTGTCTGATGAAACTTGAAGTAATTATAATCCATATCCTGAGCTAGCGAATCGACACTAAATCCAGGCGGACGGTCACGCCTTGGCGGAATTATATCGGTTCCTAATCCATAATTGGGTTGCGAAAACAAATATAATCGGTAATCGCCACTCAGAAAGATTTTATTATTCTTGAGCAGAATATTATTTTTTACATTAACTAACCACTGATTTTTAAGCGTGTAAGTAATTCCGATATTAGCAATCGAATATTTGTCTTTTTCTTCTTTTCCTTTAAAAGTATATTGGGCCACGGCTCCAAAAAAGAAACCAGTTGCAGGCTGAGAACCTATTGCTGGAATAACTAAAAAGAAATTGTTTTTTGTAGGTTTAACGACTAGCGCATCATCATCTTTTTTAAAAATATCGAATATTGTTTTGGGAGGACAAATATTTGGATTTTGAATTTCAGGACTTTGAATTTCCTCTTGAGCGAATAAATTAAAAGAAATAAGAAGCAATAATCCTAAGATTTTAGACTTGTACTTATCGGCATTATTTTTAAAAAAAATTACCATTTACAAAGTTTAGTTTTAGAGATAAAAGCTTAATCCTACTGTAAATATAAGTCTTATTTTCAACATCTTACGAACTAAAACTAATTAATTCAAAAATATTTTAACAAAAAAAGCCGTCAAAAATAAATTTGACGGCTTGGAAATATCATCTCAAATATTACTTGGTAATAAATTTTGGGTGAATCAGATTCTCAAGAGAATAAATTTCATCCCATTTTTCTTGTGTAATCAGCTTTCTTTCCAAAACTGCAATTTGATGTACACTTTTACCCGTTTTTAAAGCTTCTCCAGCAATACTCGCACTTTCTTCGTAACCTAAAATTGGGTTCAATTGCGTTACAATTCCGATGCTGTTCATCACCATATTATAGCAATGGTCCACATTTGCTGTAATTCCGTTAATACATTTATCGATTAAAGTCTGAATAGCATTTGAAAGATAATCCAACGAAGTAAACATTGCGAAAGCAATTACAGGTTCCATTACATTTAATTGCAATTGTCCCGCTTCTGCCGCCATTGCCACCGTTAAATCCTGACCGATTACATAAAAGCAAGTCTGGTTTACTACTTCTGGAATTACCGGATTTACTTTTCCTGGCATAATAGATGAACCTGGCTGACGCGCTGGAAGATTGATTTCGTTAAAACCAGTTCTTGGCCCTGAACTTAATAATCGCAAATCATTACAGATTTTAGAAATCTTAACCGCAGAACGTTTTAAAGTTCCCATAATCTGAACGTAAGCACCTGTATCAACCGTTGCCTCAATTAAATCTGGTGAAAGTGTCAGCGGAATTCCCACCTCATCTGCCAGATATTTTACGCAGATTTCTGGATAACCTTCTGGAGCATTTACTTTTGTTCCAATAGCTGTTGCTCCCATATTGATTTCTAAGAGCAATTCCTGAGCATTTTTTAAACGCTGAATATCTTCTCCAATTGTTGTGGCGTAAGCTTTAAATTCTTGCCCTAAAGTCATAGGAACAGCATCTTGCAATTGCGTTCTTCCCATTTTTAGGACTTCTTTAAACTCCTCTCCTTTTTTGGCGAAAGCAACTTCTAAACCCGCTAAAGTTTTAATAAAACTTTCCATTTTCAAATACAAAGCGATTCTAAAAGCCGATGGATAAGCATCATTTGTCGATTGAGAACAGTTTACATGATTATTTGGATGAAGAAAATTGTATTCGCCTTTTTTATGACCTAAATATTCCAAACCAATATTAGCAATAACTTCGTTCGCATTCATGTTTACAGAAGTCCCTGCTCCGCCCTGAATTAAATCGCTCACAAATTCCTGATCAAATTTGCCCGCGATAACCTGATCACTTCCGTAACAGATTGCTTCCGCAATTTTAGAATCAATTGCGCCGCAATCTTTATTGGCTAAAGCAGCAGCCTTTTTTACATATCCCAAAGCTTTGATAAATAAAGGTTCTTTTGAAATCGGAATTCCTGTAATGTTGAAATTCTCTACAGCTCTAAAAGTCTGGATTCCGTAGTATAAATGATTCGGAATTTCTAATTCTCCTAAAAAATCATGTTCCTTTCTTGTTGGTTCCATATAATAAAATTGATATGTTTTGACTTAAAAAAATAAGTGTAAAGCTACACCATTTTACGGATTAAAAATGTGAATGAAATCAAAATCATTTATAATTTGTTCCCATTATTCTATGGTAAATTATTACCTTTTCACCTTCAAATAATTATAGAAAAGGGTTGAAAAAAGAAAGCGAATATTTTCTTGATAAAGAATACAATACAATTGTTTACGCCAAAGACGATTTGAATTTTAAAGACTTTGAATCTTGCGTTTTTAACAATTGTAACTTTTCTGCATGCACGTTTTTAGCCGTTACTTTCATTGATTGCGTTTTTAATGACTGTATTTTCAGCGAAGCCAAAATCAATTATGTGGCATTGAGAACCGTTATTTTTAATCGATGCGAAATTAAAGAGGTGAATTTTGCGATGTGCGACAAACTGATTTTTGAAGTTCATTTTAATGATTGCATCCTCGATTTTTCTAAGTTTTATACTTTAAAATTGAAAGGAACTCCGTTTACCAATTGCAGTTTGATTGCAGTAGATTTTATGGCGACAGATTTAACCAACGTAATTTTCGATAATTGTGACTTATATCGTTCTGAATTCAACAAAGCCATCGCCAACAAAGCTGATTTTAAAACGAGTTACAATTATACCATTGATCCTTCTAAAACTAAATTGAAGAAAGCTATTTTTTCTTTGAAGGAAGTGAAGGGATTATTGTTTACGCATGATGTGATTGTGAGTGATAATTAACTATGTTTTTTTTTATAATAAATACTCTGCTCTATTTTTTATCCAAACTTTTACTTCAATTTTATCATATCAGCAATTTGCTTAAATTCTTTAAAATAGACATAGTTTTTTGAAATATCTGTCCCAACAAATAAAATTACACCCTTTGTCGTTTGTTTTAAATATTGAAACATCTTTAGTTTTTTGCCTTGATATACTCCTAACATTTCACCTGCAACAATTTCGTCTTCACCATTTTTATAATTCTGTTCAGAAATTATTTTTATTTCAATACTTTTCTCTTTAAAAACATTGTTTTGATATTTGGATATCAAATTATCACTATACTTTTTTAAATTGAAATCGTTCAAGTCATTTGGTAAAGTACTTACAACAAAATTATTAGCATAAGAATTATTAGATAGTAATTGCTCATTATTTATAGTATAAAAAGCCACATTACCAACTACATTTGATAATTTAAATTTTGAATCTTCTAACTGAAGATTAAATAGTAAGTTATCTCCTAACGTGATTTTTACATTTTTATCATAGTATGTACTAAGTACTAGTTTAACAATTTCGTTTCTTGCTTTTTCGTTATTTTCAAAAATCCCCATAACTAATACCGAAAAAGAAGAATCTCCAAATCCTAAAATTATTTGTTCGGAATCCATACCTTGGGGAGCAAGGGCAAAGTATGCATTATAAATTCCTAATTTAAATTCTTTTTTAATCCTTAATTTACCACCTTGTTTTTCAAGCTCATTAATCTTATTAATTACATTTGGCATTACTTTAAAATAATCTTGATTAGGAATTTCAATAATTTGGAAATAGTTCTTAGAATCCTTTTGAAACCTCTTTAACTCATCAAAGTATTTATACGAACTTGAATTGTCAATTAATACTTTAGTGCCCTTAACATTTATCTTATTCTGAATATTTGAAACTTCAATTTGGTCAGGAATATCTATTGATTGCCCTTTTAAATCACAACTGATTATTGAAAATATTAAAAAAAAAATTATACTATATTTCATATTGCTACTATGCTTTTTTTCAATTAGAAGCTATTTAATTTTATAAAATAAGGTAGCCTTAAAGTTTCCTCCCCATCACATAATCCTCCATCAAATACCCATTCCCAATTTCTATATCAACGGTTTCTTTAATTTCGAAACCTATTTTTTTATAAAAATCCAATGCTGTATTAAATCGGTTTACATTCAATGACAATTGTTTTGAATTGTTTTCTAAAGCCAGTTTTTCTATAAAATCAAATACTTTTTTTCCATAACCTTTTCCTTGTGTTTCTGGTAACAAGTAAATTTTATGAATTTTGGTAATGGCTTCATTTTTATAATGATGCTCAATTCCTATAAAACCAATTGTAGATTCAGAATCTAAAATAAGATAGAATAATTGTTCTTTATTCTCAATTTGTTTTGCCAAAGCTTCATTAGAATAAAACAAACCTAACATATAATCTAATTGCGATTGAGATAAAATTTCACCGTACGTAATAGGCCAAGTGATGTTGGTAATTTTCTGAATTGTAGAGATATCACCTACCCCTGCTTCCGAAATGCTAATCATAATGTATTTTGAAATATATTTTTATTTAGTAAAAACTTGATTTTCCTGCTCGCTTACACGGATGAAAGTCGTTCGTTTAGTCAATTCTTTTAATCTTGAAGCTCCAACATAAGTGCATGTACTTCTTATTCCGCCTAATATATCTAAAACAGTGTGAATGACATCTCCTTTAAACGGCACCTGAACTGTTTTTCCTTCACTTGCTCTGTATTCCGCAACACCGCCGGAATGTTTATCCATTGCAGTTTTTGAACTCATTCCGTAAAATTGTTTGAATTTTTCTCCTTTGACTTCTATTAGTTCACCGCCGCTTTCTGTATGTCCTGCGAGCATTCCTCCCAACATAACAAAATCGGCTCCTGCACCAAAAGCTTTCGCCACATCGCCTGGAGTTGTACAACCACCATCACTGATAATATGACCGCCTAAACCGTGCGCTGCATCGGCACATTCGATAATAGCCGATAACTGCGGATAACCAACACCTGTTTTAACACGAGTTGTACAAACAGAACCAGGTCCAATTCCGACTTTTACAATGTCTGCTCCTGCCAAAAGTAGTTCTTCAGTCATTTCGCCAGTAACTACATTTCCAGCGATAATTATTTTGTCTGGATATTGTTTTCTGGTTTTCTTTAAAAACTGAACAAAATGTTCTGAATAACCATTTGCAACATCAATGCAGATAAATTTCAATGACGGATTAGCAGAAATTATTGTTCCTATTTTCTCAAAATCTTCTTTTCCCGTCCCAGTGCTTACGGCAATATAATTGTAGAAATCTGGAGTTACATTTTTTAAGAAGTTATTCCACTCTTCTAAAGTGTAGTGTTTATGAATGGCCGTAAAAAGTTTTTCTTGTGCCAAAACCTTTGCTATTTCAAAAGTTCCAACAGTATCCATATTGGCGGCCATAATCGGAATTCCTGTCCAATTTGCAGTACTATGCAAAAACTTGAAATTTTGTTCTAGGGAAACTTCAGATCTACTTTTCAACGTTGATCTTTTAGGTCTAAACATTACGTCTTTAAAACCCAATTTGAGGTCCATTTCTATTCTCATAGTTCGAGATTTTGGTTACTCTCAAATGTAAGGAATTTTAGATTGTAGACTTTAGATTTTAGATTAACAAAAACTCGAACTTTTGAACAATTATCAATTCACTTTTGCGAAAGTGCTAATTTGAATGTTTTTATTTCACAGAGACTCACAAAGTTTCGAATTAGGAATGCGTTTCTCCTGATAACTATCGGGATCGCTCAACGTGACAAACGCAGAAACTGAAAACTGTCACTGCGCCTGAACACTAAAAAAACTACCCGTGAATCGTCTCTCCTTTTCCGTAATTGGTAATGATTGATTCTTCAAAAGCGAGCCATTCTCTCCAACGTTTTTCAACATCGATTCCTGTTCCATATTTACGTGCGTATGTAATGAAAGTAGTGTAATGTCCTGCTTCACTTTCCATTAATTCTCTGTAGAAAAGCGCTAATTCTTCATCTTTAATATTTTCAGAAAGCACTTTAAAACGTTCACAGCTTCGTGCTTCAATCATGGCTGAAAACAATAACCTTTCTACAAGTCCAGAAACACGGCTTCCGTCGCCGCTTCTTTTCATATATTGGTAAAGTTCGTTTACATAATCATCTTTACGCTCACGTCCTAATTTCAATCCGCGTTTAATGATGATATTATGAACCTGCTCAAAATGATCGATTTCTTCTTTGGCTAAAGCCAATAAATCTTTCACTAAATCCTGATGTTCAGAATTGTTTGTGATAATCGTAATCGCATTTGTTGCAGCTTTTTGCTCGCACCAAGCGTGATCTGTTAAAATTTCTTCAATGTTTTTCTCAACAATATTTACCCATCTTGGGTCGGTTGGCAATTGTAATCTTAATACGCCCATTTTTTTTAAGTCTTAAAGTTTGAAAGTCGAAAGTCATAAAGTCATTGGAAAACTTTAAAAGAAAAATCGAAGATCAAAAACTAAAGATAGAAATTCACTTTCCATTTTTAGACTTTCGACCTTCGACTTTATGACTTTTGACTAATTTTTAATATGCAAAAATCGGTTTTTCGCTCATCATATCATTTACTTGTTCAGCCACTTCTTCGATAACTGCTTCATCTGTATGGTTCGATAAAACTTTATCAATAAGCTCAACAATAGTTTCCATATCTTTTTCAACTAAACCACGAGTTGTGATTGCAGCTGTTCCAACACGAATTCCAGAAGTGATAAATGGAGATTTATCGTCAAAAGGAACCATGTTTTTATTTACTGTAATTTCAGCTTTTACTAATGCATTTTCAGCTTCTTTACCAGAAATACCTTTGTTTCTTAAATCAATAAGCATCATATGGTTATCAGTTCCGCCAGAGATAATATTGTAACCTCTTTTTACGAAAGCATCAGCCATTGCATTTGCATTCTTTTTTAATTGCATTGCATAAGTAAAGAAATCATCTTTTAATGCTTCTCCAAAAGCAACTGCTTTAGCCGCAATAATGTGCATTAAAGGTCCTCCTTGGTTTCCAGGGAAAACAGCTAAGTCTAATAATGAAGACATCATTCTGATTTCTCCTTTTGGAGTTGTTAATCCTTGTGGATTTGGGAAATCTTTACCCATTAAAATCAAACCTCCACGTGGTCCTCTCAATGTTTTGTGAGTTGTTGTAGAAACAATGTGGCAATGAGGAATTGGATCGTTCATTAATCCTTTTGCAATAAGACCTGCTGGGTGAGAAATATCAGCAAATAAGATTGCTCCTACGCTGTCAGCAATTTGTCTGAAACGAGCAAAATCCATATCACGAGAATAAGCCGAAGCTCCAGCGATAATTAATTTTGGCTGTTCTTTAGTTGCAATTTCTTGAATTTTATCATAATCTAAACGACCGGTTTCAGCATCTACACCGTAAAATACAGGACGGTATAAACGTCCAGAGAAATTTACAGGAGAACCGTGAGTTAAGTGACCTCCATGAGATAAATCGAAACCTAAAATAGTATCACCTGGATTTAAACAAGCATGGTAAACAGATGTATTTGCCTGAGAACCTGAGTGAGGCTGTACGTTTGCATATTCAGCGCCAAATAATTCTTTAGCTCTGTCAATTGCAATCTGCTCAATAACGTCCACTACTTCGCAACCGCCGTAGTATCTTTTGCCAGGATAACCCTCAGCATATTTATTAGTTAAAACAGACCCTGCTGCTGCCATTACTTCATCACTTACAAAATTCTCAGAAGCAATAAGCTCTAGTCCGTGAATTTGTCTTTCTTTCTCCTCTTGGATAAGATCAAAAATTTGTTCGTCGCGTTGCATTTTTTTGTTTTTCGTTAATTTCACGCAAAAATACAAAAAAACGTTTGTCAAACAGCTAGATTATGATATATTTGACATGTAATTTTTCAACAAACAATTAACATTAAACATGCCAATAACCGCCAACGATACCAATAGAAAATCATGGTTAGAAGTGCCACAAAATAGCGACTTCCCTATTCAGAATATTCCTTTCGGTGTATTTCTTACCAAAGAAAATGTCGTTACTGTAGGAACAAGAATTGGCGATTATGCCATAGATTTAGGAGCTTTACAGCAATTAAACTATTTTGAAGGAATAGAATTAACCGATGATATGTTTATGCAGGATACGCTAAATGATTTTATTTCTGATGGAAAAAAAACATGGCGCCTGGTGCGAAATCGCATTGCTGAGATTTTCGACGAAACTAATCCTCAATTAAGAGATACAACAAAACATCGCGATATTGTTATATTTAAAATCGAAGACGTAGAAATGCAATTACCAGTTTTAATTGGTGATTATACTGACTTTTATTCAAGTAGAGAACATGCTACAAACGTAGGAAAAATGTTCCGTGATCCAGATAATGCTTTATTGCCAAACTGGCTACACATTCCGGTTGGATATCACGGTAGAAGCTCTACAATTGTTCCTTCTGGAATTCCAGTTCACAGACCAATGGGACAATCTTTACCCGCTGGACATGATACACCAGTTTTCGGAGCATCTCGTTTAGTAGATTTTGAATTAGAAACTGCTTTTATTACTACAGATGTAAATGTAATGGGCGAAAATATTTCAACTTATGAAGCTGAAGATTATATTTTCGGAATGGTTTTACTAAATGACTGGAGTGCTCGCGATATGCAAAAATGGGAATATGTGCCTCTTGGGCCATTCTTAGCAAAAAACTTTGCCACTTCAATTTCACCTTGGATTGTGACTATGGATGCTTTGGAACCTTTTAGAACTAAAGGCCCAAAACAAGATCCGTCTCCGCTTCCATATTTGCAGACAAAAGGAAAAAAAGCTTTTGATATTCATTTAGAAGTTTCTTTACAACCAGAAAATCAAGAAGAAACGATAATTTCAAAATCTAACTTCAAGTATATGTACTGGTCTATGGCTCAGCAATTAACGCATCATACTTCAAATGGATGTCGCGTGAATTCTGGAGATATGATGGGTTCTGGAACTATTTCTGGTCCAACTCCTGATAGTTTTGGTTCTATGCTAGAATTAACTTGGGGAGGAAAAAATCCGCTTAAACTAAGTGACGGAAGTGAACGTAAATTTATTGAAGATAATGATACTGTTATTATTCGCGGTTTCTGTGAAAACAACGAAGTAAGAATTGGATTTGGAGAAGTTTCAAGCCAGCTTTTACCTCCATTTACGAGACAATGAAGAGCAGAGCAATCTGAAGAGATATAGAAAAACAAAAAAACCTTGGAAATCCAAGGTTTTTTTTATGCTTTATATTTAATCTAGAAAAAGCTATTTATTCTAAAACCACTTTTACCCAAACCAAACGATGATCTGAACTTGATTCTCGTTTTTCAACTAATTCTGACATTGGCTCACCTTTTGCAGGCCAGAATACACCGCTATTAACAACCTTGAAACCAAGTCTGGATGGCAATACATAATCAGCTCGCATTCTCCAAAAAGCCGTATGATTAACTCCAAAAGGATTTTTAGGACTAAATTCAGCACCACCTTTACTAGCAGGCGTAAAGTCGCTATTAATTTTCGGACTTTCTATTAAGGATTTTATACCTTCTCTCATAGCATCTCCTTCAACTGGCGAAGCGTTTTGATCACCCATGATGACAAATCGAGAATCTGGAGGCAAACCTCCTTTTACTCCTTTATCATCGTAAATATACGAAGCAGAATTGTCTGAAATATAATCTCTCCAGAATCGGATTTCATCATGATTTCTTTTTCCGTTTCGATCTTCATCTCCATCAAAAGTAGGAGGAGTTGGATGACTGACTAAAACGTGAACTGTTTTATTCCCAATCTCTACAGGAACATCCCAGTGAGATTTTGAAGATAATGGAAATTCCTTCCATGCTTTCTTACTGTACCAATCCGATCCATCTGCTTTTTTGGTAATCAATGCTTCCGGCATGTCTTTCCATTTAAAATGCTGAAAAGTACGAACAGCCTTAACATCAATAGGATATTTAGATAAAAGCATCATCCCGTATTGTCCAGGATACATGCCAAATGCCCATGCATCATTTCCAAAATTATCCAACTTTCCATCATTGTTCAAATCATAAGGACTTGGCTGGCCTGTATTTACTGTCGAATAATAGTAATAAGGATAATCAATAGCGGCTGCTCCACCTTGGCCGACGTTCAAATAATTTTTTATAAACGCCTTTACACCAAATTCAGGGTCTTTAATATAATCAAATTCGTTTAGCAAAATAATGTCAGGCCTAACAGTCTGAATAATCTGGGCAATATTTCTGATTTGAGTATTATGCCCTGAACTAAGTTGATTAATCAACATCTGCTCCGACTTTCCCATTGCACCTTTGGGAGAATAATTATCAGATTCCATACTTACATTGTAGGTGGCAAATGTAAGTTCATTTTTGTCTTGTGAATCAGACTGCGAAAAAAGAACTCCGGAAGAAAGCACGGAAAGGATAAAAAATATTTTCTTCATATAAAATTAAATCTGCATTTCTGCATTATTGAACATACGAATATAAGAAGGATGTGTGGACACACGGCAAATCTGTCTGTTAAATATACAACAAAAAAAAGCTGCCACATTTGGTGACAGCTTAAATTATATAAGAAAGTCTCTGAATATCTGATAATTTTATTACAGATTAAAAATATCAAAACGATTATTCTATAATCTGTGGCTACTATTTTTATGCAGGAATCTGCTGACTTAAACAATGTAAAGTTCCGAATCCCCAGATAAAATCGATACAGCTAATACCGATTACTTCACGATCTGGAAAACATTCTGCTAATATGTTTAAAGCTACTCGGTCGTTGCTGTCGTTGAATGTTGGTACTAAAACGCAATTATTCAAGATTAAGAAATTAGCATAACTTGCCGGCAATCTTAAATCTTCAAAATCAACACGTTTTGGCATTGGCAATGCTACAATAACTGGAGATTTTCCGTTTTCTAATTTAGCATTCTGCAAACGTTTCAAATTGTCCTGTAAAGGTTTGTAATTTGAATCATTTTTATCTGTTTCTACAATTGTTACAATCGTATCTTCGTTTACAAATCGGCATAAATCGTCGATATGCCCATGCGTATCATCTCCTTCTATTCCGTCTCCTAACCAAATTACATTGGTAACTCCAAGATATTCTTTAAAAACAGCTTCGTAATCTTCTTTTGTAAAACCAGGATTTCTTACTTGAATTGTTGGGTGCATCAAACACTCTTCAGAAGTCAGTAAAGTTCCTTTTCCGTTTACATCAATCGCCCCACCTTCAACAATTACAGGTTTTCCTTTGTACATTACTTGAGTTAAAGGAACATCAATAAAATCAGCTACTTTACCAGGAACAAATTTATCTAATTGATAGTTTTTATATTTTGCCCAACCGTTAAAGTTAAAGTTAAGCGCTTCTCTTTTTGAACCATTTTTTACAATAATTGGTCCCGAATCGCGCATCCAGCTTCTGTTTGTTTTATGAACAATATAAGAAACGTTTTCAGTATTAACGCGAGCTCTTTCAAGCATATCAGCAACTTTCTCTTTCAGTTTATCATCGGCTACAACTAAAAAAACAGTTTCAAAAGTCGCTACTTTTTTAATAAATTCTACAAAAGCCCATTGAACGGCTTCATATTTTCCTGGCCAATCGTTACCATTGTGCGGAAAACACAATACAATTCCTTGCTGTTTTTCCCATTCTGCTGGAAATCTTCTATTATTTGTTGACATAAATAGATTCTAATTTAGAAAGTGCAAAGATAAGCATTCGTTAGGATTATAAAACATTTGGTTGAAATTCCTATGTAATTTCACAAAACTTATCCTGCAAAATTTAAGTTAAAGATTAAATAATACACACTTAATATTTAACAGAGAGCTCAGAATTACTTTTGCCAAAACTAAAAACTAACACATGAAAAATTTATCTCTCTCATTATTAGCTGCTCTTTTTTTATTGGCAAGCTGTAACAATGATGAAAATTCAAACACCGAACCAGAAGTTGTTGTAAACGAAAATCCAGGAACTTTTAAAGAAATTGGTTCGATTACAATTGGCGGAGAAGCTGCTGCTGAAATTTCTGCTTACTGCGAAAAAACGAAAAGACTTTTTACAGTAAACAATAGCGGTGTTAATCAAATTGACGTTATCGATATTAGTGATCCCACAAAACCACTTAAAATCGGAAAAATTGATTTAGTTGCTTATGAAGGTGCTGCAAATAGCGTTTCTGTTTTTGATGGAAAACTGGCTGTTGCTTTAGAATCTACTGTAAACAAACAAGGAAACGGAAAAGTAGTTGTTTTTAATACTTCAGATTATAGCTTAATTAAACAAGTAACGGTTGGTGCTTTGCCAGATATGATTACTTTTTCTCCAGACGGAAAATATATTATGACGGCAAATGAAGGCGAGCCAAATACAGATTACACACAAGATCCAAACGGAACCGTTTCTATTATTGAAACAAGCACTTACAATGTTACAACTTTAGACTTCGCTTCATTTGCTGGTCAGGCTGCGACATTGGTAAAAGATGGCTTCAGAATTTCAAAATTTGCTAAAACCAGTTTTGCTCAAGATATCGAACCTGAATATATTACAATTTCAGACGATTCTAAAACGGCTTGGGTAACCTTACAGGAAAACAATGGTGTCGCTAAAGTCGATTTAACTTCTAAAACGATTACTGCTATTTATCCTTTAGGAATGAAAGATTATAACACAGCTGAAAACGCAATTGATGTAAGTGATAGCGATAATAAAATTGCTTTTAATCCTTGGAAAGTAAAAGGATTGTATATGCCAGATGCGATCAGCCATTATACTGTAAACAATGTTCCTTATTTTGTAACCGCTAACGAAGGTGATGCAAGAGAATACACTGCTTACACTGATGTGAAGCGTATGAAAAGCATGACACTTGACGCAACAGCTTTCCCTGATGCAGCTACTTTAAAATTAGACACCAATTTAGGAAGATTAAATCTTGTTGCTGACATGGGAGATACTGATGGAGATGGAGATTTAGATCAAATGGTAAGTTTTGGAGGAAGATCTTTTTCTATCTGGAACGGAAATACAGGGAAAATTGTTTTTGACAGCAAAAATGATGTTGACAAAAAGACTAACGAAATTGGCACATATGATGATAAAAGAAGTGATGATAAAGGTTCTGAACCAGAAGCTGTAGTTGTGGCTAAAATGGGAAATCAAAATATTCTGTTTGTAGGACTTGAAAGATCTGATGCTTTTATGGTATATGATGCTACAAACCCAACTTCTCCTCAGTATTTGCAAACTGTGAAAACAGGAGATGCTCCAGAAGGTATTCTTTTTATTCCAGCTTCAAAAAGTCCGACAAAAAGAAGCTTGTTGGTAGTAAGCAGCGAAGGAGACGGATCTGTTAAAATTTATCAGCCTGATTTAAAATAATAACTCTTTTTTAAGGATAGCAAAAGGACAAAATGTGAATTTTGTCCTTTTTTTTGCCTTCTATTGTACTTATTTTAACGAATTTACACAATTAAAAGCCAAAATATGGGAATTATGTAAGGGTATATACAACACTTTCTAGAATTCGACCTCTAATTTTGTTTCAGAGTTTAAAATAAAAACAATTTAATTTTTGATATCATGAAAAAGAAATTAGTATCAGTATCCTTATTATTACTATCATTTGCTGCAGGTGCTCAAAATATGGCTACTACTTCTACAAAACCAAATGTAGATCAAGAATACAACAAATGGTCGATCGAACTTAATGGTGGGGTTAACAAACCAACCAGAACAATGACTCCAGGTTATACTACAGAATCGTTAAACTTTTTTCACGGAGATTTGGGTGTAAGATATATGTTTAGTCCAAAGTTTGGGGTAAAATTAGATGTTGGTTACGATCAATTCAAAGAGAAAAAAGATACTCCAGATTTTGAAAGCCGCTACGTTAGAGCGAGTTTACAAGGGGTTATCAATGTTGGACGTGCTTTAAATTTTGAAACTTGGACAAACACAATAGGTCTTTTGGCGCATGGTGGTTTTGGGGTTTCGCAAATTAGTACTGAAACAGGATTTGGCGGACAAGATTACATGGCTCACGGAATTGCTGGTTTAACAGGACAAATTAGATTAAGCGACCGAGTAGCATTGACAGGTGATCTTACCGGAATTGTTAACGGAAGACAAAACTGGAACTTTGACGGAATGGGAAATACTACCACAGGTTCTTTTGATGGCGTTTTATTAAATGCTTCTATAGGTTTAACTTTCTACCTAGGTAAAAACCAAAAACATGCTGACTGGGTTGGTGAAGAAGATAGAATCAGTGAATTGGAACAAAGAGTTGACTTAATCGAAACTGGTCTTATAGATTCAGACAAAGATGGAGTTGCTGATTTATACGATTTAGAACCAAACAGTATTGCAGGAGTTGCTGTTAATACAAAAGGACAATCTATTGATACCAATCAAAATGGTGTCCCAGATGAGTTAGAAAGCTACTTAGACAAAACTTACGAGAGAAAAGGTGCTGGAACAGCTACAAACAATACAGTTGAAGAATTAATCAACGGTGGCTATGTAAATGTTTATTTCGATTTCAATTCGTCTAAACCAACAAACTCTTCTTTATCTGGTGTTGATTTCTTAGTGAAATACTTGAAAAACAACCCTGGAAAATCTGCCGACATTATTGGTTATGCTGATGAAATTGGAAGCTCAAGCTACAACACTGAATTATCTAGAAAACGAGCTGAAGCTGTGAAAAAAGTAGCCGTTAATGCTGGAATCGATGCTTCAAGATTGAATGTTATTGCTAACGGAGAAGATACTTCTGTTAACAAAAGCTCTAAAGAAGCACGTCAAATCGTGAGACGAGTTACTTTCCAAGTAAAGTAATCTATATATAAAGCTAAAAGCAGAAAAGGAGCTATTTCGTGTTGAAATAGCTCCTTTTTATTATAAAAAATAGATTTTGAATACTTATTTAAAGCTTCGGAGAAGCCAAATATTTATAGCAAAAAAAAATACGTTTACGATATAAAGCTCCAGAAGAGCGAGATGTTCTTTTACAATCTAATGCATGTCGCTCCACTGGAGCTTTATCATTTTGTTTTATTGAGGTGTTATAAATATTTCGCTTCTCCGAAGCTTACAAAAAAAAGGACAAAATGTATATTTTGTCCTTTTTATATGTTTTAGATAAATCAAATTATTTATCAATTGCTCTTTTTGTAATGTCTCCAAAAGCGTCAATTCTTCTGTCTCTAAAGAACGGCCAGTTTTGACGAACATTTTCCTGAAGATCTAAATCAACCTCAGCAATTAAGATTTCTTCTTTATCATGAGAAGCCTGAGCTAAAATTTCTCCTTGCGGTCCCGCAATAAAAGAAGCTCCCCAGAACTGAATTCCTTCTGTTCCTTCAAGGTATTTTTCAAGACCAATTCGGTTTGCTGCTGCAACGAAAACACCATTTGCTACTGCATGACCTTTCATTACGTTCATCCAAGCACCATATTGATTCTCTCCATATTGCTCTTTTTCTTTTGGATGCCATCCAATTGCTGTCGGATAGAATAAAACTTCTGCTCCTTTAAGCGCTGTAATACGAGCCGCTTCTGGATACCATTGATCCCAGCAGATTAAAGTTCCAACAGTTCCTTTTTTAGTTTCGATTGCCTGGAAACCTAAATCACCTGAAGTGAAATAGAATTTTTCATAGAAATGAGGATCATCTGGAATGTGCATTTTACGGTATAAACCAGCCTCTGTTCCATCAGTATCAATGATGTAAGCACTATTATGATAGATTCCTGCCATTCTTTTCTCGAAGAAAGGAACAATAATTACTACTCCTAATTCTTTTGCCAATTCGCTGAATGCAATAAATGAAGTGCTGTAAAGTGGCTCTGCTAATGCAAAATTATCTACATCTTCACTTTGACAAAAATAATGACTGCTATATAATTCAGGTAATAAAATAACTTCTGCACCTTGACTTGCAGCATCTCTTACCCAGCTGATACATTTTTTAAGATTATTTTCGGCAACATCATTCAGATTTAACTGAATTACTGATATTTTATACTTTCTTTTCGGCATGACATAAAATTTAGAGTGCAAAAATAATACTTTTTAAAGGAATGTCAAAGTAGATAACTTTTATATAACAACTAATAAATCAGTACCAATTCCTCAAATTAAAAAAACCATTTCACGTCCGTTTAAAATAAAACTTCCGCAAAATGGCTTTCAACCTAAAAAAATATCAACTAAACAAGTTGTTATTCGATCACTACTTTTTGAGTAAGGAATTCAGTTTCTGATTTCTTAAATTTAATTTCAAAAGTTCCTTTTGCAGCAGATTTAAATTTATAAACTGTTTTTTTAGGATCTGGAATTTGTTGTGTACAAACATCTGAAGCGTATTTTGCTATAACTTGCAATCCTTTGTCTGTACCAATTGTTGTTTCGCTAATTTTATCAAATTCTCCACAAGCGTTATCTACAATAAAAGTCACGTCATAACTTAATTCCTCATTTACTTTTCCAGTTTCCGGACCTTTAATTTCGGTTACAAATGCTGTTTTTGTTTTAACTGTCGATTCTACTTTATCATCGTCGCTACTGCAAGAAACAAATCCAATTGATAAAAATAATACTACTAAAGCTGTTTTTAATCTAAAACTTTTCATATAAAATAATAATTAATTGTTAATTACTATGAAGACGCGCCTTGGTTGCAAAGGTTGCTTATAAAAAATGTTAAAAAGTTACAACGTATCATTAAACAACTATAAATCAGTAATTTATTTTTAAAAAAAAATTTAAAAATTACTGTTATTTCCTATAAAAACAAAAATAACATTAAACAACCCCTTTAGAAATGACCTCTTTCTATAGCAGTTATGATAGCAATCCGAAACAAAAATATAGTACATGGAGAGGCTTTAAAATGAATCAATCTGCTCCAAAAAAAAACATCAGCTGTGAGCTGATGTTTTCGTTAAAGTATATTTTAATGTAAAATTATGCTGTTTTCTTTTTAAAAATCTTTTTGAAGAGATTTACAATTGCCAAAACTATAAAGCCCATTATAAGTCCGATTGCAAATTCTTTTATAATTGATGGGAAGTTTGGTAAAAGGTGGTGAAAAAATTCGATGTTATGTACAAATAACCCGCCAGCAACCAAAATCAACGCAATAGTTCCGATAACCGTTAGTGCTTTAATTACTTTTGGAAGCGCTTGAACCAATACATTTCCAACACTTTTTAAAAGGCTTTTTTCTTTTTTACTGTGCTGAATCATCTTAAAACCAACTTCATCCATACGAACAATAAGCGCTACAATTCCGTAAACTCCAACCGTAGCAATTAAAGCGATAATGGACACGGTAATGATTTGTGACAACAATGGTTTTCCAATTACGGTTCCCAAAGCAATAATTACAATTTCGACTGATAAAATGAAATCAGTAACAATTGCCGATTTCACTTTTTCTTTTTCAATTACTAAAATTTCTTCTTCTGTCAATACTTCATCAGTTATTCCTTCCGATTCTTCGTGTTTGTGAGGCACAATAAATTCGTAGATTTTTTCAGCCCCTTCATATGCTAAAAATAATCCTCCCAAAACTAAAATTATCATGATGGCAACTGGAAAAAACGCACTTAATAAAAAAGCAATTGGCAGAATAATTATTTTATTTAGAAGCGAACCTTTACTAATTGCCCATAAAACAGGCAACTCTCGTGAAGATGCAAATCCAGAAGCTTTTTCTGCATTTACAGCTAAATCATCGCCCAAAATTCCGGCTGTTTTTTTTGCAGCAACTTTACTCATTACTGCAACATCATCCATAATTGCTGCGATATCATCTAATAGAGCGAAAAAACCTGAACCCATTTTTTAAATTTATTTTTAGTGATGCGAATCTAGACATTTTGCCTTAATCTGCCCAATTATATTGCATCAAAATTTATCTTTTTATTCGTATTTTTCTGTACTAGAATCTTTAATTACATTGTCCTAAAAGAACCCAAAGAATGATAAAAACTATAATGGTTCCGAAACACCCGCCACCTAACTTCTTTGCTCCATATCCTGCTAATAATCCTCTGAAAATATTATTCATGTCTTTATTTTTTAAATTAATAATTTGCTGATTTTTATGAACTTAAAATTGAATATTTTTTCAAAAAGAATTGTTATAACAATCAGACTAAAAGTTTCAGAATTTACGGCAAAAAAAAGCACCAGCTTTGACACTGATGCTTTTTCAAGATTAACTAAAAAAAATAATTATTTAACTGTCTGGTTTCTAAAAACCAGTTTGCCATCGAAAGCATCCAATAAAATGATGCTGTCTGTTGTAATATTTCCTGCCAAAATCTCTTTTGACAATTGATTTAAAACTTCTCTTTGAACTACACGTTTTACAGGTCTTGCCCCAAAGTGCGGATCGTAACCTTTGTCGGCCAAGTAAGCAATAGCTTCTGGAGTTGCATCCATTGTAATGCCTTGCAGAGCCAACATTTTTGTAACACTCTTTAACTGTAAGTTTACGATTCTTGAGATGTTCTCTACTGTAAGCGGTGTAAACATTACAATCTCATCGATACGGTTGATAAACTCAGGACGAACAGTTTGTTTTAATAATCCTAAAACTTCGTTTTTAGCCGCTTCTGTTGCCGCTTCAACACCTCCTTTTAGGTTTTCAAATTTCTCCTGAATGATATTACTTCCCATATTTGAGGTCATAATAATAATCGTATTTCTGAAATCTGCCAGACGCCCTTTGTTGTCTGTCAAACGACCTTCATCTAGAACCTGCAATAAAATATTGAAAGTATCTGGATGCGCTTTTTCAATCTCATCTAACAACACAACAGAATAAGGTTTTCTACGAACAGCCTCTGTCAACTGACCACCTTCATCATAACCTACATATCCTGGAGGTGCACCAACTAAACGGCTCACACTGTGGCGTTCTTGGTACTCACTCATATCAATACGAGTCATGGCGTTTTCATCATCAAAAAGATATTCTGCCAAAGCTTTTGCTAGCTCCGTTTTACCAACTCCGGTTGTTCCTAAGAATAAGAATGAACCAACAGGTTTTTTCATATCCTGTAAACCGGCACGGCTTCTACGAACAGCATCACTCACTGCTTCTATCGCTTCTTCCTGACCTACTACACGTTTGTGCAATTCGTCTTCAAGGTGCAATAATTTTTCTCTTTCTGTTTGAAGCATTTTGGTTACTGGAATTCCAGTCCATTTTGCTACAACTTCTGCAATATCCTCTCTTGTTACTTCTTCTTTAATCAAAGAGTTTCCAGATTGAAATTCTAACAACTGTTTTTGCAAACTTTCCTGACGTTCCTGCGCTTCTTTTATTTTTCCATAACGAATCTCAGCTACTTTCCCATAATCACCTTCACGTTCTGCACGTTCTGCTTCGTATTTAAAGTCTTCAATTTCGTGTTTTACAGCCTGAATTCCGTCAACAATATCTTTTTCCTGTTTCCATTTTGCATAGATTTCGTTGCGCTCTTCTTTAAGGTTGGCTAATTCCATACCTAAAATTTTCAGCTTGCTCTCTTCTTTCTCACGTTTGATGGCTTCAATTTCAATTTCCAACTGCATGATTTTACGATCCAAAACATCTAACTCTTCTGGTTTCGAATTGATTTCCATACGTAATTTAGAAGCAGCTTCATCCATTAAGTCAATCGCCTTATCTGGTAGGAAACGATTGGTGATATATCTTTGCGAAAGTTCAACCGCAGCAATAATTGCTTCGTCTTTAATCTGAACTTTATGGTGTGTTTCGTATTTCTCTTTGATACCACGCAAGATTGAAATCGCGCTTTCTGTATCTGGTTCATCAATAAGAACTTTCTGGAAACGTCTTTCAAGCGCTTTATCTTTTTCGAAATATTTTTGATATTCATCTAAAGTTGTAGCACCAATTGCTCTCAATTCTCCACGAGCTAAAGCTGGTTTCAAGATGTTAGCCGCATCCATTGCGCCTTCACCTCCACCCGCTCCTACAAGCGTATGAATCTCATCAATAAACAAAACAATATCTCCATCTGCAGCTGTAACTTCTTTTACAACCGATTTCAGACGTTCTTCAAATTCTCCTTTATATTTGGCTCCGGCAATCAAAGCTCCCATATCTAGAGAAAAAACGATTTTATCTTTTAAGTTTTCTGGAACGTCGCCATCCACAATTCTATGTGCCAAACCTTCTGCAATTGCAGTTTTACCAACTCCAGGTTCCCCAATAAGCATTGGGTTGTTTTTTGTTCTACGAGTTAGAATCTGCAATACACGACGAATTTCTTCATCACGCCCAATAACTGGATCTAATTTTCCTGTACGAGCTAATTCGTTTAAGTTTTTAGCGAATTTATTAAGCGAATTATACGTTTCTTCTGCCGATGCCGAAGTTACTCTTTCGCCTTTTCTAAGTTCCTCAATAGCCGCTTTCAAACCTTTTCCTGTAACTCCCTGATCTTTTAAAATCTGAGAAACTTTACTTTTTGAGTCAAAAATGGCTAAAATTAAATGCTCGATCGAAACGTATTCGTCGTTCATTTTTTGTGCAATGATTTCAGCTTCATTCAAAGCTTTGTTCGCGTCTCGAGAAAGCATAACATCTCCTCCAGAAACTTTTGGAAAACTCTGAATTGTACTGTCTAAAATTTGCAAAAACAACGGCACATTTACATTCAATTTTTTTAGAATAAATGGCGCCACGTTTTCATCAACTTCAAATATTGCTTTGAAAATGTGCTCATTTTCAATTTGCTGCTGGCCATTTCGTTGTGCTAACTGCTGAGACAACTGAATGGCTTCCTGCGATTTAATAGTAAACTTATTTATATTCATATCTTTCTGATTTTGATTGATTTAACTTTATAAATTAAATAGGATTAAAGTTACGATTTATTGAGGTAAATAGTTAACTCAAATAATTTAACTTTGTATTCTAATAGACAAATTATATTCCACAGTAAAAAAACAGACAAAATGACGGTTAAAATCAAGTTTTTATCGTTTTAACACGTCAAAAAGTCATAAAGCAAGCCAAATATGAGTTTTTTTAATTCAATCTTCGGAAGTTCAGAGAACTCAGAAGCAGCAAAAAGTAAAGTTAACTGGACAGAATTAACAGATATTCTTCAATTAATGGAAATTGAAGCCATTTCAAATGAAAAACCAGTTGTAATTTTCAAACATAGCACAAGATGTAGCATTAGCCGAATGGCCTTAAAACAATTTGAAAGAGAATTTGATCTTGAAGGTGTTGTTGATGCGTACTTTTTGGACTTGATCGCACATAGAGATATTTCAAATGAAATTGCTAGCAGATTTGGAGTATATCACGAATCTCCACAATTGATTTTAATTAAAAACGGAAAAGCTGTTTACGATGTTTCGCACAGTGATATTGATGCAGAAGCATTGAAGAGTAAAGTATAATGTTTTTTTTTGTGAAATGTAAAATGTCAAATGTGAGAAGTAAAACACTTTACCTATTGCATTTTACATTTTACATTTCGCATTTTACATTTCTAAAAACTTCCCTCAGAGCCTCCTCCACTGAAACCTCCTCCTCCAAATTCCATTGGAGAATCTGTTTTAACTCCTGGTTTCATACCGAAAGTTGAAGCTACAACTAAAGCTTCTGCATTTAATAGGCTATCTGAATGGTTAATTCTATCTGGCTTAAAGGTTAATCCACTCTCTTTTTCTTTTAATTTTTTAATTGAAAAATAAGCTATTGCAAAAAGAATTATCCCTCCTAATGTAAGCGCAACTTCGATTGGCAAAACGGAATGGTAAAATCTAATCGTATAAATTGAAAATGCGACCGCTAAAAAACTCAACCAAAGCATTATTCTATCTTTTGTTTTTATAGCTTGCCCCAAATAAACAATTGGAACAATGAAAGTAAAAGCATAGAAGAAATAAGCAAACGGGATGTCGGTTCCAGGTTTCACTTCTACTCCTAAAAGCTCTGCAGAAAGTTCTCTTACCACCAGATAATTGCAAGAAAGATAAAATAACACCAAACAAAAACTATTAGCTAACAAAAGTCCATTGTAATAATAATTTTCATTTAGACGATTCATCATTTTTTTTGTTAAAAAATAAAATACGCCTGCAAAAATCATTGCTATAAATGGCAAAATTGCTTTTCCTCTATCTCCAAATTCAAACATTCCGTAAAACAAAAAAGCAGTTGCTGAAAGGCAAAACACAAGCATTGACAGCACATGCAAATACCTTAGAAACATAAAAAGCGATCCAATTGCAACAAAAAAAGCAATTACCATTTCGTACCCTTCTGTTGTTATTCCTATTGCTGCGCCTAAGCATAACAGTGCATTCAATATAAAAGCATCATCTAAACCGTGATTATGAAAATTTTGATTTGCAAGCAATTCTGCTCCAACAAATCCCACTATAGCAAAAATGTAACAGCAGATCTGAAAAAATGTATTCTCAGCGCTTAGTCCAAACAAAGAAATTGCTCCACAAACTGAAAGATACAACAAGCAACCAAGCAAAAAGAATCCTATTCTAACTAAAATATTACTTTGGCTTTTTAAAACTGGTAATTCCTTTTCTATAAATTTCTTCTGATCTTTACTTATAAAACCACCTTGAAATAAAGCATCTGCTTCATCTGTTAAAGCCTCATTATCTAATAATTGTTTGTTGTATACTATCATTCTGCAATAACTTTATGGAAGTTTTTAATTAATTTAATAAACATTACAATTGAGCCAATGAAATATGCTGGCAATAGAAAAATAAGCAATTCCCAAATATCAGAGAAATCAACGTTTTCAAAAATTCTAAACAAAACAATATTTCCGCCGATGTAAGCATACACAATCATAAATACATATAAAGACATTGCTTTATATTCGTAGCTGGCTTTATAAAAATAATATGTTGAACCAGCTAAAATCAAAGCAAATATTATCCATATTAAAGTATCATAACCTGTCAAATTACTAATTGCAGCGATACTTACAATATGCAATGCAAAAGTCAGAAAAACCAAGCTAAAGTGTGTTTTGAGCGAAATTCTATGGCTGTAAATAGTCCACAAAACCAACAAAACCCCTAACATTACTGCAGAATAACTCAAACTTTGGCTAGCGTACAAATTATTACTGTCATTAAATATATCCTGTGGTGTAACCGAAAGTCCGACATACGCCGCTAAACCTGTAACAGCAATAGTCAAGACACTTCTATTATCAAAATAATAAGCACAAAAGAAACTTACTATTGTTGGAATTAAAGTAGCCAACCCGTAGTGATCTCCAAAAGGTTTGTACTGAAATTGCAGATATCCGATAAAGATACAAGTTAGAATGTTTCCCGCCAAAACCAGATATTCTAAAACCGGATGCTCAAAAGTAACTTCGCCTTTCTGGAAACCTTTAGAATATTTAAAACAATAAAAAAAACAAACTGCAATAACTATTAAAAGCAATGATAGAATGGCGATATGTCCAATTGTATCAATATTTTCATAAATCAGAATTCCAATTCCTGAAGTAAATAACAATACTGACAAATAAAGAAATAGCTTTAATTCTGCATTTAACGAAAAGATATTTAGGTTTCGATAGGTCTTAACTTCTTCGAATTGATTTTCTGTAATCAAACCTTTCTCAAAAAGATCTAAGGTAGATTGTTCATTGAATTTTTTCATTGATATGTTTTAAACTGGCATATCAAATATATGTATTTAGCATGAAAATTCTGCTTTTAATTTTAAAACCTTTTTTTGTTTTCTAAAACATTATCACAGATTGTTTTGCAAATTATTGCTGTTAAAACAAAATTTACAATTCTAGATATCAAAAGTTTAAAACATAAATATTTAATAAATTAATTTGAAATTATTTTAATTCTTTTACATTTGTGCAATCGATTACATTAACTATTGAAACCACAAAAACCACGCTTAAAATGAAAACAAAACTTATTTTATTAGCATTGCTTCTGCCTTGCTCCTTTTTGTTTGCTCAAAATTATTACATGAGCGCTCCTGAAGGATTTGGTGCATCTGCAACTGGCGGAGGAACCGCAACTCCAGTCACTGTAACAAACCTGACTGATTTAACAGCAAAATTAAAATTAACTACTCCGCAAGTAATTTTGGTCTCAGGAACCATAAATTGCACTTACACCAGTCTTCAAGTAAATGACAAAACTATTATCGGACTTCCTGGTGCTCGTTTGGTTAATCTGGATCAAACTGCAGCCGGTTCAGGAATTTTAAATCTTAAACCAGGTTCAAATAATATTATCATAAGGAATTTAATTTTTGAAGGCCCAGGCGCTTACGATGTTGACGGACGTGATAATCTTACTTCAGAAGCGACTAATATCTGGGTCGACCATTGTGAATTTCAGGACGGAATGGACGGAAATTTCGACAACAAAGGCGCTGCTGATAACGTAACGGTTTCATGGTGTAAATTTATTTATCTGAAAGCACCAAAAGCTGGAGGATCTGGCGGTGCTGATGATCACCGTTTTTCTGACTTAGTAGGTTCTTCTAAAACCGATGCTCCTTCTGACGGACATTATAGCATTACTTTTAAAAACTGTTACTGGGCAGAAGGCTGTAAAGAAAGAATGCCAAGAGCCAGAAATGCTGAACTTCATATTTTAAATTGCTATTATAACACTTCTGTATCGGGTTCACTTGCAATTGGTTTAGGCGGTGGAAGCAATAATACAACTTGTTACGTAGAAGGGACTGATTTTGCTAAAATCGGAACTGCTTTTAAAAATTACGTGAGTACTGACGGTGGTACAATCGGAATTGCTTTTACAGATTGTTTGAATGCTCCAACCAATTCAGGAACAGCAGTAACAAAACCTTCATACACGTATAGCGTTTTGCCTATCGCTAATGTTGCGGGATATATTTCTAACGTTTCATGCGGTGCTGGTGCAACGCTTCAGGTTACCGCTCAAGGTGCCGTATCTACAAGCTGCAATAATTTAGGACTAAACGACAATGCAAATAATCTGGATTTGAAGTATTATCCATCAATTATAAATCGTTTGTTAAATATCGATTTTTCAAGTTCTGATAATGGTTTAGCTGAAGTGAATCTGTTTTCATCTAATGGATCAAAAATATATTCACATTCCCAAAATGTTTCTCCAGATGAAAAATTAGAATTAAACGTCGGAAATCTTGCAAAAGGCATTTATGTATGCAAAGTTCAAATAGACAACAGAAGCAAAACTTTTAAACTCGTAAAAAATTAAACCTTAAAAAAAGCAAAAGGTCATTGAAATAATCAATGACCTTTTGCTTTTTACTGCTTACTTTTTACAATTTCACGAAAACATTAAAAAGCAGCTTTCATTTTATCTTTAATCGCATCAAGACATAAATTATTAATACTGCCTTCATGCGTATGTTTTGTTTCTTTTGGAGATTTGTATGTTCCTGCTTCTAGTTGTTCAGCAACTGCTTTGTAAGCATCTCTAAACGGCATTCCTTCTACTACCATTTCGTTTAAAGTATCTACCGTAAACAAATAATCATATTTTTTATCTTCTAAAATATGATCTTTAACCGTAATATCTTTTATTGAAAATATAGCAATATCCAAACAAGCTTTCAAATTTTGAATCGCTGGAAATAAACCTTCTTTTAAAAGCTGTAAATCTCTATGATAACCACTTGGAAGATTATTCGTAATTAAAGTAATCTCGTAAGGAAGTGCTTGAATCTTATTGCATTTTCCTCTGATTAACTCGAAAACGTCTGGGTTTTTCTTATGAGGCATAATGCTTGAACCTGTTGTAAGATGTGCTGGAAGACCAATGAAATCGAAATTCTGACTCATATACAAACAAACATCCATCGCAAATTTTGATAATGTTCCTGCAACACTTGTCATCGCAAAAGCAACCGTTTTTTCTGCTTTTCCGCGGCTCATTTGTGCTGCAACGGCATTGTATTTTAAGGTTTCGAAGCCTAATTCTTTCGTTGTAAAGGTTCTGTTGATTGGGAAAGAACTTCCGTAACCTGCAGCAGAACCTAACGGATTTTGGTCTACAATTTTAGACGCAGCGTTCAACATTGTAATATCATCAATTAAACTTTCGGCGTAAGCAGAAAACCACATTCCGAAAGACGATGGCATTGCGATTTGTAAATGTGTATAACCTGGCAATAGTACATTTTGATGTTTTTCTGCCGATTCCATCAACAAATCAAACAAAGTTTTTACCTGCTCTTTGATTGCTTTTAATTCATCTTTTAAGTACAGATGAACATCGACTAAAACTTGATCGTTACGAGAACGTGCGGTGTGGATTTTCTTTCCTGCATCGCCTAGTTTTACTGTTAAAAGATATTCGATTTTAGAATGCACGTCTTCAAAACTGTCTTCGATTTCGAAATTTCCAACTACAATATCAGCGATAATTTCGTTTAATGCATCAACTAAAGATGTTGTTTCGTCAGCAGTTAATAAACCAATCTGTCCCAACATTTTGGCGTGCGCGATTGAACCTAAAGCATCGTATTTTGCTAAAACTAAATCCAGTTCACGATCGTTCCCTACTGTGAATTGTTCGATTTGTTTATCTGTTGGTATTCCTTTTTCCCAAAGTTTCATAGGTTATGTTTTTTTTCGCCACGAATTCACGAATTATTTTTTTCAAATCTTTACGATTATTTTTTTTCGAATTAATTCGAATTAATATCTTGTTCAAATAATAAAAAACAATTCGTGAATTCGTGGCGGTTTTTCTTTTCTTATAATTTAAAGAAATCGGTTAGTATTTTAATGTACAAATCGACTCCTTCTTCAATTTCATTTACAAAAATAAATTCGTCTGCTGAGTGCGAACGCAATGTTTCTCCTGGTCCTAATTTTAATGACTGACAGCTTAAAACTGATTGATCTGAAAGCGTTGGCGAACCATACGTTGTTCTTCCTAAAGCAATTCCTGCCTGAACTAAACCGTGCGAAACTGGAATAGAAGATGCGTTTAAATGCATTGATCTTGGCGTTACTTCGGCGTTTACATTTGCTTTTACAACTTCCAAAATTTCAGCATTTGTATAACGATCTGTTACACGAATATCTACTACCAAATCACATTCTGATGGCACGACATTGTGCTGTTTTCCTGCATTAATCTGTGTTACGGTCATTTTTACGGGACCTAAAACGTCAGATATTTTGTCGAATTTATAGTTTTTAAACCATTCCATTACTGGAATTGATTTGTATAATGCATTATCATCATTTTGATGTGCGGCGTGGCTTGCGGTTCCTTTTACTTTTACATCTAAAACTAAAAGACCTTTTTCTGCAACTGCTAATTGCATTAAAGTTGGCTCACCTACAATTGCGCAATCTAGTTCTGGTAAATGTTTTAAAACGCTGTTTAACCCATTTTTACCGCTACTTTCTTCTTCCGCAGAAGCTACAATTACAATATTGTGAGAAAGATTTTGATTTTCGTAGAAATGTACAAATGTCGCTAATAATGAAACTAAGCATCCACCAGCATCATTACTTCCTAATCCGAATAATTTACCATCTTTTTCAATCGCTTTAAACGGATCATTAGTATACGCCTGATTAGGACGTACGGTATCGTGATGTGAGTTTAGTAAAAGTGTTGGTTTGTTCTCGTCGAAATATTTGTTGAAAGCCCACACATTATTGTTTTCTCTCTTGAAAGGAATTTCATTCTGATTGAACCAATTTTCAATTAAAAGAGCCGTCTGATCTTCTTCACTTGAAAATGAAGGGGTTTCGATTAAGCTTTTTAATAAACTAATTGCTTCCTGAGTAAGCGTATCTATACTTTTCATAAGTTTGGTTTCTTTGCCGCTAAGGCTCGAAGTCACAAAGTTTTTAATAAAATCGTGACAATTTTAATTTGCGCAAATTTCTTAAATTAATATTTAAAAGTACTGCGCAGTTCTCTTTTTTTGCCACTAATTGCACGAATTTTCACAAATTATCTTTTTGTAACAGATTTAAAATCAAAATAAACTTTTTACTGTCTGTTTAAAATTATTTTCTCTTTTTTAAGCCAAAAAAAATTAGCGTTAATTTGTGTAATTCGTGGCTATATCTTTACAACGTAATCGTTGTATGCGGAATATCTGAATTTTCAAGCATTCTGTGATGTCCAATTTTAATTTTCTGCACACCTCTTGATAAACTATTGAAACAGTTATCCAGTTTTGGAATCATACCAGAATGGATTACTTTTTCTTCTTTCAGCTTATTGTATAAGGCTTCGTTGATTTCTGTTATTACAGATGAATCGTCTTCTGAATCTTGCAAAACACCTTGTTTTTCAAAACAATACGTTAGCGTCACATCAAAAAGTTCTGACAATGCAATTGATAATTCACTTGCAATAGTGTCGGCATTGGTGTTTAACAATTGTCCATTTTTATCGTGTGTAATCGCACAAAAAACAGGGACAACTCCAGCTTCTAACAACGTTGCTAGTAATTTGGTGTTGACTTGTTTTACATCGCCTACAAAACCGTAATCAATTGTTGGGTGATTTCTTTTTGTGGATTGAACTAAATTTCCATCTGCTCCAGAAAAACCGATCGTGTTATTGTCTTTTGCCTGCAATTGTGCCACAATATGTTTGTTGATTTGCCCAGCGTAAATCATGACCACAACATCAAGCATTGGAGCATCTGTAATTCGGCGTCCATCAATCATTTGCGGAACTAATCCAATACTCTGCGCCATCTTTGTAGCCGATTTTCCACCACCATGAACTAAAACTTTATAGCCTTCAATTTTAGAAAAATCGGTTAAAAATTGTTCTAATTCTGCTGGATTATCGATGATGTTTCCACCTATTTTTATTACGGTAACTTTCATGAGGTTCTAAGTTGCTAAGGTTCTAAGGTACTAAGGTTTTTGCTCATAGTTCCTTAGTATCTTAGAAACTTAGAACCTTAGCACCTCAAAAAATTATATTTTTTTAAGAATCTTTTGTAAAACTAATTGTGCTGAATACGTTCTGTTATTCGCTTGTTCAATTACGATTGAATTTTCTCCGTCAAGAACTTCGTCGCTTACAATAACGTTACGACGAACTGGAAGACAGTGCATGAATTTTCCGTTGTTGGTTAAAGCCATTTTTTCGGCCGTCACTGTCCAGTTTGGATCGCTGTTGGTTACTTTCCCGTAATCGTTAAAATTGCTCCAGTTTTTAACGTAAACGAAATCGGCATTTTCAAACGCTTTGTCTTGATCGTATTCGATTTTGCAGTCTTTTGTTATTTCCGGGCTCAATTCATAACCTTCCGGATGTGTGATTACAAAATCCATTTCTTTTTGCAACTGCATCATTTCTACGAAAGAATTGGCTACAGCCTGAGGCAAAGCTTTTGGGTGCGGTGCCCAAGAAAGAACCACTTTTGGTTTGTTTTTGTGTCTAGGTTTGAATTCTTCCATCGTAATAGCATCAGCTAATGATTGCAACGGATGACGAATAGCACTTTCCATATTTACAATCGGCACTGTAGCGTATTTCAAAAATCCTGAAATTACAGTTTCCTGATAATCTTTTTCTTTGTCTACCAAACCTGCAAAAGCACGAATCGCGATAATATCACAGTATTGAGAAACTACTTCTGCGGCTTCTTTTATGTGTTCTGAAGCCCCAGAATTCATAACCGCTCCGTCTTCAAATTCTAATGTCCATCCTTCATTGGTAAAATTCATTACCATAACGTTCATTCCCAAGTTCATTGCCGCTTTTTGAGTACTCAAACGCGTTCTTAAACTCGGATTGAAAAATAACATTCCAAGGGTTTTATTCTTTCCTAAACTTTGATTTTTCAGCGGATTTTTTTTGATTTTAATCGCTTGTTTTACCCATTTTGATAATGAGTTGATGTCTTTTATTGATATGTAGTTCATTTGTTTTCTTTATTAATTTAGATAATGTGATAATTAGAAAATTTGATAATTGTGCATTATCTAATTAACTAATTTTCTAATTGACTCATTAGATTATTTTAGTAAACGGAATTTCGTTGTTCAATGCTTTTAAAATAAAATTATCATTCAGTCCATTGACAATCCAGGTTTCGATATTGGCTGCTTTTGAAATTGCGGCTGCTTCTATTTTGGATTGCATTCCTCCTGTTCCGTGCGATGATTTTGAATCGCCGATTTCTTTCTCAAGCGATTTTAAATCATTAACCAACTTAATTGTTTCTGGAACTTCAGCATGAATAGAATCTTTAGTGTAAATTCCGTTTGTGTTGGTCGCAATAATTAGAATATCAACATTTAGCAGCACTGCCGTTAAAGCCGCTAATTTATCATTATCTCCAAACCGAATCTCATCTGTGGCAACAGTATCATTTTCGTTAATAATCGGAATGTAATTGTTTTTAACCAGTACATTAATCGTATTTACAATGTTCTTTTTGGTCTGCTCTTTTTCGAAATCAGAATAAGAAAGCAAACACTGTGAAGTATTTAAGCCTAAATCCTTAAAATTTTCATTGTAAATCCGCATTAAATGAGGCTGTCCGATAGAAGCTAAAGCCTGTTTTACAAAAACATCTTTATCTTGATTATCCAGCTTTACAAATTGTTTCGCTGCTGCAATTGCTCCTGAACTTACTATGATAAACTCATATTCGTCATTTAAAGCAGCAATCTGTATTCCAAGATCTTCAATCTTTCCCCGCGAAATATGATTGGTTTCTTTGGTTAAAGTATTGCTTCCTATTTTTAATAAAATCCGTTTCTTACCCATTTTTTTTAAAGCTGCTAAGGTTCTAAGATGCTGAGATTCTAAGTTTTTTTAATCTAAAATCTGAACTCTAAAATCTAAAATTATCTAATCTGTCCTTCTCCGTAAACGTACCATTTATTGGTTACGAGATGTTGAAGACCAATTGGACCGCGTTGATGCAATTTATCAGTACTTATTGCTAATTCTCCACCAAGACCAAATTGTCCACCATCTGTGAAACGAGTTGATGCATTTTGGTAAACTGCAGCGGCATCGATCGATTCCATAAATTGCTGTGCTACTTCATTATCTCTGGTAATAATTGCTGCAGAATGTCCTCCGCAGTACTTATTAATCATATCAATGGCATGTTCCTGAGAATCGATGGTTCCTATTACAATTTTATAATCTAGAAACTCTTCATACCAAATATCTTCGTTTTCGATCGTCTTGGTATTTTCGAAATACTCTAACGATTTATCTACAATAACTTCCACTTTTGCCTCAATTAAAGCTTCAATTAACATTGCTGTGAAACCTTCAAAATTTGGCAGTTTAGAATCTATTAAAACTTTATCTAAAGCGTTGCAAGCCGAAATTTTAGCTGTTTTAGCATTTAAAATTACTTTTAAAGCCAAATCTGTATCAGCATCTTTATGAACGTAAACAAAATTATTTCCGCGTCCGCTTACGATTACTGGGCAGGTTGCGTGCGCTTTTACAAATTCAATTAGCTTTTCTCCGCCTCTTGGAACAATTAAATCAACTTTTTGAGTTGGTTTTTCCAAGAATGTCTGAGTTTCTGTTCTGTTGTAATTCAGATATTCCACCCAGTCTTTTGAAACTCCGTTTTCTTCTAAAGCTTTATGCCAAAGACTTACGATTTTCAAATTTGATTTTAAAGACTCTTTTCCTCCTTTTAATAAAATCTTATTTCCGGATTTAAAAGCGATTCCGCCTGCTTCGATTGTAACGTCTGGACGAGATTCGTAAATAATTAAAATCGTTCCAAAAGCAGCAGTTTTATTGACCACTTTTATTCCATTATCATGAGTAAAATGAAAACGCTCAACACCAATGGGATCTTCCTGAGAAGCTAGTTGGTTTAATGATAAAATCATCTCGTCTACTTTTTTATCATCTACTTTTAAGCGTTCTTCCATCGCTAAATCTGAGCCGTCGTAATCGGCAAGATCTTCCTGATTGGTTAGGATTATCTCATTCCGTTCCTGCTCGACCAGCTTTGCCATAGATCGCAAAACCGCATTGCGTGTTTCAATTGATAATGGTTTCATAATTTCAAGTGGGTGGGTTGGTTGTTTTTTGGTTGTTTCTTTTTATCGAAACTTATTGATACCTAACAGGTTTTATAAACCTGTTAGGATAATTGTGTGTTTAGTTTTTTAATTCTTCTAAACTTTCTTTTAAAGCTTTTACAAACGTATCGATATCTGCTTTTTTCACAGTTAATGGCGGTAAAATTCTTAATAGATTTTTATTGTTGGCACTTCCTGTAAAAATGTGTTTTTCGATGATTAATTTCTTTCTTAAAGCTGCAACATCAAAATCAAACTCTACTCCAAGCATTAAGCCTTTTCCTTTTACTTGCTTGATTCCGTCAACTTCTTTGATTTTTTCTAAGAAATATTCATAAACTTCATTTACATTCTTTTGTAAATCCAGTTTTTCAATTACATCTAAAACTGCAATTCCTGCTGCACAAGACAAGTGGCTTCCGCCGAAAGTAGTTCCTAATAATCCGAAACTTGCTTCGAATTTTGGAGAAATTAAGATCGCTCCAACAGGAAAACCGTTCCCCATGCCTTTTGCAACTGAAATAATATCAGCGTTGATTCCGTGGTGTTGGAACGCGAAGAATTTACCGCTTCTTCCGTAGCCTGACTGTACTTCGTCTAAAATCAAAACAACATCATGTTTTTTACATGCTTTTTCTAAAGCTTGAAAAAACTCAGTTGTTCCTTGATCTAAACCTCCAACGCCCTGAATTCCTTCAATAATTACTGCTGTAACATCACCTTTAGCTAATTCAGCTTCTACTAATTCTATTTGGTTTAGAGGTAAAAAAGTTACTTCTTGCTGTGCATTTAATGGTGCTACGATTTTTTTGTTATCTGTAACAGCAACAGCTGCAGAAGTTCTTCCGTGGAAAGAATTATGAAAAGCCACAACTCTTGATCTTCCGTTGTGGAAAGAAGCTAGTTTTAAAGCATTTTCATTGGCTTCAGCACCAGAACTGCATAAAAACAATTCGTAATCTTCAAGACCAGAAAGTTTTCCTAATTTCTGTGCCAATTCTACCTGTAAAGGATTCTGAATGGCATTCGAATAAAAACCTAAGTTATCTATCTGATTCTTTAATTTTGCTACATAATCCGGCTGTGTGTGTCCGATAGAAATCACACCATGTCCGCTATATAAATCTAAATATTCTACTCCTTTGTCGTCAATAATTGTACAATCTACTGCTTTTACTGGAGTTATGTCGTATAATGGGTAAACGTTGAATAAGTTCATTTTTTGTTTTGTTTATTTTGTTTCAGGTTTTAACTTTTGTAGATGACACTATTTTAACCTGTTTTTTAATTCATTAATCTTTTCTTTTGCCGATTTTAAATATTCGAAATAAACTGTTCCGTAAATATTAAGTTCATTCGCTCTATTTTCTTCATTTAAAAGAGGAATCGCAAGCATTCTATGTTTCTCTGCAAATTCTAGATCTATAGAGATTGAATAAATAGATTCTCTTAAATAATCTTTCAAATTTAAAAGCAAATCTATCTGTGTAATCATCTTAAAATTAAGTATTTCAGTATTAGAAATGGTATTAAACTCCCTAATTTCTCCATTTGGCAATATTATTTTTTTTTTTTCTATTAAAAATGGAGTAATTAATTTATCAATTTTAAAGATTTCTATTTTTAACAAGTTTAAAGCTTTTTTACGTTGATGATATTCTTGATATTTTAAAGTTCCTATCGACGATCCAAATCCAAGAAAAACACCAAGTATCAATAAAATTATTTCATTTGTCATTTTTTTATTTTTATTAAACTTTAAGCACTATTGTAACTAAAAAAAACTTGAAACTTTAAACCTGAAACATTTTTTTTCTAAAATCCGCTTGGTTTCAAATGTAAACCTGTGGTTTCTTCTAAACCGAACATTAAATTCATGTTTTGAATTGCTTGTCCTGAAGCACCTTTGGTTAAGTTATCGATAATTGATGTTATGAGAACCCGGTTTCCTTTTTTCAATAAACTAATAATACATTTATTCGTTTGCACCACTTGTTTCATGTTGATGTTTGTTGTGGTAATGGTTACGAAAGGCTCATTTTTATAGAAATCTTCATATTTAGCAACCAATTGTTCCAAACTATCATCGCATAATGTATATAAGGTTGCAAAAATTCCTCTTGGAAAATCGCCTCTATTCGGAATAAAAAGCAATTCGCTGTCAAAATCATCCTGCAACTGAACTAGACTTTCTCCAATTTCACCTAAATGCTGGTGTTCAAAAGCTTTATAATGTGACATATTATTATTTCTCCAACTAAAATGAGAAGTTTCTGAAAGACTTACTCCTGCGCCTGTACTTCCCGTTGTAGCATTAATATGAACATCATTGTTTAACAAATTGTGTTCCGCTAAAGGCAATAAAGCCAACTGAATAGCCGTTGCAAAACAGCCCGGATTTGCAATATAATTTGTCTTTTTGATTTCAGCTTTATTGATTTCAGGTAATCCGTAAACGAAATCTTTCCCTTCAAAATGAGCGTCTTTATTCAATCTGAAATCATTTCCTAAATCAATGATTTTAGTATGACTCGCAAACTGATTTTCTTTCAAAAATGAAATCGATTTTCCATGTCCTAAACATAAGAAAACCACATTTACATTAGGATTTATTACATCAGTAAAATTCATTTCGATATCGCCCATCAAATCGTGGTGTGCCACAGAAAGTGGTTTTCCGGCATTTGTTGTACTGTAAACAAAATCGATGTTTACTTTTGGATGATACATTAAAATTCTGATGAGTTCTCCGGCCGTGTAGCCCGAACCACCAATAATTCCGACATTAATCATGATCTAATTTGTTTACAGATGAGAATATGTTTTGTGCATTTCCTAAAATCTTGATAAATCCTTTTGCATCGTCAGATGTCCAAGCATTGTTCATTTCGCCATATTGACCGAAACCTGTATTCATTAAATCATTTTCAGATTCAATTCCGTCAAGTGAGAAATGGTATGGTTTTAATGAAACTGTAACGGTTCCGTTTACTGTTTTTTGAGTGTCTTGCAAGAAAGTTTCAATGTTTCTCATAACTGGATCCAAAAACTGACCTTCGTGGAATAACATTCCGTACCAGTTTCCTAATTGTTCTTTCCAGTATTGTTGCCATTTCCCTAGCGTATGTTTCTCTAATAAATGGTGCGCTTTAATGATAATTAACGGAGCTGCAGCTTCAAAACCAACTCTTCCTTTAATTCCGATAATAGTATCTCCAACGTGAATATCTCTTCCAATTGCGTAAGCACTTGCGAGCTTTTCAAGAGCCACAATATTATTTGAAGGTTTATCTGTTTTTCCATTTAAACCAACTAATTCTCCTTGCTCAAAATGAAGCGTTACTTTTTCTTCACCTTCTTTTTGTAATTGTGATGGATAAGCTTCACTTGGCAATGGTTGACTTGAAGTTAAAGTTTCTTTTCCTCCAACACTTGTTCCCCAAAGTCCTTTATTAATAGAATATTGTGCTTTTTCCCAAGAATAGTGAACTCCGTTCTGAGCCAAATAATCAACCTCTTCTTGTCTTGAAAGTTTTAAATCTCTAATTGGAGTAATAATTTCGATTTCCGGAGCAATAGTTTGGAAAATCAAGTCGAAACGAATTTGGTCATTTCCAGCGCCTGTACTTCCGTGAGCGATTGCAGTTGCTCCTACTTTTTTTGCATATTTTATAGCTTCAATTGCTTGAAAAACACGTTCAGCACTTACTGATAATGGATATGTGTTATTTTTTAATACGTTTCCGAAAATCAAGTATTTGATAGCTTTATCGTAATATTTATCTAAAATTGTTAAGTTGGCGTGTTGCGCACTTCCTAACTCATAAGCTCTTTTTTCAATAGCTGTTAATTCTTCAGCAGAAAATCCTCCTGTGTCAACAAGAACAGTGTGAACTTCGTATCCTTTTTCATTTTTTAAATATTTCAAACAATACGAGGTATCTAATCCTCCGCTATAAGCTAATACTACTTTTTTCATTTTTTATAATTTTGGCTAATACTTTCGTATTTAGCAGTTTGAGATTTTTTCTAATTAATTTGACTTAAACAAACAATGACAATATTTTATTTAAAAATAAAGCTTGTTTTATTTTTCTAAGTCTGTTTAAGACAGCCTCATTAAAAGGATGTCTTGGCGGTGTTTTTTGTTTTTCTTTTGGGTCGTATAACATTCCTGTGCAAAGGCACATTTTGTTTTCTTTGCTTTGCAGAATATGATAGTTTGTACATGTTTTACAGCCTGCCCAAAAACTCGGATCGGTTGTCAATTCTGAAAACGGAACTGGCTTATAACCTAATTCAGAGTTAATTTTCATTACAGCCAAACCAGTTGTAATTCCAAATATTTTAGCATCTGGGAATCTCTTCAAAGAATATTCAAAAACTTTTGATTTTATTTTTTTGGCTAAACCATGACTTCTATAATCTGGATGTACAATTAATCCAGAATGCGCAACAAATTTTCCGTGCTGCCAGCTTTCTATGTAACAAAAACCTGCAAACTTTCCATCAGCCAAAGCAATCATTGCATCACCGTTTGCCATTTTTTTCTGAATGTACTCAGGAGTTCTTTTAGCAATCCCCGTGCCTCTTAGCAAGGCAGATGATTCTATCGTATCGCAGATTTCTTGTGCGTATTTGAAGTGTTCTTCCTGGGTAACAACAATAGAGATCTTCATTTCAATTATTGAAGTTAGAGTTAAAAATTAAAGCATATTGATTCGTTTGAAATCCAGAATTGAATCCAATAAAATTAAGCAAAATAGAAGTAACATTCTCAAAATCAAAAACTTGATCAAGAAAATTTACAAAATAATAAATACTTTTAGGATATGTTTGTCCAATGGACAAATTATGTGATTTCAAAATGAAAAATGGATATGAATAAATATACGGCTATAAAACTCAGTGAACACTATAGAGATAGTGTCCGTACTTCGGGAGAAGTAATCGGTGAGTTTGTCCGTGACAAAGAAGTTATATGCAAACTTATTTTATTCATCGGTGCAAAAGTACATTATTTTTTTATTTTCAAAACAAAAAATAAAAATTCTAACATTTTTTTTACGTTTTGTGAATATACTAAAAATACAAAACCCGATAATTAATTCTAATTATCGGGTTTTTAAGACATTAAACTTTTTAAATATTACTTTTTTGTAAATGGAATCACTTGCCCATTTCCTATAAGTATCAAATCGAAACCAGTTTTTGCCTCATTAAATTTAAGTTTTAAGCCAGCTCTAGCAGATTCGAATGTATCTTTTTCGTTTGCAACAGGCTCTAATGCAAACTTAGGATAGTTTGGAAGTTCTGCATTTAAAACACTATTTTTCTCTGTCAATTCAATTGTTAAAGGCGATTTTGCAGTAATGTAGTTTCCTATGTACGGATCTAAAATAATATCTTTTTCTACTTTACCTTTTCCTGCCGTCCAAACATTATTAGACGTATTGTTGTCTGGAAAAGCATTATCTGGATCTAAAGTGATGCTTTCGATTTCTTCAGTAGAATTGTGTTTGAAAGACCAAGAATTATTTCTTTGCCAAATTTCTACTGGCAAATTAACTCTTGTCACTTTTCCGCTTTTTGTTTTTACATCTAAAACAATTGGCATTGGCATTTTATCAAAGTTTTCAACTGTAATTACGGCACCTCTAGCTGGATCATTTTTTACATATTTCACAGAATTAACACCTTGGTCGAAACGCCAGTTGTTTACATACCAGCTTCTCCAGAACCAGCTTAAGTCTTCTCCTGCTACATTCTCCATAGATCTAAAGAAATCGTCAGGCTGCGGATGTTTGTATGCCCAACGTTGAATATAAGTTCTAAAAGCAGTATCAAAACGTTCTTTACCTAAAATTTGTTCTCTTAAAATTACTAAACCTGCACTTGGTTTAAAGTAGCACAACATACCAATATTAGCTTCCTTCATGTTGTCAGGAGAACTCATAATCGTTTCTAAGTCAGGTCTAGTAAAAGGTTCTGCCATATCATGCAAATTTGTTGGCGCTTCTTTATATTCACCATTGTTAAATGCAGCAGTACTTAATGAGTTAATGAAAGTATTAAATCCTTCATCCATCCAAGCAAACAATCTTTCGTTTGATCCCACGATCATTGGGAACCAGATATGACCAAATTCGTGATCTGTAACCCCCCAAAGATCTTGTCCTTTAGATTTCCATCCGCAGAAAACGATCCCAGGATATTCCATTCCTCCTTCATTCCCCGCAACGTTTGTAGCTACTGGATAAGGATATTCAAACCATTGCTTAGAATAATGCTCGATTGATGCTTTTACATATTCTGTTGAACGCCCGTAAGCACCTTGCCCAGCACTTTCAACAGGATAAGCAGATAATGCTAATGCTTTTTTACCACTAGGAAGATTAATTTTTGCTCCATCTAATATGAAAGCTGGAGATGATGCCCAAGAGAAATCACGTGCATTTTTAATTTTATAATGCCATGTTTTATCTGTTCCAGCATTTGAAGCTGCGTTTACTTCTTGTTCAGAACGAATCGTTACGGTTTTATCACTGTTTGCTGCATCTTTATATTTTTTGAAATGATCTGCAGAAAGCACTTCTTGACCATTTAATAATTCACCAGAAGCTACTACAAAGTGATTTCCTGGAACAGTTAATTTAACATCAAAATCACCGTATTCTAAGTAAAACTCAGATGCACCTAAATAAGGAGCTGTATTCCATCCTCTCACATCATCGTACACACACATACGTGGATACCATTGCGCAATTGTAAAGATTTTTCCGTTTTTGGTTTCTAAAACCCCCATTCTATCCGATCCTTCAAAAGGTGCGATGAAAGAGAACTCAATTTTAATTTTTACAGAAGCTCCTTTTGCAGCCAATTCCTGAGGAAGGAAAATCTGCATTCTAGTATCTGTAACTATATATTTAGCATCAACTTCTGTTTTGTTTTTTCCTCCAGAAATTACCTTTACAGATTTAATTTTATTTCCGCCATCAAAAACTTGTCCTTGAGCACCGTTACGGCTTCCTGTTAAAGGCACAACAGCGTTCCCTCTAGAATCTTCTTTAAATAAGTTCTGATCTAAATTCAACCAAAGAAAAGACAATTTATTAGGACTATTATTAGTATAAGTAATTTCATCTGTCCCTACAATCTCATTTGTAGTTCCATTTAATTTTGCCGTAATCTGGTAATCGGCTCTATTCTGCCAATATTCTATTCCTGGCTCACCGCTCGCAGTACGGGTTGATGTAGCATTTTTGGTGTAGAAATGAGGTCCAAAGGCATCATGGTAATTGTAATTGTTTACTGGATTTGCTGCTGGTGCTGACGGAGTTTGCTGCGCCCAAACTGAAGAAATCCCAAAAAATAAAGCCGCGGTTAAAATGGCTTTTGCAGATTGCTTTTTCATATTTTTTAGCTGTTTATGTAGCAAATTAATGAAAAAAAAAGCTATTTACAGAGATATTTCAAAACATAAATTCAATTTTAGCAAAATTTTACCAATAAAATAATTTAAGCCTTTTTCTTAAAAAAATAAATTTTATAAAATATATTTACATCTATCAAAAGAATATTCATTTTAGACTTAACAATGTGACTACAACTATTTCAAATTCTATATTAAAAGCTTCTATTAAACATGCTGGAGCCGAATTATTTTCTATAAAAGACAATCAAAATAGCGAATATATCTGGGAAGGCAATCCAGATTTTTGGGGCAAGCATTCGCCAGTACTTTTTCCAATTGTAGGAACTTTAAAAAATAACACTTACACAATCAATGAAAAAGAATACCATCTTCCGCGTCATGGTTTTGCGCGTGACATGGATTTTGAATTGATTGAACAAACAGAGAATAAAGCTGTTTTCTCTCTTAAATCTTCTGCAGAAACATTACAGAAATATCCTTTTGAGTTTGAATTACAACTTATTTATACACTTAATGAAAACGCATTAGAACTTGAATACAAAGTAATAAATAACGGAAAAGAAAAAATGCCTTTTTCAATTGGAGCGCATCCTGCTATTGCGCTTGCTGATCATTTTGAAAACTACTCTATTGAATTTGAAAAAGAGGAAAATTTAAAATATTATCTACTTGAAAACGATTTGATTTCTCCTAAGACCAAAGTTTTAGAAACAAAAAACAACTCGGTTCCTTTAAATTATGAGCTTTTCAAAAATGACGCTTTAATTTTCAAAACATTAGAATCCAAATCATTGACTATTCGCAACAACTCAAAACCGTATGTAAAAGTCAGCTATAATGATTTTCCAAGTTTAGGAATCTGGACTAAAGAAAATGCACCATTTATCTGCATTGAGCCTTGGCTAGGTTACTCAGACACTGATGAAAACACAGGCGACTTATACAAAAAAGAAGGAATTTTGATTCTCGATGGAAACAAAAGTTTCAGTGTAAAATTTAGTATTACTATATTATAACAAAACAAAATGTTAGATTTTAACTTTACTCCATTTCCAATAATAGAAACAGAACGTTTAATTTTAGACAGACTAACAGATAAAGATGTTCAGGAGGTCTTTGAATTACGCTCTAATCCTGAAAACATGAAATATATTCCTAGACCTCTGGCAAAAGATCATGAGGATGCTTTGGAGCTCATTAGAATGATTGATGAAAAAATTGATACTAATGAAGGAATAAACTGGAGTGTCCGATTTAAAAATGATTCTAAATTAATCGGAATTATTGGGTATTATAGAATGCAACCCGAAAATTACCGTGCTGAAATTGGTTATATTCTTTCACCCGATCATCATGGAAAAGGAATTGTCACAGAAGCAGTAAATCACCTGATTAAATACGGCTTTGAAGTTTTAAAGCTTCATTCAATTGAAGCCGTAATTGATCCAGAAAATTATGCCTCTGAAAAGGTATTGCAAAAATGTGGTTTTGTTAAAGAAGCTCATCTAAAAGAAGTAGAATTTTGGAACGGAAAATTTTTAGACAAGGTAATTTACTCATTATTAGAAAAGTAGGTTTTTATACTTGTTAAAAAAATCTTATAGCCAATAGTTATCTACCATTATACGTTATATTTGCGCTCAAAATCAGCAAAAAAAGTTGCTTTTGAATTCCAAAAATATCTTATGAAAAAATTATTCGCCCTAATTGTTCTTTTATTTTGTGTGCAAATGCAAAGTCAGACTTTTGTAAAATTTAATGGAGCTACGGCTTTATTGGCTATCCCGAACATCGGTATTGAAACCAGTATTGGAGAAAAAACAACTTTTAGTGCCGATGTAATGGCTTCTTTTTGGGAGTCTTTTAATGGCCATAGCCCTATGAAATTTATTACTGTTACTCCCGAAATTCGTTATCATTTTAAAGAAAAATACAATGGATTTTATGCGGGAGCTCATATAGGTGCAGATAAATATGACATCCAAAAATGGAATTATTGGGACACTAACATGTATGAGCATGGCTTCGGTTATAGAATTGGAGCTACAGTAGGTTATAATCTAAAATTAAGTGATAAATTTTTACTTGACTTTTTTGTAGGTGGTGGATGGCATCAAGGATTTTATCATGGATATTATAATGATGGAACTCCAGGAAGATATGAAAAAGCAGTGCACTGGAACAAAAGTGGCGAGTGGCTACCGTATCGTGGCGGAGTTATGATTTCATACAAATTATAAATCAGCTTAACTTAGGAAGTGTTTTGATGTAAAGCTCCTCTACTTTCTTACGAGCCCAATCTGTTTTTCTTAAAAAAGTAAGACTTGATTTTACACTTGGGCTTGAATTAAAGCATTTTATTGGAATTAATTCACCTAAAGTATCAAACCCATAATAATCGACTAAGGTTTCAACAATTTTTTGAAGTGTAATTCCGTGTAAAGGATCTTTGGATTGATTTTGCATCTTATACTTTTTTAATAATATCAAAAGACCGTACTTCAAAAAAGTACGGTCTTCTTTTTTGCAAAATTACTAAAAGAATTTTACGTTAATCAAATAAAGAATAAATTAGAATATAAATTTAAAACCTACAGAAATTGGGGTTGTTAAATTTGGAGCACTTCCACCCAATTCCGTATTATAATAAGAATCAACATTGGCAACATGTGCTAATCCAAAATTTGTAACAGTGGTTTTCTCTCCATTCTCTGGCTTTAGAGTTGTAGAAGTGAAGTTTACTAAATCATAAGAAAACTCAACTGAGAAATTCTTAGTTACAAAATAATCAAAACCTCCTGATACAGAAACTCCAACTTGATTTACTTTTAAGTCGCTTTCTTTTTCTTTTCCAGTGATAACAGGTATCGCAGCTTGTCCGAAGAAATATAAAGACCCCGCTACATTCCAATATTTTCTAACTAAAGGCTGAAAAACAAATAAATCTGTTTTAGCAAGTGTTTTAACATCTGTACTTCCTTGCGGATACCCATCTGATTTAATGTTAATATAACCTATTCCCGCACCTACAGCCACAGATGGGGTAATAAATGTCCCTACAATTGGGAGCACCGATAAATTAGTCCCTTTTACATCTCCACTTTTAGTTTGCTGATAACCAAACTGAGAAGTTGCAAACCAAGCTCCTTTTAGTCCTTGAGACGAATCTTGAGCTCTAGCAGTTAAACCGATTAATACCATACTCACTAATGTTACAATCTTTTTCATTTTATTTCGTTTTTTTTTAATTACAGGACAAACTTATATGTAAGCTTTCTGCTTAAGGCTGATTAAAATCATAGATTAAAAAAAAACTTTAATTATCTTTAACTGCCACATTTTTCAATTTTGTCTTACATTTGCAACCATGATAAAATCAGTCAATATACTTAACAAAAGAGCCCGATTCGATTATGAAATAATCGACACTTATACTGCTGGAATTGTTTTGGCGGGAACAGAAATTAAATCTATACGTCTAGGAAAAGCAAACATTACCGAAAGTTTTTGCGAATTCAGTGGCATGGAACTTTTTGCCATTAATACTTATATTGAAGAATATTCTTTTGGAAATCAATTCAATCATAAATCCAGAAGTGAAAGAAAATTGCTTTTAAATAAAAAAGAATTAAAAACGCTCCATAAAAATGTTCAGGCAAAAGGTTTAACGATTGTCCCTTTAAAGCTATTTACAAACGAAAAAGGTTTGGCTAAACTACAAATTGGCCTTTGTAAAGGGAAAAAGAATTATGATAAACGTGAATCTTTAAAAGAACAAGACACCAAACGTGATTTGGACCGTATTAAAAAAGCTTATAATTAAAACCAAATTTAATTTTCTCTAAATGATACATTTATAATATTTTATCGTTATTTTTATTACAAAATAATTTAACTGTAAAATATGAAAAAGTACTTAGTTTTGTTTTTCGCTATAGCAGCGTTTTCAAGTTGCGGCAGTAATACATCAATTGTAAACAGCTGGAGAGATCCAGATGTAACGATCACACAAGAACAATTTAAAAAAGTTTTGGTGGTAGCTTTAGTCAAAGATGAAGCTTCGAGACGAATTATTGAAAACAGAATTGCTGCTGGTAATCCGGTTTTTAAAACTTCATATCAGTATTTAAATGCAACCTCCCAATTAACGCAAGAACAAAAACTAAAGGTCTTACAAGACGAAAACTTTGATGGCGTAATCAGTATGCGTTTGGTCAGCAAAGAAAAAGAAGTTAATTATGTTCCCGGCACTTATACAGGAATGTATTATGGCGGTTTTGACGGAATGTATACAGGCATGTACGGATACGGCTTTGGAAACTGGTATGGCATGTACTCTCCAAACTTTTATGATCCGGGTTATTACCAAGAAACTACTTCTTACATGGTTGAAACCAATGTATTTTCATTAAAACAAAACAAATTAATTTGGACAGGAACTACAGAATCACAATATGTAACCGATCTAGGACAAACAGTAGACGCGATTATGCAGACTGTAGTAAAAGAAATGCGTAAAGATGGTTCTTTACCTCCTAAATAAAATGAAAAGAAAAGCAACGTAAAAATGTTGCTTTTTTTATGACTAGTTTTATGACTAGTTTTGTCAAGACTATAATTTTCATCAAAAATGAAATCACTTTTAAAAAATGCACGAGAACAAAAAGGTTTTAAAACCCGTGAATTGGCACAATTGGCCGGAATAGATCAGGCTTTAATCAGTAAATTTGAATCAGGAACACGAAAACCAACAAAAGAACAGATTTCAAAACTGGCTCAGCTTCTAGAAATTGATTATGAAACTTTAATGATTGTCTGGCTTAAAGAAAAGATTCTTTATGAAATTGGCGACGAAGAATTTGCCTTAAAAGCCTTAATTTTAGCTGAACAAGAAATTCAAAACAATAAAAAAGAAATCAACTCAGCATTAATATTTTCTATTCAAAATATCTTGGATGAGATTGAAGTCTTAAAAAATAAAATCCATTCTTTTAATCATTTTGAATTCCGTCAAATCTCAAAAACTTTAGAATTAGAATTTATATTTAAAAGTATTCATTTAAACAAGAATCCATTAACATTAGAAGAAACTAAACTAGTTTTAAATGAAGGATTGACCATTTCTGGAAAAAGTATGCAAAATCATCTTGAAGCTATTAATTTTCAAGAAGCAACATTCTACATTAAAGATCTAATTCAAAAGAAAATATCATTAAATGAAAAAGATTTTCTTTTGCTTCACACTTTTCTTTTTAAAGGATTTGAATTTGAAAGTTCTGGAAAATATATCAATGATGCACTTATTATACGCGAAATGAATTTATTTTTTAATTGGTATGAATCACAAAAAAACATTCTGCATCCCATAATTCTTGCTTCTGAAGCTCATCTAAAAATAGCTGAAATTAAGCCTTTTGAAAATGGAAATCTGCAAATGTCAAACTTAGCATTGAACTGGATTTTAATCCAACATAATTATACATACGTCACAATTGACGAAAATCAAAAAAGTATGGATGAATATTTTTCTATTTTAGAAGAAAGTCAGCTTAATAATGACAAATCAATTTTTATTAATTATATCATTCGAATTGAAAAAGAAAATCTAAAAAAAGCGATACAATTAATCGAAAAATAAAAAAGCCCAGCTAAACTGGGCTTTCTCATTAATTTTTATCTTCTAATAGAGGAACAAATCTAAATTCTCCAAACTCATGTTTTTCAAATTGAGTTTCGTTCTTTCTAATCAATAAAGTCATAATCTGAACATCTTCTCCTAACGGAATAACCAATCGCCCTCCTATTTTTAATTGTGCCATTAAAGGCTGTGGGATAAAAGGCGCACCTGCTGTAACTATAATACTGTCAAACGGCGCAAAATTTGGCAATCCTTTATATCCATCTCCAAATGTAACATGCTTAGGACGAATATTTAATTTTGGAAATAAGTTTGACGTTTTTTTAAACAATTCACTTTGTCTTTCAACAGTATATACTTTAGCCCCAAGCATAAACAAAACAGCAGTCTGATAACCAGAACCAGTCCCGATTTCAAGAACTTTATGATCTCTTTTTACTTCCAACAACTGCGATTGGAAAGCAACTGTGTATGGTTGTGAAATAGTTTGCCCTGCTCCAATAGGAAAAGCCTTATCTTGATAAGCATAATCTTCAAAACTTGAATTTAAAAAAAGGTGTCTCGGGATTTTTTTTATCGCATCCAGCACCGCTTTATCAGTAATTCCTTTTTGCTCTAAAGTAGTTACTAATTGATTACGAAGTCCTTGATGTTTGGCAGTGTCTTTCAAAATAGGTAGGTTTTATTTTCGCAAAAATAAGAAACAAAACAGGATTTCAAATATTGATTTTTAAATAATAAATTAATACAGTGGAAAGTCGAAAGCCGAAAGCCGAAAGTCATAATTTACAATTCACAACTCACAACTCACAATTCACTAAATTCTTTTTTACTTTCAACAAATAAATTCTATTTTTGTTTAAAATACATTCTCATGTTAAAAGTAGGAGTTTTAGGTGCTGGTCATCTTGGTAAAATACATTTACGCTTATTACAACAATCTGACAAATACGAATTAGTTGGATTTTACGACGAAAATCAAGAAAATGCCGAAAAAATCTCAAAAGAGTTTGGCTATAAAAACTTCAGTACAATTGCAAAACTCATTCACGCTGTTGATGTGATTGATATTGTAACTCCAACCCTTTCACACTATAAATGTGCTAAGGTTGCTATAAAATCAGGAAAACACATTTTTATAGAAAAACCAATTGCTAACACTGTAGAAGAAGCCGAAGAAATTATCGCTTTAGCAAATGAATACAATGTAAAAGGGCAAGTAGGTCACGTAGAGCGTTTTAATCCCGCTTTTATTGCTACGAAAAACATGATTGAAAATCCGATGTTTATAGAAACGCATCGTTTGGCAGAATTTAACCCGCGTGGTACAGACGTTCCTGTGGTTTTAGATTTAATGATTCATGATATTGATGCTATTTTAAGCGTTGTTAATTCAAAAGTAAAAGATATTCATGCAAGCGGTGTATCTGTAATTAGTGATACTCCAGATATTGCCAATGCTAGAATTGAATTTGAAAATGGCTGTGTTGCCAATTTAACTGCAAGCAGAATTTCTTTGAAAAACATGCGCAAATCACGTTTCTTTCAAAAAGACGCTTATATTTCTGTCGACTTTTTAGAAAAAAAATGTGAAGTAGTTCGTATGAAAGATGCCCCAGAAGTACCAGGAGATTTTGATATGATTCTTCAAAATGCTGAAGGAGTTAAAAAACAAATTTATTTCACTAATCCAGATGTTGAGCAAAACAATGCAATCTTAGATGAATTGAATTCGTTTGCAGACGCAATAAACAGCAATACAACTCCAGTTGTAACACTTGAACAAGCAACAGATGCATTACGTGTAGCGTATCAAATTATTGATTGTTTCAATAAATAGTTAAAAAAAATCAAAATACATAGCCACGAATTCACGAATTATTTGGTGAATTCGTGGCTAAATCATAAAAAAATATCTAGTATAAAATGAAAACAATAGCTGTAATTGGAGCAGGAACAATGGGTAACGGAATTGCTCATACCTTTGCACAAAGCGGTTTTACCGTAAAATTAATCGATGTTTCTGAAAAATCTTTAGACAAAGGAATGGCAACTATTGCTGCCAATTTGGATCGTATGTTATCTAAAGGTACAATAACTCAAGAAGATGTTACCAAAACTATAACTAACATCATAACTTATACTGATATTAAAGACGGTGTTGTAGGTGTTGATCTTGTTGTTGAAGCAGCAACTGAAAACGTTGAATTAAAACTAAATATTTTCAAGCAGTTAAACGAATATTGCTCTCACAATACGATTTTAGCAACAAACACGTCTTCTATCTCAATTACACAAATTGGAGCTGTTGTAGCACATCCTGAGCGTGTTATCGGGATGCATTTTATGAATCCCGTGCCGATTATGAAATTGGTCGAAATCATCCGTGGATACAATACAAGTGATGAAGTAACCAAAATCATCATGGATTTATCTGAAAAATTAGGTAAAGTTCCTGTTGAAGTAAATGATTATCCAGGTTTTGTGGCGAACAGAATTTTAATGCCAATGCTAAATGAAGCAATCGAAACGTTATACAATAAAGTTGCTGGAGTTTACGAAATCGATACGGTAATGAAATTAGGAATGGGACATCCTATGGGACCGCTTCAATTAGCCGATTTTATTGGTCTTGACGTTTGTCTTGCTATTCTAAATGTAATGTACGACGGATTCAAAAATCCTAAATATGCTCCTTGCCCGCTTTTAGTAAATATGGTTAGAGCCGGAAAACTAGGAGTTAAATCTGGAGAAGGTTTTTACGATTATAGCGAAAGCAAAAAAGCAGAGAAAATCTCGAAACAGTTTATATAAATCTAAATATTTAGCTTTTTAATGCAAGAATGTCGTTTTTGTAAAATAATAGAAGGAGATCGGTTTAATGAAGAAGTTATTTTTGAAAATGATTTATTTATAATTCTTACAGATAAATATCGACAAACAAGCATTGGTTCTATTTGTTTATTAATTCCGAAAAAACATTTCAAGAACATTTTAGAACTTTCTGTTGATCATTCTAAAGAGTTAATTCCAATTCTCAACAATATAAATTATGCCATGCAAAAGGCATACAATTGTAAAGGAATTAGGATATGGACAGCCATTAATAAAGAAGCGGGACAGTCAATATTTCATTGTCACATTCATATTATTCCTTGTAATTCTTTAAAAGATAGAATTATTGCTTCTTTTCCAGGCATTTATGACTGGAAAAGACGTATTTTACGATTAGGAAATCATAAATTAAATGCTAATAAAAACTTTGAATTAGCCGATAGATTGAGATCAGAAATGACAAAACAAGATTGTAATGAGCATTAAATCAAATTTACAAAATATAAAAAAAAGTTTACCTGAACACGTAACTCTCGTTGCCGTTTCAAAAACAAAACCTGTTTCAGACTTGATGCAGGCTTACGAAGCTGGACAGCGTATTTTTGGTGAAAACAAAATTCAGGAAATGACTGAAAAATGGGAACAAATGCCCAAAGACATTCAATGGCATATGATTGGTCATGTTCAGTCGAATAAAGTCAAATTTATGGCTCCGTTTGTGAGTTTGATTCATGGGGTTGATAGTTTGAAATTACTACAAGAAATCAACAAACAAGCTGTAAAAAACAATAGAACAATAGACTGTCTTCTTCAAATTTATATTGCTGAAGAAGAATCTAAATTTGGTTTGGACGAAAACGAATTAAATGAACTTTTAACTTCTGTGGGGTTTAAAGAGTTAAAAAATATTCGTATCTTAGGTTTAATGGGAATGGCAACATTCACAGAAGATCAAAACCAGATAAAAAAAGAATTTACCCATTTAAAATCGATTTTTGATTCAACGAAAAAACTGCAGGCCATTAACGATTTTAGCATCATATCTATGGGAATGTCTGGAGATTATAAGCTAGCTATAGAATGCGGAAGCACAATGGTAAGAATTGGAAGCAGCATTTTTGGCGGACGTTAATAACTGTTGTAAGGGTGCACTGCAATACGTAGAAAACTGAACACTAATTTCGATAATAATCGAAACTGAACACTGAACACATAATTTGTACGCAATACTTGACATAGAAACAACTGGAGGACAGTTTAATGAAGAGGGAATTACCGAAATCGCCATCTACAAATTTGATGGACATGAAGTAGTTGATCAATTCATAAGCCTTGTCAATCCTGAAATTCCAATCCAGCCTTTCGTTGTAAAACTGACTGGAATCAATAACGCTATGTTGCAGTCAGCACCGAAATTTTATGAAGTTGCAAAACGCATTATCGAAATTACTTCAGATTGCGTAATTGTTGCTCACAATGCTTCTTTCGATTATAGAATCCTTAGAACTGAATTTCGTCGTTTAGGTTACGATTTTGAAGCTAAAACACTTTGTACAGTTGAATTAGCCAAAAAACTAATTCCCGAACAGCCTTCATACAGTTTAGGAAAACTAGTCCGTGCACTTGGAATTCCAATGGCCGACAGACATCGTGCCAGCGGAGATGCTATGGCTACAACCAAGCTTTTTAAAATGCTTTTAGAAAAAGATGTCGAAAAAACTATCGTAAAAGATTTTATAAAACTCGAAGTCGAAAAAGGGATTTCTCCAAAATTTTTAGACATTCTAAGCCAAATGCCAACAAAAACTGGCGTTTATTATATCTATAACGAAAGTGGCACTTTAATCTACATTGGCAAAAGCCAAAACATCAAAAAAAGAGTTAATCAGCACTTTACTGGAGTTACCACTAAAAGCAAAAAGATTCAGGCAGAAGTTTTTACAATTACGTATGACGAAACTGGAAGCGAATTAATTGCACTTTTAAAAGAAAGTGAAGAAATAAAAATAAATCGTCCACGCTATAATCGTGCACAGCGAAAAACAATTTTTCAATATGCCTTATATGCCGAAAAAGATGCTCAAGGATATTTGAATTTAAAATTAGAAAAAGCCGACGGACGAAAAAAGGAAATAACTTCTTTTGCTTCACTTCAAGAAGGCAAAAATGCTCTTTTCAGGTATACTGCAAAATATCATTTGTGCCAAAAACTCACAGGATTATATCAGACCAAAAAAGAATGTTTTCAATATAAAATCAAAGAATGCGATGGCGCCTGTATTGGCGAAGTGACTCCAGAAGTTTATAATTTGAGAGTACAGCAATTCATTTCTGAAAACAGTTTCGAAAACAAAAGCATGATTCTTATAGATAGAGGCCGAAATGTAAATGAAAGAAGCGCTGTTTTGATCGAAAACGGAATTTACAAAGGTTACGCCTATTACGATCTTAATTATCAGATTACAAACATCGACATCTTAAAAAATATTATAACACCAATGCAGCACAACCGAGATGTAAAAAACATCATTCAGAATTACATTCGCAAGAGCAAGTCATTGAAAATACTGCATTTTTAACAAAACAAAACTTTGATTATCTTTAAGGATATGAAAAAGACAAAATCACAATACGAAATCTTCAGAGAAAAAGTCAAAATCGTTCTATATGGCACCAATACCATCTTAGGACGAATGTTCGATTTAGTATTGTTAGGTTTAATCTTATTGAGCGTTCTTTTAATAATGCTTGATACTGTTGAAGGCGTAAGTTCTAAATATCACGAACAATTACTACTCTGTGAATGGATAATTACCATATTCTTTACCATCGAATATGTATTAAGAATTATTTCAATCCAAAAACCAGTCAAATACATTTTCAGCTTTTACGGAATTATCGATTTACTTGCTGTTTTACCGATGTATCTGTCCATTTTTTTTCCTGGTGCAAGTATTTTATCAATCGTAAGAGCGTTGCGTTTTCTCCGATTATTCAAGATTCTGCATATTCCGCAAATCAATCATCAATCCCTACAACTAAAAGAAGCCATCGAAGCCAGCAAAGAAAAAATTCTAGTTTTTATCTATTTTGTCTTAATCAGCACCGTAATTATCGGTACAATCATGTATCTTGTTGAAGGCAGAGAATCTGGATTTACCAGTATTCCTATGGGAATCTACTGGACAATTGTTACGCTTACAACGGTTGGTTATGGAGATATTTCACCGCAAACGCCACTTGGACAATTTATCGCCGCTTTTGTTATGATTTTAGGTTACGGAATCATCGCCGTTCCAACCGGAATTGTAACCGCCGAATTTGCAAAAAGCAGTCTGAAAGGTAGTTTTGTAGGCACAAAAAAAACATGTAGAAAATGTCAGTCGCAAGTCCATTTCGGTAATGCAAAATATTGCTACGAATGCGGAACCGAACTGCCAAATAATTAATTATAGAAGCTAATCCAGCTGTACATTCCAACTCCTCCTTATATTTGTAATTTTTTAAGGCATAAAAGGAGCTTCCGTTGGTCGCTCTTTTACACCAAAAAAATTCAACAAATATAAGTCCGGGGTTTCCATTTCCATCTGGGCTAAAAAATATGAAATACCTAATCACCATTGTCGGACCAACAGCTATAGGCAAAACAGCCTTAAGTATTGCTTTGGCACAACATTTTAAATGCGAGATCGTTTCTTGCGACAGCCGTCAATTTTTCAAAGAAATGACCATTGGAACCGCAGTTCCCAATCAGGAAGAATTAAATTCGGCTAAGCATCATTTTATTCAAAACAAATCAATCTTCGAAAATTACACTGTTGGCGATTACGAAAAAGAAGCTTTAACTAAAATTGAAGAACTATTTCAAACCAATGATTTCGTTATTCTTATTGGCGGGTCAGGTTTATATGTAGATGCCATTTTAAAAGGGTTTGACGAGTTTCCTGAAATTGATCCAAAAGTTCGACATGAAGTAAATTTAAACTACGAAAAACTCGGAATCGAATATCTTCAGGAACAACTCAAAAATTTGGACCCAGAATATTATCAAAAAATAACTGTAGAAAATCCGCAGACTTTACAAAATCCACAGCGAATGATGCGTTTTGTTGAAGTTTGCATTGGAGCTCAAAAACCTTATTCTTCTTTTTTAAATCAGAAGAAAAATAATAGAAACTTCACTCCTATTCTAATCGGTTTAGATGCCGAAAGAGAAATCATTTACAGCAGAATCAACCAGCGTGTTGATATCATGATGAACGAAGGATTATTAAAAGAAGCCGAAGCACTTTATCCTAACAAAGCGTTAAATGCACTTCAAACGGTCGGTTATAGAGAATTATTTAGTTATTTTGACGAAGAATTCACTTTGCCTTTTGCGATAGAAGAAATCAAAAAAAACACACGAAGATTCTCGAAAAGACAATTAACGTGGTTCAAACGAAACGAAAACACCAAATGGTTTGATTATTCGACTGACAGAAATGAGATTATTCATTACATAGAAGAAAATCTAAAATCATCAATCTAAAATCTAAAATTAACAATGCCAATATCTCCCAATTTTACATCAGTTTTAAGCAAAGACTGGGAAATCAATTTTACACAATGTACGCCTACAGGTTTTTTAAAATATACCGATTTGTGTAATATTTTACAATTAACCGCAGCTGCACATTCAGAAGTTGGCGGAATCAGCTTTTACGATATGCAGGAATTCCATCAAGCTTGGGTTCTAAGCCGAATGCGCGTTGAAGTTCATGCTTTACCAAAATGGCAGGACGTTGTAACGGTAAAAACATGGATTAACAGTTTAGAAAATTCACGTTCAGTTCGTGCTTTGGAAATGTATGTAAACGGAAAAAAAATTGTAGGTTGCGAAACCTATTGGGCAGTTTTCAATACAAAAGCACGTAGGCCAGAAGCTTTAGCACTGCCTTTTGAACATTTCGAATTATTCCCAGAAAACAGAGCAACGGAAGAAGGTTTTTCTAAAATAAACATCAATCATGAAAAAGAAGCCGTTTTTGAAAAAACAGTCTATTTATCTGATTTAGACATTGTAAATCATGTAAATAATGTAAAATATCTGGAATGGTGTTTGGATCATGTTGATCCTAAAAGAATCATGAAACAAGAAGTAAAAAGCTTCGAAATGAATTTTATGAAAGAGCTTTCACTGCAAGATAATGTGGTTATTCACGAAAGCGAAGACGACGATCATACAACAGCAACATTCAGCATTACAAAAGGCGAAAAAACGTGCTTTGCTTTGGAATTGCATTGGAAGTAAGATTTCATTTATCTTAAAAACTTTACATATCTACTTTAAAAAAACAAAAAACGATGCAAATTGCATCGTTTTTTGTTTTTATCATTTCGATTTCTTTTTAGAACCTTTCTTAGATTTTTTCTCTTTCTTCTTTTTAAGCAAATCAATTTTATTCTCAATTCTCTTCTCAACATCTGAAATATCAGACTCATAATTAAATTGCAATAAATGAAGTTTGGCATTTTTAATCTCTTTTAATGCTTTCTTAAACTCATTTTGCGCTTCTAAAAGAATAGCTTTTTTGATATAAATTTCAGTTTTGTTGATTCCTTTCACCGTTAAGGCAAAATCAATCAACTTTTGAGCTTCTTCATAATCTTCATTTAAAATCAATGTTTTCAAATAATACGGATACACTTCAAGAGCATGAATATTAATCGATAAAGCTTGCTGAAAATAAGATTTCGCTTCTTCATAATTCATTAATTGTTCAGCCTGAATTCTTCCGTACAAACACAAAACCATTGTATTTTTGTCATCATAAGAAAAAGCATAATCTAAAGACTCTATTGTTCCTTCAAGCCAAAACGGATAATTATCCAAAGCCTGAAAAAGGTATTTATCAGTTGTTTTCATTTCTTAAATCGTTTTTTAATTTCTGACGAGTTCCTTTGTAGCTTTTCTCAACTTTATTCTTTTTAAAATCACTTCCCGTAAAAACTCTAATCGGATTTCCACGCTCTACATTGAGCTGGTTTTCCCATTGTTTTTCTACGTGACTTTTAAGCTGAACTAGTTTCTCGTCTTCTAGTTTTTTTAATAATCTTTCTGTTGCCAGTTTTTTGTTTTGGTGCTGCGAACGGCTATCCATTGCTACAACAGCAATTCCTGTTGGAATATGTGTCGCACGAATTGCCGAACTCACTTTGTTTACATGCTGACCGCCAGCACCTGAACTTCGCATCGCTTGATATTGAATGTCATTCTCTGAAACTGATGCATTTTTCTGTGGTTCAATTTCAAAAATTCCAATAAACCAGTTTTTGCGTTTGTGCATTTTCCTAAACTGGCTCTGACCAATCCATTGAATTGTTCCGACCCAAGATTTCATAAACTTATCGGTATTTTTTCCTTTTACAGAAATCGATGCAGTTTCAATCGTTCCGTTCTCTTCTCCTTTTTCTCTTTGGAGTAAAACGACATCTAAATCCTGATCTTGAGCTTCCTCCAAAACTTTTTTAAGCACTTGGGCAACAACCCAAGTGCATTCTGCAGGTCCGCGACCTGCTGTTATCTGAATTATTTTTTCCATAATCTTTTCTCTTTTTAACGGTCCATTCTAACAATCTTTGGCGTAAAAGTTCCCAGAACTTCAACCAAATCGGTTTGATTTGCCATTACTTTTGTAATGTCTTTGTACGCCATTGGTGCTTCATCAATATTTCCTCCAATCAAGGTTACCTCATTTGCTTTCAAAACCTTTTTAACTTCACTTTGTGTAAATGTACTTTTACATTTCGCTCTTGAAAACAAACGTCCCGCACCATGCGAAGCCGAATTTAAACTTTCAGAATTTCCTTTTCCTTTCACAATAAAACCGGGAGCAGTCATTGAGCCAGGAATAATTCCTAATTGTCCTTCTCCCGCCGGAGTTGCACCTTTTCTATGTACAATACATTCCTGACCGTTTACGATTTCTTTCCAAGCGAAATTGTGGTGATTTTCAATCGTTACTACCACTCTTTTTCCAATAGCTTTCGCAATTCTTCTGTGAATATCATCATGGCAAGCTTTTGCATATTCTCCAGCTAAATTCATCGCCAGCCAGTATTCCTGACCGTCATGCGTATTCAAATCCAGCCAAGCTAAATGCTGTACGTTTTTTGGCAGCGGACATTGTTTTGTTGCCAAATAAGTATAATGCTTCGCAATATTTGCGCCTAATCCGCGAGAACCACTATGGGAAAGAACCGCGAAATATTCACCTTTTTCTAATTTCCATTCGTTCTCAGGATTCTCTATTTTTGCGATTCCAAATTCTACAAAATGATTTCCTCCGCCTGAAGTTCCTAATTGTTTATAGGCTTTTGGCAAAAGATTTTTCAACAATGGAATATCTTGAAATCCACTATTGTAAAATACCTCATGATCAACTCTAGAAACATGAGTTTCATACATTCCAAATTTTGTATTATTTTTTAAAATTGCTTCCAATTGATCTTCTTTTCCTTTAAAATGAGAAGCTGGCAAATCAAAAATCGAAAGACTCATTCGACATCCAATGTCAACACCAACTCCATACGGAATCACGGCATTGTCAGTTGCCAGAACTCCCCCAATTGGCAATCCGTAACCAGAATGTGCATCTGGCATTAGAGCTCCTGCAATAGAAATTGGCAGTTTCAATGAATCATACAATTGAAATTTAGCCTGCTCATCGATTTCATTTTCTCCAAAAATTTTAAACGGCGCTCTAGTATTTTTCAGCTGATGCATTCTTACCTGAACCGGTTTAATTAAACCTTCTGCTACTTTTCCCCACGTTCCATTTCCTTCATATTTTTCAGGATGCAATAAAACGTCTTTTGCTTCTATTAGAATAGATTCTTTTTTTTCTCTTTTTCTATATCTGTTTATTTGCCCTAAGGCAATGTTTATTGAATTGTTCTTTGGAAAACCTAATTTAATCAGGTCTTTTCCAGATAATTTATTTCCCATGATTTATATCATTTCATCTGTATATTGCTGATACAATATATGTAGACTTTTATTTTTAATTGGACTTGTCTCTTTTGGGTTTTCTTTTTCATAGTAACTCCATTTACGAGAACTGCCGTGTATTAATCTGTTTGTTTTATCTCTAAGATTATGATTAACAATATAATTTTCAATAACTTGAATTTCACTTTCCAAATCCGAATCAACCATTTTTGTATGTGTTATCATATAAGGGCTAACACGAAGCACATATCGCCAAGGCTCATTAAATACATAATGAATTTTGTATCGTTTACAATTGCCACACCAACGCTCTCTTTTATAAAAATGTGTTTTTTCTTTTTCAGTCAATTCTAATTTTGAACTTTTCCATTCCCACTCTGAAAATTCTTTTACAGTTTGGAATTTCTCCACATAAACATGTTTCCTTTTTCTTTTTTTCTTTCTCTCAAAAGATTTTTCAGGAGAGAACTGCCAAGTATTTATTTTTTCTAATAATTCCTTGTAGAATGAAGCTTCACTTGATCTTGCAATGTCATCTCTTAATTTAAAGTTGCGTTGCCAGCCTTTTTGATAAGGAATTTCTAAAGGAACTAATGGTAAATCTCTACGCTTTTTCCAAAGTTGAACTTCAAGCTTTCTTAACTGAATTAAATGTTTTTCAAAATCTTCTTTTACTAATCTTTTTTTTCTTCTTTTACTTTTAAAACGAGCACACAAAGCATACTCATCTACAGTATAATTTTCCATAAAAAATTATCATGCATTAAATTAATAGCCAAACTAGGCTAACCATCTTATCCAAAAGGATAAATTTTAAAATCGCTTTTTCGGGAAAATTTTGAAGTGTCTAGAATAAAAAAAGCCCGAAACTTATTGTCTTCGGGCTTTTTTATATATCTAAAAATGTATTTCTAAGATTGAAATAGGCCACGAAGAACTGCTTCACCAAATCTGTTTGGTGTGAAGCTTTGTGATGTCAATGTAAGTACAAACATTTTTTCTTCGTTTTAAAGGGTTAATTATTTTTTTCGTGTGCAAATATTCAGAATTGTTTTTTGATTTTCCAAATTATTTTAAAGAAAATTCTTTAAAATAATTTTAAACCAGAAATAACGCAACAACCAAAATCAACATATTACTTTAGTATTCAAAACATTAGACTAATGAAAAATATTTCATTTTGTAGCAAAAAAAAAAGCCCTGATTTCTCAGAGCTTATATTTTTTTAGTGAATTCAATTATTCAGAAACTTTGCTTTTTACAACTAATCTGAAACCTTCACCGTGAATGTTCAAGATTTCAACATCTTCATCAGCTTTTAAGTATTTTCTCAATTTAGCGATGTAAACGTCCATACTTCTTGATGTGAAGTAATTGTCATCTCTCCAGATTTTAGTTAAAGCTAATTCTCTTGGCATTAAATCATTTTCATGAAGAATTAACATTTTAAGCAATTCATTCTCTTTTGGAGATAATTTTATTGGTTCTTCATCTTGGAAAGTCAAGAATCTTAATTTTGAATTTAAGTGGAATTTACCAATATTAAACTCAAACTGTACTTGTTCTGCTTTTGTATCTGCTGATTTTCTTTGAATAATTGCTTTAATTTTCATTAAAAGAACTTCAGAATCAAAAGGTTTATTTAAATAGTCATCAGCACCAGCTTTGTAACCTTTTAACACATCTTCTTTCATAGATTTTGCTGTTAAAAAGATAATTGGCACTTCACTGTTCTTCTCTCTAATTTCTTTGGCCAAAGTGTAACCATCTTTATAAGGCATCATTACATCCAAAATGCATAAATCATATACATCTTTCTTGAATTTCTCGAAACCTTCCATACCGTTTTTAGCTAAAGTAACTTCAAAGTCATTTAACATTAGATAATCTTTAAGAACCGCCCCAAAATTTAGGTCATCTTCTACTAAAAGTATTCTTTTGTTAGTATTTTCCATATTTTAATTTATTAATGGTATTTTTATTATAAAGGTGCTACCTTTTCCTTTTTCGCTTTCTACATATACTTGACCATTGTGATCCTCTACTATTCTTTTTACATAAGCCAATCCTAAACCATGCCCTTTTACATTATGAAGATCTCCGGTATGTTCTCTATAAAACTTCTCAAAAACTCGTTTTTGAGCTATCTTACTCATTCCTAGACCATGATCTTTTACTTTTATCAGAATCATGTCTTTCACATTTTCTGTAAAAATCTCAATCTTTGGAGTATCTGGAGAATATTTTATTGCATTTTCTAAAATATTAACCAGTACGTTTGTAAAATGAACTTCGTTAATTAAAACTGTTGTTCTGGCTGCATTGTAATGTTTTTCGACAGTTCCTTGTCTGTCTTCTAAAATTAGATTAACGTGCTCAATTGCATCATCTATTATATCTGTAACTACTGTAGGCTCTTTTGTAATATCAAGCTCTCTTTTTTCTAATTTAGAAATACGCAATACATTTTCAACCTGAGCGTGCATTCTTTTATTTTCATCCCGAATCATTTGAAGATAACGATAAACTTTTTCTTTATCTTCAATAACCTTAGGACTTCTAATAGCATCTAAAGCTAGGTTTATTGTAGCAATCGGAGTTTTAAACTCGTGCGTCATGTTATTAATGAAATCTGTTTTAATTTCAGAAATATGTTTCTGACGCAATAGTTGATTTAATGCACTCGTATAGGCTACAATTATAATCAAAGTAAAAACTATCGATAAAATAGTAATACTTAATAACTCGGACAATAAGAACTTCTTTTTATGAGGAAAAGTAACTGAGAGTTCATATTTGCTATTTCCTTCATTGTCTGTATAAATCGGAATGCTATAAGTAGCTTCTTTATCGTAATGAAATCCGTCAGATTTTATTTTTGTTGGATTGCCACTGCTGTATATTCCGAATTCAAATTTGGTTTTTACACCATATTCTTCAAGTTCTTTCTTCAATAATTTACTCAGCTTATCTTTTGTAATCCTGCCTTCAATTGGAGTCAAAGAAGCGATGTCTTTATATTGAATTTGCTGTTGAACTTTATTTAATATATCTAAACTCCCTGATTTTTCAATTTTAAGATCAGGAATAATACTTTGTCCTAAGCTATTATTATCAATTCCATTGTTATTATTATAAACTTCAGTTACCCTTTTGGAACTAAAATTTTTAAAACGCTCGCTGCTGAATTTTTTGTTAAAAACTGAACCATTAATATCATAATCTTCAGATGTCAATGTATTCGAATAAACAATTGTTTTGTTTGTTTTAGTATTTCTTTGAACATAAAATACTTGCAACAAATCTTCTTTTTTTGGAATTTTACCCGTACTATCTTTAATACGGTTGTATTTGTCGTAGAAACTGTACTCTTCTTGTTGTTCCAGCTTATCTGCAACATTTCCAATTACTTGAGTAACGTGGTATTTAAACTGCTCTTCATTATTTTTGAACGAAGAATTGAACCAAAACACTTGTACCAGAATTATCCCTATTAAGGACAGACTCATCAATAAAACAAGTATTCTAAAAAATAATTTATTCATCGAAACAAAATTAATATTTTAACAATATACTAAATAATACATTAACCAAATATTAACATTTAAGACTGTTTTTGTTTTATATTTAAAATTTTAAGAATTTTAACAACTTCTTCTTTAGCATTTTTAAGATTATTGTTATTAATCACGAAATTGCTCTTAGAAATTCGTTTTTCATCATCCCACTGCATTTTCATTCTACTTAAAACTTGTTCTCTCGTGGTTTTATCTCGTTTTATAACTCGTTCAATTCTCACCTCCTCTGGAGCGGTAACGGTTATAATTACGTCGCATTCTTTGTAACGGCCACTTTCAAATAGAATAGCCGCTTCGTAAATCACATAATCATAATCTTCATGCTTTTTCAACCAAACTTCAAAATCCAGTTTTACAGCTGGATGAACAATAGCATTTAATTTTGCCAATTGCTCTTTATCATTAAAAACAACCTGTGCTAATTTGGCACGATTTAAAACTTCACCATCAAAAATGTTGCCACCAAAAGTAGATTTTACTTCTTCAACGATATTTTTTGACTGCATTACTCTTTTTGCACCGTCATCAGCAATATAAACAGGAACCCCCATTTCTTCAAAATAGTTTGCTACAGTAGTTTTACCGCTGCCAATTCCTCCTGTAAGACCAATAACTTTTGTCATTCTTATAATTTAAAAAACATACGTGGAAAAGCTTCCTGTGGTTTCTTCTTTAGTAAAATCACTTTTACAAATGACTTTAAAAATCCAGTTCCGTAACCATAAAATTGTTTCCACACAGCTATTACAGATAGATACCCAATTTTGATGCTTTTGTTTTGAACACTAGCTGTAAGAAAAATTATAACGAAATATACGAAATATAATTGTAATAAAATATCGATATTGAAAATTAACAATAAAAAAGCTAATAATAATCCTAATATAAAAAGGGTTGGAAAGAAAAAAGTAAGCTTATTATGTTCTGGATACCAACTGTTTAAAATTGGTCGTGCAATACCAAATTTATTAACCTGAATAGAGAATTTCTCCCAGTCAATTCTTCTTTTATGGTATACGTAAGCCTCTTTAAACAGCCTAGTTTCAAATCCGAGATTCCATAAACGAATAGATAAATCTGGATCTTCTCCTGGGTGAATGTTCCCAAAACCTTTTGAAGCCTCAAAAGCTTTTTTAGAAATCCCCATATTAAAACTACGAGGCTGGAACTTATTAATTTTCTCAGAACCTCCTCTAATTCCTCCTGTTGTAAGGAATGAAGTCATAGCAAAATTGATAGCTTTTTGAATATCAGAAAAACTATCAAGCGCTTTATCTGGCCCTCCAAAACAATCCACATAATTTGCATCTAATTCTTTACGGACTTCTGTCAAATATTGTGAAGGAATAATACAATCTGAATCAAAAATGATAAAGTAATCACCTCTGGCTCTCTGCATCCCGAAATTTCTAGAATCGCCTGGACCAGAATTCTCTTTGAAGTAATATGATATATTTAATTTTCCTTGATAATTCATCACCACATCTCGACATGGAATTGAAGATCCATCTTCGACAAGAACAATTTCAAAAGCTTCATTATAATCAGATTTTGAGAGACTTTCTAAAAGCTCATCAACTTCATCTGGACGATTATACACGGGTATAATTAAAGAAAAAATCATAGCAGAATGCGCGTTATTAAAGGGTATATTTTTATTGTTTCAAAATTTTAACAAAGATATGGTATATTAACAAAAAAACCATCAACTTTTGGCTGATGGTTTTTCGTTTACTAGTAGTAAAATATGTTATTTGATACTTTCAATCTCAACAACTTCGTTTGTATCTGCGTTGTAATCAACACCAGGTACTTCAAATCCGAATAAATTTAAGAAATCACTTCTATATCCAGCTAAATCTCCAATTTCAGGTAATGTTTCTGTTGTAGCTTCCAACCACAATTTAGCCACTTTTTCCTGAACATCTTCACGCATTTCCCAATCATCAATTCTGATTCGTCCTTTTTCATCAACAGGAACCTCAGAACCATTGTATAATCTGTCTTGGAATAAACGCTGGATTTGCTCAATACAGCCTTCATGAATTCCTTCTTCTTTCATAATTTTATATAAAAGAGAAATATATAATGGAATTACTGGAATTGCAGAACTTGCTTGAGTAACTAAAGCCTTATTTACAGAAACATAAGCTTTTCCTCCGATAGATTCTAAAGAATCTGAAATAGTAAATGCTGTAGCTTCTAAATGATCTTTTGCACGACCGATAGTTCCTTTACGGTAAACTGCTTCTGTTAATGATGGTCCAATATAAGAATAAGCAACTGTTGTAGCACCTTCAGCTAATAAATTTTCAGCTTTCAAAGCATCAATCCACATTGCCCAGTCTTCTCCACCCATAACAGCAACAGTATTTTCAATATCTTCCTCATTTGCTGGAGCGATTGAAACATCTGAAACTTTTCCTGTGTGAAAATCAACTGTTTTATTTGTAAATGTTTGTCCGATCGGTTTTAAAACTGAACGGTGTGTAACACCTGTATTTGGATTAGTTCTTACTGGAGAAGCTAAACTATAAATTATAAGATCTACTTGCCCTAAATCTGCTTTGATTAAATCTAAAGTTTCTCTTTTAATTTCGTTTGAAAATGCATCTCCATTGATACTTTTTGCATACAAACCTGCTTTATGAGCCTCTTTTTCGAATGCTGCAGAATTATACCATCCTGGAGAAGCTGTTTTTCCTTCAACTGGTGGTTTTTCAAAAAATACACCAATTGTAGATGCACCAGAACCAAAAGCACTAGTAATTCTTGAAGCTAATCCGAAACCTGTAGAAGCACCAATTACTAAAACTTTTTTAGCACCAGCGATTTCTCCTTTAGATTTTACGTACTCGATTTGATTTTTTACATTTTGTTCAGCTCCCGTTGGATGGGCAGTCAAACAAATAAATCCTCTCATTCTAGGTTCTATAATCATATTCTTTATTTTTCTATTTTAATTTGTTTTTTTTTCAAAAAGAGCTTCTAAAACTATTTTATAATTTTCTGAATGTTTTCACGTACCGTCAAGATATCGACATCTTTTTCTTTACATTCAATTTTATTGCCGTTGTATTTTTCGATTAAAAGATTCAAATCTTCGCAATTTCTAATAAAATTAGTTTCTTTTTTATCCACATCAAAAACAACACCTTTTAACCTATTCAAGTTTGCGCCTATTGTGCCTCCAACTGCTCCTCCACTACCATAAGCAAACGCTTTTGACCAAGAATTTGCAAACAATCCTTCTAGATAGAAAAACTTGCCATCATTCATAACTCTATGATAAGAATTCGGATTATCTCCATCTTGATTTTTATCTTCTTTTACAGAAAATTTATGAAAATATTTTTGCTGTATGTAAAGACTGCCATTATAACTAATGGCAAAAAAATCAGTAATTTTCACATCAGTTCTTGTCCAAGCAAAAAAGACTTGGTCTGAAAGAAATGTTCTATCAAGAGTTTTATAACCAACTACTGTTTTTCTTATTATGCCATCTCCCATGTTGATTGCGTTCTTTTCTACAAAATCTTCATAGGTTCTATAAACGCCTTCTGGAAAATCTTTTGCTATATAAGATTTGGCTTCCCCATTATTAGCCACAGCTACTTCATTTGAAGTCTGATCCTGCGCGCTAATCTTGCTAACAAATAGGCAAAGAAAAAATAAAACATGTATTTTTTTAATCATATTCCCTCCTGTTTATACTAATTTGGTTAGTGGCAAATATAATTTAATTATTTAATTTAATAATTCTTTTGCATGATTTAATGCCGAATCAGAGATGTTTGCACCCGATAACATTTGAGCTATTTCGGTAACTCTTTCGTTATGAGCCAAAAGTTTTAACTCCGATTGTGTGTCGTCTCCAATTGTAGATTTAGAAACTTTAAAATGAGAATCTCCTTTTGCCGCAATTTGAGGTAAATGTGTAATGGCAAAAATCTGCATTGTATTACTCATTTCTTTCATGATTTCTCCCATTCTAATTGCAATTTCTCCTGAAACCCCTGTATCAATCTCATCAAAAATCAATGTAGGCAATTTAGAGTATTTAGCCAAAATGGCTTTTACAGCCAGCATAATACGAGACATCTCTCCTCCTGAAGCTACTTTTTTCAGCAAGCCAAAATCGGTTCCTTTATTTGCAGAAAACAAGAATTGCAGTTCGTCTTTTCCGTTTTGAAAATACGTTTCAGAAGGCAATAATTCCATATTAAAACGAGCATTTGGCATTCCTAATGTTTCTAAAATTGAAATTAGCTGTTCTGATAATCTCGGAATCGCATTTATTCTATTTTCATGGATTTTAGATGCATAATTATCCAACTCAGTTGCTTTTTCACCTATAATATTAGATAAAGAAGCAATTTCTTCATCCATATTATCCAACTCTAATAAAGAATTCCCTAAGTCTGATTGAATCTGAAGAAGTTCATCTACAGAGCTTGCTTGGTGCTTTTTCTGTAAATTATAAATCAATTGCAATTTTTGATTTATTAACTCCAGCTGCACAGGATCATTTAACAATTTCTCAGAGCAATTTTGCAATTCTTTAGAAACGTCATCAAATTCTATCGTTAAGCTTGTAATTCTCTCGAATAAATTTTGATATTCTGATGAAAACGGAGCTACTTTTTGCAATGCATTTTTAATTTCATTTAAATTATGAAAAACACCAAACTGCTCTTCATTTGCAATTGACAATGATTTATCTAGAGATTCTTTGATAATCTCAACATTATTCAATTTTTCGTAGTCCTCTTCTAATTCTTCTTGTTCACCAGATTTTAATTGCGCCGAAACCAATTCATTGAGCAAAAATGTATGGTATTCCTGCTCTTTTCCTGCATCGCTTTGTTTTTTTAGCAACGCATTTAATTTCGCTTTATCGGCTTTATAAGATTTTAGTAATTTTTGATATTCAACAATTATTTCTGCATTATTAGCAATAGCATCAATAATTTTAAATTGCACATTCTCATCTGACAATTCCTGTGTTTGTTGCTGCGAATGAATATCAATTAAGTACAAGCTTAAATCTTGCAATTCTTGAAGATTTACAGGGCTGTCATTTATAAAAGCACGAGATTTACCTGAAGGTAAAATTTCACGTCTAATAATAGTTTCGTCTTCATAATCTAAATCATTGGCTTCAAAAAAGTCTTTCAGATTATATTTTCCAATTTCAAATTGTGCTTCAATAACACATTTTTCTTCTTTATTTTTTAACGAAGTGAGATCAGCCCTTTTGCCCAGAACAAGACCAATAGCTCCTAAAATGATTGACTTTCCCGCACCTGTTTCACCTGTAATTATAGAAAAACCTTTAGAAAAATCTATGGCTAGTTTTTCAATAAGAGCATAATTTTTAATTGACAGCGATGTAATCATAGGGCAATTTTGTAAAAATAAGAGTTAAAGAGTTTTAAGGGAATTATAAAAACGAAAACGAGATTAATATTTAATCTGCGACCATTTAGTAGAGTTTAACGGAGAAACCTTATTTAAGACATCTGTTAAATCTGTAATTGGAATACTTGGTCCGCCAGAAAAAATAGAGACAATTTCGTCTGATTTTGCATCGAAGAAAACTCGGGTAATAAAAGCATTTGGTTTCACCGAATTTAATTTTCCAATTAACAGCAAAGCATTTTTTATTTTCTCCTTTGCCGCTTTCTGATCCATAGTCATGGCATCCAATCCTGTATGATAAGCATAAGTTGTCTGACGTAAATCGCTATATGTTGGCGCAATCATATCGTTAATTAAATAATACCTATTTTGAAGTCCATCAGATTGATTCCAGCCTTTAAACCCGCCTTGCTGCGCCACATTTGCAATATTTTGGGCAGTTTGAAGATATGGATTTCCTGCGCCCATTTGAAAAGTATCGGCGTCCATACCTAAAATTAGATAACAGTAAAAAGATACAACAGAAACTAAATTTGAGTCGTAGGTATTTGGGTTAAACAATAATGGCTCGTATTCTGTATATCTGAAATTAAAATCTTTATCATTGTAATTTAAAACAGGAGAAGAATAAGTTGAATTAAAAATCAATCTGGAAGATTGAACCTGAATGGTTCCTGTGAATTGATCTGAACTATTTGATGATAATGTAATGTACATCGAACAGTTTATTCTTTCGTTTTGTTTCAAAACAGATCCCGTCCAGTCTGTTTTATTTACAAATTCAGACAAAGAAGTTTGAAGTGTTTTAAAAACCTGATTATTCGGATTTGTTAGTCGTTCTGTATTAATAGTTACTGTACAATTTAGCTGTTGAGCTTGTACAAAACCAAAGCCTAAAAATACTAATAGTGTAACTATTTTATTCATAATCGTCTAGATATTTAATTTTACAAAACATAATTCGTTTCCAATTTATGTTTTCGGCGTATATTCTAAATTATGATTTTGAAAAATGCAGAATAACTTTATTCAAAATATCAGCCGCTACAGATTCTTTTGATTTCAATTCCATTGGTTCTATTTCAAAATTTTTATCAATAAAAGTTACTTTATTGGTATCTTTTTTAAAACCGGCACCTTTATCTTGTAAGGAATTTAAAACAATCAAATCTAAGTTTTTTTTCTGAATTTTCAACTTAGCATTTTCAATTTCATTTTCAGTCTCCAATGCAAAACCAATTAAAAACTGATTTTTTTTGATAGCACCCAAAGAAGACAATATATCTTTTGTCTTTTCCAGTTCGATCGAAAACTCTTCTGTATTTTTCTTAATCTTTTGATCTGCTACAAATTTCGGTCTGTAATCTGCAACAGCTGCGGCCGCAATTGCGGCATCAACTTCATTAAAATACAGATGGCAAGCATCATACATTTCTTGAGCAGAAACAACATCAACCACTTTTATCAAACTATTTTTAGTCTTAAAATGAGTCGGACCTGCAATTAAAAATACTTCTGCTCCTAAGTTTGCCGCTTCATTAGCAATATCAAATCCCATTTTTCCAGAAGAATGATTTCCAATAAAACGTACAGGGTCTATCGCTTCGTATGTCGGACCGGCCGTAACTAGTATCTTTTTTCCTTTCAAAGGCAGTTTACTCTCCAAATCGGCTTCTAGAAAAGCAACAATATTCTCAGGTTCAGCCATTCGGCCTTCTCCAGACAAACCACTTGCCAATTCTCCGCTTTCAGCAGGAATCATAATATTTCCATACTGCTTTAACGCAGCAAAACTCGATAAAGTTGAAGGGTGTTTATACATATCCAAGTCCATTGCAGGTGCAAAATAGACTGGACATTTTGCCGATAAATAGGCCGAAATTAAAAGATTATCACAGTTTCCCGTTGCCATTTTAGATAAAGTATTGGCAGTCGCAGGCGCAACCAACATTAAATCGGCCCAAAGCCCTAATTCAACGTGATTATTCCAAACTTCATCTTCATCATCTTGATTAAAGAAACTTGAATGTACTGGATTTTTTGATAAGGTTGATAATGTAAGTGGGGTTACAAAATCCTTAGAAGCAGGTGTCATGATCACTTGGACATGTGCACCTGCTTTTATAAAAAGTCGTACTAAAGTGGCTGTTTTATAGGCTGCAATTCCACCGGAAACACCCAGTAAAATCTTTTTCCCGTTTAAAACTGACATTGTACTATTATTTGTTTGAACTTCTGTGGTAAGTTTTACCGTCTAACCATTCTTGAACAGCTAAAGCGTGTGGTTTTGGTAATTTTTCGTAAAATTTAGAAACTTCAATTTGTTCTTTATTTTCAAAAACTTCCTCTAGACTATCATTGTAAGTAGCAAACTCTTCTAATTTTTCAGTCAATTCTTTTTTAATCTCTGAATTAATTTGATTTGCTCTTTTAGCCATAATGGTAATTGCCTCATACACATTTCCTGTTGGCTCTTCAATAACTGTTTTATTGTAAGTTATTGTGTTTACAGGAGCATTCGTCTTTTTTAAATCCATGACTTTATTTTATTTAGTAAATTTTTGTAAATCTGTTTCAACTCTGGCATTCATCTCGTCTGCCTTTTCTTTATACTTTGTATCGCTTTTAAATTTCATCAAATTAGCATAAGCCGCTTGTGCAACATGTAAACGTTCTTCCATTTTTGAAGGAATACTATTAATTGCCAATTGATATGCTGAATCATATTTATAAAACAATGCATCTTCTTTTAAAGGTGTTCCAGGAAAATCAGCGATAAAATTATCAAAAGCAATTAATGCCGATTTATAATCTGAAATGGTATTATATCCTTTAGCGTTTTCGTATGCTTTTTTCTCTAATTTACCATTCAGCTTTTGTACAGCCTCATTTGCCTGAGGGATGTATTCTGAATTTGGATAATTATCAATAAAAGCTTGCAATTTTTCTAATGCCTTTACAGTATCTGCTTGATCTAAACTGTAAACTGGCGACAACTTAGAATAGCTATAAGCTCCTAAGAAAGCAGCTTCCTGCACTTTTTCACTTCGCGGATAACCTGAAACAAACGCTTCAAACTGATAGCCAGCCAAATAGTATTGTTTTGTTTTATAATACGATTGCGAAAACATGTAAAACAGCTTTTCTGCCTGAGGTTTTCCTCGGTAAGAAGTTGCTAATTGCTCAAAAAGACGAATCGCTTTTGTGTATTTACCGGCATCATACATTTTTGTTGCCATTTCAAATTTTGCTGCAACATCTTCATTTTTCAATGCTTTTTGATATTCTCCACAAGAATAAAAAAGAGTTACAACAATTAATAGCGATAGTATTTTTTTCATTTTCTTACTGTTATTACAATCTCAGACAATTAATTATGCCAAAGTGAAATCGCACCGAAGTTTCGGTGGCAAATTTAGTTATTAATTTAGCTACTGCAAAATAATTTTTTAGTATCTTAAAATACTAACACTTTAACAATTATTTAATGCTGTTTTTTACAAAGTCATTTAGTCTTGCTGCTAGAGCATCATCAACAGAAACCAATGGCAAACGAACAGTATTCTCAGCAATCCCAAGGGCTTGGAAGATTTGTTTGATTCCCGCTGGATTTCCTTGCTCAAAAATCATATCAATACTGTCTGACAAAAAGTAATGTGTTTTGTAAGCGTCCGTTGCTTTTTTATTCAATCCTAAACGAATCATTTCTGAAAATTCTTTAGGAAAACCTTGCCCGATTACCGAAATAACGCCAGCTCCTCCCGCTAAAACGATCGGCAATGCCAGCATATCATCTCCAGAAATCACTAAGAAATCTTTTGGAGCATTTTTAATAATCTGCATAGCCTGAGCCATATCTCCAGCAGCTTCTTTAATAGCTACGACATTTTTAAAATCATTAGCCAAACGTACCACTGTTGAAGGAAGCATATTACTTGCCGTTCTTCCTGGAACGTTATATAGGATTACTGGAACTGGAGAAGCTTCAGCAATTGCTTTAAAGTGCTGATAAATTCCTTCCTGAGTTGGTTTATTATAATAAGGTGAAACAGATAATATCGCTTCAAAAGCAGAAAAATCTCTTGTTTTCAACTCCTCTACAATCTGCATAGTATTATTACCTCCCACTCCTAAAACTAGAGGCAATCTTCCTTTATTCACATCGATTACAGTCTTTATAACCAATTCTTTCTCTTCTGCTGTAAGGGTTGCATTTTCTGCTGTTGTTCCCATTACAACAAGATACTCCACTCCACCATCTATAGAAAAGTTTACAACTCTCTGTAAAGCTTCAATGTCAACTGAAAAATCTTTTTTAAATGGCGTCACAAGTGCAACACCAGTACCTATCAATGATTGCATATTAATTATTATAATTTATTTTATATTTTTTAAATACCTAAACAATTCTGAAATGAATAGTTTATAGCTCCCTAATTCTGTATTAATCATCAAACGGTTTAATTTTTGATCTACAGCCGAAAATCCGACTTTAAATTTAGCTTTTGACTTGTTTGTGATGGACATCAAAAAGACATTTTCAACATCGTAATAACTCAGCAAAAGATCAAATTCTGATTTTACAAATTCATTTAAATATTCTTCTATAATTTCACCTTTCCAATTGATATGTTTTTTACCAAAAGTCGGACGAAAATAGGTTTCTTTTTCCTTAATTCTTTCTCTGTAGGCAAGAACTTTTATATTTTCTAAAGCAATTCTGTGGAGCGTTAACTCCTTAATTAGTGCTTCTGAATTTTCAAAAGTGCTTTCATCTATCAATAAACCAATTGTTTGAACGTTTTTAGCTAATACTCCGCTTTTTTCATTATTTAAATTAACATTTAATGATTTTTTTACAAAAAATTCCTTTATATAATTTAAAAACATAGTACTTTTACTAGATTACAAAATTAATTATTTAAGTTGCATTTAAAATGGTAAAACTAAAAAAGTATAACGGATTTTTAAAACTTTTTGTTATATTCTTAACACTTTTTTCAATCTCTTCTTGTAGCACTAAAAACTACAATTTAACTAAAATTGAAGGAAAACAACTTCCAGTTACCGAAAAGACTGGAGAAACTGCTGAAATTGAAAACTTTATTAAACCTTATCGCGATCATATTAACAAGGATCTAGACAATGTATTGGCGTATTGCCCTGAAACTCTTGACAAAAGCACTGGAAAGTGGCAAACTGGCATTGGAAGCTTAATGGCAGATGTTTGCGTGCAGAGAGGAAACATTGTTTTTAACGCTAGAGAAAAAAAAGATATTGATATATGTCTTTTAAATCATGGCGGTATTCGCGCTATTTTGCCAAAAGGAAATGTTACAACCAGAACAGCTTTTGAAATTATGCCTTTTGAAAACAGTTTGGTTGTTTTAGCTTTAAAGGGCGATCAGATCTTAGAAATTGCGGCTTACATTATTAAGGAGAAAAAACCTCAGCCATTGTCTGGAATGACTTTTACTATTACAAAAGATAATAAAGCAAAAGATCTCATGGTACAAGGCAAACCGCTTGATCTAAACAAAACGTATTACGTTGCTACAAACGATTATTTGGCAAATGGAGGAGACAGCATGACTTTCTTTGCAAAAAGTACTCAAAAGTTTGATTTAAATTACAAATTAAGAGATGTACTGATTGATTATTTTAAAGAAGTAGACACAGTGGTTGCTCCTAAAAATATCAGAATTACAGAAGAATAAAAAGGGTTCGCCACGAATTACACAAATTCGCACAAATTAAAAAATTCTTTAAAAAAAATAATTCGTGTTAATTCGTGAAATTAGTGGCTAGAAAAAAAACATTAAACTACATAGCCTCTGGCAAAAAATATATAAAATGAAAAGAAGAGAGTTTATCGAAAAAACAGCAGCGAGTACTGCCCTATTAAGTTTAGGATTGTCTTTGAGCAGTTTTGAAAGTAACGATATTAAGCATCTAACAATTCTACATACTAATGATGTGCATAGCCACATTGATCCTTTTCCTGCTGATGATCCCCGCAATCCGAATAAAGGAGGCGTTTCTCGCCGTGCAACATTAATTGAAGCTATCCGTAAAGAGAACCCAAATGTTCTTTTATTGGATGCTGGAGATATTTTTCAAGGAACACCATATTTCAATTATTATGGAGGTGAATTGGAATTTAAATTGATGAGCATGATGAAATATGATGCTTCAACAATTGGAAATCATGATTTTGACAATGGTCTTGACGGATTATACGCTCAGCTTCCGCATGCAACTTTTGACTTTATCAACTCTAACTACGATTTTAAAAACACGGTTATGGACGGGCATGTTAAACCGTACAAAATCTTTAATAAAAACGGAATTAAAGTTGGAGTTTTTGGTGTCGGAATTGAACTTCAAGGTTTAGTAGATAAAAAATTATACCTTGAAACAGTTTACAACAATCCTGTTGAAGTTGCTCAGGACATGACGAAATTTTTAAAACAAGAACAAAAATGTGATTTGGTAATTTGTCTTTCGCATTTAGGCTACAAATACAAAGACGAGCCAAGTAAAATAAGTGATTTGACATTTGCTACACAAACTCAAGATATTGATTTGATTATTGGCGGTCATACGCATACTTTCTTAGACAAACCTACAATCGTAAAGAATAAAGCAGGAAAAGATGTACTGGTAAATCAAGTGGGATGCTACGGAATTAATTTAGGTCGTATCGATTTCTATTTTGATAAAGACAAAGCACACACAAACCAAAGCGCAACTATTGTTGTATAGTCTTTCTTTGAATTCTAGCTTTTTCTAAAAAGTACTCTACCATAAAGAAATAAGCTAGAATTTGAGTTGTATCTCGTATTAGGACTAGAACAACCGAATACGAGAAATACTCATTAAAAATGTAAAAGATATCAGAGAAAATATAGCTTATTGCCATTAGCGACATCAGCAAAGCCATGTGTGTTCCTTTTGTAATGTAACTAACGAAGCAAAAATAACTCAGTACGCTCAAAACAATTCCGTATACAGTATAAAGCATAATAAATTTTCTCATGCTGTCAAGCTGTAAGCTTAAAACAGAGATTAACAAGTAGACAATAAAAACAACTACGATAGAAATAGGCAAAATATCCCTTTTGGTTAATTTTATTCTCTCGTGTTCCCGAATAAATATGGTCACGATTAAAACATAAACAATCAGAAAACTCAGTACTCCTCCTATTTCAGAGCTTTCAATATCCATCAAGTCATAAACCTGGCCAACAAAACAGAAGAAAAAAATTAAACCTTCTGTTTTTTTTATTTCGAACTCACTGCTGATTAGATAATAAATAAAAATCGCAGGAAGAACAATTGCTTTTGCGTATGTCGCAAAAAAATCCTGTCCTGTCCAATCAAAAATGATGGTACAGAACAATGCCAGAAAGAACAAAATTAATGATGGTTTATTAGGCTTCATTCAATTTGTTTATAAAATCTTCTTCAGACAATATGGTAATATTTAATTTTGTTGCTTTTTCCAGTTTTGCTGGTCCCATATTATCTCCCGCCACTACAAAATCTGTTTTTGCAGAAATTGAGCTTCCTACTTTTCCTCCGTTATCTTCGATGGCTTTCTTTAGTTCGTCTCTAGAAAATTGACTAAAAACGCCAGAAACCACAAAAGTTTTTCCAACAAATTTATCAGTAGCATTTGGGTTTACTTTTTCTTCAATTTCAAATTGAATTCCATAACTTTTTAAACGTTCAATAATTTTTTTATTTTCTTCATTTTCGAAGAATTCGATAACACTTTTAGCAATTCTTTCTCCAATTTCATCAACTAAAACCAAATCCATCAGCGAAGCCTGGCTCAAAGCATCGATATTTTTATAATGTTTTGCTAGTTTTTTAGCCACAGTTTCTCCTACAAAACGAATTCCAAGTGCAAACAAAACACTTTCAAACGGAATTTCTTTTGATTTCTGAACTCCATTTACCAAGTTTTCTGCCGATTTCTGAGCCATTCTTTCTAAATGCAGAATGTCTTCTACTTTCAACTCGTATAAATCAGCATAATTGTGCACTAATCCATTTTTAAACAATAAAGCAACAGTTTCTCCTCCAAGCCCTTCGATATCCATCGCTTTTCTTGAAATGTAATGCTGGATTCTTCCAATAATCTGCGGAGGACATCCGTAAAAATTAGGACAATAATGATTCGCTTCTCCTTCGTTTCTAATCAATTCCGTTTGGCATTCAGGACAATGCGTGATATAATGCGTTTTTTCCGAATCTTCTGGACGCTTGTCTAAATCAACCGCTATAATTTTTGGTATAATCTCTCCTCCTTTTTCAACAAAAACAGTATCATTTATTCTGATATCTAATTTTTCAATCTGATCGGCATTGTGAAGAGAAGCTCTTTTTACAATAGTTCCTGCAAGCTGCACAGGTTCTAAATTGGCAACTGGCGTTATAGCTCCGGTTCTTCCAACTTGATACGAAATTGATTTTAATTTGGTTGAAACCTGTTCTGATTTGAATTTATAAGCAATTGCCCAGCGTGGAGATTTTGCAGTATAGCCTAATTCTTCCTGATGCTGAATGCTATTTACTTTGATAACCACACCATCTGTTTCGTATGGAAGATTATGACGGTGAACATCCCAATAGTCAATGAAGTCAAAAACTTCTTGCATGTTATTGACTAATTTTGCCTCTTTTGGCACTTTAAAGCCCCAGCTTCTAGCCAGTTCTAATCCTTCAAATTGTGTTTTAAAAGGCAGATTGTTTCCTGTTACAAAATAAAGCAAACACTCAAGCGGACGCTTAGCAACCTCAGCGCTATCTTGTAGTTTTAAACTTCCTGAAGCCGTATTTCTTGGATTTGAATATGGAGTTTCTCCAATTTCGATTAATTCATGGTTCATCTTTTCAAAACCAGCAAATGGAAGAATAATTTCTCCTCGAATATCAAACTTATCTGGATAATTTCCTTTTAAATGCAAAGGAACTGATTTTATCGTTTTAATATTGGTTGTTACCTCATCTCCCTGAAAACCATCTCCGCGGGTTAATGCCTGAACTAATTTTCCGTTTTCGTATGTAATGCTTATTGAAGCTCCATCATATTTTAATTCACAAGTATACTGCAAACTAACATTTCCTAAAACTTTCTGAATACGGTTTTCCCAATCTAAAAGATCTTCTTTAGAATAAGAATTATCTAAAGAATACATTCTGTATTGATGTGCAACTGTTTTAAAGTTTTTGGTTACAGTTCCGCCTACTCTTTGCGTTGGTGAGTTTTCGTCAAAAAATTCTGGATGCTTGTTTTCTAAATCCTGAAGTTCTTTCAGCTTAATATCAAAATCGTAGTCTGAAATTGTAGCATTGTCTAGCACATAATAATTATAGTTGTGCTGATTAAGTTCATTTCGTAATGTTTGAATGGTCTCTTGAATGCTCATAAATAGTAAAATATTGCAGATTATTGTGATGAAAAACTGAATATCAAAATTAGAATTTATTTTTGTTCAAATGCAGAAAAAATAAAAGTTTTAGAAAATCAAAAATCAGACTGCAAATTCATGCAGCCTGATTCTCTCCTTGTCCATTATTCTTAAAAAAGAATTAAAAAAACCAACTTCCAAATGGTTTCGACGTTTTTATATTTTAAACTGAAAATCAATATCTTACAGCGAAAATATAAAATTATTTTTGAATAATGATAAAGTCTGAACGTCTATTTAACAAATGTTCTTCTTCGGTACATTTTACCCCATTTTTACATTTATTAATTAAACGAGTCTCTCCATACCCAATGGCACTTTCAATTCGAGAAGCATCTATGCCTTGCGAAAGGATATAATCTCGTGTCGATTTTGCCCTATTGTCTGAAAGTTTTAAATTATATGCATCTTTTCCGCGTGAATCTGTGTGAGATTCAATTTTGATTCTGATGTTTGGAAATTTCTGCATTATAAATACAACCTTAGCTAATTCTTCTACAGCTTTTGGAGTAATATCGAATTTGTCGTAGTCAAAATAAATTGGGTTAACATCTACTTTTTCTACTCCTTGTTTTTTCACAACCAAATCGTCGTAATTGCTTAATTCAAAGTTTACATCTTTTATTTCGCCACCATTTTGATCTGTTGTTTCTACAGTTTTGTCATCACTACTGTAATTTGGTTTTGCTGCAATCATTTTGATTACTTTGTTACAAGGAACTTCAATCGCATACTTACCGTCGAAATTTGTTTTGGTTTCACCTAAAACTTCGCTAAAAGAGTTGTACGCCATTATGGTAACATCGGTCAAAGGCTTTTTGGTTTTATGATCGATAGCCATTCCAGATATACTTTGGTTACAAATTGGTTTTCCTTTTACAAAAGAATAGATATCATCATCACCTTTTCCTCCTGCTCGATTTGAAGAAAAATAGCCATAAGCATCTGTTTTGTCAATTATAAAAGAAAAATCGTCTTTATTGCTATTGATAGGCGCTCCAAGGTTTTTTGGCACTGAAAAAGTTCCGTCTGCCTGAAGCTTACTTTCGTATACATCCAGATCTCCCCAGCCATAATGTCCATCAGAAGAAAAGTACAAGACTCCGTTTTGGAAGAATGGAAAAACTTCATTACCAATTGTATTGATATTTGGCCCTAAATTCTGAGGCGAACTCATAGTCCCATCTGCCGCAATTTTTACCATATAAAGATCAGTTTCACCTTGCCCTCCAGGCATATCTGAAGCAAAGAAAAGCAGTCGTCCGTCTTCACTTAATGCTGGATGCCCTACGGAATAATCATCACTATCAAAAAATACTTTCTCTGGATTTTCTAATTTATTATTAACGATCGAGCCTTTAACAATCTGGAAATTATTGACTCTCGCTTCATCAACAACCAATTTGTTTTTCTTTACAATATTGGTTGAATAATAAATTGTTTTTCCCTGATTATCAAAACTTGCCGTAGCTTCATGATATTTTGTCATTATATTCGGCAGAAAAACTGTTTCGTTAAATAAACTTCCATCTGCTGGATTTCTTTCTGCGATATACAGGTTAAGAAAGGGCTGGTTGTTCCAAGTATACAATTTTTCGCTAAACTTTGTGGTATCGCGAGCCGATGTAAATACTACATTGTCTTTAAAAAATGTAGCTCCAAAGTCTGATTTACTCGTATTAATATCTAAATTTTTAATGGTATATAAAGGTTTTGCCTTTGCTACGCTGTCCATATATTTCTTTTGGGCAACATATCGGTTAATCTCTGCTTTATCACCTTTTTTATCTAAATATTCTTTTGTCATTTTATCTGCTTCATCATAATCCATAACTGCTTTCATGGATTGAATGTAACGCAAATAGTAAATATCAGTCAGATTATTTCCTTGCACTTCATATAATTTTCTGTACCATTTAAGTGCATTTCTAGAATCGGAAATAAAATAGTAGGAATCTGCCGCATTCTTCAAAGTCTGCGCTGATGGATCTTTTATGTTTTGCAAACACTCTTCATAAGCTTTGGAAGCATCCAAATAAGAAAAGCTTCTAAATAGAGCATCAGCTTTCTTCAAATTAGTTTTTTGAGCGAAACTAAACGTAACGCTCAAAATTAAACATAGGATATATAGTTTTCTCATAAGTTTTATTTTTAGAAGAATCGAGGAGATTTAATTTTACTTTGTTTTTGCACAAATTGATAACGCAAGATGAATTCGTGTGAACCATCATTGTATTTGTTCAATTGGCTTACAGTGTAATCAAAAGCATATCCAAGAAAGAAACTTGGTGAAATTTGAAAACCTGCCAGTATGCTTATCGAATCATCTGTTCGATATGCTCCCCCTATAACAAACTTTTCCTGAATCATGAAATTTGCCGATATATCTGCGGTAAGCGGAGCACCACTTACTGCTTTTACTAAAAATGCTGGTTTAAATTTCAAATTTGGATTCAAATCAAAAACATAACCTCCCATTAAATAGTAATGCATACGATCATAATCAATAGATTCACGAACATCGTCATAGTAATCATTCTGAATAAAACTTGGAATCGAAAATCCTACATACCATTTATCTGTATAATAGTAAATCCCTGCTCCTACAGCTAATTTCATCTGATTGTTAATGTTCTGATTTAATAAAACATCATCATTATCATAATATCTTCCTTTAGACCAATCGATGTTTAACATTCTTGTTCCTGCTTTAATACCAAAAGCCAATCTTTTTTCATAACCAAGAGGCAATGAATAAGAAAAGTTTCCATCAAGATATAGTTCGTTGGAAGGTCCAATTTTATCATTTACAATGCTTAAACCCAATCCAAGTTTTTCATTTCTAAGTGGCGAATGAATGGAGAATGATTGTGTTTCTGGTGCACCAGGCATTCCTACCCATTGAGAACGATATAAAAGTGCTGCTTCTATGGTTCCGGTAGATCCAGCATACGCTGGATTTACCGCCATAGTGTTATACATATACTGTGTATATTCGGGATCTTGCTGTGCCGAAGCGCAAACCGTAATAAAAGAACATATTAAAATGAAATATGTTTCTAATGATTTTATATATAGTTTCATAACGATACTTATTTAGTTTAATTAATTAGATGATTAATAGAAGTGGGTTATCTCATGATAGACAACCAGCCTTTTTTAACCGTTCCATCTCCAATGGTTATCACATAAAAATAAGTACCTGTTGGCAGCATATCTCCTCTATTAATTACACCGGATACATTTGCTGTTCCGTTCCAATCATTTTCATAATGTGCTTTACTATACACTAATGCTCCATATCTGTTGAACACTTTCAACTCGTTGTTTGGATAAGACTCAATACAGTCTATTCTGAACAAATCGTTTTTACCATCATTATTTGGAGTAAACTCATTGTAAACAGTTAAACAAATTGGTTCTAATGTAACTGAAGCTGAATTGTTTGATGCATCAACATCTAGTGGAGTTGAAGTTTCTACAGTTGCGACACTTGTATAAGTGCCATTTGGTAAAACTTCTGCCACTATTGTCAATACTACACTCTGACCTGCATTAAGCGTTGGTATTGTCCAAAGCTGTGTTGCCGGATCGTATGTTCCTGATGTTGCAGATGAACTCACTAATTGTAAACCGCTAGGAAGTAAATCACTAACAAGAGTGTTGATAAAATCTCCTTCACCAACATTATTTACAGTTATAGTAAATGTTACTTGATCACCAAAATTTGGAGTTGGATTATCAACTGTATGAGTAATCGTTAGATCTGAACAGCTTGCTACAGTAACATTTAGAGTTTTTATAGTTCTCTCATCACAATTATTAACATAAGCCACCGTTACAGTTCCTGGTCCAATATCTGACCAAGAAACGGTTACAGATCCGTCATTTGTACCTCCGCCAGAAACAATTGTACCTCCGTTAATAGTCCATACATAATTAGATTTTCCATTTGCAATTGAATATGTTACTCCTTTGAATACACATGGAGTATCATCTGTTGAAGCAATTTGAACTGCAGCATCATTTTCGAATGCAATTGTAATTCCTAGTCTTGGTCCGTTATCACAACCATTAAATGTATTGGTTAACGCTCCAGCATAATAAGTAGTTGCTGTAAGTGGAGTTGTATTAGCCAATGGTGTTCCACCAGTTGCTGATGCATACCAAACTACATTTGTTTCGTTTACCAAAATATTAGCCAATGTTGGCACAGCAGATAAACAGAAAGTTTGTGTTGTTCTTGGTGTTGTTATCACGCTTGGTGAATTTACATTTACTACAACAGCCAATCTAGCTGGATTTTCGCAACCAATCGTGCTTGAAACTGCACCATAATATGTACCTGCTACAAGTGCTGTTGTTGGCGGAATCGCTGTTCCTCCTGTTGCTGTGCTATACCAAATAACATTTGCTTCATTTACTTGAATGTTTTCCACTGTTGGCGAATTTAAAGTACAGAAGTTTTGTGTTGTGTTAGCTGTAGTCGGTGTCGCGCTTGGATTAACTACGGTAACAGTTACCTGAAGACGAGTTGAACTTTCGCAGCCTATTCCGTCTACAATACTTCCAAAATATATTCCAGAAGCAAGAGCTGTTCCCGCAGGAATTGCTGTTCCTCCTGTGGCAGTTGTAAACCAAGTTACATTGCTTTCATTTACTTGAATGTTTGAAATCGTTGGCGCATTTACAGAACAGAAAGTCTGTGCTGTATTGTTTGTTGTTGGATTTGCTGGATTACCAACCGTTACAGCCACTTGCAATCTGACACTGCTTTCACATCCTGTTGCTAGATCTTTAATTGCTCCAAAGTAAGTTGTCGTTGTTAAAGCATCTGTTGCGGCTAAAGCAGTTCCTCCTATTTGTGCTGTATACCAAACTACATTGCTTTCATTCACTTGAAGATTGGCAACAGTCGGATTTGTTCCCGAACAGAAATTTTGTGCTGTACTATTTGTTGTTGGCGTTGCAGGATCAGTTACATTCACATCAACTGGTAATCTCGTAGCGCTTTCACATCTAGTTAACGGATCTGAAATTGCCGCAAAATACTGGCCTGTGGTTAAAGCTGTTGTTGACGGAATTACTGTTCCACCTGTTAAAGCCGTGTACCAAACAATATTTGCCTGATTGAACTGAACACTAGCAAACGTTGGTACATTAACCAAACAGAAGTTTTGTGTTCCTGCTGTCACTAAAGTCGGTGTTCCCGGATCGCTTACAATTACATCAACTGTCAATCTTGAAGCACTTTCACAGCCTGTCGCTGGATCTGAGATCGCTGCAAAATACTGTCCTGTCGTCAGAGCTGTAGTAGATGGAATCAATGTTCCGCCTGTTAATGCTGTATACCAAACAATGTTAGCTTCATTAGTCTGGATGCTTGCAAACGTAGGAGCATTTGCCAAACAGAAGTTTTGTGTTCCCGCAGTCACCAATGTTGGAGTTCCTGGATCATTTACAATTACATCAACTGTTAATCTCGCGGTACTTTCGCAGCCTGTCGCTGGGTCGGAGATTGCTGCAAAATATTGGCCTGTTGTCAGAGCTGTTGTAGATGGAATCAATGTTCCGCCTGTTATAGCTGTATACCAAACTATATTTGCTTCATTTGTCTGAATGCTTGCAAATGTTGGAAGATCTTCTTTACAGAAATTTTGCACTCCTGCTGTCGCCAAAGTCGGTGTTCCTGGATCAGTTACATTCACATCAACTGGTAATCTCGTAGCGCTTTCACATCTAGTTAACGGATCTGAAATTGCCGCAAAATACTGGCCCGTGGTTAAAGCTGTTGTTGACGGAATTACTGTTCCGCCTGTTAAAGCTGTATACCAAACAATATTTGCCTGATTGAACTGAACACTAGCAAACGTTGGTACATTAACCAAACAGAAGTTTTGTGTTCCTGCTGTCACTAAAGTCGGTGTTCCCGGATCGCTTACAATTACATCAACTGTCAATCTTGAAGCACTTTCACAGCCTGTCGCTGGATCTGAGATCGCTGCAAAATACTGTCCTGTCGTCAGAGCTGTAGTAGATGGAATCAATGTTCCGCCTGTTAATGCTGTATACCAAACAATGTTAGCTTCATTAGTCTGGATGCTTGCAAACGTAGGAGCATTTGCCAAACAGAAGTTTTGTGTTCCCGCAGTCACCAATGTTGGAGTTCCTGGATCATTTACAATTACATCAACTGTTAATCTCGCGGTACTTTCGCAGCCTGTCGCTGGGTCGGAGATTGCTGCAAAATATTGGCCTGTTGTCAGAGCTGTTGTAGATGGAATCAATGTTCCGCCTGTTATAGCTGTATACCAAACTATATTTGCTTCATTTGTCTGAATGCTTGCAAATGTTGGAAGATCTTCTTTACAGAAATTTTGCACTCCTGCTGTCGCCAAAGTCGGTGTTCCTGGATCATTTACATTCACATCAACTGGTAATCTTGTAGCGCTTTCACAGCCTGTTAATAGATCTGAGATTGCTGCAAAATACTGCCCTGTTGTCAGAGCTGTTGTCGATGGAATCAATGTTCCGCCTGTTAAAGCCGTGTACCAAACTATATTTGCCTGATTGAATTGAATGCTTGCAAATGTCGGAAGATCTTCTTTACAGAAATTTTGCACTCCTGCTGTTACTAGAGTCGGTGTTCCCGGATCGTTTACAATTACATCAACTGTCAATCTTGAAGCGCTTTCGCAGCCTGTCGCTGGATCTGAGATCGCTGCAAAATACTGCCCTGTTGTCAGAGCTGTTGTTGGTGGAATCAATGTTCCGCCTGTTATAGCTGTATACCAAACAATGTTAGCTTGATTACTCTGGATGCTCGCAAATGTAGGCTGATCTACTTGACAGAAATTTTGCACTCCCGCTGTTACTAAAGTCGGTGTTCCTGGATCGTTTACAATTACATCAACTGTTAATCTCGCAGCACTTTCGCAGCCTGTCGCTGGATCTGAGATTGCTGCAAAATATTGGCCTGTTGTCAGAGCTGTTGTAGATGGAATCAATGTTCCGCCTGTTATAGCTGTATACCAAACTATATTTGCTTCATTTGTCTGAATGCTTGCAAATGTCGGAAGATCTTCTTTACAGAAAGTTTGCACTCCTGCTGTCACCAAAGTCGGTGTTCCAGGATCAGTTACATTCACATCAACTGGTAATCTCGTAGCGCTTTCACATCTAGTTAACGGATCTGAAATTGCCGCAAAATACTGGCCTGTGGTTAAAGCTGTTGTCGATGGAATCAATGTTCCGCCTGTTAAAGCCGTGTACCAAACTATATTTGCCTGATTGAATTGAATGCTTGCAAATGTCGGAAGATCTTCTTTACAGAAATTTTGCACTCCTGCTGTTACTAAAGTCGGTGTTCCTGGATCATTTACATGTACTGTTATTTTTGATCTAACTGAACTCTCACAACCTAATAAATCCTTTATAGCTCCATAATAAATTGTTCCATCGACCAATGCTGTTGTTGGATCTAATGCAGTTCCTCCCATATCAGAAAGATACCAAACTACATTAGCTTCATTTGCTTGAAGATTAGCAACCGTTGGTGCATTGATTAAACAGAAATTCTGCGGATTATCTGTGGATGTTGGTGTTGGAGGATCATTAACTATTACAGTAGCCGCTTTTAGCTCTCCGTTTTTATTTTGACATGTATTGTCACTTGTAACAGCCACATAATAAGTAAGAGGACTCATAGCAGGTGTTAAACCTGATATGGTTAAAACTCCCGTAGTGCTATCAACAGCATACGTTACGCCACTTACAGTTCCATTTAAAATTGGCTGTGTTTTATTGGCATCTAAATACCAAAAGAAAACAGGAGTTGGCAACGTACTTGTTGGCGTTAATACTGCATCTGTACTATGACAAATAGAAGCGTTATTTACCACTATATCCGATTCAAGAGAAGTTGGCAAGATTGTAAATGTTATTTGTTTTCTATTTGCCGGTATAGTTTCACAATATTCATCTGAACTAACTCCTAAATAATAAGTATAAGTTCCAGGAGCTAATCCGTTTATTACTAATTTAGATGTTGTTTCACCTGCAATTAACTGGCTTGTTGTTCCATCAAAACTATACCAATGATATACTGGATTCGTAAGAACTGGTGTATTGCTTAAAATCGCATCTAATGTTACTGTTCCTGTTTCAGAGCAAATAATAGTACTATTTCCTCCATTGATAGTTACGTTTGCTACTGCAGATACAGGAGTAGTAGCTCTAACAACTACTGTTACCTCTCCTCTTTCTAAAGCCGCACAACCGTAACGAATTGGCTGAACATAATATTTATAAGTCCCAGCAGGCAATGTAACCGGAATTGTATAAGTTTGACCACTAGCTACAAGATTCCCTCCTGTTGGCGAGTCATACCAAGCGTAATCAGCACACGATTTAGGCGGTACTTGGAGGGTAATATTATCGCCGGGACATACGGTTAATTTATTATCTAAGTCGCTTCCAATGACTTTCGTATTGGTTACACGATCAATAGTATGAACTCTTAGCTGATCTAAAACATTTGCTGCTCCTCCTAAAGTAATCACAACTCTATCATACGGCTGTGTTTGAGGCGCCACAATTGTCATTGCCATAGTATCTCCGGCAAGCAATTTTAAAGTCAACAAAGGACTATTACTTTGTATTGGTGCACCAACGGCAATATTTCCAGAATAAAGTTGAATTTTAAATCCTGAAAGTAAACCAATATTTAAAAGAGTTCCTGGTTTAGAAATTGTAATTCTTAAACTATCCCCAACCATAGATGGTGTTCTAAAAACAGCTGTTAGTTCTGCATCTGCAAGTACACCTACACCGTTAAACATTGTAGCATAAGTAGCGACATCGCGATCTGCCACATTCCATGGATTAGAAACACCTACAGTAGCAGTTAAAGCACCAACGCCTACATCTTTTACGCCAGAGAAAATATCTTCAATATCTCCTTGACCACAAGCTATTTGTGAAACTTGTTTTTTGTAATAAGCATCATAAACATTAATATTTTGTGCCACACCCAAAACTGCTCCTAATTGTACACGAATACCATCATAATCCTGAACGCCCGAAGCATTAGAAGGCACAAATGTGTATTCGAATGAATTTTGACCTGGCAATAAATTCAATAATGAACTTGATACCGATTGTAAAGTTCCAATGTCAATTGGATTATTAGATCCGTCACGTTTAGTACCTATCACAGTAACACTTTGACCAACAGCAATCAGACTATTTTCTAGACCTAATTTTACTGTTACCGGAGTTCCTTTTGGTATAGTGGTTGGCCATTGTAAATTCTGCCATGTAGTTCCAACACCTAAAACTCCTAAGCCAGTCGTAATAGTTGAAAAAGTACTTGGGTCAGCATCTACAGCCAAAGCTCCATTTGTCACATTACCTGTAATAACTGAACCTGACAATTGAGAATTTGCATAAACTCTTTCTAAAAGAGTATCACAAGTCGCAGGATCAATAACGCTAATAGTTACTGTTTGGCTTGTAGTACAAGATCCGTTGCTAGCAACTACAGTATAAGTGAAAACTCCTACTGTATTAAGAGAACCTGTACTATTAGATCCTAAAGCATTTCCTTGTGGATCGTACCAGGTTATAGTTCCGTTTGATGTTGCTGTCAAAGTAACTGATGAACCTTTTGTAACTGCTATTGAATTTGTTACCCCTGTTAAAGTTGGTAATGGAGTTACATTTACGGTAACCGGTACTTTTACTGATGGACAAGCAACACCTGTTTGCTGAGCCTGAATAAAATAATTTCCACTTACTGTTATATTTGCTGCAGCTTGATCTGTAATTGGATTATTGGCTGAATCAAAGAAAGTGTAAGTTACATTTGCATCAAAATTTGTAATAGCATCTTTTAGATTCACTTTAGTACATCCCGCAAATGGGCTTGTAACAGTTAAATTTGAACCAGTTGGATAATTTACAACTACTTCTTTTAATGTCCCATTTACGTTTTCACAAAGTCCTCCATTAGAAACAGATACATAATAAGTATTAGTAGGATTAGCAGAAGTAAGCCCGCTAATTGTTAACGCACCAGTTGTAGGATCTTTTACATAAGTTATTCCTGCCACTGTACCTGTAGTGATTTCTTGTCCTTTATTTTGGTCTGTGTAATATCTAAATGTCGCTCCTGCTAAAGCAGATGTTGGAGCTAGTACAATTCCTCCCGCACAAGAAGCAGTCAAAGGACTCGCAATTGAAATATCTGCATCTGTTGGAATAGACAATACGTTAACAGTAACAGGCTGGCGAACGCTATTAATACAAGTTCCTCCGCGAGTTGCTTCTAAATAATAAATTGTAGTAGCAGTTAATGGAAGAGTTGGGCTAACTGACACAATATTTCCACCTGTAGGAGCATCGTACCATGTAAATGTTTCGGTTCCTGTAGACGTAGCTGCTAATGTTGCCGTTTGTCCAGCACAAATTGGCGTTGCTGCTCCTGTTATTGTAGCATTTGGAAATCTATAAGAAGCTCCATAAATATTTAAAGTAGTTGTTAAACCAAGCAATGCCCCAAATCTAATATCTACCCTATCGAATGCGGCAGTTGTTGGGTAACTCACTTTAAATTTATTTCCTGACAATACTTGTAAATTCAATAAACTATTATTTACCGCAAGCCTTCCAGGATTTTCGACTCCTCCTAAAGAAGTTCCTATACTTACAGATCCTAACAATGCAGCATCAGCAAGACCGCCTGGTAATTCTAATTCTACATCAACAATATCTCCCGCTTGACCAGGTGTTAGGAAATTTAATTCTTGTTGTATGTATGAATTAAGTACTCCTAAAGTTATAGTCAAAGAAGAAAATGTATTTGGGTTTCCATCAACAGCATTAGGTCCGTTAGCGCCATTACATGAAACACACAATATGCCAGGGTCAACAGTTATTGCTTCTGAACTTGGCTGCAAACAAGTACTAACCGTATTGGTTACCATTACATTAATTGCAGCTCTTGAAGTACTTTTACAATCCGATGCAGTACTCACAGCTTCAACATAAAATGTTTTATTTGCAGTTAAAACTGGATTTGGCGTATAGATGTTGCTGCCAGAACCTTGCAAAAGATTTCCTCCTGTTGGAGCATCATACCATAAATAAGAAACCCCTGGATTACTCACAACAGCCAACTGTACATTCTGACCTGACTGAATAATAACATTCGCAGATACAGGAACTGGAGGTGCTGGTCTTGGGTTAACATTTACATTAACCGGTGTACGAGCACTTAAACAAGATCCAATTACCGCTTCGATATGATAAGTCGTTGGAACGGTCAAACTTGGAGTTACAAAAGAGGTTCCTGTAAATACCAAAGTTCCTCCTGTAGCTGCATCATACCAATTATATGTTGTACCAGCAACTGGAGATTGAATTGTTATCGTTGTAGTTTCTCCGCTACATAAATTTGTAGGAACAGTAGAAATCGATGTTGGTGCCACTGGATTATTTACAGTAACTACAACAGGGTTTCTTTCACTATTAACACAACCATTACGAGTTAGCTCAACATAATAAGTTGTATTCGCTGTTAAAGCTGGAGTAGTAAATGAAGCTGTGCTTGCTAATAAATTTCCACCTGTTAAAGCATCATACCATTTAATAGTTTCACCCAAAGCTAGACTAGCATTTAAAGTTGCCGTTTGTCCACTGCAAATTGTAGTATTTCCAGAAACAGTTGGAGCTTGATATCTATAAGTAGCCTGATAAATATCTAAATTAGTTAAAAGACCTAAAACTCCTCCTAAACGAACTTCCACACGGTCGAAGTTAGCACCTGCCTTAACACTTGCTCTATATTTAGTACCACTTAATAACTGTAAAGTAATAAGAGGATTATTAATCGTAACTCTATCATTATTATAAGTTGCACCATTATAGGTTGCTAAACTAATAGCACTTAAAAGCTGAACATCTGCGAGACCTCCCGGTAATTCTAAATCAACATCAACATTATCTCCAGCTTTTCCTGGATTTGTGAATTGTAATGTTTGCTGCATAGATCCTACTACATTAGCAGGAATAGTCAGTCTTGCTGCAGTTGCAGGATTTCCGTCTACGGAAAAATTCGGATTTGTAGCATTACACAATAAACAGACTCCTATTTGAGTAGTTACCTGACTGCTAGCTTCAAGACATCCTCCCGAAGCTGTTGGCTGAACCGTTACAGTTACAGGCACTCTTGTTGCGCTAACACAACCTCCAGTAAGATTAACTGATTCAACATAATAAGTCTTAGTTGCTGTTAAAATTGGAGTTGTAAAAGTATTAGAATTAGCTAATAATTTTGTTCCTCCTGTCGGAACATCATACCAATCTAAACCGATACCAGGTTCTGTAGTCGAAGCGCTTAAAGTTGCATTCTGACCAGAAAGTATCGATACACTTTGTGTTAAAATTGTCGCCAAAGCAGGAACTGAAGTCGATGTAACTGTAACTGGAGTACGTGTTGATTTACATGTTCCTATAGAGGCTTCTACATAAAAAGTACTAGTGCCTGTTGGCACTGTTGGTGTATAAGTACTTCCTGTAGTTAAAAGAGTTCCTGCCGTCGCAGCATCATACCAATTATAAGTTGTACCTAATACCGGATTTATAACAGATAATGTCGTTGCCTGCGTTGCTCCAGCAGAGCAAATAGTTGTACCAGTAGTACTAATGACAGGCACAATCGGCTGAATAACATTAATCGTTACAGGTAATCGCTGATCACTTTCGCAACCAGCATTTCTTGAAGTACTTACGTAATATGTAGTTGTAGCTGTTAAAGCTGGTGTAGTATATGTTCCTACACTCGAAAGTGGTGTAGTTGCTGTTGGCGAATCATACCAAGCCACTGTTGTACCAGTGGCAGCTGTGGCAGAAAGTGCTACAGATTGTCCAAAACACACTGATTGTGTCTCTCCATTTGCAATTGTCGGTTTTGCAAACTGCAAACGCACATCATAAATTCTTAAATTAATCAGCAAACTAACAAGTCCCCCTGTTTGAATTTTTATCTGATTAGCATCTGATGTTAACGTATACTTTACAACATTAATATTATCTCCATTATCTAACAGTTGAAGATTAACTAGTCCGCTTAACGGAACTGCATCTCCTGCAGGAGTACCAGATAACAAAGGTTGCAAAGTCGAATTTGCCAATACCCCCGCACTTATTACAGCACTTCCGTTACCATAATATAGCACAATTTCATCTCCTGCTTTCGCAGTTTGATTAAAGGTTACCGTTTCCTGGGCAAAACAAGCAACTCCCAATGAATTTGTTATTGTTGCATATGTACTTAAACTGGAATCGTAAGCCAAAGCAGCATTAGTCACTCCAGTAGTACCCAAACAAACTCCACCAATACTGGTAGTGTTTGCTGTTGGTCGGCAAAATGTTTGCGCAAAGTTTTTATTACTCAAAAGCAATAAAAACAATAAAAGCCATACGGCAAATAATCTCTTCTGGATGATGAGATCATAAAAAGTAAATTTTTTTTTCATAATTTGGAAGATTAGAAAATGGACAATAAAACACCTCTTGCAGTAAGTGCACGCACTTACGCAATTAAACAATCAATTAAAAATCAAACAGTTAAAACAAAGACTAGTGACTTATAAAAAAGCCACTAAATTCTGTTTTAGTAAAAAAAATTATGTTGAATTCGGTACATCGAAATATACCGGTGAACTTATTCTATCTCCAAGAGATAAAATAAATTCCGTTTTTTTTGAGGAAAACTGATTGTAGTCAATTTTCCAAGAGGAGTGATTTGTTGCAGGCCTAATTTTCATAATGAAAATTTTAGTTTAAAGTAGAATGGGGATTCTATATATATGTCGATTCGTTCATTAGAAAGTTGATTAGGCATTCTAAATTATCTAGCTATAAAAGCTAACAGGAATCTCTTTATATCCAATAAAATTATTGCTCCTTATAATCAGCCCGCAAAATGGGGCAGCTATAAGAGAGCAAACTAAAATGTAAACCTTTTGAAAAAAAATTAAATATCGTATAACGATTAAAAATTTCGTTGAGATGAAGTAAGCTTAATAGGATAACATATAAAGCTAAAACAAAGTAAACAACTAAAGTAAATTTGATAAAGAAAGTAATTGTCAATTCCATACACAGACTTATTAAGTTATTATTTAATTTTTTTGAATTTCAATCTCAACTTTTCGGGAAAAATAATTTACCCCTCATGTTTAGAAAAAACAAAAGCAAAACTTTGTTTAACTTTTGTTACCTAAAATTAGAAAAAACAAAAACATAAAACAAGCCTAAAATTCTTATAATTTAATCTTAAATCTCCTGTCTTAAAATTACAGGCCTCCTAAAACAGTAGAAAAAACGCTACATTTAACATAATTTTGTCTCCTTTTATTAATTAAACAAAATATTAAACAAAATATGTTAAATCGATTTAAATAAAGTATAATCTTACAATAAGCACAATTTTATCGACAAAATTATCCGTAATGCAGACCAAATACATCTGTTGTTTTTCAAACAAGCATAAATTTTCGAATTCTTTGAAAGATTCAAAAAAAACGCGTAGAAATACGGGGTTAAAATTTATAAAAAAATTAAACAAAAGTTAAAAAACAAAAAATGGCAAACAATTATTATTAATTGCTTGCCATCTTAAAAAGTTATTAAAACTAAATTACGATTCTATAATTGTATTAATTTGACTAAATAATTGACCATCACTTAAAAAAGCCCCTTGTTTAATCAACTCAAAAATCGAAGAATTACGTTCTTCTGTAAATACTTTTTTCCCTACTTTCATTTCAATATTGTCGGTAAACATATTATCGCTTAACCATTGCAGTCCTTCTTTTGTCAAAAAATCAACATCTGAAGAAAGAGATTTCAAAACAATCGATTGGATGTAAGTATCAAAACAATGAAATAAAAATATATGGTTTCTAGAAAAATGCTCTAAATATTCTGCTCTAGTCAATACACCTTCCCAAATTAAATCTGAAAAGACGTCAAGCTCCTGTTCTGCTACTTCTGGTTTATTAACTTTAAGCTCCTCCCACTCTTTTCTATCTATAGCTTGTGTAGCCAAAAAACTTGCAAATTCAGCATGTAATTCATCAAATTGTTCTTTTGTTAATCTTGCGTATTTCATTTCATTTTAGGCTTTATACTATAGCTTTATAGCTATAAGTCTAATTATTAACTATTCTTTCTATATTAAACAAAAAAATCCCGATTTGCATCGGGATTTTAGTATAGATTTAAAAACTATTACTTTTCAGCAACAATTTCGTATGGTAACTCAACAATTACATCTCTGTGTAAACGGATACTTGCACTGTATTTTCCAGTACGTTTTACAATACCACTAGTGATGAATTTTCTGTCGATAGCGTTTCCAGATTTTTCTAAAGCTTCAGCAATGTCGATGTTTGTGATAGAACCAAAAAGTTTTTCTCCACCAGCTTTTGCAGAAATTTTAATTTCAAGAGCTTTAATTGCTTCAGCCAATGATTTAGCATCAGCAACAACTTTAGCTTCTTTGTGTGCTCTTTGTTTTAGGTTTTCAGCTAAAACTTTTTTAGCAGAAGGAGTTGCTAAAGTAGCAAAACCTTGAGGAATTAAAAAGTTACGACCGTAACCAGGCTTTACAGATACTACATCATCTTTAAATCCTAAGTTTTGTACGTCTTGTTTTAAAATAATTTCCATGTTGTTGTCCTTATTTTTAGAAGTTAGGTTCTGCTTGAACAGAAACCAGCGACTAGATTTTTATACTATTTTAATAAATCGGCCACGTATGGCATTAAAGCTAAGTGACGAGCTCTTTTTACAGCTACAGAAACTTTTCTTTGGTATTTTAATGAAGTTCCAGTTAAACGACGAGGAAGAATTTTTCCTTGCTCGTTAACGAATTTCAATAAGAAATCAGCATCTTTATAATCGATGTATTTGATTCCTGATTTTTTGAAACGGCAATACTTTTTAGTTTTGTTAGTTTCAATGTTTAAAGGCGTTAAATATCTGATATCTCCGTCTTTTTTTCCTTTTGCAGATTGCTCGATTGTAGACATAATAATTACGCTTTAGTAGATTTTAATTTTGCTCTTCTTCTCTCAGCCCATGAAATAGCATGTTTATCTAAACTTACAGTTAAGAAACGCATAACTCTTTCATCACGTCTGAATTCAGTTTCAAAAGCTAAAAGAACTTCTCCAGCTACTTTGAATTCGAATAAGTGATAAAAACCACTTTTTTTGTTTTGGATTTCGTAAGCCATTTTTTTAAGACCCCAATCCTCTTTCGATACCATTTCAGCTCCTCTACTAGTAAGAAATTCTTCAAATTTCGTTACTGTTTCCTTCACCTGAACCTCAGATAAAACGGGATTTAAAATGAAAACAGTTTCATAATGATTCATAAATAAAAAATTTATTTGTTAAAATTGGGTGCAAAAGTAAGCATTTAATTTATATATGCAACAGTTTTTTTCTTTTATTCGTCATAATGCAAAAAAGATGCCTCAACTTTAGTTTTTTTTACAAAAAAATAATACATTTACTACTGCTATCCTGAATTTATTCTAAATTTAAATGTTATGAAACTAAACTGTGTTGTTGTAGATGATAGTTCTATACAAAGGACAATTATTGCCAAATTGGTAAATAATCACCCAGGCTTGCATTTAATCGGGGATTTTTCTAATGCAATTGAAGCAAAAAGTTGTATCTCATTAAATAATATCGATTTAATATTTCTTGATATAGAAATGCCAGTTATTAACGGCTTTGATTTTCTAGACGGATTAAAATCAAAACCGCAGATTATATTTATCACTTCTAAAGCCGAATATGCTTTAAAAGCTTTCGACTATGATGCTACCGACTATCTTCAAAAGCCTATTGCAGTGGATCGTTTTAACGCCTCTGTAAAAAGGGCAATTGATATGCATTTGCTTAAAAAAGATATCAAAGAAGAAGAAGGAGAACATATATTCATCAAAAGTAATCTAAAAAAACTTAAAATCTTTACTTCAAAAATAAAATGGATTGAAGCTTTTGGAGATTATGTAAGAGTAGTAACTGAAGACGATAGTAATCTGGTTCTTTCAACTATGAAATCTTTTGAAAATGATTTATCGAAAGACAAGTTTATCCGTGTCCACAAATCATATATTATCAATATCGATAAAGTTGAACGTTTCAATAGTAAATTTGCCGAAATAGGCATCACCAAAATACCTTTAAGCCGCAATAAAAAAGAAGATCTTGTAAAAGCACTTTCAACTTCTTCTTAATTTAGCTCGTCTTAGTAGAAATCTACATTAATCACAACTTTTATAGCTCTATATTGAGCCACAGCTTCAAAACTATTCAGCATTTTCTGGATAGTTTTTTTTGTATTCCCTAAATGAAGATTTTGCGGAATCTTAATTAATATAGTCCTAATATATTCATTTCGTATTCTGCTTATTGCAGGTTCTTCCGGACCTAAAACTGGTATTCCTAGATTTTGATTCAAAACCTGATACAGCCACATCGCTCCTTCTTTTAGTTTATCAAAATCTTTGTGCTTTAAAGTAAGCTTTATGATTCTAAAATAGGGCGGATATTTATAGATTAACCTGTCATACAACTGCTCTTTATACATACCTATATAATTATGGTTTGTAACTTGCTGAATTGTATTATGATTCGGATTGTAAGTCTGAATAACCACTTTCCCTTGTTTTTCCGATCTTCCTGCTCTTCCTGCGACTTGTGTCATCATTTGAAAACTTCGCTCAAAAGCCCTAAAATCGGGATGATGAAGCATATTGTCAGCATTCATAATTCCAACCAAGCCCACATTATCAAAATCAAGTCCTTTGGCTAGCATTTGTGTACCGACCAAAATATCAATTTCACGATTTTTAAACGCATCTATTATCTTTTCAAAACCAAATTTGCCTCGCGTAGTATCTTGATCCATTCTGGCTGTTTTCGCTTTAGGAAAAAGAGAAGTTAATTCCTGCTCTATTTGTTCCGTACCAAAACCTTTTGTAGTTAAATCTATACTTGAACAGCTATGGCAATTAGTAGGCTTTGCAATCGAATAGCCACAATAATGGCAACGAAGCTGATTTTTATGCTTATGATAAGTTAAACTCACATCGCACTGTTGGCAATGCGGAACGTGACCACAGGTTAAACATTCAATTATAGGCGAATATCCTCTCCTATTTTGGAATAAAATAACCTGCTCGCCCAATGACAATGACTCGGTAATTTCTTCAATTAGAAGATCACTAAAATGTCCTGTCATTCTTTTTCTGAAATGCTTGTCTTTTATATCAACTAAAACCACTTCAGGCAAACGGACATTTTTGTAACGTTCAGAAAGAGTTACCAATCCGTATTTATTATTTTGCGTATTAAAATAGGTTTCAATGCTAGGTGTTGCAGAACCTAATAATACTTTAGCTTTATGAAAATTAGCCAAAACTATTGCGGCATCTCTTGCATGATATCTTGGCGCTGGATCAGTCTGCTTAAAAGTCTGCTCATGTTCTTCGTCAACAATTAATAATCCTAGGTCATTAAAAGGCAAGAACAAAGCCGACCTCGCTCCTATTACAATTTGAGCTTTCGGTGAATTTTCAAGCGTTTGCCTCCAAACCTCAACTCTTTCATTATTACTGTATTTTGAATGAAAAACTGCAACTCTATCGCCAAAATGAAGGCGCAATCTAGTAACCAGCTGTGTCGTAAGCGCTATTTCTGGCAACAGATACAAAACCTGCTTTCCTGTTTCCAAATACTCTTCAATCAGCTTTATATAAATTTCCGTTTTTCCGCTCGAAGTTACCCCGTGAAGCAGACACACTTCTTTTTCTGAAAAACTATTCTTTATTCCAGAAAAAGCATTTTCTTGAGCTTCACTCAGCTGTAATTCTTTTTCTGATTTTTCACCATTAAATATAATACGATCCTGCTGTAAATAATACTCTTCAAATATTTCCTTTTCAACTAAAGACTTTACAGCTGCCGAACCTGCATTTGAAACTTCTGTAAGTTTTTTTACTGTAATAGGCTTTTTTTCTGAAGCACTAATCTGAAAATAAGCCAAAACAATTTCCCTTTGCTTGTTGGCATTTTTTAATGCTGCCAGCAATTCTTCCAAACCACTATCCGATTCATATTTTGAATGCAGTTTAACATAACGAACCAACTTTGGCTTGTACGTTTCTTTTATTTCTTCCTCTAAAAATATAATATCTTTCGCAATCAGTTTTTGCAAAATCGGAAGTATATTTTTTTTATTTAAAATCGAAGCAATTTCCTGAACCTTTAATGAACTCTGATGATGCAATGCTTCATAAATCAAAAACTCATCGTCAGAAAGTTCGCTGTCGTTTACCACAACATCGGGTTTATGCGAAATAATCGTTTCACTTTCCAGCAATAATCCACTAGGAAATGCTCCGCGATACACATCACCAATGCCGCACATATAATAATCTGCAATCCAAAGCCAGTGTTTAATCTGAATTTCGGTTGCGATTGGTTTTTCATCTAAAATCTGATGGATTTCTTTTGCTTCATATAATGTCGGAGCATTTTCATGAACATCCAAAACAAGCCCCGTATATATTTTATTTTTACCAAAAGGCACCGCAACACGCATTCCTTTTTTAATGAAATGATATTCGGCCTCAGAAATACTATAAGTAAAAGTCTTTGCTAAGGAAAGTGGTAAAATAACTTCGATGAAATACATGAAAAATTTTTATAAGTCAGTAATTATTTCTGACCGGTTTTAAGAGAAGCATTTTTTGAAAGATTATATTCCTTCACCAGCTCCAAAGTATGATTTATAGATTTATTCGTTGTTCCGCCATCATGTCCGGGAATAACGTATTTTGGGTTTTTAAATTTCGACTGAACCTTTTTTATTGATTTCTCCCATTCTTTAACATCTGCATCTCCTAAATATCCCAAATCTTTTGCTTCTTCACTTTTTATAAAACATCCGCCATAAAGAATTTTATCTTTAGCAAACCATGCTACAATATTGTCTGGCGCATGCCCTTTGCCTGGATAATATACTTCAAATTTATACTGCCCAAGCGCAAAAGTGGTATCATTTGGAATTATAAATTCAGCTCTTGGCTCATTCTTTTCTTTCAGAATATCATCTGTCAATTTAATTGAATAGGTTTTGATTCCTTTTTTTCTGTAAAAATCAAATCCGCCTGCACGATCTTCATGAGAATGTGTGCCAAAAAGCATTACAACTTCTTTATTGTGTTTTATTTTTATACTATCCAATAAAGGCTGAAACTGTGTTTTATCCCAAGGTGCATCAAAAAGCACAACACCTTTATCTGTAACTAGATACATAGCATTGGCAGAAATCAACGTTCCATTGTAATCATGAAATGTTTTATAAACATAAAAGTCACCTGTTAGATGACTTATTTGTAATGGCGAATTCTTAGATTGTCCAAAGCTGTTTGAAACTACTGCTAAGAATAAAACTATCGAAGCTAATTTTCGCATTTAAATATTAATTAATTTTTTATTCTCGTCCAGTATTGTGTTCTTCCCATTAAAGAAATTCCAACATAACCACGAAGTTTCAATTTATCTGCAGATTCTAAAGTAACATAACATTTGTATTTTTTACCGCTTGTAGGATCTAAGATTGTTCCTCCGTTATATTCAGAACCATCTTTTTTAAGTCCGTTTATAATAACCATTCCTAAAATCGGTTTGTTTTTTTCAGCACCATCACATTTTACACAAACATCTTTTTTGTGGCCTTCGCGAAGTATATCTACAATCTTTCCATAAATTTTTCCAGATTTTTCGTAAATTTCTACTATAGATTTTGCTTCACCCGTTTCATCGTCAATTGTTTTCCATTTTCCAATTACACTTTGACTTTGCATGGTTAGGGCAAAGAAGAACACTCCGATAGTTAGCATCAAGTTTTTCATATTATTTTTCTTTTTTTTGTTTTAATTTTCTGATAGAAGCATTCAATTCGAACCCTAAAAGCAGAATCATACAGTTTATCCAAATATAAAACATTAGAATTAATAATGTTCCAATTGAACCATAAAGTTCGTTGTATTTTGAAAATTTTATAACCCAAATCCCAAAAAAGAACGAAGATATAACAATTAAGATTGTGGTAAAAACAGAACCAATGCTTATAAAAGGAACTTTATTATACTGTTTTGTACCATAACGCAATAATATTGAAGATGTTATCAAGATCATTAAAACAACAAACAAATAACGCCCTAAAATAATAAGCGGAATTCGATCACTCAGTACATCCTGAATAATTGTTTTTTGAATAAAAACCTCAAAGACTACAATTGTTGCGACTGTTACAAACAAAATAATAGTCATCACAATAGATATCGCCAACGCAACTAAATATTGCTTGAAAAAACCTCTTTTATCAAAGACATGTTTAGAAGATTCAAAACCGCTTAGAATGCCATTAATTCCATTTGCCATTAAAAAAATCGAAAGAAAAAATCCAGACGAAAGCAAACCCGAATGACTATTATTTAAAATATCGCTGATAATTTTGCTGATTGCATCAAACGTATTTGGAGGAACACTCTGCTGTACGAACTGCAAAAAATCTTCCTGAAAATTATCTATCGGAATAAACGGAATCAAGTTTAAAATAAATAGCGCAAAAGGAAACAAAGCCATGAAAAAGCTAAACGAAACCGCACTTGCATGATATGAAAAAGCACCATCAACAATTCCTATGGTGTACATTTCCAACAAATCATACAATGAAAATCCCTCTAGCCAAGGCAGTTTAATTTTCTTCAAAAGTCGGGCTAATGACCGCACCACAGGCAGTTTCTCAATCCGATCTTCTATCTCTTGCGACATATTTTTTGATTTTAGATTTTAGTCCCGATAGCTATCGGGAGATTTTAGATTTACAAAAACCATAACTCCATTAAAAAGCTTTCAAACTCAAATCCATATTGTAAACAGAATGCGTTAAAGCACCTGACGAAATATAATTTACACCACATAAAGCATATTCACGAACTGTTTTTTCGCTGATATTTCCAGAAGATTCAGTTTGACATTTTGAACCAATCAAATTTACTGCCGTTTTGGTATCTTCATAATTAAAGTTGTCTATCAGGATTCTATGAACTCCGTCGCTCAATAAAATTTCTCTGATTTCATCTAAATTGCGGGCTTCAACAATAATTTTAAGATCTAGATTATTTTCCTTTAAATATTCCTTTGTTTTAGAAATAGCGCGCGTGATTCCCCCAGCAAAATCAATATGATTGTCTTTCAGCATAATCATATCATACAAAGCATAACGATGATTTTCGCCACCACCAATTTTTACAGCCCATTTCTCAGCAACTCTAAAATTTGGAGTCGTTTTACGAGTGTCTAGTATTTTAGCGTTTGTTCCTTCAAGAAGCTGCATTAAATGGTTTGTTTTAGTAGCAATCGCCGACATTCTCTGCATGGTATTTAAAACCACTCTTTCGGCTTTTAAAATAGATTGAGAGCTTCCTGAAACTTCAAAAACAATTTCGCCATATTCAACACGTGTCCCATCTTCAATAAATGTTTTTACTTTTAATTTTGGGTCAACATGTTCAAATATCATTTTAGCAAGTTCAACTCCGGCAATGATTCCCTGATCTTTTACTAATAGTTTTGCCTTACCATGGGCAGTATCTGGAATACATGCTAGCGAACTATAATCGCCTGGTCCTACATCTTCTCTAATGGCATTACTGATTAAAAGTTGTAATTCTGCTTGAAATTGAGCTTCGCTTATCATTTTTCTGTTTTTAATAATACTGCTAAATTAGGATATATTTTATGGATTTGAAAGTTCTAACATCATGAAAAATTACATAAAATATCAAATATCTCTTTTTTAAACATTAGGATATTCACAAAAATAAAGTTACAATTCTTAACAATACTTAATCTCTTAATAAGAGATCAATTAAATATCTTTGGAGTTCAATCAAGCAAAATTTATGGGATTAATTAAAGATATTTACTCGGTTTCTTTTTACGAAAAATTTGGTCAGGCTGTCGCCGGAGCGCATCCATCATTCAAAAAAGAGAAATTCATTGAAGCAATTTACGAAGGCAATTTTGCTCAAAAAGAATGGAAAGAAAGAATGAAGCACACAACAGTGGTTTTGCATCAGTTTATGCCACAAAATTTTCCTGAAGCCGTTGCTTTAATTGATAAAATCATCGAAAATTTAAAGAAAAATAGTTTTACTGATGGCAATTTGGCTTTCATTTTTTTTGCCGATTATATTGAAAATTACGGTTTAGACGATTTTGAAACATCTGTAAAAGCCTTTGTTTCTATCACACAATTTATAAGTTGCGAATTTGCAGTTCGTCCTTTCATTTTAAAATATAAAGAAAGAATGATTGACGAAATGATAAAATGGTCCTTACACGAAAATCATCACGTTCGCAGATTGGCAAGTGAAGGTTCACGACCGAGATTACCGTGGGCAATGGCAATTCCGTTTTTGAAGAAAGACCCTTCTTCTATTCTTCCTATTTTAGAGAATTTAAAAAACGATCCTTCAGAATACGTCCGAAGAAGCGTAGCCAATAATTTAAATGATATTGCTAAAGATAATCCGCAGATTGTATTAGAAATTGCTTCAATGTGGAAAGGCCACAGCAAAGAAACAGACGGAATTATTAAACATGGAAGCCGAACTTTACTGAAACAAGGACATCCTGAAATTTTAAGCCATTATGGTTTAGAAAGCACAAATATTGAACTTTCGTCTTTCGAAATCAAAACGCCAACTGTAAAAATTGGAGATTATCTTCAGTTTCATTTTCACTTGAATAATAAAAACGAAGCCCCAAAAACAGTTCGTTTAGAATATGCTGTCCATTATAAAAAAGCAAAAGGACATTTGGCTAAAAAAGTATTCAAAATCAGTGAGAAAATTTTTCAACCGAATCAATTAACTAAGATTGAGAGAAACCAGTCTTTTAAAGTCATCACAACGCGAGTTTTTCATACTGGAATTCATCAATTATCGATTATTATTAATGGGACAGAGAGTGAAGTTTTGGAGTTTGAATTGATTGATTAAAAGTACAAATTTCGTAAATAATCAAGGTGTCGTCGTCTAGTTTGTCATTTCTGTAAAAGTCACTTATTTCGGTAACGGATTTATCATTTCAATTGGCTTTTTTCCATCAATTCCCTGATGTGGTCTTTCGTGATTATAGTAATATAAATATTGTAATAATTCTT